>JANRKX010000161.1:0-14801 GCA_033763255.1 Acidobacteriota bacterium | reverse complement strand
ACGTTGGAATTCCCCCAGTTCCACCCCGGTCAAGGTCAGGAACTGCTTCGGCTTTCGAGCTAACTTTGTGTAAAAAGACATCGGCTTGACTCCTTCGAAGGCAAGCTAAACTTTCAACTCTTATCGCGCAACAGGTTTAATTAATGATTTGACTTGTAATAGCCGAAATGTCTCAAACTCAACGACGATCTGACTTTGATTTTATTCGACTCGAAAAAGGCCATTCGTTGTAAGGGCCTTACTTCGTTAACCAGAAACTGTCTGAACTATTGTTATTTTAGATTGATAATCTAATTGATCTATAGATTGCCGCTACGATCCTCAATAGTAGTCCTGAAAACTTGCCCCACACATGCTTTCATGGCACATACGATTTGATGTGTCAGCATAATACGATAATACTTTTTTTAGGAGGCGAATCTTGAAAGTTGTGGAACCCCCCATCCAGAAACCTATTAGTGTGCTCCTGATTCAAGATCAAGAGTGTGTCAGGTTCGGGTTGCGTTTGCTGATGGAAAGCAAGCCCCAGGTTGAAGTGATTGGAGAGGCGTCCGGTTATTCACAGGCGCTGACAGTAATTGATCAAAATCCCCCCAATGTTATTTTTCTTGATCACGAACATGGTGGAAATTGTAACATTGATACCATCCCCGATTTGCTTTTCGCCTCTAAAAGCTCCCGGGTTCTTGTGTTTACGGGAGAATGGGACCCGGAGGCGCATTATCGTGCATTTGGCCTTGGCGCAATGGGGTTAGTGTTCAAAACTGACCCTCCGGATGTTCTAATAAAAGCAATTGAAAAAGTGCATAATGGTGAAGCTTGGATTGAAAGTGTGACAATGGCCCGAATGTTACGGGAAATGTGGCAAAGCAAAGTCAGATCAGGCGAAAATGTTCAGCCAAAATCAAGTAGGCGCAATATCCATAGACTGACAGAACGTGAACGCGAAGTCGTCGCGCTTATTGGCGAGCGGCTTCAGAATAAACAAATTGCAGATAGGCTTTTTGTTTGCGAAGCTACTGTGCGTCACCATCTTACTTCCATTTACGATAAGCTCAGCATCAAGAACAGAATTGAACTAGCACTTTATGCTTACCAGCATGGTTTGGCTAAACAGCCTCTCCTTGGTGGGGATTGAGGGAAGAACTATGCTATTAAATGAGCTTATTGGTTTTGATCATTGGCTGACCCAAATTACTCATTGGATTAAGCCAGTTCTGATGTTAGTTCTTGGGGTCGTGCTATTGCTTCTCACGAAAAGTGTAAAGCAGTTGGTAGAAAAGAAGGCTCGGCGAAATGGCTTATCTATTTTTGACCTTATACAAGGCAGATTGCACTACTCAAAGAAGAGGTTGTAATGGCTAATCTTAGACCACGGAATATTAGTGAGTATTGGCAGATGCTGTGGCGGCGCAAATTTCTCATTTTTTTATTTGCCGCCGCAATGATGATCGCAACATATACTGCCATAGCCCCTATACCAAATGTTTATGAAGCGAAGTCTTTAGTCGCCATAACAATACATTCAAGTGAAGAGCGAGAAACTGTAGATGTCCAAGTTGCTGCTGTAAACCAATACTTGCTGAGCCGTACGAATCTTGAACCGATCGTTCGGAAATATAAGGTTTACGGAGAAAACGCAGACATTGAAAATGCTATAGGTGAATTAAAGCGAAATACCACAGTTGAAACGAAGCTTCGGGATTATTATCCGCAATTCCCTATTTCCTTTACGATTACATATAAGCACAACAATCCTGAATTGGCGATGAAAGTGACGAATGAACTCGCCTCTTATTTTAGTAGCACAAGTGAAATGTTAGAGAAGCGAGCAGGCGAGGAAGTTCGTGTGTTGAATGCGACAATATCCGATTTAGAAAATCAGCTTAAGCAGATTAACCAACAACGCCTTGCAAAATCAGGTAGTAACAAAGAAATTATTCGCGTGCAGCGGGCTTCTTTAATGGCTTCGATTGATAACTTAACTGATAAGGAGTTTGGCTTAAGTCAGCGAGTTGCACATCAAAAACGGCAGATTGCGGATCAAGAAAAAATAGTTGCCGCCTCGCCTGTTTCTGTTAGTGATAATGGACGAGGCACAAGTGCGTACGGGGTTTTGCTTTCGCAAAAAGCACAATTGTTGGCCCAATTAAAAGACCAAACATCTCAATACACAGATAAAAATTCGAAAGTTATTCAAACGCGAAATCAGATAGCCGAACTGGATCGCCAACTGGCTCAATATGAATCGGTTGGAAATGGGCAATCTGGAGCATCAGGTTTTACCCCAGAGATGAGAGATTTGCGGGTGCTTCAACGTGATTTGGCAAATATTGAAACGGAGGTTGAGTTAAACCAGCGTGAACTTGCTAGAAAGCGACAATCGCTGGCTCTTTTGCCGACAGTTGATGTGTCACCCACAATCGTCGCTTCTGCCGACGCAGGCGTAGCAGCGCCTTATATTGAGAATCAAAATGATTTAGATGGCGGCGGTGAATACGGTTTAATGTTTAATCGCTTAAGCAAGCTTACGGAGCGTCGAGACTCGTTGATGCGATTGGGAGATGTGAATAGTGGCAGTAACAATACATCGCTTTTTCAAGTTGTTGATAAGGCTGTTTTGCCGCAAGCCCCTGTTGCGCCTAATAGAATCAAGTTAATGTTGATGGCATTCGTTTTATCTATTGGGGTTGGATTGATAGCGGCTTTGTCAGTAGAGTTACCTAGGTTAGCCTTGATAAACGACGAACGTGACGTTGAGTATTATTTGGGTGCTCCTGTGGTTGGTTTGATTCCTGAGACGCTTACCCCATCTGAGAATAGTAGGAAGCGAAAATTCGTCTTGGTGCGTGCTTTATTTATTCTGCTATTTGTTATTTCGCTCGTCCCGATATTGGCTTTAGTTTTCAAGAAGACTCAAGTTTTCCAAATATTTGCGAAATAATAATTGAACAACGGATTAAAGGAGTAAAAATGGAAAAAATGTTAGAAATAGTAACAAGCAAGGTAACTGAGCCTCGTCGAACCAAGCCATTTCGTGATGAAGCGAGGAGCCAGGAAGAAGGTAGGCAGAGCCAGTCTCTGGAAAAGCTTGATTTTAAGTATTACGCGTTATCTCCTAGTGGAGTGAATAAACTTGAGGGACGTGATACTAATGGGCTTAGAGCTAGGCGTGAAGCTTTGGCGCAACCTTCGCGGGAAGTGTCGCTCAACTTATTCCATGTCGCTCCTAATCTGGTGACTTTGCATGAGCATGATTTAAGAGCTTCGGAGCAGTACGACATGCTTGCGCTGAGGTTGATTTCTGGAACATCAGAACGGTTGTTCAAGCGAGTGCTTATTACTTCAGCGCAAAAAGGAGAAGGCAGAACAAGTGTGCTTTTGAATTTAGCTGGCGCATTATCAAAAGCTGGTAAGAAGGTGTTAGTTGTGGATACAGATTTAGTAAGACCTTCTGTTATAAGACTGCTTGGAATTGAGTCTCAAATCGGGCTTGCCGAAGCCTATAAGCGTGACCTCCCTCCCGGTTCAGCAATTGTCAAAGTAATGCCTGGTGGTTTCCACGTTTTACCTACACGTGAGCGAATTGATAATGCCGTAGAGATTATTACTTCGCCTGCGTTTCAGGAAATGCTTGAGATACTTGATCCTGGGTATGACTTTATCTTGTTTGATTCACCGCCTTTGATGGAGCGAGCTGATTGCAGCATGTTGATTAAACTAGTTGATACGGCTTTGATTGTTATTCGTCAAGGGAAAACGGGCACTTCCCAAATGGCTAAAGCAATTGGTTTGCTGTCTGAAGAAGATATTTTTGGTGTTGTTTTGAACCGGATTGCTAATTGATAGTCTTTTTAGGTGGTAGCAATGAAATCTAGGAATAGCTTTGTGGAATTATTTAGAAGCTTCCCGCTATTGGCGGAAACCCTGATGTGTGTTTGTTTACTGTGTGTTGGCACGTGGGCAGCCCAAGCCCAGTCTGTCACGGCAAAAAACACGGTTAAGGAGTCTGTCAGAAATAGTGACGATTTTGCGATGGATTCTGAGGAGGAGTATTTCAAGAATATCTATCGTAATTTTTACATGAGTTACCGTCTTGGGCCAGGAGATGAGATTTCAATACGCGTACTTGGCCAGCCAGACTATTCGTTTTCTAAGGTGAAAGTTTCGCCTGTTGGCAGGGTTTATCATCCTTTGGTGGGTGATATTGAAGTAGTTGGAACGACTGTTCCGCAGCTCGAAAAGAAGCTTACTTCCGATTTCAGCGAATACATTATCAACCCTAAGGTAAGTGTATCTCTGGAAGAGGCGCAAAGTGCCAAAGTTGGGGTATTGGGAGAAGTTAAAGCGCCTGCTGTTTTGGTTATGGCAAAACCAATGACGCTTCTTGAAGCAATAAATTCGACCGGCGGTTTTCTTGAAACAGCCAACCGCAGCGATGTGATTCTGTTGAGGCAAAACCGCGATGGAAGATTGGAAAAAGTCGCTGTGAACGTGAAGAAGTATATTGAGGGCAAGGCCGGAGCAGAGCAAAACCCTACGTTGCGAGCTGGGGATACGGTGTTGGTAAATGGCAATATGCAAAAGAAAATGTCGAAAGTGATGAACTCGCTCAATTTTGTCAGCTTCTTGTCGTTTGTTGTTTTAGGTAGGTGACACTGGGCGCGAAATAAGGGACGTTTGTCGTTGCAAAGCAGATGTGCTTGAACAGGTATAGCTCAAAGAAATTAGGAGTGGTTATTTTATCGCCGATTTTATGAAGGTGCCAAGTGAGTTTGACGCAATTAGCCGAGCCGATGACTTTTACTGTGATACGAGCGCATAAGAGTGAGCAAACGCCTTTGGCATTGTTTGTACGTAATCGCTTGGCAGAGTTAGGGTTGAAGCAATCGGAATTTTGCAAATTGACAGGATTTGATCAAGGGCTGATGTCACGAATTCAGAACTCTATGATCACAAATTTGAGCCTTGAGAGTGTGCTAAGGCTGTCTTTAGGTCTTCGCATTTCGCCCAAGGATATTTTCGAATTAATTGACCGTTCTGACCTGCACGAGCTTGTTGTCAGGTCTTATGCAATTGAATGGGTGAGTTGAAGATTCCTTCATAACTCTCTCTGATCTATTAAGGACTGTGATTACCGCGCGGGAATTATCTTATGCGTTGGTAACAACATTGAGAAAGGAGCAAGGATAGCCGAATTGCAGTATTGATTCGGTTCCCCCTGGTGGATTGTCCTATGATCGCTGAAATAGTTTTTGGGGTATTTGTTATCCTGATTCTTTATACGTTTCTCGGTTACCCTCTGGCGGTGTTTTGGCTGAGTCGGTTGTTTCCCCGACCGATTCGGAAAGATGATTTTTCGCCGAGCATTTCCATCATCATTGCCGCTTATAACGAAGAGCGTGATCTGAAAGCGAAGCTTGATAACATGCTTTCTTTGGATTACCCGAAAGAGAAGCTGGAAATTGTGGTGGCTTCAGATTGTTCTTCTGATGACACGGATGAAATTGTGCGTAGCTATGCCGATCGTGGAGTGATTTTGCACAGGCAGGAAGTTCGACAAGGGAAAACCCGTGCTCAACAGCAAGCCGTAAAAATTTCCACTGGCGAAATCCTGGTCTTTTCTGATGCGACGACTATTTTTGAACTTGATGCCTTGAAAAAGATTGTTCGTAGCTTTGCTGATCCTGAAGTCGGTTGCGTTGCCGGGCAATTGGTTTACGTTGATCGTACATCAACAGCGGTTGGTAAAGGCTGCCGTTCGTATTGGGGATATGAAAAGTTTTTGAAAGCCTGTGAAAGCCGTTTGGGGTCGTTGATTGGCGTCAGCGGTTGTTTGTATGCAGTGCGTCGTATCTGCCAGGCGCGGCTGGCGAACCAGTTGATTGATGATTTTGTGATCGCAACGGAAATTCATTTGCAAGGGTTGCGTACCGTTTACGAACCGGAAGCGATTTCCACCGAAGACACAAACAACAAAGGTCAGGACGAATTGCGGATGCGTGTGCGGGTGATTTCGCAAACGCTTCGTGCGCTGAATCGTTACCGCGAAATTTTTAGCCTGACCAAGCATGGAATGTTTGCGTTCCAGATGTTTTCGCACAAGGTGCTTCGTTATGTCGTGCCGGTATTTCTGATTGGTGCGCTGATTTCAAATTGGTTTCTGCTCGAACAATCTCCTTATTACAAATACGCTTTTTTAGCGCAGGCAGTGTTTTATTTCTCGACTGTGGTTGGTTGGGGCGCTGAACGTATGAAGGTCAAGATTGGGCCATTGGCCATTCCGTATTACTTCCTGTTGGTCAATGTTGCGTCGGTTGCTGGGTTTTTACGCTTCATAGGCGGCGGAACTCAGGTGGTTTGGGAGCCTATACGCGAAAGTCGAATTTCGACAGTAGCAACGGACTCTCTTGCCAAACCGCAGTTGGCTGGTAAAGGAACTTAAAGATTGGCTCCGGAAACGGAGCAGACGATTCGCGTGCGCATCGCGTGTCGAAATGGGGGCGGTGCGCTGCGTGGTGAGGTGATTTAACTGGGCTGGGGGAGATCCCGGAATTTCACCTCACCGGATTTCTATTTTGAGGGCAAATCCACATGCCAAAACGCGCAGCATCTGCGCGACGCTAAGTAAAGACGTGGCGCAATTCAATTGAAAAGCCTGCTGAGAGAATGAGCGGGCATTGACAAGAAAACTTCGCCACAGTCACCAACCTGAGAAAGCCCCACGGCTGGCTAAGCATCATCAAATTTCAGGGTGATAACGCCACGCGAAGTTAATCCGAGGCAGGCTGTAGTGTGTCCAAGTCGGAAAAACAATCAGATTGGTTATTTGGGCGAAAGTCTTATCGGAAATAAGGCGAAGTTGTTAAGCACTCGATGGCGATTCGCAACAGGCAAGGTGATTGGAGCGTGATGACGATGGTCGGTTCTCTTAAATATCTGAAGAAGCTGCGCGGCAAAAGTCTGCGAGAGATTCGCGTTCGTGGCAGCCAGGAACTGGCGATTTTACGCGAACAGTTTCTGGTTTGGACGGAAATGAGTGACGCCGATTGGCTGCGTCAGGTTCAGCCAGGCGTGAATCGGTCGCCGGGCGGAAACACAGCGCCAGCGGTAGCGGCGTTGATTCTGGAGCGGATCAAAAATTCCGGCGTACAGACGTTTTTCCCTTCGTTGGCGCACAAGGCCGAAATTAACGTGCTGATGGCCAGCCGATTTGCCGCTCAGCGCAAAGCAATCATCAATCGCGCTGAGCGTGTGCTGGCTGGCAAGTTCGACCTGCTGGGATTCAATGGCCTGAAGTTCGGAAATCCGATTGATTGGCATTTGGAGCCGGTTTCAGATAAGCGGACGCCGTTGGTTCATTGGAGCAAGATTGATTATCTAAATCCGGAAATTGCTGGTGACAAGAAAATCACTTGGGAATTAAACCGGCATCAGTTCTTTGTCACGTTGGGGCAGGCGTATTGGTTGACCAATGACGAACGCTTTGCCGAATCCTTTGTCGCATTGGCAACATCGTGGATGGATGCAAATCCTCCGGGGCGCGGCATCAATTGGGCAAGCAGTCTGGAAGTCGCGTTTCGTTCGATTTCGTGGTTGTGGGCGCTGCATTTGTTTGCAGGTTCCAGCCGGTTGACGCCGGAATTTCTGGCGCGGTTGTTGAAGTTTTTGACAGCATTCGGGCAGCACGTCGAAAAATACCTTTCGCATTATTTCAGCCCGAACACACATCTGACCGGCGAAGCTCTGGGGTTGTTTTATTTGGGAGTCGCGCTGCCGGAATTGAAGCGCGCTGAAAGCTGGCGAAAGAAAGGCCTGAAGATTCTCAGCGATCAGTTGTACACGCAGATTCGCGGCGACGGTGTTTATTTCGAGCAGACGAGTTATTACCATCGGTACACGGCTGATTTTTACCTGCATCTGCTGACTTTGGGCAAAGCTTCGCGTGCTGCTTTGCCTGCGGAACTCGAAAAGATGCTGGCGCAGATGTTAGATCATTTGATGTGGATTACGCGGCCTGATGGTTCGGCTTCATTGGTGGGAGATGACGATGGGGGGCGATTGGTGATGTTGGGCGTTCGGCGATTGGATGATTTCCGCGACACTTTGGCGACAGGAGCCGCGATTGCCGGTCGTGGCGATTGGAAATTCGTTGCCGGAGAAGCTGCGGCGGAAACTTTGTGGTTGCTTGGGCCTGAAGGATTGGCGGATTACGACGGCGTCAAAGCCACGCTTCCGGCTAAACATTCGCAGGCGTTTGGCGAAGCCGGGTACTTTGTAATGCGCGATGGATGGTTGCCGGAATCGGGCTACGTGTTGATGGATTGCGGCCCGCACGGCAGTCTGGCTTGCGGACACGCGCACGCCGATGCGCTCTCGCTGGAATTTTCCGCCGGAGGAGTCAATTGGCTGACTGATTCCGGCACGTTGACTTACACAGGCAAAGCGGATTTGCGCGATTACTTTCGTTCGACGGCAGCGCACAACACCGCCGAAGTAGACGGCCAATCGCAATCCGTAACCGCAGGGCCGTTTTCGTGGAGCCATATTGCCGAAAGCAAGCTTGACGAATTCAGCGGCAATGAAAATTTTGGTTATTTTTCCGGTTCGCACAACGGCTACCAGCGACTGGCCGATCCGGTGAAGCACTGGCGCGAAGTGTTATTTATGAAAGCAGGCGGTGAATCTCAATTGCCGCCTTACCTGATTGTGCGAGATCGGTTCGATGCGCTGGAACATCACCGGTACACATTGAATTATCACTTTCCTCACGATTGCGTTGCCGAAGTTTCAGGCAGACCAAGCCGCAATGAGAAAGTGGTTGTTCAAACGCCGAAATACAATGCGGATGCCGCCGGGCAGCGGGTTCACGTTAGCGCGCCCGGCGATGAAGCCCTTACTTTAGTGTCGTTCAGCAGCGCCGAGTTGAACGCTGCCATCAAAAAAAGCTGGGTGTCGCGTTGTTATGGCCAGTGTCAATTATCCCCGACGGCAACGCTTACTGCCGAAGGAAAGGGAACTCAGTCTTTCGCCTCGCTGATAATTCCCAACAGTACAAGAAAACCTGTCACCATCGGCCAGCTCGCTGTGTCAGAGCTTGGCGAAGGTGGATTCAGCATTGCCTGCGGCAAGTCTCAGGACATTGTTTTGCTTGGCGATCAAGCCAGCCAGCTTGGCAGCGGATTTTTGGCCTCGACTGGCGCTATGGCCTGGTTGCGAATCGTCGGCGGTCAACCGGTTCACGCCGGATTGATTCACGGGCAGGAAATGCTGATTCGCGGTTGTCTGGAATTCCGGTCGCCGGTTGTCGTCAACCAATGTTCGATGGAGTTTCACAAGGAATGGCTGGAAATAGCTGTGCAGGGAACCAACCGGTTTGAATTGGTGCTGAATTCGCCTGTCATTAAAGTGGTCATCAACGGCGCCAGCTTTTTGTTGGAGCGCCGGACTCGACGGGCGGCATTTGAAGTGGATGAAAACGGCTGGCGATTGAAGTTGGCGCAGTTGGGAATGAGTTGAAGAGGCAAAAACGATGTGTGGAATTTGCGGCATTGCCGTACCTAAAAAATTAAATCGCCGAGCGGACGAATCTCTGCTTTCGCGGATGCGCGATACGTTGACGCATCGCGGGCCGGACGATGCTGGCAATTTCGTTGACGGCGGCATAGGGCTAGGACATCGGCGGCTTTCGATTGTGGATTTGGGCGGCGGTCACCAGCCAATGACCAACGAAGACGGCCAGGTGCAGATTGTTTTCAACGGCGAAATTTACAACCACCGCGACCATCGCCCGATGCTGGAAGAGCGCGGCCATCGCTATCGGACATCCAGCGACACCGAAACCATCATTCACCTGTACGAAGAATTCGGCGCCAGTGCGGTGCAGTACCTGCGCGGCATGTTTGCCTTTGCGATTTGGGACGGCGTCAACCAGCGATTGGTGATTGCTCGTGATCGGTTGGGCATCAAGCCGGTTTATTACACCTTGTCGAATGACGGCGTGCTGCATTTTGCTTCGGAAATCAAAGCCTTGCTCGAAGCGCGCGCGGTCAAACCTGAACTCAATTACGATGCGCTGAGCGATTTTGCTGCGAACCGTTACACCTCCGGCGATGAAACGCTGTTTCGCGGAGTTCGCCGTTTGCCGCCCGGCCACACCCTGGTCTGGCAGGAAGGCAAAGTCGAAATCAAACGGTTTTGGGAAGTCAGTTTCGCCAAACACGAATCGCCGCTCAGCGACCGTGAATACATCGAACAGTTCGACCAGCTTTTCACTGAATCCGTCAGGTTGCGATTGATGGCCGATGTGCCGCTGGGAATGTTTTTGTCCGGCGGGATTGATTCGACGGCGATTGCCGGTGTGATGAGCAAACTGGTCAGCGACCCGATCAAAACGTTTTCGGTCGCCTTTAACGAACGCGAAGCCAACGAACTGGAATTCGCGCGAATGGCCGCGCGAGCTTTTGGCACGGAGCATCACGAAATCGTCGTCAGCCCGCAGCAGTTTTTCGATGCGCTTCCGGCGATGGTTTATCAGGAAGACGAACCCATCGCGCACCCGTCCAGCATTCCGCTTTACTTTGTTTCCAAACTGGCCGCCGAACACGTCAAAGTCGTGTTGACCGGCGAAGGCAGCGACGAATTGCTGGCTGGTTACGACAAATACCGCAAGACGATTTACAACCTTTCGCTTGGCCGCGCTTACAACAGCGTTATTCCTTCGCCGCTGCGCCGATTGGTGAAATCCGCAATTGAAAACGGCAACGGCACATTGGCCGTTCGGCAAAAACTGACGCGAACATTTCTGTGCGTTCCTTCCGACATCGAAAGCATTTACTTCGATAACTTTTCCGTTTTTTCGCGCCAACGGCAGCAGAGTTTGTTCACCGCCGAAACTCGCGCGCGAATGGCAGAAAGCGATCCGTATCGAACTTCGCTGGCGCTGATGGGCGAAGCCGACGCGGTGACTATGCTCGATCAATTGCTGGCGGCGGATATGAAAACCTACCTGCACGAACTGCTCATGAAGCAGGATCAGATGAGCATGGCCGCTTCCATCGAAAGCCGCGTGCCGTTCCTGGATCACAAACTGGTCGAGTTTGCCGCGCGCTTGCCCGAACGCATGAAGCTGCGCGGGCTGACGACGAAATACATCTTGCGCCAGGCGATGGCCGACAAGATTCCTGCCGAAATTTTGACTCGCAAAAAAATGGGCTTCCCGGTTCCGGTCGGCGCCTGGCTGCGCGGCCAGTTCCGTCCGTTGCTGGATGAATACGTGTTGGGTGCGCGCGCGATGGAACGCGGCATCTTCGAACCGGACTTCGTTCGCAATCTGGTGGCTCGGCACGAAGCGGGCGAAAATCACGCCGAGCGGTTGTGGATGTTGATGAACTTTGAAATCTGGCAGCGCCGTTTTTTGGATGGTGAAGATGTGTCAGCGCCGCGAGCGGTCGCTAGTGCCGCTGGTGCCGGAAAAGGCTTTTAGCCGATAGGCGATTCCTATCGGTTGCGGTACTGACCAGGAGATAGCTTTGAAGATACTTTGGATCAAAACTGAATTGCTGCATCCCGTAGACAAAGGCGGCAAGATTCGCACTTACGAGATGTTGAAGCAGCTTAAGCGCGAGCATCACGT
This sequence comes from Acidobacteriota bacterium, assembly GCA_033763255.1. Lineage (GTDB taxonomy): Bacteria > Acidobacteriota > Blastocatellia > RBC074 > RBC074 > RBC074. The sequence goes on along the minus strand of JANRKX010000161.1, from coordinate 3,166 downwards.
CACTTATTTGACGCTGGATGACGGAACGGCTTCGCCGGATGGAAATGGCGACGCGCGCGAACAAGCCAGCGAGTATTGCCACAAGCTGGTGACGATTCCGCATCGTATGCGCGAAAAATTTTCCGCCGGGTTTTACGTTGAACTGGCTGAGAACCTGTTTTCGCGGCTGCCTTATGCCGTCAAGAAATACGAATCGCCGGAAATGCGGCGAGAGATTTTGCGGCTGGTCGAACAGGATAAACCGGATGTCGTCGTTTGCGACTTTCTGACGCCGAGCATCAACGTGCCGGAAAATTTAGGTTGCGCGACTGTGCTGTTCCAGCACAACGTCGAAGCGATGATCTGGCAACGGCATTACGAAACGCAGTCGAATCCGCTGAAACGGCTGTACCTGTACGGACAGTGGTTGAAGATGCGCGCGCTGGAAAAAGCCGAGTGTCACCGCTACGACCACGTCATCGCCGTTTCGCGCGAAGACGCCGACATGATGCGCCGCGATTACGGAGTTCAAGCGGTGACAGACGTGCCGACCGGCGTGGATACGGAGTTCTTTCGTCCGCAAACCAACGCTGAGCCGGAACTGGCGAGTTTGGTGTTCACCGGCTCGATGGACTGGCTGCCGAACGTAGACGCCATCAACTGGTTTTGTGGAGAAATTTTGCCGCTGGTTCGCGCCAAATTGCCGAACGTCAAATTGACGATTGTCGGTCGCAAACCCGGACAAGAACTGCTGGAACTGAGCGAGCGCGATTCATTAATTGTCGTCACCGGGCGTGTGGACGACGTCAGACCTTACATGGAAAACGCTGCCGCCTACATCGTGCCGATTCGCATTGGCGGAGGCACGCGATTGAAAATTTACGAAGCTCTGGCAATGGAAAAGCCCATGGTTTCGACCACCGTCGGCGCAGAAGGATTGCCGCTCAACGATGGCGAAGAGTTGTTGATTGCCGACACGCCCGCTGCGTTTGCGGACGCGGTTGTGCGAGTGTTGGCCGATCAGGCGTTTGCTCATCAACTGGGGCAACGCGCGGCTGCGACTGTCAGAGAGCGATTCGGCTGGGAGCGTGTTGCAGCCGATTTCGCGGAAATTTGCCAACGCGCCTGTGACCCACGCACAGCCGAATTTGATTTGAAAGCAGTTTCAACAGGCGACGACGCCTTGCGACCCATGCTTTCTCGATGAACCGGTAACGTGTTTTCTCTCCGCGAATGAGGGTAAGAGTCGGTTATGAGTTTTATAAAAACGACCACGATGCTGGTTGATGCTTCTGCCCCAATGAACAGCGGTTCGTTCGCCAAACCGGCGATCAACCTGGAACTCAACGTCAGAAGCAGCCAGCTTCTGATTCCTGTTCTTTTGATAATCGGAGTTTTTTACCTGCTGACCATTCGGCAGGGACATCAATGGGGCGATGATTTCAGCATGTACATCCAGCATGCCCAAAACATCGCCGAAGGCGCGAGCTACCATTCGACCAGTTACATCTATCTGCCGCCGTATGTTGGCCCGGCTTCGTATCCGCCGATTTGTCCGCTGGTGCTGGCACCTGTCGTCTGGTTGTTCGGATTGAACCTGACGGCGATGAAGGCGGAGTTGATTCTGGTGTTTCTGCTGGGGCTGTTTGTGTTGGCCAAAATCGCCAAAGAGTTTTTGCCCGCCAACTGGCAATTGGCGTTGATCGCGCTGGTTGGGCTGAACCCGTACTTTTGGGAAACCAAAGACCTGGTCGAATCAGAGCCGGTGTTTTACCTGATGGTTTATCTGAGCGTTTTCGTGGTGTTGAACTCTTACAACGCGATTCAAGCCGGAGCGAGCCGGTTGACTCAGTTGGGATATGCGCTGGCGACAGGATTGTCGTTTTACCTGGCTTACGGAACCAGAAGCATTGGGATCGTTCTGGTGCCGAGCCTGGTGTTCTTTGACCTGATTCGGAATCGAAAGCTGTCGCTTCCGTCGTTGTATGCAGTCGGTTCGGTGTTGCTGGCGATTGGCTTGATTGTTCTTCAGGCTGTCTTGCTCCGCAGCGACCGGACATACGTCGAAAGCGTCAACACAGGCTCAGAGAGCTTTTTGCGAGACTGGATGCAGTTCGCGTTGAACAATGTGCCTTTGTATACGGCTTCGCTGACGCAGATTTGGGATAACGGATACAGTAAGCTGGCGCGGCTGGCGCTGACGATGGTGATGTCCGGGTTGGCGGTGGTTGGGTTTGTGGCGCAATTGAGAAAGCGGATTACCTTTATCGAAGTGTTTGTTGCGCTGTACACCGTTTGTGTCGTGATTGCGCCGATGGATGGCGGCATTCGGTATTTGTTGCCGGTGGTTCCGTTTTTCATCTTTTATGCCTTGCAAGGAATTCGCTTGTTGATGGAGCAGCAGTTCTTCAAAGCAGTGGCATTCAGAGGGGGCAGGACGGTGGCGCTTGGCGGATTGGCCGCCGCCATCACGCTGACATACGTGTTGGGGTACACCGTTTATAACTTCAGGGAAATACCAAACGGCATTTCCGGCAAAGACGCTGTTGAGTTTTTTGATTACGTCAATCGGCAAACGGCTCAGACGGATGTGCTGATTTTTGGCAAGCCCAGAGCGTTGGGACTGTTCACCGGACGCAGAGGTTCGTTTTATCCGGTGACGAAAGACGATCAGGTGATCTGGAATTACTTCCGAAAGATCAACGCGACTCACATCGTTTCCGGCCCGCTGGGCATTGAACCCACAGAAGACGAATTTTTGACCGGCTTTTTGAATCGGAACCGGTCGCATCTGCGAGAAGAATTCTCGAAGACGACTCTCAAGGTTTATCGAATTGTTGACATCCCCGGCGCTGAGTTGTCGAAACAACCCGGCGAGCTTTCGAAGCAATGAATTCAGAAGCGATTATTTGATCTGTAACTGATGTTACGCGATGGCGGATCAAGCAAGACATTTGACAGTTTCTTCGTCCCGGATAGGGACGGTTGAAATTAGCGCGGCGTTTCAACGCCGGGTAGCGGAGTCTTTCTCCGCTGCGTCCCGTCGGGACGCTTGAATTCTACTCTGGCGAGACTTCAAGCGTCCCGACAGGACGCCAATTCATTCGCTGCTTTTCCCGGCAGTAAACTGCCGCGCTAATCTCAAACCGTCCCTGACGGGACGAAAACCGGGTCAAGTCGAATGCTC
>JANRKX010000160.1:0-8120 GCA_033763255.1 Acidobacteriota bacterium | reverse complement strand
GCGCACAAGCTGCGAAGCTTTCTGACGATGTTCGGCATCATCTGGGGAGTAATTTCCATCGTGTTATTGTCGGCGGTCAGCGAAGGTTTTCAGCAAGGCAATCTTTACGTTCTGAAAGAGCTTGGCCGAAACATCATCATCATCCGCAACGGACGAACCAGCACTCAGGCGGGCGGCGAACGCGCGGGCAAACTGGTCAGGCTGGATTTAGGCGACGTGCATGCGTTGAAAGAAAAAGCCCGGCTGTTGGAACACATCACGCCGGAATTGATGCGCGGCAGCGTCAGCGCCAAAAGCGCATTCAACGCCAGTTCGACTCAGTTGAGCGGCGTCTGGCCGATATACCAATTCATACGCACCATCGAAGTTGATCGCGGCAGGTTGCTGAACGAACAGGACAACACTGAATCTCGCCGTGTCGCCGTCATCGGTTTCGAGATGTGCAAACAGTTGTTCGCCGACCGCGATGCAATTGGCCAACAGATTTCGCTGAACGGATTGCCTTACACAATCATTGGCCGAGTCAGAAAGAAGGAACAGGATTCCAACTACACCGGGCCGGATAACAATCGTCTGTTTCTTCCCTACGAAACGATGCGGAAAGATTTTCCGATGCCAGGTGAAAACAACACGGCGGATTCTGTGGGAACGATCATCGCCGCGCCTTACGAAGAAGTCGCCAACGAACTCAACCGCATCATCGAACGCGAAGGCAAAATCAATTTTGAAAAAATCGGCCCGGTTGAACAGGAAGTACTTTCGATCATCGCGCCGCGCCACAATTTCGATCCGTCTGACCGCGAAGCTCTTTCGATGTGGAACACCGCGCTGGAAACCGTGTTCTTCAACAAGATGATTACCAGCATGCGCGAATTTTTCATCGCCGTCAGCATCATCACCCTGGCGCTGGGAGGCATCGGCGTCATGAACATCATGCTGATTTCCGTCAAAGAGCGAACCAAAGAGATCGGCATCCGCAAAGCTCTGGGCGCAACTTCCGGCAACGTGTTGCGGCAGTTTTTCAGCGAAGGATTGTTGCTGACTTTGCTGAGCGGAACCATCGGATTGGGCATAGGTATTGGGCTTTGCAAGGTGGTCAACATGCTGCCGCTGCCTGCTCGGTTTTCGGGAATGATCATCACCTGGCAAACGGCTGCATTTTCAGTCGGGGCGCTGGCGCTGATTGGAGTTATCGCGGCGACTTATCCGGCTCGCCGCGCGGCAGAGATGCCGCCGATTGAAGCCTTGCGCTACGAGATGTGAGCTTATGATTCTGAAAGAAGTCTTCGTTCAAGCTATTCAATCTCTGGTCAGTCATCGCATTCGAGCCGCTATGACCATGACCGGCATCGCCTGGGGAATCGTCGCCGTCGTGTTGTTGATGGCTTATGGCAACGGATTCCACACAGCCATCGAAACCGGTTTCCGCCGAGCATTCAGCAATGGAACCGTCGTCATCTGGAACGGTCAAACCAGCATGCAGGCCGGAGGCGAGCGCGCCGGTCGCCGCATTCGATTGAAAGAAGAAGACGCCGAGCCGCTCCGGCAACTCGGCACGATCAAACACGTCAGCCCGGAATACGTTGAAGGGTTGCCGATCAGCTTCGGCATCAAACAAACCAGCAGCAACGTGCGCGGAGTGGCTCCTGAATACGGCGAAATGCGAAGCGAGATTGCTGAGTTCGGTCGCTTCCTCAACGCCGAAGACATTGAGAAGCAGCGCCGCGTAGTTTTCCTCGGTTCCGAAGTTGCCAAAAAACTGTTCGGCAATTCGCCCGCAGTTGGAGAAACCATTCGCATTAAAGGATTGACCTTTGAGGTGATTGGCGTGTTGACGCAAAAAGTCAGCTTTTCCAATTACTACTCGCCGGATAAGTACTGCGTTTTTATTCCTTACACCACGGTCAAACAGCTTTGGAGCCAGGATTACGTGGACAACATGGTGATTCAAACGCTCAGCCCTGCCACTCACTTTCAAGCCATCAAACAAGTCAAAGAAGTCCTGGCCGCGCGGCATAGTTTCAATCCGAAAGATGAACGCGCGTTGAGCTTCAATGATTCCGTCGAAAACATGAAAGAAATCAGCGGCATGACCGGCGGGCTGAAAATTATCCTCAGTTTCATCGGCGCGCTGACTTTGATGATCGGCGGCATTGGAGTGATGAACATCATGCTGGTTTCTGTCACCGAACGAACACGCGAAATCGGCGTTCGCAAAGCTCTGGGCGCAAAACGCCGCCACATTCTGATTCAATTCATTCTTGAAGCCTTGGTCATCACTTTTCTGGGCGGAGTTCTGGGCATTGCGCTTTCGTGGCTGGTGGTGACTGTCGCCGGTCATCGTCCTTTCCTGGCTGATTTGCTGGAAGACCCGACCAAACAAACTGACATTTTTCTGCTGCTATCCGGCGATGTAGTTCTGACAGCCACCAGCATTCTGATGATCGTAGGCGTCTTCAGCGGATTATGGCCTGCGCTCAGAGCTTCCAAAACCGATCCAATCGAGTCGCTTCGTTACGAGTAAAAATTTGACGTTGGGAATATCCAGCACGCTCCGAAGTATTCACACAAGGAGGACGGCGCAACGGCGCGCTGCTCTTCACTGAAAAAGTGACCTTCAATTCGCGGCAAGCTTTATTGGTGAAGCTTGCCGGACACTTCAGAGAGAAACCGTCATGGAACTGAGCAAAGGACAAAACATTCTGAGTTGGCTGCTGCGAATTGTCGTCGCTGTGATTTTGTTGCAAACCTTGTTTTTCAAATTCACTGGCGCGGCGGAATCGGTTTACATCTTCACGACGCTGGGCGCTGAACCGTGGGGAAGACTTGGTTCCGGCGTGGCGGAGTTGATCGCTTCGATTTTGCTGCTGATCCCGCGAACTATCTGGCTGGGTGCGCTGCTTTCGCTTGGAGTCATAAGCGGCGCGATTATGAGCCATCTGACAATGCTGGGAATCAAGCTGACAGCAGTCGGCGATAACGGAGAATTGTTCGCTCTGGCAGCGGTCGTGTTTGTTTGCAGTGCGGTCGTGTTGTTGCTGCATCGGCGGCAGATTCCCATCGTTGGCGAAAAGTTTTTCGGTCAAACAGCGCAAAGCTGATTTGTTCTCCTTTGGTTTGGGTTGAGGGGTGATTGTAGACTCAGGGCGACGCAATGCGCGTCAACCTGAGTCTTCTTTTTTTGTGTCAGTAGCCCGCGAGTAAGCAAGGGCGCTTCCAACCAGACAAACCATGAACAACACAATTTCTCGTCGCACTTTTCTGGCCGGAGCCGTCGGAGCAGTAGCCACAGCCGTCGAAGCCGCCGAACCAATCATAGACATTCACCAGCACACGCATTACTGGGGACGTAGCGATGCGGATTTGATTCAGCATCAACGCGCGCTTGGAGCTACGAAAACCGTGCTGTTGCCTGCCGGGTCGAAGTTCGGTTTGGAAGCCGATTGTTACGGCAACGATTCCGTCGTCGCACTGGCCAAACAGTATCCGAACGAATTCGTCTTTTTCGCCAACGAAGTCGCGGACCTGCCCGAAGCTCGCGCCGTCATCGAAAAGTATTTGAAAGCCGGAGCCATTGGCATTGGTGAGCAAAAGTTTTTCGTGGATTGCGATTCCAAACACGTAGAACTGATCGCGGCGCTGGCTAAAGATTTCAACGTGTCTGTGTTGCTGCATTTCCAGCACGGCAAATACAACACCGGCTACGAGAGGTTTCATAAGGTACTGGAAAAATTCCCGCGCGTGAATTTCATCGGTCACGCTCAGACGTTTTGGGGAAACATTGATCGCAACCACGATCAAACGGCGCTGTATCCCAAAGGCAAATTGACCGCCGGAGGTTTGACCGACCGCTGGCTGGCTGATTACGCCAATTTTTATGGAGACCTGTCGGCGGGATCGGGGCTAAACGCTTTGTCGCGCGACGAAGAATTCACCAAAGAGTTCTTCCGTCGCCACCAGAACAAATTGATGTACGGCAGCGATTGCCAGGACGAAACGACCAAAGATACACGATGCAGCGGCATCAAATGCCTGGAAACGGTCAAACGCCTTTCACCAACCAAAAAGATCGAGCGAAAGATTTTGTACGAAAACGCCCGGCGAGTGCTGAAGATCAAATAAGTCTGTTGTGGGTGTTATAGTGCGGCTATGCGGATCACGGAAATTTTTTATTCCATTCAGGGAGAATCTTCCTTTGCAGGGTTGCCGTGCGTATTCGTTCGGTTGACGTGGTGCAATTTGCGTTGTTCGTGGTGCGACAGCGAATACACCTTCGCTGGCGGAACCGAAATGTCTCTGGACGAAGTCATCGAACAAGTTCGCGGTTACGGTTGCAAACTGGTCGAAATCACCGGCGGCGAACCTCTGGTGCAAAAGCGCGAATGCACGGAATTAGTAACGCGGCTTTGCGATGAAGGATTCACCGTGCTGGTCGAAACAGGTGGCGGGTTGGATGCCAGCATTCTGGATGCACGTGCGATTAAAATTCTGGACGTAAAGTGTCCCGGCAGCGGCGAAGCCGAGCGCAATTTCTGGCTGAACCTGGAACGACTGAATCCGTTGGATGAAATCAAGTTCGTCATCAAAGATCGAACCGATTTCGACTTCGCTTTGGAAGTCATCGAAAAATACCGCCTCAGCCAGCGCCAATCTCAGGTGTTGTTTTCTCCGGTCTGGGGCGCTGTCGAACTGAAAGACCTGGCCGAATGGATTTTGCAGTCCGGCATCCGCGCCAGAATGCAATTGCAGCTTCACAAATACATTTGGGGGCCGGACGTAAAAGGAGTTTGAAACCGAATCATGCTAGCAGTGGTCTTAACAAGTGGCGGGATGGATAGTTGCGTGACGACTGCCATCGCCGCTGGTGAAAACGACGAACTCGCGTTGCTGCACGTCAGCTACGGTCAGCGAACCGAGCGGCGGGAATTGAAAGCCTTCGACGACATTGCTGATTTTTACCGAGTTGATCGGCGGTTGGCGACCAGCATCGCTCATTTGGCGCAAATTGGCGGTTCTTCTTTGACAGATGGAAAGATCGAAGTCAGTCAGGCCGATTTGGCTTCGACGGAAATTCCGACTTCGTACGTGCCGTTTCGCAATGCTCATTTGCTGGCGATTGCCGTCAGTTGGGCTGAAGTCATCGGAGCAGGTCGAATTTATATCGGCGCAGTCGCCGAAGACAGTTCAGGTTACCCAGACTGCCGACCAGAGTTTTATCGAGCTTTCGAGCAAGTAATTGATGTCGGCACAAAACCAGAGACAAAAATCAAAATTGTCACGCCCGTCATCGGCTTGCGAAAAAGCGAAATCGTTCGTCGAGCAGTGAAACTTGGCGCGCCGTTGCATCTGAGCTGGTCGTGTTACAAACGCGAAGATGTCGCCTGTGGAGAATGCGACAGTTGCGCGCTTCGCTTGCGAGGGTTTAGCGAAGCCGGTTTGAGCGACCCGATTAGTTACGCAGCGACAATTTGAACCGAGCACTAATTGAAATCTGATTTTACCGCAGCTAAAATCCGCTCGGTTTGATTCAACAGATTCATTATTGCAATCGAATTTCCAGCAACAAGCTAAACAAAGAGCGCCGAACGAGTGGCCGTCAGAAAGCGAAAAACACGTAGAAGTACCTGTGCAACGCTTCTTTCGGTTTCACATCAAATGCCGCGCTCAAAATGGCTAAGGCAGTTTCAAACAGTTTCTGAAATCACACGGAGGACAAAATGAAGATCAAAAATCTTTTGTCGGCAATTCTGGGATGTGCGTTCCTGACAGTGTTGTCACTAAACGCTTATGCTCAAGTTGGCCGCATGGAAGGCGATGTATTCAAAGCCGGAACTACCGAGCCAATCGTCGGCGCGGAAGTTCAGATCATTCGCACCGACATCAAAGGCAACTACCCGGTCAAAACGGATAAAAAAGGCCACTTCCTGCATGCGGGCGTGCCGTTTGTGGGAACTTACACGGTGATCGTTTCCGCTGAAGGCCACGAACCATCCTTCTTTACCGGAGTTCGCCCAGATAAAGAACCGCTCAAATTCGAGCTTCGTCCTGGCGATGGTCGTAAGTTGACACTGGAAGACACCAAGAAAGCCGCCGGGGGACCGGCAGCGGCTGGCGGCGCTGGCGCTCCGCCAAAAATGAGCGAAGCCGACAAGAAAAAGGCTGACGAAGAATACAAAAAGGCTGTGGCCGAACGTGAAGAAGCCGAGAAATACAATGCTTCTGTCGCTGTTATCAACGCCAAGCTGAAAGAAGGCAATGACGCGATGGCAGCCAGCAACTTTTCCGGCGCAATCGCTGCCTTCAAAGAAGCCGTCACGGCCAACCCGACCATTCACATTTCACACGGCAATCTGGCCATCGCTTTGCAAAAACGTGCGGTCAAATCCTTCAACGAAGGCAATCGCGACGGAGCCAAACAGGATTTCCTCGATTCAATTGCCTCTTGCACCAAAGCTCTGGAAGGTCTGGATGCTCAGGAAAAGGATTCCAAGCAGAAAAGCGACCCGGCTCAAAACAAAAGCAATCGCCGAACCTACTTGGTTGTCCGCGCCGAATCCGAAGCGATTCTGGGCGGCAAATACTTCGATGGCCCGCAGGCGGAAGCAGCAGTCAAAGATTACGATGCAATCGCCGAATTGACAGACGATCCGGCGAAAAAGAAAGAATTTCCCGTCAAAGGCGCGAAAGTGCTGTTCGACGCCGGGCAAACTGATTCCGCGATTGCGGCTTATCAAAAGATTCTGGAAGCCGACCCCAGCAACATCGAAGGCTGGCACGGCATCGGCCTGGCTTATGCCAACGCCGGCAAGTTCAAGGAATCGGCGGATTCGTTGCAGACCTTTGTCGAAAAAGCTCCGAACGATCCGCGCGCTGCCGAAGCCAAAGCGGTCATCGCCGAACTCGTTCGCGGCAACAATCTGCCGCCTCCGAAATCCCTGGACGACGGCAAACGCAAAGGCGCCGCTCCCGCCAAAAAGAAGCCATAACCAGAACATCCAATTGACATTCACGAAAAAGCCCAAGAGGTTTGAGCCTCTTGGGCTTTTTCTGTCTGTGAAGCCTGTCGGTTTCGATTACCTGCATCTGACTCTGACGGCATCGCCGACGGCGATTCTGAGCTTGACCCCTATGTTGCTCGGCTGATTACGCTGCTCTTCTCCCGACGATCTACATCATCATCGAAGAGCGCGGCCAGCGCGAAAAGGTCAAAGCCGACGAATCAATCGCCGAGGGCATGCCCGAACCACTCCAACCGATTGGCGCGGATTAGAGGCGCACAGGGACAGAAATCATCACCTTCAAACCACTCAGCGACGAAGACTTGCTAAACATTGTCGGCTTGCTGGTTCGCCACATGAACCGGATGCTCTGCAACATCGCCAGCTTCTTTTACTATTGTTTTTTGGTAAGTCTCCATTGCTCAGGGCCAGCTTCTATTTTTGCTGGGCGCTCAAAAACTCTAGGATCAAACTGGGGATTTACTTCGATTTGATAGGTTAATTTGGGGCCGCCATCATCACGCTTTTTATGAGGAATCAGTATTCCATTGACGCTTTTATACTCGGATAAATCTGACCAAGTAAACATTCGACCGTTGTATGTGCTGTAGTAGGCCACTCTTGTTGGCAGATGTGTGCTCTTGTCGAGAAATATCTTTACTGGCATTCCTCTTAACTTTATCTCTATTGCATCGAATTCTTTTAATCCAATAGTTTCTTTGGCGCTTGCTGCAAGGTTTGGCCTAAAGTATTTTGTCTCTAAAAAATAGATTAACTGAGAGTGGTCCAATTCACTTAAACCAGTTTCTGGTTTAAGTACCTCAATATTAGGCTGATCGGGGTGCGTATGATCTGTCGAATAGGATCGGTTTAACGAGCGATTCACTACATCTACTGATAACCCTAATATAGTGGGTCTTAGGTCTACCCATCGCCAAAATTTGTCTGGTAGACTGTAAAGATCGCAATTCTTTATATCACGGCTCTTTAGGAATTCGCGTGGTGCGGCCCACATCTTGTGGCTCATAATCCGAACAGGCGATAGCCATCCAGATCAAGGCATAACCGTTGATAGAGATGCTTCAGATTCGTGATTCCATAACAGCGCCGCTTGAGGACTTT
>JANRKX010000159.1:0-36117 GCA_033763255.1 Acidobacteriota bacterium | reverse complement strand
TCGCCGGCGGATTGGCCGAAGCATTGACTGGGTACGCACGCGCCCTCGCGTGCCGGGTTTGCCACCGGCAGCACGCGAGGGCGCGTGCGCACCCATAAGGACGTTATGAACAAGAACAAACATCTGTTGCTTTGGTCCAGCTTGGGCGTGTTCCTGCTGCTGTTTGTCGCCGCCGGACAGGAAAACTTCGGCAAGGAATGGCGCTCAATTCAAAAAGCCTCGCATTCGGCGGAAGGCGCACTTGATGTGCGCTTGCGGCAAATCGTCAATCCAACGCTGGGCATTTCCGACCGCTGCGTTTCCTGTCACGTCGGCATGGCTCCGGGCGAATCGGGCATTACCGGCGCGGCAGTGACTGCCGCGCACAAAAACGTAGTGCATCAAACTTCGGATTACGGCTGCACCACCTGTCACGGCGGACAAGGCCGCGCGACGGAAAAAGCCGACGCGCACGGCACTGTGCATTTCTGGCCGCAACCTATGTTGCCGATGAAATACAGCCAAGCCGGATGCGGAACCTGCCACAGTTCGCTGAACGTGCCGAATCTGGCCGGTTTGGAAAAAGGCCGCAGTGCGTTTGAGCGATTGGATTGTCTGGCCTGTCATCGCGTTGAAGGGCGCGGCGGCACAATTCGTCCCGGCGGCGGCGGAATGGAAGGCCCGGATTTGTCGCACATCGGCGTCAAAGGTTATGCCGCCAACTGGTACGACATGCACACGCAGCGTCACGAACAGGCCGCCGAATTGCCGTGGAAAAATTCCTTCGGAGCCATCAGCGAAGCAGACCGCGCGGCTCTCAGCGATTATCTGGCAACGCGCGTCGGCGCGTCGAAACTGATCGAAGCCAAAGCGCAGTTCAATTCGCTGGGCTGTCTAGGTTGCCACAAAGTCAGCGGAGTCGGCGGCGATGCCGGACCCGACCTTTCGCGCGCCGGAGAGAAAGACCCTGGTCAGGCGAATTTCACGCACGTGCCGGGCGCGCCGATTTTGTCGAACTGGCTGGCCGAACATTTCCGCTCGCCGCTGGGCATCGTGCCGGGTTCGCAAATGCCGATGATGGGCTTGAACGAACGGCAGATTGATCTGTTGACGATGTATGTGCTGTCGCTCAGGCGGCGTGAACTGCCTGGAGCTTATTTGCCGAAAGACCGCGTCAGCGTTGGGCGATTCGGCGCGCGTGAATTCGCCACCGACGGCGCAACGATCTTCAGCGCCATCTGCGCGGGTTGTCACGGAGCCGATGGCAAAGGCGCGCGCTATCCCGGCATTCCGCCTTTCCCGAACATCGCCGGACCGGACTTTCTGCAAGTCGCTTCGGACGAGTTCATCACCGAAACCATCAAGCAAGGCCGCCCCGGTCGCAAGATGCCTTCGTGGTTTAACGAAGCCGGATTGAAGCCCGAAGAGATTGCGCGCGTCGTGGCTTACTTGCGGCAACTCGGCGGCAACACGACGGTCGCGGCGGACACGAACCCACCGCGCTGGGTCAAAGGCAATGCGGCAGAGGGCGCGAAGCTGTTCGCGGCGAATTGTTCCGGCTGTCACGGCGCGAAAGGCGAAGGCGGCGAAGGCCCGGCGCTCAACAACAAAGTTTTGCTTTCAACCGCCAACGACCGCTTCTTTGTCGAGACCATCGGCAAAGGCCGTCGCGGTACGGCAATGAAAGGCTTTCTCGAACCGTCGCCGGTGCGGCGCGCGCTGACGCAAGCGGAGATTGAGGCTGTAGTGACTTACATCCGTTCCTGGGAGGGAAAGTGAATCGTTATGGTTTGGAGGAGGCTTTTTACGACTTAAAAAGCCAGGCGATTGTACCGAACAGCGTCACTGAAATTATTGAGATACCAATGATGAGTTGCCACATCTCCTGCCGATACTTCTGTGCAGTTTGATTTTCGAGTTCGGCGACCTGTCTTTCAAGCTCGCTGATTCTGGCTTCAAGTGTGAGTTCATTGTCCATGTAATTTCTCCTTTACGGTCGCTGATTGTAGCCACGGCTCAAAACCGCAACAAGATTCACGGAGTGTTTATGAAGAAAGAACTATCCCGACGAGATTTTCTGCAAACAGTCGCTGCCGCCGGCTTCGGCGCGCTGGCGGCTTCGGCGGCCAACGCCTGGGAGTTGCAAGCGGTGACCAATCCGCTGGCCGTTTACCCGGATCGCGGCTGGGAGCGCGTCTACCGCGATTTGTGGAAGTACGATTCCAAGTACACCTTCACTTGCGCGCCGAACGACACGCACAACTGCTTGCTGAACGCTTACGTGCGGCAGGGCGTCATCACGCGCATCGGCCCGACGATGAAATATGGCCAGGCCAAAGACCTCGCGGGCAAAGGCGCGACCAATCGCTGGGATCCGCGCGTTTGCCAAAAAGGCCTGGCGTTGACGCGGCGCTTTTACGGCGACCGGCGTGTTAATCAAACGATGGTGCGCGCGGGTTTCAAACGCTGGTACGACGCCGGTTTCCCGCGCGGCAAAGACGGACGCCCGGATGCGGAATACTTCCAACGCGCGCGCGACGAATGGGTGCGTATGCCGCACGCCGAGGCCGCCAAGATCGTGGCCGCCGCGCTGAAAAACATCGCCGAAACTTACACCGGCGAAGAAGGCAAGCGACGGCTCAAGGAACAGCATTACGATGAAGCGACCATCGAAGCGACGGGGGGCGTCGGCACGCAGGTGCTGAAGTTTCGCGGCGGGATGCCGCTGCTGGGCGTGACGCGCGTGTTCGGGCTTTACCGCATGGCGAATTCGATGGCTTTGCTCGACGCGCACATTCGCAAAGTCGGGCCGGACAAAGCGGTCGGCGGCAAAGGCTTTGACAATTATTCGTGGCACACCGATCTGCCGCCCGGCCATCCGATGGTGACGGGACAGCAAACCGTCGAGTTTGATCTTTCCGCCGTCGAACACGCCAAGACCGTTGTGGTCTGGGGCATGAACTGGATTTCGACGAAGATGCCCGATGCGCACTGGCTGACCGAAGCGCGATTGAAAGGCACGCGCGTCGTCGTCATCGCTTGCGAGTATTCGTCCACTTCGAGCAAAGGCGATGATGTCGTTGTCGTTCGTCCCGGCACGACGCCTGCGCTGGCGTTGGGCTTTGCGAACGTCATTCTGCGCGAAGGATTGTGGGACAGAGAATACGTTCGGCAATGGACGGATATGCCGGTGCTCGTGCGAATGGACACGCTGAAGTATCTGCGCGCGCAGGAAGTGTTTGGACAAGGGCTGTCCGGTTTGAAAAACACCGTCGTGCTCAAGCCGGAAGATAAAGAACCTGCTCCGGCGGCGCAGACTTCGCAGAATTACACGACCGAAAAGCTGCGCGGCGAATGGGGCGATTACGTTTGGTGGGATCGCGCGACGAACGCGCCGAAGATGATGACGCGCGATGAAGTCGGCAAAAATTCCAAAGTCGGCGACGCGCTGCTGGAAGGTTCCATCGAAGTCACGCTGGCCGACGGCAAGAAAGTTCGCTGCCGTCCGGTGTTCGATCTGGTCAAAGAATACGCCGCGCACTTCGATCCGAAGACGACAGAAGAAATCACCTGGGCACCTGCGGCAGCGGTGGAATCGCTGGCGCGGCATTTCGCGCAAAACCCCGGCACGACGCTCTTTGCCACCGGGATGGGGCCGAATCAGTTTTTCAACAACGACAACAAAGACCGCGACATCTTTTTGCTGGCCGCGCTGACTGGCAACGTTGGCAAAGTCGGCGGCAACGTCGGCTCTTATGCCGGGAACTATCGAACTGCTCTGTTTAGCGGCTGCCCGCAATACATCAACGAAAACCCCTTCGACATCGAGCTCGATCCGGCCAAGCCCGCGCGCCCGAAGCAGTATTGGAAAGCTGAATCGGCGCATTACTACAACCACGAAGATCATCCGCTGCGCGTCGGCAACAAGCTGCTGACGGGTTCAACCCATATTCCGACACCGACCAAATCCATGTGGTTCGCCAACGCGAATTCGATTCTGGGCAACGTCAAATGGCACTACAACACAGTCGTGAACGTGTTGCCGCGCATCGAGATGATCGCGGTGCAGGAATGGTGGTGGACGGCTTCGTGCGAATGGGCGGACGTGGTCTTCGGCGTGGATTCGTGGGCGGAATTGAAGCATCCCGATATGACGGCTTCGGTGACGAATCCGTTCTTGTCGGTGTTTCCGCGCACGCCGATTCCGCGCATTTTCAACACCGTGGGCGATGTCGAAGTGCTGGCGCTGGTCAGCGCGGAAATGGCCAAGCTGACGGGCGACAATCGCTTCAATGATTACTGGAAATTTGTCCGCGAAAATCGCACCGACGTGTACCTGCAACGCGTGCTGGATCATTCGACCAACACGAAGGGTTACAAGTTCACCGACCTCGAAGCCAAAGCGCTGGAGGGCGTGCCCGCGTTGATGAACAGCCGCACGACGCCCAAAGCCGTCGGCTATGATCAAGTGACCGATTCGATGCCCTGGTACACCAAGAGCGGACGGCTGGAAATGTACCGCGAGGAAAACGAATTCATCGAAGCCGGCGAAAACCTGCCCGTGCATCGTGAACCGGTGGATTCAACCTTCTACGAACCCAACATCATCATCGCGCCCAAACACGAAGCGATGCGTCCCGACGGGCCGGAAAAATACGGCGTCAAACGCGACGACCTGTCGTGCGAAACGCGCTGCGGGCGCAACGTGGTTTACACCTGGGCCGAAGCAAAAAAGACCGCGCATCCGCTGATGAAGGACGGCTTCAAGTTCATCTTCCACACGCCGAAATTCCGCCACGGTTCGCACACCACGCCGGTGGACGTGGACATGATCGCCGTGCTGTTCGGGCCTTTCGGCGATTTGTACCGGCGCGACAAACGCAAGCCGTTTGTGACGGAAGGCTACGTTGACATCAATCCCAACGACGCGCGCGAGTTGGGGGTGCAGGATGGCGATTACGTTTGGATTGACGCCGACCCTGAAGATCGCCCGTTCCGCGGCTGGCAAAACAACAAAAAAGATTATGAAGTCGCCCGGCTGTTGTGCCGCGCGCGGTATTACCCCGGCACGCCGCGCGGGGTCACGCGCATGTGGTTCAACATGTACACGGCCACGCCCGGTTCGGTGCAGGGACAAAAAGAACGCGCCGACGGTCTGGCGAAAAACCCGCGCACGAATTATCAGGCGATGTTCCGCTCCGGTTCGCATCAATCGGCCACGCGCGGGTGGCTGAAACCGACCTGGATGACCGATTCGCTGGTGCGCAAGGAAATGTTTGGCCAAAGCATCGGTAAAGGCTTTTTGCCCGACACACACTGCCCGACCGGCGCGCCGCGCGAATCCTTCGTCAAGATCACGAAGGCCGAACCCGGCGGCATCGAAGGCCACGAACTCTGGCGTCCGGCAGAAATCGGCATTCGCCCGAAATACGAATCCGAAGCGATGCAGAAATATCTGGCTGGCGGCTTCGTCAGCGAATAAGAACCGTGTCAGTAGCCCGACCGTGAGGAAGGGCCTGACTTCACAACCCAGCCCTTCTTTGACAATTGTTTGAAACGCTAGCTCCGTTAGGAGCGGGATGTTTATAGCTAACGTGCATTCGTTGCTTCAAGCTCCGTAGGAGCGGCATCTGTCACATTTCGCTCCTACGGAGCTTGAAGCAATATCGCACGGCATTGTTATAAACAGGTCGCTCCTACGGAGCTAAGGCGCGCGCCAACTTTTCAAACAGTTGTCCACAGTCGGGCTACTGACACACGGAGGAAACTCATGGCTCGTGTACACAATTGGCAACTCGGCAGAGAGATGTCGTACTGGTATCCCGAAAGCCGCCCCAACAAACAATTCGCGGCGGTCTTTGACACCAACAAATGCATTGCCTGCCAGACCTGCACGCTGGCTTGCAAAACGACTTGGACTTCGGGCGTGGGGCAGGAATACATGCTTTGGAACAACGTCGAGACCAAACCTTACGGCTTTTATCCGCTGGCCTGGGATTTGAAATTGCTGGAAATGCTCGACGGCCAGAAATGGAGCGAGCAGGAATACGAAGGGCAGAAGCTGCACACTTACGAAGGCCAGACGATTTTTGAGTCAGCCCCAGCGGGCGAGCGCGTGCTGGGTTGGCGGCCCGAAGACATTGATTACGCCTATCCAAACGTCGGCGAAGATGATTGCGCGGGCGGCGTGGACGGCGGCGCAAGTTTTTCGCTGCAACACATGGCGCAGCACATGGCCTGGTTTTATTACCTCGCGCGCATTTGCAACCACTGCACCTATCCGGCGTGCCTGGCTTCGTGTCCGCGCGGTTCGATTTACAAACGTCCCGAAGACGGCATCGTGCTGGTGGATCAAGGGCGTTGTCGCGGCTATCAGGAATGCGTCAAAGGCTGCCCGTACAAGAAAGTTTTCTACAACGCGATGACCGGCACGTCGGAAAAGTGCATCGCCTGTTTCCCGAAGATTGAACAAGGCATTCAGCCGCAGTGTTTTGAAAATTGCATCGGCAAGATTCGGCTGGCCGGATTCATCAACACGCCCGACAAAGCGCGGCCCGACAATCCGATTGATTACCTGGTGCACGTGCGCAAAGTCGCGCTGCCGCTGTTTCCACAGCTCGGCCTTGAACCGAATGTTTATTACATCCCGCCGATTCACGTGCCGTTCGCGTTCACGAAGCAGATGTTCGGCCCCGGCGTGGCCGATGCGGTCAGGACGTATCGCAACGCGCCGAACGACCCCGATTTGCAAGGGCTGCTGGCGTTGTTCGGTTCGTCAGAACAAATGATGACGCGCTGGCGGCGGCAAGGTGAGTTTGTCAGCGGCTTGAGAGATGACGGCAGCGAGGCGGTGCGCGTGCCAATCAAAGAACCGGTTCACGTTCGACAACCTTATGACCGGCTCTATCAGATCACTCGCACGAACTGTCCGTAAAAGCAGGACAGACTTTAGTCTGTCCTGAGTGGTTTGAAATACAGCGTAGGACAGACTGAAGTCTGTCCTACCAAGTTCGCGGAACTACGAACGTGGAGATACACGTTATGCACAAATCCATTTACTACATCATACCGCTATTACTTTTGAGTTCGCTGGGTGTTTCAGGCTGCCGCAGCGCCGTCGCCACCACGACTGAAGTGGTCGCCATTCAAGCGCAAGCCGTACCCAGCGCGCCCAACGATGCGGCCTGGAACACTGTGCCGGAACATCCGGCCAAACTGTTGTTGCAGGATTTGGTCGAGCCGCGCTTGATGAACGCTTCGACGGACGAAGTCCGCGTGCGCGCTATCACCAACGGCAGCGAAGTCGCTTTCAGATTGGAATGGGACGACAAAACACCGAACGACACGCCCGGCCCCGCGCGCTTTTTGGACGCTTGCGCCGTGCAGGTGCCCACGAAGCTGGAAGCCAACGTGCCCGATCCGCAAATGGGCGGGCAGGGCAAGACAGTTGAGATCACGTACTGGCGCGCCGATTGGCAGGCAGCGGTGGATGGCCGCCCGGATTCGCTGAAACAGCTTTATCCGAACGCCAGCGTAGATGGTTATCCGTTTGAAGCCCGCTCGCTGGAAAAAGGCTCTGCCGCGCAGAACGAAATGGCTACGCGGTACGCTCCGGCGCGCGCATTGGGCAATCGCCGCGTAGGCCCGCGCGCCACGCCGGTCGAAGATTTGCTCGCCGATGGGCCGGGCTCACTTTCGCCCGCCCCACCGGCCGGTTCAAAAGGCAAAGGCGTGAAATCAGAAAACGGCTGGTCAGTCGTCATCACGCGCAAGCTGCCGCATGGCCTGGCCCCGGGCGCGCGCACGCAAGTGGCTTTTGCTGTCTGGGAAGGCGCTCAGCAGGAAACTGGCGCGCGCAAAATGCGCACCGGCTGGGTTCCCCTTTTGATGAAAGGAGCGGAAACAAAATGACCGCCGCAACAGCGACAGCGCAAACTCAATTGCTCCGCGAAGCTGCCGAATGGCGTTTGCTGAGTTTGTTGTTTGAATGCCCTTCGCTGGCTTGGCGCGAACAGGTGCAAGCGTTGGCGGCAGAAGTTGCCGACGCCGATCTGAAAGCCGCCGCCAATGTTGCGCAGCGTGAAGCGGGCGAAGGTTTGTATCACTCCATCTTCGGTCCCGGCGGTCCCGCGCCGGGACGCGAAATCAGTTACCGCGATTGGACTCAGCCGGGTTATTTGCTGTCGGAGTTGACGAGTTATTACGACGCCTTTGCCTATCAATCAAAAATTGTCGAAGCGCCAGATCACATTTCAGTCGAAACCGGTTTCGTCGCTTATCTGAAACTGAAAGAAGCTTACGCCGAAGCGATCAACGACACCGAACACGCCGCCGTCACGCGCGAAGCCGCCGGGCAATTCATCAACGAACATCTTTCAACGATGACCGAACCGTTGGCGCGTTCGCTGGAACATTCCGGCGTGGAGTATCTGGCGCTGGCGGGCAAAGCGTTGTTGGCGCGCGTCGGCCCAAAACGCGACCAAAGTTCCAAACAAAACCTGCCTGTGCTTTCGCTGGATGAAGATTCGGAGTTTGCCTGCGCCGAGGCGTGATTGAATTGATGAGGGCTTATGCAAAAACAAAAATTTCAACGCAAAGGCGCAAAGACTCAAAGCCGCAAAGGTTCGTTTGGTATCGAATCTCTTTAAATCGCGAGAAGCATTTAGAAGTAAAAACAACTTCGCGCCTTTGCTACCTTGCGTCTTTGCGTTAAACGATTGGTCTTGCGTAAGTCCTAATGGGCTTCTCGCTCAGCGGATTTTTCCTCACCTTGTCAACGGACGAACACTCCGCCGAATTCAAAAACGCCTTGAAATCCTCGCCATTGCGTTCAATCCTGAACGGGCACACCGGTTGCAATTCACAAGGTTCAACAACGATTTGGTGGGGAAGATTCCTCACCGGCTGACAGGTAAAACAATGAAACTCCGAAAATTACGAAGCATCATTTTGGCTGCGATGATAGGTGTGTCGGTCGGCGTTGGCGTTTACACGTTTGTTTATGCCAAAGGCTATTCGTACATGACCAACAACCCGGCTTCGTGCGCCAACTGTCACGTGATGAACGAACAATACGACGGCTGGTTGAAGTCTTCGCACCGCGCAGTCGCCACTTGCAACGATTGCCACACACCGCCGGGAACTATCGGCAAATACGCCACCAAAGCCTCCAACGGTTTTTGGCACTCGTTTTATTTCACCACCGGCGGATTCCACGAACCGATCCAGATCGGCAAACGCAATCTGGAAATTACCGAACAATCTTGCATGAAATGTCATTCCGACCTGACGCAGGGGATTTCGGCGCATTCGGCAAAAGGCGACGAAGGCGTTTCCTGCGTACGCTGCCATCGTTCGGTCGGACACATGCACTAAATCACGTTCGTAGTTCCGCCTTTAGGCGGCAAGATTGGCGCACCAACGCCGCCGCCTAAAGGCGGAACTACGAACATCACGATCAAGAAAACTTATGACCAACAATTTTCAAACAAACGGCGAATCCAGATGGAGCAGACGCCGATTCATTTTGTTGACGGCATTGATTGCTACGCTGGCAACCATCGGCGGCGTAGCGCTGTTGATGAACATCTTCGAGCATCGGCAGGAAGGCAAAAATCCTTTCTATCGCGTTGTCGAACTGACTGACGAAACCGAAGACCCGGCTGTCTGGGGCAAAAATTTTCCGTTGCAATACGACGATTATAAACGCACTGTGGACATGGTCCACACGCGATTTGGCGGCAGCGAAGCCGAACCACGCACGCCCACTCAAGCCGATCCGCGTTCTTTTGTCGCGCAATCCAAGATCGAAGAAGACCCGCGATTGAAAACCATGTGGGCGGGTTACGCTTTTGCCAAAGATTTCCGCGAAGAGCGCGGACACGCCTTTATGCTGGACGATCAGACCTACACTGAAAGACAGCAGGTGGTGAAACAACCCGGAACCTGCATGCACTGCCATGGTTCGGTTTATGTGCCTTACAAAAAACTCGGCGGCGGAGATTTGATCAAAGGTTTCGAGATCATGAACCAGATGCCTTACACCGAAGCCCGCACCAAAGTTTCGCATCCGGTCACCTGCATTGATTGCCACGATCCGGCGACGATGCAACTGCGGATCACGCGCCCCGGTTTTATCGAAGGCATTCGTGCTTACAAGGCTTCGCAAGGCGTGCCTAATTACGACGTGAACGCGATGGCCACGCGGCAGGAAATGCGTTCGTTCGTTTGCGGCCAATGCCACGTCGAGTATTACTTCAAAGGGCCGGAAAAGCGTTTGGTTTATCCGTGGGCAAAAGGGCTGAAGGTTGACGAGATCATGGCCTATTACGAAGAAGTCGGTTTCAAAGACTGGACTCATGCCGAAACGGGCGCGCCTGCGCTCAAAGCCCAGCACCCTGAATTCGAGTTGTACAACCAAGGCATTCACGCGCGTTCGGGCGTTTCCTGCGCCGATTGCCACATGCCTTACAAACGCGAAGGCGCGCTGAAAATCAGCGACCACCACGTCAACAGTCCGTTGCTGAAACTAAATCGTTCGTGCCAGACCTGTCACAAATGGCCGGAAGAAGAATTGAAAGCGCGCGTCGAAACCATTCAGGAGCGTCATTTCAAACTCCGCAACATTGCCATGGATTCGTTGATGGATTTGATCGCCGACCTGAAAGCCGCCAAGTTGGCCAACCGTGGCGACGCTGGATTCACTTCGGCGCAAAACTTCCAACGCAAAGCGCAGTTTTATCTGGATTTCGTGGAAGCGGAAAATTCCACCGGATTCCACGCGCCGCAGGAAGCCGCGCGCATTCTGGGCGAATCCATCAACTTTGCTCGACAAGGCCAAAATGCATTGCGCGGACAAATGCCGACAGCGACTCCAGCACCAGCCGCCAAAGCCGCATCTGCCAAACCCGGCAAACCCAGTGACACTGGGCAAAAGATCGCTAAAAAGTAGTTCTATGAACCAGGCGGCGCTGCTCAAAACCGCGCCGCTTTTTGAAGCCAGGAGGGTTTATGAACCCGAAAAAATTTCAATCAATACTTTTGCTCGTTATCTTCATTCTCTTTCTGACTCTTTGCGCCAACGCGCAATCAACCCAAACTGCTTCGGTTCCTCCGACGCCTTCACCGACACCGGCAGCAAAACCTGCGCCCGCACCTGCGCCAATCAAACTTGGCAAGGTCACACTTTCCGGCAGTTTGCGGCTGCGAATGGAAAGCTGGGATTGGTTTGAATCGAACACCGCCGAAAACAATTACAATTTCGGCGCGGCTACGTTGCGTGTGGCGCTCAGCCAGCAGTTGGAAAAATTCGAGTGGCAGGTGGAAGCCGCCGCTCCGGTGTTTATCGGTTTGCCGAACAACGCCATTGCTCCGGCTCCGCAAGGGCAGTTGGGATTGGGCGCGGCTTATTACGCAGCCAACGGTCGGCAAGACGGGAGCATTTTCATCAAGCAAGGCTTCATCCGTTTCAAAGGTCTCGGCGGCGATAAGGCCAGCAGCTTGAAACTTGGCCGGTTTGAATTCAGCGATGGGTTGGAAACGACTCCTACAGACGCTTCTCTAGCCGTAATCAAACGTGATCATATTTCGCAACGATTGATCGGCCCCTTCGGCTTTACGCACGTTGGGCGCAGCTTCGATGGAGTGCATTTTTTCCGCAACGCCAAAGTCGGCAACTTCACCTTCGTCGGCGCTCGACCAACCGAAGGCGTCTTTCAACTTCGCGGCTGGAACCAATTGGACGTAGATTTTTACTACGGTTCGTTCAACAAAGGTTTCAAGACCAAAACTTCAGAAAGCGATATGCGGCTGTTTGCCTTGCATTACCACGACGGTCGCCGCGTGCTGAAAACCGATAACCGGCCAGCCGCTGTGCGCGCTGCTGATGTCGAAAAGATTCGGCTGACAACTGTTGGCGGGCATTACATCGGCGTGACCAAAGCGGGCAGTGGCAAAGCTGACGCGCTGTTGTGGGGAGCGGGGCAATTCGGCGAATGGGGAAGGCTGGATCACCGCGCTGCCGCCATCGCCGCCGAAGCTGGCTATCAATTTGGCGGCAACAAAACCGCCGACAAGATCAAACCCTGGATTCGCGCCGGTTATTTTCGCAGCACAGGCGACGGCGATCCGAACGACACAACGCACGGAACCTTTTTCCAGGCTTTACCGACACCGCGAATTTACGCGCGAACTCCGTTTTTCAACATGATGAACAACGAAGACAGCTTTGTTCAGATAAGATTGAAACCACACACTAGGTTGGCGCTACGAACGGATGTGCATTATTTGCGGTTGAGCGACAAACGCGATTTGTGGTTTGTTGGCGGCGGAGCGTTTCAGAAACAAACCTTCGGTTTTGTCGGACGAGCAGCCAACAATGCCAAAACCTTGGGAATGTTTATTGATATCAGTGCGGATTTGACGATTAATCCGACCACCGTGATGACATTTTATCTGGCTGGCGTGCGCGGCGGTGATGTCGCCGAAAACATTTACCCGGAAGGAAAGAATTTGCGATTCGCTTATTTGGAACTGACCAAACGCTTCTGATCCTCATTGCCTCCTGAACTACGAAAAAAGCCTTGTCTAACAGTGATGTTCGACAAGGCTTTTCGTTTGCACAATCTAGAAGGCTTACCAACCCATTGCATACCGCCCGCGCCGCACGTCCGCGCCTGCCTGAATCAGTTTGGTTTTCGGATCGAAGATGACAATGGTCGGAGCAGCAGACGGAGCAAAATCGTCGCTGATTTCGACTTTATGACCACGCCGCTTCATTTCTGCCGCCAGAGCTTCGCCCATGCGTTTTTCCAGCGTCATGCTACCGGGGCTGAACGTGTGATCGCTGAACGAACTGACGAAGTGCCGCGTATCGAACCGCGCAGCTTCAACCGCCTGTTGCGGATTCATGCCGAATTCGGTGATGTTGAACAACACCTGCATCAAGGCTTGATCCTGATTGTCACCGCCCGGAGTCGAAAGCGCCGCAAAGGGTTGGCCGTCTTTCATTACCAGCGTTGGCGACAATGTAATGCGCGGGCGTTTGCCGCCTTTCAATTCATTCGGATGCCCACGTTCGAGCAGCGCGCTCTGCAACCGTGAAGAAATCGGAATGCCCGTGTCACCGGCGACAAACGACGGAAGCCAGGCTCCGCTCGGAGTCGCCGAAAAGACGTTGCCTGCTGCGTCAATCACGTTGACGCAGGTCGTATCGTGAGCGCGCTCGGCTTCGGGGATGTCAACTTGCGGCAAATTGAATCCGATCAATTGCGCGACGGCTTTTTTGTTCAGCGGATCGCCCGGGCGCTGTTCCAACGAGGCCGATTTCGGATCAATCAACGTGCGTCGCACATCAGCATATTCTTTCGACAGCAATTCTGCGCCTGGGACTTTTACGAAACGTGGATCGGCGTAATACCGGTCGCGGTCGGCAAAAGCGAGCTTGATGGCTTCAGTGATCGTGTGTACGTAATCCGGCGAATTGTGTCCCATCGCTTTCAAGTCGTAAGGTTCCAGCAAGTTCAACGCCTCCAGCATCGCTGGCCCCTGTGACCAAAATCCAACTTTGTAGACTTCATATCCCTGAAAACTGACTTTACTTGGCTGGTCAATGTCAGCACGGAAGGCTGCCAGGTCGCTCGCTCGCAACAAACCACCCGCTTTTTCAATTGCGTCGCAATACCGCTTTGCCAACGGGCCGCGGTAAAAGTAATCGCGCACACTTTCCAGCGCGGCAACCCGCCCACGGCGAGCATTTTTCTTTTCGACTTCAACCAGTTCGCGCAAGGTTCGCGCCAGGTTTTTCTGTACGAAGATGTCGCCGACTTTCGGCACTTCGCCATTCGGCAAGAAGATGTCAGTCGTGTCTTTCCACTTTTCGTAAGCCGGGCGAGTGTTTCTGATGTATTGCACGCGCAATTCATCAATCGGGAATCCGTTGGCCAACTCGATCGCCGGTTGCATGACATCAGCCAGCTTCATCGTGCCGTAATTTTGCAAAGCGACGATCATCGCATCCAGCACACCGGGAACTGTCGCCGCAGTCGGCCCGGTCGAAGGAATGACGGCAGGTTTGGACGGGTCTTTGCGCTGCTGTTCGAAGAATTCGATGGTCGCCAACTTTGGAGCCTGTCCTTGTCCATTGATCGTGATTGGCTGCGGCTTGCCCGCCATTTTGATGATGACGGGGACTTCGCCGCCAAACGCGAAATGCGAAAATTCGATCACCGAACCGGCCAGCGTCGCCGCAACTCCGGCGTCTATGGCGTTGCCGCCTTTGTGCAACATCCGCATTCCGGCTTCGGCCACCAGCGGATGGCCTCCGGCAACAATGGCGCGCGTGCCGCGCACCGTCGGGCGATAGGTCAAGGTTTGTGCCGAACTGGAAACCATTGTGGAAACTGCCAAAACGAGCAAAAACAATCGGACAAGCATTCGTGATGTCATGGTAATTCTCCGGGATTCGAGGTTGGTTTGGACACTCATCTTCCCCCAAATCTGTAGACTCGCACAAGGCTGCACCGCTGTGATAAATTTTTGGTGTCAATTCAAGAAATTCAACCTAAGATCGTTCAAGGAGGTAGAAAAACACGATATGCCAATTTACGAGTACGTTTGTCAGAAATGCGGTCACCATCTGGAAGTCATGCAGAAGATGAGCGACAAGCCACTGAGCAAATGTCCCGAATGCAAAGGCAAGCTCGAAAAAATCTTTTCGCAAACCAGTTTTCAATTGAAAGGTTCCGGCTGGTACGTCAGCGATTACGCCAACAAAGGCAAGTCGGAAAAATCCGATAAAACGGACAAAACCGAAAAGGCTGATAAAACCGAAAAAACAGATAAAGCCGACAAGAGC
This sequence comes from Acidobacteriota bacterium, assembly GCA_033763255.1. GTDB lineage: Bacteria > Acidobacteriota > Blastocatellia > RBC074 > RBC074 > RBC074. Next base: position 21,284 of record JANRKX010000159.1, on the reverse strand, counting down.
GAAAAGAAAGAATCGGCAGCGACCACCAGCGCTTAAATGCGAAGCGCGTTTGCTGCCACTGACTGAACTTTCAACGAGGTAACGTTATGAAAACCACAGAAGCTCAAATGACTAATTCCTTTGTCGGGATCTCTCGGTATGCCGGTCTTTCCGTTTCGCTGACTCTTGGGCTTCTGTGGTTGTTGCTCTTCACGATGGTCGGGCTGGCGCAATCCGGCCGTAATCCGGTATCCGGTCGGCGAACGACCGTGTTGCATATCTTGGCGCAGCGAGTGGAAGATCCAAACAAACCCAAACCGTTGCTGGCAGGCAGCGGCAACCAAAACGAAGAGCAGGACAAAATTGTCCAACGAAGCGTGCTGGAATTGTTTGACGGAGGTGTGCAGCAAAAGATCGAAGCTTTTTCGCCTGATCCGACTCCGGCGCGCATTGTCGTCTTGATGGACAATTCGCTGACGTTGCAAGCCGATGTGGCTAAACTGGCTGCGGTTCCGGCTGCCTTTGCCCCGGAAATTTATGAGGGCGACAAAGTGATGGTCATCGGTTATGACCTGAAACCGGAAATCATCACGGATTTCACCGACGTTCCCAAAGACCTGCAAAACACCAAAGACCTGCTTCGCAAAACTGATCAGCCGAAATTGTTTGATGCGCTGAATGTGGTGATGGAAGACGTACTGCGACCGGAAGTCGGATTTTCCAAACGAGTGATTGTGATTGTCGGCGACGGGCTGGATCGCGACAGTGTGATTAAATTCGACGAGATTCTGGCCAAGCTGCAAAACGAAAACATCAGCGTGTACGCCATTCAGGTGCGCGACCGCACGCGAGGCGCTCTGCGCAAAGACGCTCCCAAGGCCGGGGACGCATTGAAACTGCTGACCGACGGCACGGGCGGCAGAATTTTCAAGATCGAAGACGACGTCAAACAATCGGTCAAGGAAATCTGCGACGAACTCCGCAACGACCGTTATCAACTGACTTACTTCCCGGACGGCATCAACGTCATCAACAAACGCTTGCTGTTGCTGACAACCACCGACGCTACGCTCAAGCTGCGGTACAAAGGCTGGCATCCGCCAGTGAAACAATAGGTGAATAGTCCATGGAAACGAAAACAATAGATTTGCAAGCTCAGCCTTCTCTTAATGATTTGCTTTCGATAGTGGCATCCGGAGCCAATGTTGTTTTGACTGAAAATAGCGAGCCGTTGGCCAGACTGACATCTCTCAAAACAACCGCCAAGCCGCGCACGCCTGGGTTACATGCCGGGGCAATTCAGATGAGCGAGGATTTTGATGAGCCGTTGCCGGATAGTTTCTGGATTGAAGGAAAAGGCGAGACCTCTCTGCTACATGCTTAAGATACTAACCATTGACGATTATCGGATTGATGATTTGTTTCATTTTGAAAGGGTGATGTGCTCTGTCTGTGGGCTGATTTTTGATTATAAATTTGAGCCAGAATTACCCGGATGGCCTGATTTTGATCCGCCTCTTTCGATCTTGTATCCCTGGCGAGATGAAGAGGGAAACGAGCGCTACGATGAACCAGAACGTGAAGAGTTATGTCCAAGGTGTGCAGCCAAGTTCAAAGAACATCCTCCAAAAACGGTCATCGTTCGCGAAGTCATGAGGCTTTCTGACTTTTTTCGTCCAGGAGAGTCAGAAAGCGAGACACTTGAGTTAAAGCAGGTTTTGGTACCAGACAAGGTCCAAAAAACCATGGCAGCATTTGCCACAACTCAAGGAGGAAAAATCATCATAGGTGTTGCCAATGATGGAACTGGGTATGGTTATTCAGGGCCAGAAGACATAAGCACCACTTCTGGGAAGGACAAGATTCAAGAACGAATTCGCGGTATAGCAGCAGGAATCGAACCCAATGTCCGTGTAAAAATTCATTTCGTTCAAAACGAAGAGGGTAAACACTTCGTTGTTATTTTGATTCCCAAAGGCCTGTCACCTCTTTATTCAATAAACGGCAAGCACTATCTCAGAGACAATGACCAGACTAGGCCAATAAGACCAGATGAATTACTGGAAATCACTGGGAAGTTCCACGACCGTCAGAGAGTGAAACGGATTTGAGATTCATCTGTTATTACACCGCAATTTCCACCTTGTAATCCTCAATCACCGGATTCGAGAGCACGTCGTGAGCGAACTTTTCGACTTGGGCACGGGCTTGCGCTTGATCCAGCGAGGCGTCGAGTTTGATCTCGAAGTATTTGCCTTGCCGCACATCGGCGATTCCGGCAAAGCCGATGGTTTCGGCGGCGTGGTGAACCGCTTTGCCTTGCGGGTCTAGGACTCCGTTTTTCAGCGTGACATAAACTTTTGCGAGCATAGGTTGATTCCTTCCAAAAATTATTTCGATTGTTCCAACGGCAATGCGCCTCTGTACTTATCAAATCCGGTAAAAACGCGTTCAAAGATTCGATCCACGTTCTTGAGTTGAGTTCGCACATCAAACGCGCGTTCGATTTGTTCGGCTGTGATCGTGCGCGAAATGTCCGGGTCTTGTTTGACCAGTTCGCGGAAATCCAGGCCTTCGTCCCAGGATTTCAGAGCGTTGCGCTGCACCCAGTAATAGGCTTCTTCGCGTTGAGCGCCGCCCGCCGCTAATTCCAGCAACAACTGCCCGGAAAATACCAGTCCGCGCGTCGCGTTCAGGTTTTCCATCATGCGTTCGGGTTTGACGACCAGCGTGTCCAGCAAGCTCGTTGTTTTCGCGATCAGGTAATCGGTTGAAATGCAGGCGTCGGGCAAAATGACGCGTTCAGCTCCTGAGTGAGAAATGTCGCGTTCGTGCCAGAGCGCGTTGTTTTCCAGCGCCGTCACCGCGTAGCCACGAACCACGCGCGCCAAGCCGCAAATGCGTTCGGACAAAATCGGATTGCGTTTGTGCGGCATGGCCGACGAACCTTTTTGACCGGGTTTGAAATACTCGTGCGCTTCGCGGACTTCGGTGCGCTGCCAGTGGCGAACTTGCAGCGCGATTTTTTCCAACGACGACGCGATGATTGCAAGCGTGCAGACGAATTCCGAATACCGGTCACGCTGGATGACTTGCGTCGAAACGCTGGCGGGTCGCAAGCCTAACAGAAAGCAAACGCGCTCTTCGATGTCGGGATCAAGATGCGCGAAGGCTCCGACTGCGCCGGACAATTTGCCGTAACTGATTCCGGCGCGAGCGCGCGTCAGGCGGTCAATGTTACGGCGATTTTCTTCAAACCACAGCGCAAAGGTCAGCCCCAGCGTCGTCGGTTCGGCGTGAATGCCGTGCGTGCGACCGATCATCGGCGTGTCTTTGAATTCCAGCGCGCGGCGTTTCAACACGTCACTGAAGGCTTGCAACTTGTCCAGCAACAAATCTCCGGCTTCGACCAGCAACAAAGCGTTCGCCGTATCTACCACGTCCGACGAAGTCAGGCCGAAATGCACCCAACGCGCTTCGGGGCCGATGTTTTCTGCCAGATTCGTCGTGAAGGCTATGACATCGTGGTCGAGCGTTCTTTCCAGTTCGTGAATGCGTTCGACGGAAAAGGCAGCTCGTTGACGGATCGGCTCGACTACGCCGGCGGGTATGTTTCCGGCTTCGGCGTTGGCCTGACAAGCGGCCAGTTCCACGTCCAGCCATTTGCGAAAACGATTTTCTTCAGTCCAGATCGCGCCCATTTCGGGCAAGGTGTAACGTTTAATCATATTGAGTCAGTACCGCGACCGGTAGAGAGCGGGTATCAGTGAATCAGCCGCTCCCTACCGGTCGCGGTACTGATCCGTTCTCGAACGGGAAAAGCACAACACGCTGATGCCTGCCGCAGCAATCGGAATCAGCCAGTGCGACATTTCTTGTTGTCCTTTGGCAAAAAGCAGCGCCAGCGTCCAGCCGATGGCGGCAATGGCCAGGCCGAATCCGGCTCGGCGATATGCGCTTGTCAGTTCTTTCCGTTCTTCGGTCATCGAGTCGTAGCTTTTCGGTTTTCGTTGGGTTCGTCAGGGATGTAATAACTGCTGCGCGAACGCAGGCTGACGCCTTTTCGCGCGGCGATTACCTGGATCGAGCGTTTGTCTTCCAGCGTAGGCGTGCGTTCGGTGATGAACGACAAACTGTATTGCGCACCGATTTCGCGCGACACTTGCCGATGCGAAAGAATCAGGTCGTTGTGCGTTGCGGGCAACAACAATTCGCCACCGCTGACTTCGGCCATCACGCGCAATTCCGCCAATGCCCCTTCCAGCATTGAGGCGTATCGGCGCAACTCTTCAATTCGTTTTGCGGCGTTCATGCCGCCTGGTTCGTGATTGGCTTTCCAACCGATGGCCAGTTCAACTTCTTTTCGCAACGCATCTGCCCAACCAACGACAAACACCGACGCGCGCGATTTTTCCAGCGCCAACATTGCCTTGGACTTCCCGGTCTTGCTGTTGGAATCCAGACCATCGGTAATCAGCACGACGATGCGACGTCCGTTCGGTTGCGATTGCAATTTATCGGCGGCCAGTTTCAGCGCATCGTGGTAACTGGATTTGATGCCGACGCGATATTTCGACGACAGCGAATTTAGCGCCTGTTGGCGATCGTTCGTCCAATCCTGAATCAATTGCACACGATCGTGATATTGGATGATCGCAATCTGGTCTTCCGGCGAAATCATCGAAACGAACATGCTGGCAAATTGCCGCGTCGTCGGATTGGTGATGACCTTATAACTGGGGCCTTTTTCCCAAATCGGGCGTTCACCCTTTCCATATATTTCCGTCGCGGCGTTTTTGTACGTGCCGAATTCGTTGCTGCAATCCATGACCAGAACAATGTTCGCCGGTTCGCGTTTGACGCGAGTCACCTGCCGACCTTCGCCTTCTTCCACAACAATCACGTCTTTGGTCTGCAAATCGTCCACGAATTTGCCTTCGGCATCGTAAGCCATCAACGGCAACACGACTTCGCGCGTTTCAATTCTGAGCGGCGGAGCTTCACCGGGCTTCGTTTGCGGTTCGCCAGGTTTTTGCTGCGGCCTGCGACCGGATTGCGCCAGTGCCGCAAAAGGCAAAAGTGAAAAGGCAAAAGCGAAAAGGCAAAAGTAAAAAGGCAAAAGCGGTCTCTGGCTCAGCAAAGCATAAAACCAGTTTTGACTTTCGGCTTTTAACTTTTGGCTTTCGATTCTCATAACTCAATCCATTCCGCTGGCCGGTCGTAAGGAGCGACCTTGATGCGCTGTTCAGCATTGGCGGAAAACAGCGGAGCGCGCGATTGCAAAGCATTGATCGCCGCCAGCCGGGCTACGTCGGGATGATTCGTGTTCTGCGACAAATGCGCCAACACGATGTGTTCGGCTTTGTTGTCGAAATCTTCCGTCAAGTAACGCGCCATTTCGTCGTTCGACGTATGGCCGTGCCGTCCCATGATTCGCTGTTTCAACGACCAAGGGTAATACGTGCAAGCGCGCAGCATTTCGGTCTCGTAGTTGGCTTCGATAATCAGCAGGTCGCAACCGCGAAACTGTTCCGCCGCCAGATTGTTGATGTATCCCAGATCAACGGCGATTCCCATTTTGACGCCAGCCGCTTCGACAGTGAAAGCCATTGGGTCGGCGGCATCGTGCGGAACCTTGAACGGGCTGAAGCGGAACGCCCCAACCTGGAATTCTTGCGAAGCCGTGATGGCTTCGCCGCGCCGAACATGCTTCGCTTTGTCGGTGAGGTTGCAGGCTTCCAGCGTCGGCGTCGAAACGTACACTGGAACGCCAAGTTGTTTGGAAAGCATTCCCAGCCCGCGAGCATGATCGCCGTGTTCGTGCGTAATGATGATGGCGTCGAGTCGGGTCGTGTCTTCGCCGACGGCCTGAATGCGGCGAACAGTTTCGCGCGCGCTCAAGCCGCAATCAATCAGCACGCGAGTTTCGCCTGCGACCAACAAGGTCGCATTGCCGGAACTGCCACTGCCAAGAACGCAAACGCGCATTTATGTAATTGGGGAACGAATAAGATGTGCAATTGAGCGCGCATCTTAGCAAACGCCACTGGCTGGCGAAAAGCTCAGGTCAAAAATGAAACGCGGCAATTTCGGACATTGCCCGAAATTGCCGCGTTTGAGTTGAAGCGCCGACTGTAATCGGCTCAGTTGTTCATTGACGACAGGAATTCGGCGTTCGTCTTCGATCTTTCCAGACGATCCAGCACGAGTTCCATCTGTTCGACAGGCGACAGCGGATTCAACACGCGCCGCAACACCCAGATGCGATCCAAATCCTGTTTCGGAATCAGCAACTCTTCTTTGCGCGTACCCGATTTTTGTAGGTCAATCGCCGGGAAGACTCGTTTGTCGGACAGTTTGCGGTCGAGGTGAATTTCCATGTTGCCCGTGCCTTTGAACTCTTCAAAGATCACGTCGTCCATGCGGCTGCCGGTTTCGACCAACGCCGTGGCGATAATCGTCAAACTGCCGCCTTCTTCGATGTTGCGCGCCGCTCCGAAAAATCGCTTCGGACGTTGCAAAGCATTTGAGTCCACACCGCCGGACAAAATCTTGCCCGAAGGCGGAACCACTGCGTTGTGCGCACGCGCCAGGCGCGTGATCGAATCGAGCAGAATCACTACGTCGCGTTTGTGTTCGACCAGTCGCTTGGCTTTTTCAATAACCATGTCGGCCACTTGCACGTGACGCGAAGCCGGTTCGTCAAACGTCGAAGAAATGACTTCGCCGTTGACCGAACGTTGCATGTCTGTGACTTCTTCGGGACGTTCGTCAATCAACAAGACGATCAATGTGACTTCGGGATGATTTTCGGTGATCGAATTGGCGATGGTTTGCAGCAGCATCGTTTTACCGGTGCGCGGCGGAGCGACGATCAATCCGCGCTGCCCTTTGCCAATCGGCGTGAACAAATCCACCACGCGACCGGACACGTTTTCGGTGTTGGTTTCGGCCTTGAGGTGTTCGTTCGGATACAGCGGCGTCAGGTTGTCGAAGAAGATTTTGTCGCGCGCAATTTCCGGCTGCTCGAAGTTGATGGCTTCGACTTTGATCAGCGCGAAATAGCGTTCGCCTTCTTTTGGCGGGCGAATCTGGCCGGAGATGGTGTCGCCGGTTCGCAGGTCGAATTTACGAATCTGCGACGGACTGACATAAATGTCGTCCGGCCCCGGCAGGTAGTTGTATTCCGGCGCGCGCAAAAATCCGAAGCCGTCGGGTAAGGTTTCCAACACACCTTCGGAAAAGATCAAACCGGATTTTTCTGTTTGCGCTTGCAGAATTTTGAAGATCAATTCCTGTTTGCGCATGCCGGTTGCACCGGGCACGTCCAAATCTTTGGCGATCTGCGTCAACTTGGAGATATTCATCTCCTTCAAATCTGCGATGTCCAGAAGAGAGCCACCTTCGTAGCTTTCATCCATTTCATCGTAATCGTCGTAATCTTTCGACCTGTTATTTCTGTCTGCCATAGCTCGTTTTGTTTTCCCGCGACCAAACATAACGCACAACGTGTGCGCCACATCCGCTGTGAGGCGAGAAAATCTCCTTGTTTAATCGGGATTATTGGGTCATTCGACTGCGCGCAAGGCGATTTTGCGCGCTTACAGTTAGTGTTCGGCTGTATTCAGGGCAGCCTGAGAAAAAACCTTGCCGGTTGATGGCCGGCATCGTCTGTCTGAAAAAAGCCTGCTGAAAGCCTGTCTGAAATCAGTCGGGATTCTTTGAAGCGCCAGCGTCAAATATCGCTGCGGCTAAAGATCAGGCGCTGATCTGACCGCTTTTGGTCAGCGGATATACCTGATTCGTCCAAACGGTTATCAATGCCTTAGCTCACTTGTCAAAAGTTATGAAAATTGTAAAAGGGGTTTTCGGCAAATGACGTGTGACGATAACGACGGACGATTGACTATGCGCAAGTGGGATTAACTTTTCGCTGTGATGCTGCTGCCGATTACATTCCAAATGTCTTTGGCGCCTTCGCGCGTGACTGACGAATATTGAACGATACTTTCAGTGCCAAGAACCTTCTTTGCCAGTTGCAAAGATTTTCGCCGTTCATTCGAGGAAAGCTTGTCAGCTTTCGTTGAGACCACCAAATAGGGAAGCTCGAAATGCTGGAGCCAGGATTTCATCTGAAGGTCTAGCGGGGAAGGTTCGTGTCGAGCATCAACGATCAAGATAGATAGCACAAGCTGCTGACGTTCCGCAAGGTATTTCTCGATCAACTTCCCCCACTCCTGCCGCTTGTCTTTCGATACTTTGGCGTATCCGTAACCCGGCAAATCAACAAAATAAAACGACTCGTTGATCAAAAAGAAATTCAGAGACTGCGTGCGCCCCGGAGTCGAACTGGTTCGAGCCAATCCGGTCACTTGCAGCAGGCTGTTCATCAAACTCGATTTGCCGACATTCGACCGCCCCAAAAAGGCGATCTCCGGTTTGCTGTCATTCAGCATCGAAGCTTGAGTCGCAGCCGCCGCAACAAATTTGGCACTCGTAACTTTCATGGCAAGTTTCGTATTGGATCAGCCATTGATCGAACTGTCAGCCACACCCGGAATCACCGAAGCCTGTTGCCAAACCGGAGCCGCCATTTCCAGATTCACTTCCGACGCAGAATACGGCACGCGCTCCAGCGCAATTCGCAACACGTCGTCCATTGTTTCTACCGCGTTTATTTGCAACTCGTCTAAAACGTCGGCGGGCACTTCGCTCAAATCCTTTTCGTTGTCTTTGGGAATGATGACAGTGGTCACTCCCGCGCGATGAGCCGCCAGCAGCTTTTCTTTTACTCCGCCGATGGGCAGCACTTTTCCGCGCAAGGTGATTTCTCCGGTCATTGCCACTTCCTTACGGATGGCGATGCGCGTCAAGGCCGAAGCCATCGCTGTCGCCATGGTGATTCCAGCCGAAGGGCCGTCTTTCGGAATCGCCCCTTCCGGCACGTGAATGTGCAGATCGTGGCTCTTATGAAATTCGGTCGAAATGCCAAGCTCGACAGCGCGCGAACGAATGTAGGTAATCGCTGCCTGAGCCGATTCCTGCATCACATCGCCCAGCTTGCCGGTCAACGTCACTTTTCCGGCTCCTTCGATCAATGTGGCTTCAACCTGCAAAACATCGCCGCCGACTTCGGTGACGGCCAGACCATTGACCAAACCGATTTCACTGCGTTCGGTGACTCGAATAGGGCGGAACTTGATCGGGCCAAGCAATTGACGGACGGAAACGCCATCAACAACGAAATTGAACGATTCGTCGTTTTCGTCTTTCTGTTGCACGAACTGGCGAGCGACTTTGCGGCAGATCGAACCGATTTCTCGTTCCAGGTTACGAACGCCAGCTTCGCGGGTGTAATACTCGATCAACGTTTTCAGCCCGTCTTCGGCAAAAACGATTTGCTCCGATTTCAAGCCGTTGGATTCGCTTTGTTTGACGACCAGATGGCGTTTGGCGATTTCCATCTTTTCGCGTTCGGTGTAACCGGCCAGCTTGATGACTTCCAACCTGTCCTGCAACGCCGGAGGGATCGTGTGCAACACGTTGGCCGTGGCGATAAACATCACTTGGGAAAGATCGTATTCCACATCCAGGTAATGATCGTGGAACGTGTGGTTCTGTTCCGGGTCTAACACTTCCAACAGCGCTGCCGCCGGATCACCGCGAAAATCTCTGCCGAGCTTGTCCACTTCATCCAACAGAATCAGCGGATTGACCGTTCCGGCTTTTTTCATCAACTGGATGATTTGCCCCGGCAAAGCGCTGATGTACGTGCGCCGATGACCGCGAATTTCCGCTTCATCGCGCACACCGCCCAAACTCAATCGCACGAATTTGCGACCGGTGGCTTTGGCAATGGAACGCCCCAGACTGGTTTTGCCCACGCCGGGCGGGCCAACGAAACACAGAATCGAACCACGCGGTTTTTCCACCAACTGGCGAACTGCCAGATATTCCAAAATCCGTTCTTTGATTTTTTCCAGACCGTAATGATCGGCGTCGAGCACTTCTTGCGCCAATGCGATGTCGCGCTTTTCTTCGCTCAGCTTTTTCCATGGGACAGTAATCAACCAGTCCAGATAATTGCGCGAAGTAGTGGTTTCCGGCGACATCGGCGGCATTTGTTCCAACCGCTGCAATTCAGCCAGAGCTTTCTCTTTCGCTTCGTCGGTCATTCCCGCCTGTTCGATCTTTTCTTTCAGTTCGTTAAATTCGACGCTTTCGTCTTTGCGACCAAGCTCTTTGTGAATGGCTTTGATCTTTTCGTTCAGGAAATACTCGCGTTGTTGTTTTTCCATCTGGCGCTTGACGCGCGTTTGGATGGTTCGATCCAGGTTGAGTTTTTCAATCTCAACTTCCAACGTTTCGATCATCTTCATCAATCGAGCCTGCGTTGGATAAATTTCCAGCAGAGCCTGTTTGTCGTTCAGATCAATTTTCAACTTGTCGGCCAGTTGATCCACCATCTGGCCGGGATCGAGCGCGCGAAGCGCCGATTGAATCTGATCGAAATTCCCTTCGTGAGCGATCTTCAGGTATTGCTCAACCAGACTGACGACGCGCGAAACCAGCGAGGCGCTACGTTTATGATTTTCTGCCACCACCGGAGCGCGCCTGACCGTCGCCACACAATAACCTCCGGATTCGTCGAAGCGAACGGCACGAGCGCGTTCGCGGCCTTCGACCAACACCTTGATCGTTTCTTCATCGGGTTTTCGCGTGCAGTTGGCAATGTGAGCAATCGTGCCGACTTGATAAATCTGTTCCAGGTTCGGGTCTTCGACCGTCGCGTCGTGTTGCGTCGCCAAAAAGATCGTGCGATTTGTGGCCATCGCCGCTTCCAACGCGCGCACCGACGCCGGGCGACCAATCACGAACGCTGCTTTGGTGTGAGGGAACACAACCACGTCACGAATCGGAACCATTGGGTAACTCGCAACATCGTCCGGTGTGCCATCGTGAAATTCTTTCATGTCAGTAACCTCTGTCAGGGCAAACGAATCACCAGCGTTAAGTCAGTATTCGCCGGTTGATTTTCAAAACGAACACCTTCGCGGAAACGCAAATCCGCCGGTTTCATCCCGCAAGTGTCATCTTGTTTGGGAAATCATTACAGTCCGCCGACTGTAATCAGAAGGTGGTTGGAAAAGTGCCGATCATTCGTCGCTTCGTTCAAACGCCCAGTGCTGAGCAGCGAACTCGGCTAGTGGTGACAAATTCGATTCCGCAACGTGAATTCATCAACCGGCCTTTTCAAGTGGGAAGACCGTTTGACGATTTTCGACCATCTCGTCTGTCACCAGGAATTCTTTGATTCTCTTCTGGCTTGGCAGTTCGTACATCGCTTCGAGCATCAACTCTTCCAGAATCATGCGAAGCCCGCGAGCACCGACTTTGCGCTGGCAGGCGTGACGCGCCACTGCCCGCAACGCATCATCCGTAAAGCGCAACTTGACGCCATCCCATTCGAACTGCCGCTGATACTGTTTGGCCAGAGCATTTTTCGGTTGAGTCAGAATTTCAACCATCGCCGATTCGTCCAATTCGTGCAGCGTTCCTGTGACAGGCAAACGTCCGACAAATTCGGGAATCAGTCCATACCGAATCAAGTCTTCAGGTTGAACCTGCGCCAGCAAATCCGCCGAAGACATTTTGCTGACAGGAATCGTCATCGGGCGAATGTTGGCGCCAAAACCCATTGCTTTTTGTCCAATGCGCCGCTGGATAACTTTGTCCAAACCAACAAACGCTCCACCGCAAATAAACAGTATGTTGGTCGTATCAACGACGAAAAATTCCTGATGCGGATGTTTACGACCTCCCTGCGGAGGAACGTTGGCAACCGTGCCTTCCAGAATTTTCAGCAACGCTTGCTGCACGCCTTCGCCTGAAACGTCGCGCGTGATCGAAGGGTTTTCGTCCTTGCGACAAATCTTGTCAATTTCGTCAATGTAGATGATTCCCTGCTGAGCGCGTTCCACGTCTCCGTTCGCAGCTTGCAGCAGTTTCAGGATGATGTTTTCAACATCTTCGCCGACGTAACCGGCTTCGGTCAACGTCGTCGCGTCCACAATCGTAAATGGAACTTTCAGCATTCGCGCCAGCGTTTGCGCCAGCAGCGTTTTGCCGGTTCCCGTCGGGCCGATCAGCAGGATGTTCGACTTTTGAATTTCGACATCCGAACGACGTTTCATCATTTCGATGCGTTTGTAGTGCTGATAAACGGCAACGGCGAGTTTCTTCTTGGTGTCTTCTTGACCAATGACGTATTCGTCCAGAAAGGCTTTGATTTCCAGCGGTTTCGGCAAAGGCGGGCGGGCGGCAGCGGCTTCCTGCTGAGCATCGTCGCTGATAATCTCAATGCAGATGTCTATGCACTCATTACAAATGTAAACGGTGGGGCCGGCAATCAGCTTCTTAACTTCGTTCTGGCTTTTGCCACAGAAGCTGCAACGTAAAGTGTCGTCACCTCTTCGCATCACCTAGTGGCCTCCAGTTCAAAATAAGTGTTAGACATTGTTCGGTGGACTCCGATTATTATTTCAATCCCGTCACGTCAAAAGCGGCGCAATCATAATCAACGCACCAAACCCGCGCAAGCAAGCGAATCGAGCGGTCAACCGCCTAACACCAGAGTGGATTTCAGCACTTCACAGGCGCGAACGCATTTATCGCAAATTTGTGCGTTGATACCGGGAAAGACTCTGTCGCCTTGCGGATTGCCGCGGTCATGAACATTGAAACTGCAAAACGCTACTTCATTTGAGTCATCGCTAAACAGTTTTTTGTACCATGGCTGATTCGGCTTGTGAGGCTTCATTCCCAGTTCGCGGTAATCGTAAAGCAGTTGAACGCACACATCCACGCACTCATCGCAAATGAAACCCGAAGTGCCTTCAAACAATCTTGAGACTTCGCCTTCGCCCAATCCGCAAAACGAGCAGCGTAACACCGGGCGCAACGGTTGCCGGCCTAAGGCTCCGCTTCCCCTTGAGTCGGAACTGACTGGGTGATTGTCATTGTTTATGTCCATTGTGCGTTGAGTGAGTACAAATCGTGCGGAGCACGAATCGGCAGACTTTAAGACAACTCGATCTACTCGCGTTGCTTGATGACCTGATCCACGATTCCATATTCATAAGCCTGCATCGCGCTCATGATGCGGTCGCGGTCAACGTCTTTGGAAATTTGATCGTACGATTTGCCGGTGTGATCAGCCAGAATTTCATTTAGCCGTTGGCGCATACGAATGATCTCTTCGGCGGCAATCTGGATGTCGCTGGCCTGACCGGAAATTCCGCCAGCGTGCGGCTGGTGAATCAAGATGCGCGAATTCGGCAAAGCGAACCGGCGGCCTTTGGTTCCCGCTGCCAGCAACACTGCCGCCATCGAAGCACATTGCCCGACGCAAAACGTTGAAACCGGGCAGCGCACAAACTGCATCGTGTCGTAAATCGCCAATCCGGCAGTCACCGATCCGCCGGGCGAATTGATGTACAGGGAAATTTCCCGATCCGGGTCTTCCGATTGCAGGAACAACAACTGAGCGACGACCAGATTGGCCACTGTGTCGTCAATCGGAGTTCCGATGAAAATGATGTTGTCTTTGAGCAGCCGCGAATAGATGTCATAGGCGCGTTCGCCGCGCGGAGTCTGTTCGATAACTGTCGGTGGATAATAACTAGCAGATGGATTGTTCATAACGCTTACTCTACTGGTTCCGGGAAGATGATCTGTCGGTCAGATTACACCGGAGAATTTTTCGATGATCGGCCGTCGCTTTTACTCAGCCTGTTCTGATGGAGCTTGAGCTTCGGATGTTTCCTGTTTCGCTGCGGCCAACGATTCCCGCGTGACCTCTTCAGTGGTGATGTCGGCATTGCTTACGACAACGTCGAGCGCCTTGCGATAACGTAACCTAGTTTCGATACTAGAAACCGCCTCATCCCTTGTCAAGCGAGCTTTTAGCTCCTCTGCTGACCGCCCCATGGACTCTGCCATCGCCTCGATTTCGGCATCAATTTCTTCTTCGCCAACCGTTACTTTTTCAGCCATTCCGATTCGCCCAACCAGCAATGCTGAGCGAACATCGCGTCTGGCAGATTCCAATGATTCATTGAACCGTTCTTCCCAATTGATGTTTTGAATCATGTCAGCGGGCATCCCCATCTGCTGAAGTCTGTAGCTGAAATCCTGAAGACGGCTTTCGGCTTGTTGATTGACCAGCACATTCGGAACTTCAAATTCATGAGAATCAAGCAACTGCGCCAGCAGGTCATCACGCAACACGTTGTCAGCTTCGAGTTCGGCATTCCTGACCAGATTTTCCCGAACCTTGTCGCGCATATCCTGAAGCGATTCGTAATCGCCAACATCTTTGGCGAACTCATCGTTCAACTCCGGCAGCTCTTTTTGACGAATCGCCAGCACGGTCGCGGTGAAATCAATGGTCTTTCCGGCCAGGCCTTTCGAGCCGAACTCTTCGGGGTAAGCCACGCGGAACTCCTTCACGTCATCCGGCTTCACGCCGCTCAGATGCTCAGTGAATTCCGGCAACGAAGCTTTGCCGCCGATTTCGATTTCCATGCCGTCGGCTTTCAAATCCTCTTTTTCATGCTCTGCTTGCGGATCGAGATATTTGCCAACCAGATTGATCGAAACAATGTCGCCATGCTGCGAGGAACGATCTTCGACCGGAACCAAATCCGCTTCGTTTTCGCGCCAACGTTCGATCACGCGCTCCACCTCTTCGTCCGTCACTTTGGCGACGCGCTTGGTGGCTTTCAAACCTTTGTATTCCTTGAGTTCGATTTCCGGCAGGACTTCAATGCTGACTTTGAATTTGAGCGGTTGGCCTTCTTCGAGCGAAAAATCCTGAATTTGCGGATCACCAATGATTTTCAGATTGTGGTCTTTTACGGCATGCTCCATGGCATGTGGCAACAAATGGCCAATGACTTCGTCTTTGATCTCTTTGCTGAATCGCTGCTTGACCACGCCGCGCGGTACGCGCCCCGGACGAAAGCCCGGCACTTTCACATACCGCATATAAGCGTCATAGTTTTTTTCAAATTCCTTCGTCACCTCTTCCGCTGCGATTTCAATCGCCAAGTCTTTCTGACATTGAGAGACGTCAGTAATGACCACTTCCTGTTTCAACACGTAATCTACCTTCCTTAGAGTTTATTGCCCAATAATCAATCAACTCATTCAGGAGTGAACCACCCTGAACTAACCATCGTCCCGATCAAATCAAAACTTGAGATCGCTGGCAGGCCGCTGATGAATTGAGCGTGAGAACGGGTTTTAGACTTGATGCGAAAGGGGGGACTCGAACCCCCACGCCTTACGGCGCCAGATCCTAAGTCTGGTGCGTCTGCCAATTTCGCCACTTTCGCTCGTTTGTCTCGGAGCGCGGAGACTAACAAATTTACCATGAGCGCGCAACACAGCCATTGACGCACGTTTGACAGCTTCAAGCCATGAACACTATAACTAATGACGTGTTATCCGAATGCCATCAAAAGGAGATTCACGATGAGTTTCATCGCACGCATCAATCAGGACATCACCGCCGCAATGAAGAACAAGGAAGCTGAAAAGCTCTCGACGTTGCGAATGGTCAAAACCGCGTTGATGAATTTCGAAATTGACAAGAAAGGCAAAGCCAACAATTCCGAAGCGGCAATTGACGACGCCGAAGCCATGAAAGTTTTGCAGTCGCTGGTCAAACAACGCCGCGACAGCATTGAACAATACAATCAGGGCGGACGCGCGGAACTGGCCGAAAAAGAAGCTGCCGAAATCAAATTTATTGAAGTCTATCTGCCAGCCGCAGCCGACGAAGCGACCATCGCCAAATTTGTGGATGAAGCCATCGCTGAAACCGGAGCCGGTTCGATGAAAGAACTCGGCAATGTGATGAAAGCAGTCATGGCCAAGCTGGCTGGGCAAACCGCTGACGGCAAAGTAATCAATCAACTGGTTAGGTCAAAGCTCGGTGGTTGAACAGATTTCTTGAGGAACAGTCAGCCAAACCACTTCGTAAGGCTGACTGTTCGACAAAAGACGGCAAGCGAATCAACGACTTGCCGCATCAACTTCAAAGAAAAAGTGAGGATGGAATTATGGAAACGTTTTTATGGTTAATCGTCGCAGTTCTGGATATTTTTGCCATTTACGATGTGATGAACTCAAAACGCGATTGGGCGACCAAAGTCGTTTTGCTGGTAATCATTTTGTTGATTCCGATCATCGGTTCCGGGCTGTATTTGCTGGTGTTCCGCGACAAACGCTACGCTTAGAAAAACGCCGCGCTAATTGCCTTTGACCGTTGAAGTGTGGCGAACAACCGCGCCAGAACGTTCGCCTGTCACTTTTCCCTCCGCGACAACCAGTCCCCCGTTCACTAACACATATTGCACTCCGACAGGCTCAATGCCGGGCTGCGTCATCGTTGACCGGTCAATCACTTGATTCGGGTCAAAGGCGATGACGTCCGCCTTCATTCCGACTTTGATCGTGCCACGATCTTTCAATCCCAAACGCCACGCCGGAAACGAACTCATTTTGCGAATCGCTTCTTCCAGACTGAGCCATTTTTGTTCGCGCACGTAACGCCCCAGCACACGCGGAAAAGTTCCGGCTCCGCGCGGATGGCGCATACCAATGCCGCCATCGCTGGAAACCATCACCCAACGTTGCTGATAAAACGTTTTGATGTCGGGTTCGATCATTGATTTACAAACAACGCTTGCGCCGCCGTCTTTGACGATCTGGATGTAAACGTCCACAGCAGTTTTGCCGTTGGCGTTGGCAATTTCGTCCAGAGTTCTGCCTTCGTAATCTCGATGGGCCGAACAACTGGTAATCAGCACGTTTGCGCCGCCGCCTACGTCGTCCAAGCCTTTTTTGACCGCTGCCGGATCGTCATGACGCCGCGAAGGAATCAAAACCGTGATCGTCGAACCCCACGCATCGTACGGATAACAATCCGCCGTAATGTCCAAACCTGTTTTCCGGGCGGCTTCGATCAACTTCACGACTTCGCCAGCCTTGTTCCAGACACCGACTGTGCCGAGTTTGATGTGCGAAATTTGGACGGGCAATTTGGCTTCGCGTCCGATGCGAATGGCTTCGCGGAATGC
Organism: Acidobacteriota bacterium; assembly: GCA_033763255.1. GTDB lineage: Bacteria > Acidobacteriota > Blastocatellia > RBC074 > RBC074 > RBC074. Next base: position 4,158 of record JANRKX010000159.1, on the reverse strand, counting down.
GTCAAACGCCAGGTCGGCTTCATCGCGGACGTGACTCATATAAATTCCGCCGTAACGTGCGGCGACTTTTGACAGGGCAATCACCTCTTCGGTCGTAGCAGGATTGCCAATGTCGTACTCCAAACCACTGGAAAGTCCGACCGCGCCTTCGCGCATGGCCTGTTCAACCAGTTCAGCCATCTTTGAGATTTCGGTTTCGGTGGCAGTACGTTTGAAATCCTTGCCCATTACTTTTTGGCGAACCGTTGCATGACCGACAAAAGCCATGACATTGGTCGCCAGTCGCTGTTTTTCACACCACGTCAAATAATCGGCAATCGGAAACGGCGAGCCTCCGTCAGGCCCGACGGCGATGGTTGTAATACCTTGCAAGGTTTGAGTTCTGGCCGTCGGGTCGTTGGCAAAGCCGCGCTCGGAGTGGTTGTGAACGTCCACAAAGCCCGGCGCGACGATCAAGCCCTTGGCGTCAATTACTCGTTCGCCCGGTTGAGGTTTCAGCCTGCCGATTTCCTTTATCGTGTCGCCGACAATTCGCACATCCGCCAGACGGCGAGCCGAACCGGTTCCGTCAATCAATGTCCCGCCTGAAATCAAAACCTGTGCTTTATCGTTTTGCTGCTGCGCCGAAACCGACAGTGCGAACACCGTCAGAAAAACCAGAACCATTCGTTTCATCTTTCGCTCCTGATGCTTTGAAAATTTGGCTTGTTGGCTGGTTATGAGCGGGCGGTTTATAACACGCGCCATAAACTAAGCGCCACGAAGTGTTGGCGCAAATCAAAACTGATCGCCCAATGGAGTAAGCCGATGAAAGAAACACGCAGGTCGTTTTTGCTGGAACCGCCTGAACAACCGCTTACCGCCGGCAAAGCGTTCATTCGCCACGCGCGGTTTCGTTTGCGCGAAGATTACCCCGTCAAAATCTCTGGCGCGCTGGCTGAACTGACCGACGAACAACTTTGGTGGCGACCGAACGAAGCCAGCAACAGCATAGGCAATTTGATTCTGCACCTGTGTGGCAACGTGCGGCAATGGCTGATTGCCGGAGTCGGCGGCGCGAACGACATTCGCAACCGTTCCAGCGAATTTGTCGAACGTGACCAGATGGGAAAAGAAGAGTTGATGACAAAACTGCAAACCACGCTGGCAGAAGTTGAAGCCGTGCTGGCCAAGCTGGAACGCGACCTGGCAACCGACGAAACGCCACTGCAACGAGAAATCATTCCACAAGGATTTTCCCAAACCGTGCTCGATTCGATTTTTCACGCAGTCGAACACTTCAGCTATCACACCGGCCAGATCGTCTTCATCGCCAAGCTGCTGACCGCCGACCGCATACGCTTTTATGACGACCAACAACTGGAAGTGCAGCAGTAAACGGATAAAACTCCGGCGCTTGCCTGCCTGCGGACTATCGCGTAAATTACGTCGCGTTGCTCCCGTAGCTCAGTTGGATAGAGCATCAGCCTTCTAAGCTGAGGGCCGCTGGTTCGAGTCCAGCCGGGGGCGTTGCAGTAACGGGCATCGTGTTGATGCCCGTTCCGTTTTATTGGCTCTTCGATTTTCCCACACGAACAACCCAACTCACTTTTCCATAAGGTGCGCGATGAGAATCATCATCCACGGAGCAGGAGCAGTCGGAAGTCTGGTCGGCGGCTGGCTGGCAGATAGCGGCGTTGAAGTCGCCCTGATTGCCCGCGATGCTCACGCCGAAACTGTCAACCGACAAGGACTGCAAATCAAATCAGCCAAAGGCGATCGTGTGGTGAATTTGCCTGCGGTTACGTCGCCACACCAGATCACCCCGCGCATTGATGATGTGGTGATTCTGACCGTCAAAAGCTCTCAAACTGCCGCTTCTGTGCAATCGCTGCGCGAAGTTTTCCCCGAAGATACACCCGTATTTTGTTTGCAAAATGGCGTGCGAAATGAAGAACTGGCAGCTCGGCGTTTTTTGACCGTCTACGGCGCGATGGCTGGGATGAGCGTAACGATGATTTCGCCGGGCGTGATTTCGCACACGCTTAACAACGTCATTTCAATCGGCAATTACCCGATGGGATGCGATGAACTTGGTCTGGAAGTTGCCGAGTTACTGACCAAGGCTGGGTTTCGTGTCACGACTCACGAATCCATCATGGCCATCAAATGGAGCAAACTGATTCTGAACCTGCACAACGCCACGTTTTCCATCCTGGATAAGCACTTGCAGTTCGGGCTGGCGTCGCCTGCAATCAGCCGCTTTATGGCCGATGTCGAAGAAGAAGGCTTGCACGTTTTGGACATAGCAGGAATCTCTCTGGCCGATGCAAAAAATCCTATTGATTTCACTAAACGGCTGGATGAGTTGCGTAACAAAACCGAAGACCCTGAAAAGCTTTTCGAATCTGAAAACATGCCGACCGAGCTTCGCACCTATCCTTCCACCTGGACTGATTTGAAATTGAAGCGAGGGGAAACCGAAGCCAGTTTTTTCAACGGCGAGATTATTTTATTGGGTGAGAAATACGGCGTGCCAACTCCTTACAATTCCACACTGCTGAACATTGTCGAAACGATGGCGGCTGACGGCCTGAATCCGGGGCTGTATTCCATCGAAGAATTGATTGATCAGGTGGAACAACGCCGCCTGATGATTTACAACAGCTAAGGCCTGCCAACTTTCAACCCATTCCAAAAGCCAATGCAGAACGCGAACAGCAAGCCTGAACAAGAAGCGTCTGCGGTTGCTTCACACCCAAATCTGCATGCCCGCGTTCTGCGGCGTGGGGTATTCCGCGACTAAAGTGCCACCTCGCGTCGCTTCTTTGCCCCTAGACCAAACCATTGGAATAAAGCCTAACTGAAAAGAAATTTGTCGTTACGATTGCTGATGCTGGAACCAGAACAGGGGAGGAAAATCAGTGGGGGAAATCGAATGCCAATTCTCAAACCAAAAAAGGCCAAAAGGGAGGCCCCACAACCTCCCTCTCGACCTGGCCACCCGAATTGCATACGTTGCAACGTTTTGGGGGAGGCCAAAGCGATAAATGATGCCGTATTCCCCCTAAATTCGCTTTGGCTTGTTGCATCGGCAGGCGACCGTTGGGCAATCCAAACTTTCAATCACCACGCAGCCACGTCGAACCAAAATCAGCAGACTGCGTTTCCGAACCTCTTGTTTCTCTTTGACGAACGCAATTTCGCACGACGCGAGAATGATCGCCATACGTAGTTTTACCTGTTTTTAGTGTAGGAAATTTTAGCGGTCAGCGAGGTTGGCCAATGCCGAAAGAATTTCTGTTTCGGCGTTCAAGCTGACTGTTCTGAGGTCAATTACCAGCCGGTCGTCTTGAATGCGGGCGATGATCGGCGGCGAATTCAATCGCAACCGTTCTTCCAATTCGTCCGGGCTGAACTGCGACGAAGTTAGGCCGATGAGCGTAGTTGGCAATTGTATTTCCGGCGCTGAGCCTCCGCCGATAACCGAATAGCCGTCCTGTAATTCCAGCGTCAAATGGTTCTGACGTCGAACTTGAGCAATAAAAGCGCGTGAACGTTGGGTGATGGATTCTTTCGTGGCGTGAAGCGCCGTTTGGACAGGAATTTCTGTCAACGCGCGTCCGGCTAAATAAGCGGCAACGGTCGCCTCCAATGCGGCAAAAGTCAGTTTGTCCACGCGCAAAGCGCGCATCAACGGATTCGACTTGATGCGTTTGATGAGTTCGGCTTCGCCCAGAATGATTCCGGCTTGCGGCCCGCCGAGCAATTTGTCGCCGCTGAATGCCACCACAGAAGCTCCGGCTTTGACGGCTTGAGCGACGGTTGGTTCGTCGTGAATGCCCAACGGATTCAAATCAATCAAACAGCCGCTGCCTAAATCTTCAAACAGCGGCAAGCCGCGTTCACGCGCAAGCTGAGCCAACTCTTCCAGAGCAGGTTTTTCCGTGAAGCCAATCACTCGATAGTTCGACGGATGCGCGCGCAAAATGACTTTGGTGTTTTCGTTGATGGCTTTTTCGTAATCGCTGAGGCGGGTTCGATTGGTCGTGCCGACTTCGCGGATGCGCGCTCCTGATTTGGCGATCACATCAGGGATGCGAAACGAACCGCCGATTTCGATCAATTCGCCGCGCGAGACAATGACCTCACCGCCTTCGGCCAGAGTGTTGAGCGTAA
>JANRKX010000158.1:0-19099 GCA_033763255.1 Acidobacteriota bacterium | reverse complement strand
TTTTTCACGAAAGGCGAGGTTATGTTTCAAGCACGCGCCGATCTTCGATTCGATAATTGCCGCTGAGAATCAGTGCGACGGCTGCTGAGTATGCTTGATGTTCTTCGGCCAAAATACGTGCGGAAAGCGTTTCGACAGTGTCGCCAGGCAGGACCGGCACGACCGATTGTTTGACGATGGGGCCGTGATCCAATTCTTCGTCCACCAGATGCACCGTGCAGCCCGTGAATTTGACGCCGTAATCCAACGCCTGTTGCTGGGCGTCGAGTCCCGGAAAAGCCGGGAGCATGGAAGGATGGATGTTCAAAATTCGATGCTCGAATTCGCGTATGAACCACGGCGAGAGCAATCGCATGTAACCAGCCAGGCAAACCAGATCAACTCCGGTTCGGTGAAGTTCAGCGGCCATCGCGCGGTCATGCTGTTCGCGCGTGCAGCTTTTGTGACTGTGAACAAAAGTCGGAATGCCGAGTTCGCGCGCTTTTTCCAGACCAGCGGCATCAGCGATGTTACTGACGACCAGCGCAATTTCGGCATCGGGGATGCGGCCTTCTTTGACCGCATCCGCCAAGGCCAACATGTTCGACCCTCGCCCGGAAATCAGAATGCCGATTCGTTTCATTTGGCTTTGGCCTTTCCGCCGCTTGCGCTGGCTGGCGCTGTGGGTTGAGCCGGCTTCAGATTCGTTTCAAACAGTTTCAGAATGCGTTTGTATTCATCCGCCCAACTGGTCGGCTGAACGAAGCCATGATCTTCGACGGGGTAAACGGCCAATTCCCAATTCTCTTTTCTGAGTTCGATCAACCGCTGAGCCAATCGCACCGAATCTTGAAAATGCACGTTGATGTCCACCATTCCATGACAAATCAGCAGAGCGCCTTTCAGATTCTGCGCGAAGTAAATCGGCGAGCTTCGTTTGTAACTTTCAGGATCGGATTGCGGGTTGTTCAAAATGCTCGACGTGTATGGGTGATTGTAATGCGCCCAATCCGTCACTGGCCGCAAAGCCGCACCTGCGGCAAAAACATCCGGTTCGGTGAACATGGCCATCAACGTGATGAATCCGCCGTAACTGCCGCCGTACAAACCGATGCGCTTGGCGTCAACTCCGTGTTCGGCAACCAGCCATTTGGCGGCGTCAACGTGATCGCTCAAATCCTTGCCGCCCATGTGGCGATAAATTCCAGTTCGCCAGTCGCGCCCATAACCTGCGGAAGCACGATAATCCACATCCAGCACCAGATAACCGCGCTCCATCAGCAAGTGATGAAACATGTATTCGCGGAAATAACTGCTCCACCATTTGTGGACGTTTTGCAGGTAACCGGCTCCGTGAACGAAAAACACCGCCGGACCACCTTTTTTCCAGTTCGCCGGTTTGTACAACCGGGCCGGAACGTCGGCGCCATCGCGCGCTTTGAACGTGACAATCGGCGGATCAATCCAGTTGTGGCTGAGCCATTCTTCGGTCGGTGAAGTCGTCACTTGTTTGATTTCGCTGGCCGCTGCGTTCGGTTTGTTTGGCGCAATGTAAAGCTCCGGCGGTTTGTTGCTGTACGAACGAATGACGGCCAGCGTGGTTTCGTCCGGCGAAATCGTGGCGTCGTTATTGCCTGCCAGAGTCGTCAAGCGCGTGCGTTCGCCGCCGCCGACAGGCATTGAATACAGATGACGTTCAAACGGACTGCCTTCGCTGGAGGTGAAAAAGAATCGGGTTTTGTCTTTCGACAGCCGCACGTCGGAGACTTCAAACTTGCCGGAGGTCAGTTGCTTCGGCGCGCTGCCTTCGACTGAAACCGAATACAAATGCGCCCAGCCGTCTTTTTCAGACTGGAAATAAACCGTTTTGTTGTCCGGCAACCAACCCAGCGTGAACGCGCCGGGGCCGCCGATCCAGGCGTCGTCGTGCAATTGATCCAACACTTTCACCTTTGCCGTCGCCGGATCAATCGCCATCACCCAGCGATCTTTGTTGTCGGCTGACCGCGCCAGCGCCACCAGATTCTTTCCGTCTTCTGACCATTGCGCGTTGAACAGTTGCGCGTCGCGTTCGCGCAGTGGATTGCCAGATTGCGCCTGTGGCTGTTGAGCGGGAGCCGCTTCTTTCAAACCGTGCTCGACCCATTTCGATTCGCCGTTTTCGACCGTGATGATGGCCAGCCGAGATTTGCCTTGTGCGTCGCCGACTTTGCTGCGCGCAGGAATGTCTTCGGTGTAAGCCGATTCGGTGATGTAATTCGGCACGATGGAGCTTTTCGATCCGGCGGCGGGCTGAATCACCGTCGCCAGCACGAACTTGCCATCAGGCGACAGCGACAGGTTGGAAACCGCTTGCCCGGCAGGCGGAGAAAACGGTTTGCGTTTTTCGCGCGCTTTGCGTTTGGCTTCCTGCTCTTCGCGGTTTTTGGCGCGTTCGCGGACGGCTTCGATCAATTCGCGCTCTTCTTTTTTGATGAACTCCTGACTGGTGCCGGTCTGTGGCGGAACCTGGCTGCTTTGCGCGCCGCTGGTGTTGCCACCGCCTTGACGTTGACCGCCACCAAAACCGCCAGCGCCGATTGGTGGTGGCGGAAGCGTGGAAGGTGCGCCCGCTCCGCCAGTGCGAATGTCGGTCAACTGCATCAATGAACCACCATCCAGCGCCATTGCGTACAAATTGTTTTGACGAACGAACAGCACGCTTTTCTGATCGGCGGTGAAGCGCGGGCTGTTTTCTCCTTCAGTCGTAGCCACAATCTGCCGCCGCTCGCCCTTTGCGTGATCGAACAAAAACACATCGCCGTCTTCACCAAAAACGCTCAAACGTTTGTCTTTCGACAGCTCGGCAAACGCGGGCGGAGCCAGTTTCGCTTCGTCTTCGGTCAGCTTTCGCAATTCGCTGCCGTCGCGATTGACGACGTACAAATCCATTTCTTTCAGCCGAGCTTCGCCCGCGCGTTTCCAGCGAAAATAAACTCGCTGGCTGTCCTGCGACCAATAAGGTCGAGCCGGTTCATAACCAATCAATTCGTTAGCTCGCATGATGTTGTCCACCGTTAAGTCAAATTTTTTGGCTTGCGCCGAAGAAGAACTGGAAAGAATCGGCGAAGGAATCAACAGCGAAAGCAGACAGAGCGAGAAACAAACTCGACGCCAGAGAGAAATGGTCATGGGAAAAGCTCCGAAGATGGGTTTGAAAAAAGCCGGATTTCGATTACGGCAACAAATCGCTGACTGTGATGCGGCCAAGCTCGTTGCCTTCTATCAGAACAGGAATTTCAGCGTCCGATTCAAAATCCTGACGTTGCTGATAATCCGAGCCAGACGGTTCTGAATAAACTTCGATTTTTCGCTCAGCCAAATTGACGATCCAGTACAGAGGAATGCCTGCCCGCGCATAAATTCGTTTTTTCAAGCCGCGATCACGTGACAACGTTAAATCGGCGACTTCAATAACCAACGCCGTGTCTTCAGCGCCCGGATGACGGTCTGCGTATTGGCGCGGAGAGCCTTGAATAATGGCAACATCCGGTTCCGGTTCGCTGTCGGCCAGCGTAATCGGTTCCTGAGTGTTGACACACCAGCCCAGCGAAATCAGGCGTGCCAATGCCTCACGGATTAAATGCGTGACTAAACTATGCTGTGGATTTTTCGGCATCTTGGTCACCAATACCCCTTCCAACAATTCAATAGGATCGTCTTCGCCCAAAATTTCCGCGTGAATCATTTCGTGATACTGACCAACGCTAAACTTCCAGACGAAATCGGGCAAAGGAAAAAGTGGTGCTGTAATAGGTTGTGAAATCGTTTGAATTGAAACAGCCATTTATTTCCTCCTTTTTACCCAGCTTACCTGATGTCTGGACACATTTTGTTTGAGACGTTTGAAAACCAATGATGGCAAAAACCAATTGGGTCATCAGACAGGAAAATGTGGGAAAGGAAGATAAAAATTCTGATTTTCCTTTCCTACATTTTCCTGTCTGATGATTGATGACGAAAAGTGTCCTGACATCAGCCAGCTTACACAAACTGAACTTTGCTTTCACCGTTCACGACTTCGCCCAGAATGTAAAACGGTTGGCGGGCGACGTTGAATTGATCCTGGACGAATTGCAAAAACTGCGGGCTGGTGATGACAACCATGCCTATGCCCATGTTGAAAGTTCGAATCATGTCTTCGCGCGGGACATTGCCGATCTTTTGAATCAGGTCGTAAACGGGCAGCACCGGCCAGCTATTTTCTTTGATGGCTACGTCCACGTTGCGCGGCAAAATGCGAGGGATGTTTTCGACCAAACCGCCGCCGGTGATGTGCGCCAGGCCTTTGATGACGCCTTCGTGTTCGATCAATCGTTCCAGCGCGGGCAGGTAGTTTTTGTGCGGCTTCAGCAATTCTTCGCCGACGGTGCAACCGAGTTCCGGTACGTGCTGGTCAACCTTGTAACCTTCGATGTCGAACAGCACCTTGCGCGCCAAACTGTAACCGTTGGTGTGTAAACCGACGGATGGCAAGCCGATAACGACGTCTCCGGCGGTGATGCGATTGCCGTTGATGACTTTCTTTTTGTCCACCACGCCGACGATGAACCCCGCAATGTCGTATTCGCCGTCTTTGTAAAGTTCGGGCATTTCGGCAGTTTCGCCGCCCAACAAAGCGCATTCGCCTTCGCGGCAACCGCGCACCAGACCTTCGATGATTTTTTCCACCACGTCAGGATTCAATTTGCCGACGGCGATGTAATCCAGAAAGAACATCGGACGCGCGCCTTGCACCAGAATGTCGTTGATGCAATGCGCGACCAGGTCGTAACCAACCGTGTCGTGAATGCCTGTGGCAAAAGCGATTTTCAGCTTCGTGCCTACGCCGTCGCAGCTTGCGACCAAAACCGGTTCGCGCACTTCGTTGAACAGTCCGCTGAACATGCCGCCGAAGCTGCCGATTTCGGACATGACGTTTTCGTTGAAAGTCGAGCGCGCCATTTTTTTGATGCGCGCAGTGGCGATGTTGGCGGCGTCAATGTCTACGCCTGCGTCTTTGTATGTGATTGAGTTGCTCATAAAAGTGTTTCGACGATTTAGTCCAAGAAGTTTTGGGTTTTGTTGTCAGTCAATTTCTTCTTTTTTCAGTTTCGACGCTGCGGCGGCTTTCTTCGGTTGAACGAGCAAATCTTCCAGTTCAACTCTGCCTTGCCACAGCGAAGCCAAATTCATTTGGCGAGCGGTGGAAACCTGAAATGTATTGCCATCGGAAACAACGGCAATTTCGCCGCCCAGATCGGTTCTGTAAACCTTCACATTCGATTTTTTCAAACGATCCAGAGTCGGTTGCGAAGGATGACCGTACCGGTTGTCGTTTCCGCAGGAAATGATTGCTGCTTCCGGTTTGACGGCGTTCAAAAACTTTTCGCTGGTGGCGTGCCGCGAACCGTGATGACCGACTTTCAGCACTTGAGCGCGAAGCAGAAATTTGTGTTTAACCAGTTCGGTTTCGGTGTCGGTCTCTGCATCGCCGGTGAAGATCATGGCGAAATTGCCGTAACTCAACCGCAACACAACCGAATTGGCGTTTTCAACACTGCCGCCTTCACGAATGTTGGTGATCCAGCGACCATCGCCGCGCGGATTGAACGCTTCAAGTTCGACGCCGGAATCCAAACTGAACTTCCAGCCTTTTTTCGCCTTGATGAACTGAACTTTTCTGGTTTTGACGGCTCGCTGCAATCGGTCGTATTCATCGCTGGCGAAATTCTGACCGCTATCCAGCAAATTGCTGACCGTCAGTTTGCCAATCACGCGGCGCAACCCTGCGATGTGGTCGGCGTGCGGATGAGTCGCTACAGCCAGATCAATTGTTCGCAGATTGCGGCGTTGCAACGCGGCGACCACATCATCACCTGCCTGCGCGCTGCCCGCATCAATCAAGGCGGTTTTTCCGCCCGGAGAAATAATCAAAAAACCGTCGCCTTGCCCGACATCCAGCGCGACAACTTGCAGCTTGCCTTTGGTTTCAAACGGCGTCGGAGTCGGCGGCGGTTCGGTTCGATGTCGGCGCAGCCAGTAAATCACTCCGGTGATGACGGTCGCGACGAGCAAAATAGCAAAAAGAACTTTCAGAAAGCGCATGGGGACTGGAAACAGATACTTTGCTTTGTCAGTTACGGATGATTGTTGGGATTATCAACGGCAAGACCTTCGGTTTGCGCGGCAGCGTTCAGTTCAGTGTCGGCAGAAATAAAGATAATAGGCGTCCCACCTTCGGCCATTCTATTTAGGTTTGCCCACAATGCTGCGGCCAGTTGGACAGCGTCGTAACCTCGCAAGCCATGTCTTTCAGCCAATACAGCAGCAGCTTCAATCAAGGCGTCTGTAATTTCTATTTTACGGAATAGGTCATAGAAGGCTCGGCGGAACCTTGAAATCCCTTTTGCCGTTGATGCTGGCTTTAACCGTCCGCTGCGTGTTCGTCGTGTCAAAGCGGCGATAACTTCGACCAAAGTAATTTGTGCTACATAAATGCGATTAGCCAACGACGGTTTGAAAATGCTGACAACCCATGTCGTTCCGGTTTCGTTGGCGTAACGTTTCATCAGTGCGCTGCTGTCGAAAAAATAGGCTGCCACTAACGACGCTCCCGAATGATTTGTTCAGAAAGAGGCTCGCCCTCAACTTCAATCGGCTCGAAGTCTTCGTCCTCGTCGGTGTAATTGCTCGGATCAGCGAATGAGATGATTCCCTTTGCACGCAGGATCCTTTCAACCTCATCTTCACTGATCGGTTCAGCAGGACGAGTCGGTTCAGGTAGCACAGGTTGGCGATCAAGGCTTTTATTAAGAATTTCGATCAGTTGGCGCTTTTCCAAAAAAGGCAATCTGCCAATCTCGCTCACGATTTCTTGTAAGCTCATTTTTTACCTCCAAGCAGGATGTTAAGCGATTCAAGCCACTTGTCTCAATTCAATCAACCTGCCCAATCAATCAGCGGCGATGGATTCGCGTTGGCGCGAAGTCATCACGTTGACTCCCAGTTCGGTCGGATATTTGCCGGTGTAACACGCCGTACAGAATTTCGTGTCGGAGCCGTCGCCAACCGCTTCCAGCATTCCTTGCATGCTCAAATAACCGAGCGAATCGGCTTCCAGAAACTGGCGAATCTCTTCGACGGAATTTTGCGCTGCTATCAGTTCTTCGCGCGTTGGAGTGTCTACGCCGTAATAACAGGGAGCGATGGTCGGCGGACAACTGATTCGCATGTGGATTTCTTTTGCTCCGGCGTCGCGCACCATCTTGACGATCTTTTTGGAAGTCGTGCCGCGAACAATCGAATCGTCAATCAACACGACGCGCTTGCCTTCGATCAAATCGCGCACCGGGTTGAGTTTGATCTTCACGCCGAAATGGCGAATGGACGAACGCGGTTCGATGAAAGTGCGCCCGACATAATGGTTTCGCATCAGGCCGAATCGGAACTTCAAGCCGGATTCGGCGGCAAACCCAATGGCGGCGGCAACTCCGGAATCAGGAATCGGCACAACGATGTCGGCATTTGCCGGATGTTCGCGTGCCAGATGGCGGCCAAACAAATGACGGCTTTTGTTGACGCTGCGACCAAAGACCAAAGAATCAGGCCGCGAAAAATAGACGTGCTCGAAAACGCAATGCGAAGTCGGTCGCGCCGCAAACGGTTTCAACGAACGAAGGCCGTTGGCTTCGACGACGACGATTTCTCCCGGTTCGACATCGCGCACGTATTTCGCGCCGATCAAATCAAAAGCGCAGGTTTCCGAAGCAAAGACAGTTGCGCCTTCCAATTCGCCCATGCACAACGGGCGAAACCCGCGCGGGTCGCGCACGGCGATCAATTTTTCCGGCGTGACAAACAGCATCGAAAAAGCGCCTTCATCGTTTCGCAATGCTTCGGCAATGGCTTCGACCACGTCGCCAGCACGCGAACGCGCAATGCGATGCAATACAACTTCGGTGTCGGAAGTCGAGGAAAAAATCGCCCCGTCGCTTTCCAATTGCAGCCGCGCTTCGGTGGCGTCGGGCAAATTCCCGTTATGGCAAAGCGCAATCTGACCGAAGCTGCATTTGACCGAAAACGGCTGCGCTTCGTTCAAACTGACTTTGCCGGCGGTGGAATATCGCACGTGGCCGATGGCCGAACGCCCGGTCATTCGCCCCAGATTTTCTTCCTGGAAAATATCGCCGACATAGCCCATGCCGCGTTCAGCGTGAAGCCGTTCGCCGTCGGAAGACACAATGCCAGCCGATTCCTGTCCGCGATGCTGAAGCGCGTACAAGCCAAGATAAGTGAGCCGCGCAGATTCTTCGTGGCCGTAAATCCCGAAGACCCCGCACTCTTCGCGTAATTTGTCGAACATAGTTTTTGGTTGTGAATGGTGTAGCCGATGAATGTAAGCCGCAGTATAAACAACCCGGCTGGATGGCGAAAGGCAACGTAACTTTGAGAGGGGGGAGTTTCCCTTTGCCGTTTTGGCGTCGGCGAAAACGGCAAAGGGAAACTAAAGTTTTCAAGAAACCTCGGCGAACGTCAGACCAACGTTTTGATCTTCAGTTCCGCCAATTGCGCCGGAGCGACTTCGCTGGGGCTGTCGGTCATCATATCCGAAGCGGTCGAAACTTTCGGGAAGGCAATGACATCGCGGAGCGACGTGGCTTTGGCCAACAACATCACCAGACGATCCAAACCCAGAGCGATGCCGCCGTGCGGAGGCGTGCCGTAACTCAAAGCGTCCAGGAAGAATCCGAATTTTTCGCGCGCTTCTTCGTCGCTCAAACCCAACGCTCTGAACACAGTCGCCTGCACGTCAGAACGGTGAATACGAACCGAGCCGCCGCCAAGCTCTTTGCCGTTCAGCACCAGGTCATAAGCCTTGGCGTAAACCGAACCCAGATCGCCGCCGCTCAGCTTTTCAACGTCTTCGTCGCGCGGCGAAGTGAACGGGTGGTGTTTGGCGTACCAGCGTTTATCTTCTTCGTGGTATTCAAACATCGGGAACTCCGTCACCCACAACAACCGATTGTCATCTTCGTTGATGAGTTTTTCGCGGCGACCGACTTCCAGACGGACTTCGCCCAGAACATCGCAAGCCTTTTCCCACTTGGCGCACATCATCAAAATTGAATCGCCGACTTTGGCTCCGGCGGCTTCGACGATTTTGGCAACGCCATCAGCGCCCATCGTTTTGGTCAAGGCAGATTTGTTTTCGCCTTCCAGTACCTGAATGTAAGCCAAGCCGCCCGCGCCGAACTTTTTCGCGTGCTCGATGATGTCGTCGTACTGCTTGCGCGACCAGGTGGCTGCGCCGGGAACGACTATGGATTTGACCACGCTGCCTTTTTTGATGGCATCGGCAAAGACAGGGAATGCGCTGCCGTCAAATTGCGCCGTCAGATCAATGAACTCCAAACCGAAGCGCATGTCCGGTTTGTCAGAGCCGAAGCGGTTCATCGCGTCGTTGTAACTCATTCGCAAAAACGGGCGCGCAGGAACTTCGTAACCGGCGACTTTGAAACATTCGACGATCAGCGGTTCGATGACGTTGAACACGTCGTCCGGCTGAACGAAGCTCATTTCAATGTCTATCTGTGTGAATTCCGGTTGGCGGTCAGCACGCAAATCTTCGTCGCGGAAACAACGCGCAATCTGGAAGTAACGTTCGTAGCCCGAAATCATCAGCAACTGTTTGAACAACTGTGGCGATTGCGGCAGCGCGAAAAACTTGCCGGGCATGGTGCGCGAAGGAACCAGATAATCGCGCGCGCCTTCGGGTGTGGATTTGGTCAGGATCGGCGTTTCGATTTCAAAGAAACCGTGCTCATCCAACACGCGCCGAGTCGTGAACGCCAGTTGATGGCGCAGTCTGAAGTTTTTTTGCATTTCAGGGCGGCGCAAATCCAGGTAGCGATATTTCAAGCGCACGTCTTCAGAAGCGTCGCAGCGTTCGATCTGAAAAGGCGGTGTGCGCGAATCGTTCAGGATTTTGATTTCGTCGGCGATGATTTCTATTTCGCCGGTCGTCATCGCCGGGTTGAAATTGCTTTCTTCGCGCAGAACGCATTTGCCTGTGATGGCCAGCACGTATTCGCCGCGAGCGTCTTTGGCTTTGGCGTGTGCGTCGGCGGAACGTTCGGCGTCAAAGACGACTTGAGTGATGCCTTCGCGGTCGCGCAAATGAACGAAGAGCAACGGCCCGTGGTCGCGCCGCGAATTGACCCAGCCCATCAACGTGACTGTCTGCCCGGCATGTTCCCGGCGAAGTTCGCCGCAGTTGTGAGTGCGTTTCGTTTGTCCAAGATGATCCAACATTGTTCTTTCCTGTTACTGGTACGGAACCGGGAGCGGTAGCGACCTGGTGAGTGCTTCACGAAATCACCCAGTCGCTACCGCTCCCGGTTCTGTACCGGGTTCAATTTAATCTCAAAATGATTTCGTCCAGCGTCAGAGATTCCTGCTCGCCGGTTTTCAAATTCTTTAAGGCGTATGTTTCTGTGGCGACTTCGTTGTCGCCGATGATTAGCGCAAAACGAGCGTGAGCTTTGTCGGCTGCGGCCATCGCTTTTTTCATCTTTCGATCTTCAAACTCCATTGCCACGGCAATGCCGGCGGCGCGTAGTTTTTGCGCGACGGTGAACGAATGTGCGCGAGCTGCTTCGCCCAGAAACACGATGAAAACATTTGGCGCGTCTGACGCCCGCAATTTTTCGGCTTCGCTTTCCGGCAAAGCCATGACCATTCGATCAAGTCCGAAGGCAAAGCCGAAACCTTTGGTCGGAGGGCCGCCGATGGTTTCAGACAATCCGTCGTAACGGCCTCCGCCAACCAAGGTGTTCTGCGCGCCAAGTCCGTCGTGCCCAACGATTTCAAACGCCGTTCGAGTGTAATAATCCAAACCTCGCACCATTCGCGGATTGACCGTGTAAGCGATGCCGCGCGCGTCCAGGTGAGCTTTGAACTGTTCAAAGTGTTGCCGCGAAGCTTCATCCAGCGAATCGGTGATCGTCGGCAATTCGTTGACGACCAGTTGGCAGCTTTCTACCTTGCAATCGAAGACGCGCAGTGCGTTGGTTTCAAACCGATGGTGGCAATCGCCGCAGAGTTGATCCAGTTTTGGGCGAATCGCTTCGCGCAGTGTTTCCAGATAAGCTGCGCGGCTGGCAGGTTCGCCGACAGAGTTAATCAACAACGTCGTGTTGGTGATTTTCAGTTCTTTCAGAAACCAATCCAGCATTTCCATCACTTCGGCTTCGATGGCCGGATCGTCGCTGGAACCCATGACTTCGACGCCGATTTGATAAAACTGGCGATAACGTCCGGCTTGCGGGCGTTCGCGGCGAAACATCGGGCCGATGTAATAAAGCTTGGTCAATTCGCCCGGAGATTTATCAGCAAACATCTTGTGTTGAATGTATGCTCGAACGACGGAAGCAGTGTTTTCAGGCCGCAAAGTCAGCGATTCGCCTTCACTGTCCTGACGGGCGCGATCAGTGAAGGTGTACATTTCTTTGTGAACGATGTCTGTGGCTTCGCCGACGCCGCGAGCGAAGAGTTCGGTCTTTTCAAAAATCGGCGTACGAATTTCACGGAAGCCGTAACGGCGAAAAGCTTCGCGCGCGACGGATTCAACGCGATGCCACAAAGGCATATCGCCCGGCAAAATGTCTCTGGTTCCTCTGACAGTTTGAATCATATTGAAGAAGTAGACAGTAGGCAGTAGACAGTAGTGCGCTGTTTGAATGGCTACTGGATTGGTTTTGGTGTTGCAGGCTGGAAAATGCCTGACAGAACAAGGCGCGGATTGTAGCATAGCCATTGGTTTAGCCAAGCCGATTGCTAAAGACGCGACAAAATGGAGAAAGAGTACGATGCTTATTATTGAACAGCGCGGCGCAGTGTTGCTGCTGACGCTTGATCGTCCTGAAAAACGTAACGCGCTTCACCCGGAGTTGATTGCGAAACTGACCGCATCGCTGGAAGAGGCGGCAGGCAATGCCGATATAAACGTAGTGATTATCACCGGCGCGGGCAAAAGCTTTTGCGCCGGTCTTGATCTCAACTTCGTGCTGGAGGCGTCTTTTGAAGACAAGATCGCTTATCTGGAAAACGTCTTTGCCATGTTCCAGCGCATTTACACGCAGCCTCAGCCGGTGATTGCGGCCATCAACGGCCCGGCCATCGCGGGCGGATTCGATCTGGCGGTGATGTGCGATTTCCGATTGTGTTCGCCGGAAGCGACTTTCGCCCAGACAGAAATCCTGCTGGGTTTGACGCAAATGATTTTCCCGCTTTACAAGATAATTGGCCTGGGGCGCGCAAAGGAACTGGCGATGACCGGCGAAGTCATTCATTCCAACGAAGCTCATCGCATCGGTCTGGTTAATCACGTCTGCGATTCGGAACAATTGCTTGGTAGTACGATGTCGCTGGCTGAAACGCTGGCATCCAGACCGCGCGCGGCGTTGTTTGAAACCAAACGGCTGACGCGCGAGTTGATTGACGTAGGCACGCAAACGGCGTTTCGGCGAATGGGCAAAGCCATCCGCGAACGGCTGCAATCCGAAGAACACAAACAAATGGCGGCAGAGTTCGTCGCCAAGCTCAAACAACGAAACTGAATCGCGTTGGTAGTTCCGCCTTTAGGCGGCTGCGTGACTTCAGCCGCCTAAAGGCGGAACTACCAACGCGCTGGCAAAAGGAAGCTCTGGCAATGAAAAAGCTTTTGGTTGGATTGGTTGTGGGATTGTTGATGATGGTTGGTGCGGTGTCGGCGCAACAACAAGCAGACATCGCGATGCTCAGCGACGGACAATTGCACGTGGTGATGTGCGGAACGGGTTCGCCGCTGGCAGACGCTACGCGAGCTTCGTCGTGTGTGGCGGTTGTCGCTGGCGGAGAAGTCGTTTTGATTGATGTCGGACCCGGTTCCTGGCGGCAAGTTGCGGTCAATCGCATCCCCACCGCAGCCGTCAGCGCCGTCTTGCTGACGCATTTTCATTCCGACCACATTGGCGATTTGGGCGAAGCCGTGACTCAAACCTGGCTGGCCGGTCGAGCCAAACCGTTGGAAGTTTACGGCCCGCCGGGCGTTGAAAAAATCGTTGCCGGTTTTGCTCAGGCGTTCAGCCAGGATGTGGAATACCGCATCGCTCATCACACCGAAGCGATGTTGCCGCGCGCCGCCGCCGTAGCCGTCGCCCGTGAAGTGAAGTTGAAAAGCGATACCGAAGCCGCCGTTGTGTTTGAGCGCAACGGTTTGAAGGTGATTGCATTCAAAGTCGAACACGACCCGGTTAAACCGGCTTACGGTTATCGGCTGGATTACAAAGGCCGCAGCGTAGTCATTTCAGGCGACACCGCGAAAAGTGCGAATCTGGCCAAACACGCTGCCGGAGCCGATTTGTTGATTCACGACGTGCTGGCCAAAGACGTGATGACAATGGCCGCTGGCAACGCTGAACGTTCCGGCGACAAACGCCGAGCCAAGTTGGTGCGCGACATTCTGACTTATCACGCCAGCCCCACCGAAGCCGCTGAAATTGCCAACGAAGCCAAAGTCGAAACGCTGGTTTTCACGCACATGGTTCCGCCGCTCAATCCGCCTGTCACCGAGCAAATGTTTTTGCGCGGCATCGCAGACATCTTCAAAGGCAAAGTTGTGCTGGCTAAAGATGGTCTGCGCTTTGATCTGCCTGCCAAAAATTGACGGTTTGTCTGGCTGCGTGATAACTTGCCTACCGGTCGGTCAGTTATGAAAAACGGCAAGAAACAAATTCGATTGAGCGGTTCAGAACGCACGGATCAGATTTACTCCGTCGCCGCGCAGATGATTTGCGAGCGTGGTTTCGACGCCACTTCAATGAGCGACATTGCCGAAGCCGTCGGCATCACCAAAGCCGGTGTCTATCATTTCATTCCCAGCAAAAAAGAATTGCTGTTTGCGATTATGAGCTACGGCATGGATACGCTGGAGGCTGCGGTCATCAAACCGGCAAAGGAAGTCGCTGACGCCGAACAACGTTTGCGTTTCATCATCACCAATCACGCGATGTTGATTGCTCGTAGCAGCACCGACGACGGGCACAGCCCGGTGACGATTCTGGTCGAAGAAGAGTTGGGTTTGTCGCCCGCTCATCGCCGCAAACTTCGCCAGCGTAAGCGTCTGTATGTGGACTTGATTCGCTCGACGCTGGAAGAGATGAGCGCCGAAGGCAAGCTGAAAGCTGTTGATGTGACTGCGGCGGCGTTCAGTTTGTTGGGAATGATTATGTGGTTGGCGCGCTGGTTCCGGCCTGACGGCAAACTGTCGCGCGAACAAGTCGCCGAAGAGCTTTGCCAGATCGCGCTGGGCGGTCTGTTGGATAACAAAACCGGCGGGAAGAAAAGGAAGACAACGGAACAAACGGAATAGACGGAACAAACGGAAAGAAGGCTTTGGTCATAAACGCTTCCGTCTCTTCCGTTATTTCCGTTTGTTCCGTTGTCTCTTTCTTCTCTGCCATCGAAAACTAAATCAACTCAAAGAGAGGAATTGAAAATGAGAGAAGCAGTTGTTGTCGCCAGTTCGCGCACGGCGCTGGCCAAATCGTTTCGCGGATCGTTCAACCTGACGCTTCCCGCAGACATGCTGGCGCATTGCATCAAGGATGTGTTGGCCAAAACTCCGCAGCTTGACCCGGCGGAAATCGAAGACGTAATTATCGGCGCGGGTTATCCGTGCGGAGCGCAAGGCACGAACGTCGCTCGCGTGGCTTCGGTTTTGTCGGGCTTGCCGGTGTCTGTTGCGGCGACGACGGTCAATCGCTTTTGCTCGTCGGGATTGCAATCGGTAGCGATGGCGGCTCACCAAATTATGGTCGAAGGCGCAGAAGCCGCGATCGGGGGCGGAGTCGAAAGCATTACGATGCTTGGCCGCGACAGTAATCCGCATCCGGTGGTGAAAGAAATGAAGCCTGGAATTTATATGGTGATGGGCGACACGGCGGAAATCGTCGCCAAACGTTACGGCGTCAGCCGCCAGGCTCAGGACGAATACTCGCTCAGCAGCCAACAACGCACAGCGCGCGCTCAAGCCGAAGGCTTTTTTCAGGGCGAAATCACTCCAATGAAAGTCACTGCCGGAATTTTGGACAAACAATCCGGGCAGGTTGTCAGCCAGGAAGAGCGTCTGTGCGACAAGGACGAATGCAATCGCCCGGATACGACGCTCGAAGGTTTGCTGGCGTTGAAACCGCATTTCGACAAAGACAGCGGGCAGGGAAGCGTGACCGCTGGAAACTCTTCGCAGCTTTCTGACGGAGCGGCAATCAATTTGTTGATGTCGCGCGAACGCGCCGAAGCTCTGGGCATCAAGCCGAAAATGATCTTTCGCGGATTCGCTGTCGCCGGTTGCGAACCTGACGAAATGGGTATCGGGCCGATTTACGCAGTGCCGAAATTGCTGAAACGGCATGGACTGACCGTCAACGACATTGACGTGTGGGAATTGAACGAAGCCTTCGCCGTGCAGGTCGTTTACTGCCGCGATTTTCTGGGCATTGATCCTGACAAGCTGAACGTCAACGGCGGTTCGATTTCGATTGGGCATCCGTTCGGCATGACCGGTTCGCGTTTGGTTGGAACCATCGGCAACGAACTGCTTCGCCGCAAAGCGAAATACGGCGTGGTGACAATGTGCATAGGAGGCGGACAAGGCATGGCAGGGTTGTTCGAAGCCTGCAATTAAACCTTTAGGGAAGCAGGAAGATGTGTAATTCGATTTATCAGCGCGTCAATCGTATCGCTACCTGGCGAATCGGCATTTTCCTGTTTGTCGCCAACCTGGCTTGCATCGCTGGCTTCAACTGGCGGCGCAACCAGTTGAAAATGGAATCCCCTGACGCCAAACAGAGCTATTCGCCGGACGATCTTTATGTTTTTCTCAGCGGCATTGGCGAAAGCGGCAGATGGCTTTATGCCTGGACTCAGGTCACGCTGGATGTGATTTATCCTGTCGTGTATTGCCTGTTGTTTGCCGTTTTGCTGGTGGTTCTTTATCGCGGGGAAAAGCTTCGCTGTCTGGTGTTGCTGCCGATGCTGACTGGAATTTTCGATTTGCTGGAAAACTTCACGACGGCTTATCTGGCTGCGACTTTTAAGACGGGGCGCAACGACGCTTTGGCCAGCGTGGCTCCGATCTTTTCAACCGGCAAATGGTGGGGAGTGACTATTTGTCTTGTCATGATTCCGATTGGAGTCGTGTGGAAAGCGGTGGGCTGGCTTCGCCGAAAGTGATGACCTGGAAATCGTCAAAAAAAGAAAACCGGGGAAGAAGATTGACTTCGACTCCGGTTTTTCTTTTTCGCAGGTTGAAGGGTGTTACTGAAAACTTTCGATGGCAGCTTGTTCGTCTTCGTGAATTTCAAAGACGGTCAGCAGCTTGGTAATCATCAACAGGTCTTTGATCTTTTTCGGCAGGTTCAGCAGCTTCAATTTGCCGCCTGTGCCTTTGGTGGTGGTGAAGCGCGACACCAGTTCGCCAATGCCGGAACTGTCCACATAAGTCACGCCGCCCAGATTGAGTATGATTCGGTTACGCCCGGCTTCAAGTAAATGATTGACGGCATCGCGCAACTGCACGCTGCCGTCGCCGATGGTGATCTTGCCGATCAAATCCAGAATGGTGACTTCGCCGATGGTGCGTTCTCTAATTTCTAACTGCATCGTGTTTATGATCTCCTTCGCCGGATTCCTGACCGGCCAGTTTGGGCGCGCGGCGTTTGGACATGGTGGCAATCATTCCGCCTTCGGGGTGGCGTTCGTATTCGACGCTGTCCATGAAGGTTCGCATGTACAAAATGCCTCGCCCAGCCGGGTTGAGCAGGTTGTTCGGATCAAGAGGGTCGGGAAGAGTTGACGGATCGAACCCTTCGCCGTGATCGCGTATGGTGACTCGAAGCGCATCAACTCCGATGGTAAAGCGAATATCCACGGACTTCTGCGGATCGTATTTGTTTCCATGCTCGACTGCATTGGCCACAGATTCGCGCACAGCCATGTTGACCCAGTATGCCGACTCGTCATCGAAACCAATCATGTGTGTGATGTTATCGGTGAGTGTGGTGACCAGATCAATGAACTCTAGTTGACTGGCAATGGTCAATTCGACCACGTTTTCGGCTAGCATCATAAAGCCGCTGCTTCCTTTTTTTCAGGCGAATTTTGATCTGTTAAGATGCCCGCGAATTTTCGCTGCGGCAAATGCGGTCAGGCGCTTCAATCAAGCCTCTTAATGCTCTTTTGAAAGCTCGCACTGTGTAACACAGCGAAAAAAGTTATGTCAAGAATATGACTTGCGGACACTTTGCAGGATGCCCGGTTCTACGGCAGGTTTACCGGTAAAGTTCCGCTGCGATAAAAAATCCAATGTCTGAAATCAAAAATCACGAAACCACCACAATCAAAATCACTGCGGTTGGAAAATTGCGCGGCGATTTCCAACTGCCTGGAGACAAATCAATCTCTCACCGTTCGGCCATGTTCGCCGCCATTGGCGAAGGGCAAAGCCGATTACGAAATTATTCTTCGGCGCGCGATTGCCAAAGCACGCTGGATTGCCTGGAAGCTCTGGGAGTTCAGGTCAAACGCGAACCGGACTTAATCACTGTCGAAGGCGTAGGCATTGACGGGCTGCGGCAGGCTTCTCAGGTGTTGGATGTCGGCAACTCCGGTTCGACGATTCGCATGCTGTCGGGCATTTTGGCCGGGCAGAACTTCACCACGGAAATCACTGGCGACGAAAGCATTCAACGCCGACCGATGAAGCGCGTTATTGATCCGTTGCGCTTGTTTGGCGCGACCGTCGAAGCGCGAGATAGCAACTTCGCGCCAATCAAAATCACCGGCGGGAATTTGAAAGCCATCGAATACACTCCGCCGATTGCCAGCGCGCAGGTCAAATCGTGTGTGTTGCTGGCCGGGTTGTTCGCCGACGGCAAAACGACGGTGGTCGAAAAAACTCCGACGCGCAATCACACAGAAGTCATGCTGCGCGAAGTCGGTGCGGTTATTGAAACCTCAGAAGATGGCGAGCGCATTTCCGTCACGGGCGGTCGGCGATTGAAACCGCTTGGCGATTACACTGTCGCCGGAGATTTGTCTTCGGCGGCGTTTTTCATCGTTGCGGCCTTGATTGCCCCGGATGCCGAAATTCGATTGCGGCACATTGGCGTCAATCCTTCGCGGACGGCGTTGATTGACGTGTTGAAACAAATGGGCGGGCAGATCGAAGTCATCAACCAACGGCTGGCTCACGGCGAGCCGGTGGCGGATTTTCTGATTCGTTCGTCAAAACTCAACGGCGATTTGGAATTGTCAGGAGCGGTGATTGCCAACCTGATTGACGAAATTCCGATTCTGGCCGTCGCGGCAACTCAACTGGAAGGCACTCTGACCATCCGCGACGCCCACGAACTTCGCGTCAAGGAAAGCGACCGCATTCGCTCGATTGTGGACAACTTGCGGCGGATGGACATCGAAGTCGAAGAGTTCGACGATGGCTTGCGGCTGACGGGCAAACAAACTTTGAAAGGCGCACAAGTGGGATCATACGGCGACCACCGCATCGCCATGGCGTTTGCCGTCGCCGGATTGATTGCCGAAGGGGAAACCGAAATCGTCGGCGCAGAAGCGGCTTCGGTTTCTCTGCCGGAGTTTTATAACCTGCTGGCTAGATGCGGAGGGGCGTCAGTTCAATCTGAATTCCTGAATAATAATTGATCAGTCGAGAAACTGACCCCCTGAATTTTGATTTGCCGGGGCAAGCTTTGGCAAACAGATTGTGCAGAATAAATGCGAATCAGATCAATTTTTCTTCGGAGCGGCAGACTCTTTCGCCGCTTTACTGTCAGAGTTGCGCGGGCGAGCATAGTATCCTTGCTTTGTCAGAATAGTGACTCCGCCTTCACGCTTTTCGATTTCACACGAGTTTGGACAAAGGTAGTTTGTGATGATGCCTTCTGTTACTCAACATCATCGGTCAATTTGGCGGTTTGAGTCTCGAAATCGGCGCTCAGGCGGTTTTTCGGTAGACCTTGAATCGCTTTCGAGGCGCGATTTTCGT
>JANRKX010000157.1:0-50551 GCA_033763255.1 Acidobacteriota bacterium | reverse complement strand
GGCTTGAACAAAAGCCAGCTTTTTGCGCTCGGAGCGATCTTTTTGTACCAGTTGGCGCTGCTCTACCAACACGAAAATCAACTTGAGGTCGGAAAAGGTATAAAAGCTCTGTTACGTGCGGCTTAGCTTGCGAGTAACATAATTATGACCAGACCTCAGTTAGATACAATTATTGGAGGAGGCAGATATGATGAAAATAGCTAAAGGTAGAAACGGTCTCGTAAGGCTTGGAATAGCGATGGCGGTGTTCTTTTGTGCTTTCGCTAACACCAAGCTTTTTAGTAAAGAACTTCAAACTGTTGAGATACTTTTGGCAACGAAAATACGCCTTCCACACCCAACAAGATTGACGATAGATACCGGTAATAATTTATGGGTTAAAACTGGACTAAATGATCAACTTTGGGTGATTGATCTTGATACAGGAAATGTAATTATGGGCGGAGTAGAAAGGAAAATAATGACCGCTTCACATGGTGGCGACGCTATTAAACCTAAGCTAATTACGCAACTTTGTCTGGGACAAAAAGGCGAAATCTTGTTCGCTGACATACTTGGAAGGATTTTTGCCGTTAGAGAAATTTCCAAGCCCATTTTACATATTTCAGGCACAGGACAATATGATCATTCTGGCGATGGTGGGATTGGAATAAATGCGAGTTTCCGTTCAATTGGAGGTCTTGCAGTAGATAAAAGTGGAAATATCTATATTGCAGATACAAATAGTCACCGGGTGAAACGAATAGATAGCAGTACAAATACTATCACTACTTTTGCTGGAAGTGGAAATCGCGGGTTTGATGGCGATGGAGGACTTGCCACATCAGCAAAATTGAATTTTCCCAACACTATTTCTATAGATAACAGCGATAACATTTTTATCGCAGATACTGAAAATAACTGCGTCCGGCGTGTTGACGCTTCTACAAAAATAATTTCTACTGTGGCTGGCAGTAATGAATGCTACTGTAGAGGTGACGGATTGTGTGAATCTGGAGGCGATGGTAAGCTGGCCGACAAAGCCTGTATAGCAAAACCTACGGTAATAACAATTGACAGCTTAAATAATTTGTACATTGCAGAAGCAGGTATGCACAGAGTTAGGCTTGTCGATGCAACAACGGGAATTATCGTAACAATAGCTGGAACTGGTGAACAGGGCTTCAGTGCCGATGGCAAGATTGCGACTGATGCAAAACTTAATAGCCCATCTGGCCTTGCTATCGATAAGTTTGGTCACCTTTATATCTCTGATTGGGGCAACAATCGAATTATAAAAGTTGATGCAAAAACTAAAGTTGTAACCACTGTCGCTGGGAATGGATTGCCATAAGCCTGTCGGTCAGTTCGATCTGGCGACAACTTGTTTCGTCACTTTGCCGATTGATGTCAGCAATCCGTCTGAACAAGTCTTTTTGCTGTCGTATGGAACCGGCTTTCGCCATCACAGCGGACTGAACAACGTTAAAGTCACGATCAACGGCGCGGATGCCGAAGTCCTATTTGCCGGAGCGCAGGGCGAGTTTGTCGGTTTGGATCAATGCAATGTTCGGCTGTCGCCATCGCTGGCCGGGAGCGGCGAAATCAGCATCGCGCTGACGGTGGACGGCAAAACCTCCAACACGGTCAAAGCCAAAATCAAATAATTTCGCGTTCGTAGTTCCGCCTTCAGGCGGCTGCGGCTCGGCACGAGCCATACCGTTGGCGGCTTGCAGCCGCGCTGCCGCCTGAAGGCGGAACTACAAGCATGGCGGACGCCGAAAGCCCCGCTTGCCGGAGCACATGGCAAAACCTCCAACACGGTCAAAGCCAGAATCAAGTAAGGCAAAAGGCAGGTGTTCGCTTCCTTTCTGAAAACGAAGAAGTATAGAATCCGGGCTATGCAAGCAACCAAACAAGTAGCGACGAAAATTTCCAGGCAAGAAGCGGCGGCAATCAGCAAGAACGAAGCTGCGTTGTGGGGGCGGCTGCTTGATCCGGCGGGCGTTGAATTATCAGCGGAAGCGGCTCGTTACATTTTGACGATGACGTTTCCACAGCCAGACATTGAACGCATGCAGGAGTTAGCGGAGAAGGCTCGCGGGGGAATGCTGACGCTGGATGAGCACATTGAACTGGACAATTACGAACGAGTCGGCCACGTGTTGTCGTTGATGAAGTCCAAAGCGAGACAGGCGCTCAAAAAAGCTCGTGCCGCGCATTGACACCCGATGAACTCCAAGCTTGAAAATCTGGTCTGGCGGCGCGCTCAGCGAACTTGCGAATACTGCCGGATGCCTGCCGAATACGACGAACTCCCATTTCAAATTGATCACGTTCTGGCTCGCAAACACGGCGGGCAGACGGTGGGGCGGAATCTGGCGTTGGCCTGTTTTTCCTGCAACAGCCACAAAGGGCCAAACATTGCCGGGCGCGATCCCCAAACCGGTCGAATTGTCCGGTTGTTTAACCCTCGCCGCGATTCATGGGGGGAACATTTCCGTTGGGAAGGCGCTTGGCTGGCCGGACTGACAGCGATTGGCCGCGCGACAATCGCTGTGTTGGAAATCAATCTTTCCCACCGCGCCACTTTGCGCCAGGCTTTAATTGAAGAAGGCTTTTTCCATCCTGCCACCACTCCCAAGTCAGTTTCAGTCAAACGCCGACAGCCAAAGTAATGCATAGCGGACGCCGAAGTCCTGTTTGCCGGAGCGCAAGGCGAGTTTGTCGGCTTGGATCAATGCAATGTTCGGCTGGCAACTTCGCTGGCCGGGAGCGGCGAAATCAGCATTGCGCTGATGGCGGACGGCAAGACTTCCAACACGGTCAAAGCCAGAATCAAATGACCTTCGTGTCAATAAAGACAAAGGCGAGGCAATTTTCCAAATTGGCTCGCCTTTGCCGTTGGACGCAAAACCTCAGCATTCATCCGAAAGCCATTTTTGTCATTCACCTTCTGGCAGCGTTTCCTCTTCTTCCAACTCGTCCGCGCCGCCTTTGCCGCGATTTGGCCGTTTGATGCCGAATTTATCCAGCCGGTATTGCATCGTGCGGAACGACAAACCCAACAGCTTGGCAGAGCGCGTGATGTTCCATCCGGTTTGTTCCATCGCTTGCATAATCAGCGAACGTTCCAATTCTTCAAACGAAATGCCTTCGGGCGGCAATTTGAATCCGCCAGTGCCTTCGACGTGGGCGACCTGGCGAATTTCCATCGGCAAATCTTCGCCGGTGATTTCGTCGCCTTCGGCCAGCAACAAGGCGCGTTCGATGGCCGATTCCAGTTGGCGCACGTTGCCCGGCCAACCGTAATTCAGAATCAAACTGCGGGCTTCGCCGGACAATCGGATTGGCCGTGAAGCATTGGCGCTGTGTTTATGCAGGAAGAAATTCATCAGGACTTCGATGTCGTCGCGGCGTTGGCGCAATGGTGGAATTTGAATCGGGATGACGTTCAGCCGGTAATACAAATCTTCGCGGAAACGTCCGTCTTTGACCATCGCTTCCAAATCGCGGTTGGTGGCGGCCAACACGCGCACATCCACTTTGATCGGGCGAGTTCCGCCAACGCGGGTAACTTCTTTTTCCTGAAGCGCGCGCAGCAGCTTGGCCTGCATGCTCTGGCTGACTTCGCCGATTTCATCCAGAAACAGCGTGCCTTTGTCGGCGATTTCAAACAACCCTTTCTTTTCGGCATGCGCGCCGGTGAAGCTGCCTTTTTCGTGACCGAACAATTCTGATTCCAGCAGGTTTTCGTTGATGGCGGCACAGTTCACGGCTTGGAATCGTTCGTTGGCGCGAGGACTGGCTTTGTGAATGGCGCGGGCAATGCGCTCTTTGCCTGTGCCGGATTCGCCGCGAATCAACACGGTCGAAGCCGACGGCGCAACTTTGACAATCATCTTTTTGACGCGTTCCATGGCGTCTGAAACGCCGATGATTTCTTCGTCCACGGCTTTCATTTGGGAAACGGCTTTGGCGACGGTTTGGAGCAACTTGGCGCGGTCGAGCGGTTTTTCCAGATAATCGAAAGCGCCGCCGCGCAGAGCTTCCTTGACCGTTTCAATCGAACCGTGCGCCGTCATCAAAATCACGGGCGTGGCGCTGTCCAATTGCGTCAGTTCGTTCAGCAATTGCAGCCCGTCCATCCCGGACATCTTCAAATCAGTCAGCACCAGATCGAAATTTTCGTGCTTGAACGACCGCAGCGCGTCCTGCCCGGAACTGGCAGTTTTGACTTCGTAGCGTGCTTCGCCTGCTTCGTCCAATTCGCCGGTCAGGATCATCTGCAAAATGTCGCGTTGATTTTTTTCGTCGTCAACAACCAGAATTTTTCTCGCAGCCATCAGTTTTCTCCATTGCGGAATTTGGTACGGAACCAGAAGCGGTAGCGACTGGGTGAGCCATTACCCGGTCGCTACCGCTCCCGGTTCCGCACCTCGCGGCAAAGTAATAATGAAAGACGTGCCAATGCCGACTTCGCTTTCGACTTCAATTTGTCCGCCGTGTTCTTCGATGATTTTTTTGGTCAGCGGCAATCCCAATCCGATGCCGGTTTCCTTGGTCGAATAATACGGCTCGAAAATCTGTTCCAGTGTTTCGGGCAACATGCCAGTGCCGGTGTCGCTGAATTCGATTTCGATGTGGCCGTCGTTGGTGTTCAATACCACATCCAGATCGCCGCCGCCCGGCATCGCTTGCACGGCATTGATCATCAGGTTTGAAAAACAGGTTTTGAGCTGTTCGGCATCGGCGATCAATCGCGTGTCGGCTCCGTTGGATTCGATGGCGATTTTGACGCCTTGTTCGTCGGCTTTGGCGGCAACCAGATCGCGGACTTCTTCGGCCAGCACGCGCGCGTCAATCTCGCGCAGCTTCAATTTCGCCGGTCGCCCATAGCTCAAAAAATCACTGACCAGTTGATTCAATCGCGCCAGTTCGTCTTTGATCGTCGTCAGAATGTGTTTGTATTGCGCGCTTTGTCCGGGATTGGCCGGAGCAAAAGCTTCGCGCAAATGGTCAATCGAAAGGTTGATGAAATTCAGCGGATTGCGAATTTCGTGCGCAATGCCCGATGCCAGTCGCCCGACGACCGCTGACCGCTCTGAGCGTTGCAGTTCTTCTTCCAATTCATTATTGCGGCGCAACCCGGCCAGCATTTCATTGAACGTCACGGACAAGGCGCTGACTTCTTCCGGCCCTTTGACCGGAACCTGGAAGTTTACGTTTCCGGCGGCAACGCGGCGAGCGCCTTCGGCCAGATCGCTGATTGGGCGCGTCAGCCGATTACTGAACAACGCCGTCACCACCAACAACAATACGCCCAACAGACTGGCCGCAATCAATCGGTTCCGGTCAGCGTTTTCTTTGACGCGCTGCAACCTGTTCATCGAAATGACGAAATAGACCGTTCGTTTGCCTTTGTCAGTGTCGAACGAATAACTCATCGTTCGCTGCTGGCCGGGGTTTCCTGCGTGTGTGTCGTCTTTGATGTCGCCTTTTTGCAGCGGCGGCAAGGCACTGATTTCCGGCGAAAGCTGTTGTCCCAGGTCTTTGAATTCAGTGCTGTTGACGATCTTGCGCGCTTCGTCCACGACCAGAATGTGGCGAATCACACTTTCGCTGTTGATGGATAAGTTGCCGGCTTCACCCAGATTAACCAGTTGATAAAGGTATTTGTCGCCCGACACCGATTGATACAACACGTCGTTGGCCAGTGTAATGGCGCGAATGTATTCATCCACCACACCCGTCGTGCGAACTTCCAGCCGCTGGTTAATCAACCCTAGCGTGATGGCCATTGCCAGCAACACAAGTGCGATGAACGCAATCATTTGCGAACGAAAACTGGCCAATGGTTTGAACAATCCGGCAGGTTTCATGAGTATTGCGTCAGAGTTTACCGAGCAACTTTCGAGCTTTTTCCTGTACGTGGTTTTCCGCTTTGGCGCGCGAAGCCGTCACCGGACGAGAAAGTATTTCCTGCAACTGGGGCGGCCAGTGATTTTTTCTCCTGATCGGTGTTTTCGCCGAAGGTGAACAGCAAATCGGCTTCATGAAACGGATTGGCCTGCAACACGGGGTGCGCTTTCAATTGCGCCTGAACGTCAACAACGCCCCCAACAATCAACAACCCAATTAAGATGATCGGAAAAACTGCTCTGCACATCGGGCAAAAGCTAACAACTCGATTCCCGTTCCGCAAGGCGCTCTTTGCCAGTTTGCGCCTGACAAAGCCTGGTGCGATGATCCGCCTACTCACAGTGGGGTACGCCCGCGCCATCGCGGGCAAGGCTTCTCGCCAAACGCTTGCTCGCGTGGGCGCGAGCGTGCCAATCTCCTGTTTCAAAAAATCTGCTGCGGACGAAACTCCGCTGAATGTTTCCACGGATGATTATGATGAAGCTTACGATTCGCCATCTATCACTGTTTTTATGCACCGGATTGATGCTTTTGGTTTCGGTCGCCGACGCTACGGCCAACCCGGTTTCGCGCAAACGCAAAGACGTTTCAGCGGTCAAACCCAAACTGGATGCCACTGACAAATCCGAACTGGAAAAGTTGATTGAACTGACTCGCCGCGCGCAGGAAACCGCCGAACAGGCTCAGGTTGAAGCTCGCCGCGCCCGCCAACACAGCGAAGCGTTGCAGCAACGATTGGACAAAACCGAACGGGAATTTGAACAACTGCGTCAAATGGTGGCTGGCAACGTCGTTGCCGCACCCAAACCGACGCCGCAAACTTCGCCAGCGACGATTCAACAATCATCCGAACAAAAACCTGACAGCCGGCTTGCCAATCTGGAAGATCAAATCGAAATCAACACCGCTCAGTTGAAAGAACATGCCCAAACCAAAATCGAAAGCGGTTCACGAATGAAGATGAAGCTTTACGGCGAAATTCTGATTAACACATATTTCAACAGCAACGATTCAGCCGATAGTGATGTGCCGACCATTGCATTCCCCGATGCGATCACCAATGGACGCAAACGCAACAACCTGGGCGCGACTTTGCGGCAATCGAAAATCGGGTTGGCCCTGTCAGGCCCGCGCATTGGCAATGCCAAACTGAGCGGCGATGTTGAACTGGATTTTTGGGGCGGCCCGATTTCACGGTACGACGGAGACGTGCTCGGCTCATTGCGGGTTCGCACGGCATCGGCACGGTTGGATTGGGATCGAACGACATTGGAATTCGGCCAGTTGGAACCGATGATTTCTCCGTTGAATCCGACTTCGCTGGCAGCAAGCTGGATTTTGCCGATGGCTTCGACCGGGAATTTATGGCAATGGCGTCCGCAAATCACGCTGGAACACCGTGCTCGGCTGAGCGATTCGTCTTCGCTGATTGTTCAGGCAGGGCTGCTGCCGAACTTTAACGACGTGATCGGCACTCCATTCGGCGTCGCAGGCGGCGTCAGCAACGAAGGCGATCCGGGTTACGAAGGCCGCATCGCATTTCGCCGCGCGCTGGAAGACGACCGCCGGTTTGAAATCGGTTTTGGCGGATACGGCGAGCGAAAAACTTTTCCGTTCAAACGGCGTGTCAACAGTTACGCCTTGACCGGTGATTGGCAGATTCCTCTGAGTAGCCGTTTGATGTTCAGCGGCGAAGCCTACTACGGCCAGAGTATCAACTTGGGCGAGCGCGCCGGAATCAGCATCGAACGTTTGTACGCTTTCAGAGGCAATATCTTGAGCGCGACAACCGAAGTTCGCGGCATTCGCACGGGCGGAGCTTGGGCACAGTTAAGTCTGCAAGCCACCAAAAAGCTGGAATTCAATCTCGCCGCTGGCAAAGATGATCCGAACAACAACGACATTCGTTTTGGCGCCATTGGCAACTTTACGCGGTTCAAGAATCAGGCGGCTTCGGCAAATTTCATCTATTTCCTGACGCCGAATTTTGAAATGTCGCTGGAATACCGCCGCACGTTGACCGATTACGCTCCGGGCAGGCGAACCAACAACCACGTCAATCTGACATTCGGTTATCTGTTTTGACCGCTCCCAAAACCGGTTGTTATATTCCGCGACGTTATGGTTGAACCCTCAAATTCCGAATACACCATCCGCGAATGCACAACCGTTGAAGATTTCGCCGGATGTTTGAACTTGCAACGCAAAGTCTGGCAATTTTCCGATCTGGACATCACGCCGCTGCGAAGTTTTGTCGTCACTCGCCACAGCGGCGGAGCCAGCTTCGGCGCGTTTGACCGCGACAACCAATTGGTCGGTTTTTGCCTGATGCTTCCGGCGTTTGATGAAACCGGCAAACCATACTTTTACTCGCAAATGCTGGCGGTCGAACCTGAACTGCAAAACGCCGGGTTGGGCGTTCGGCTGAAACTGGCGCAGCGAGAATTCGCTTTGCGCATGGGCATTCCGATGATTACGTGGACGTTCGATCCGCTGCAATCGCGCAACGCTCACCTGAACATCAACAAACTCGGCTGCGTCATTCGCAAATACAAAGTGAATTATTACGGCAACGTCAGCACCAGCACGCTTCACGCCGGATTGGACACAGACCGGCTGTTTGCCGAATGGTGGGTTGGTTCTGAACGAGTCGCTGATGCGTTGGCTGGAAACCGCAGCGCCGGTCAGCCCGAAGCCATGATCGAAATCCCGCGCGACATTGACGAACTGAAACAACAGGATTTGGACAAAGCCAGACAGTGGCAGCTTCAGCTTCGCGCCGATTTCCAGAAATTCCTGAGCGAAGGCTTGTATTGCGCCGGGTTTGAAGCTAATCCGAACGGCAACAGCCGCTACCTGTTTTTCAAAGACAATCACGAAGAGGAAGCCAATTGAAATCAAAAGGCAAAAGGCAAATATCAAAAGTCAAAAATAGAAAGATGAAGTGCCGACTTTTTGCCATTTGATTTTTGATATTTGCCTTTTGATTTTTCCCTGAAACCAAAGAGAACTTATGAAAATTGAAAGAATCGAGCTAAAAGAAATTCGTCTGCCGCTGGTCGCTCCGTTTGAAACCAGTTTTGGCCGCACTTACGAACGCAACATCATTTTGCTGAAAGTCTTCAGCGAAGGGTTGCACGGTTGGGGCGAATGCACCGTCGGCGAAAAACCGTTTTACAACCACGAAAGCACGGAAATTTGCTGGACGCTGATCCGCGATTTTGCCGGGCCGATGGTCTTGGGCAAAGAAATCGCTTCGCCCGAAGACGTGCCAAACCTGACTCGGCAAATTCGCGGCAACAAGATGGGACGCGCTGCTGTCGAATGCGCCATCTGGGATTTGGCGGCTCGGCAGCAAGGCGTACCGCTTTGGCAATTGCTGGGCGGAACGCAGGAAACCATCAACTGTGGCGTGTCACTCGGTTTGGAAGACAGCGACGCCGCGATGCTGGCCAAAGTCGAAAAAGAAGTCTCCGCCGGGTATCAGCGCATCAAGATCAAAATCAAACCCGGACGCGACGTGGAAATGATTCGTGCGTTGCGAAAAGAATATCCGAACATTGTCATGTCGGTGGACGCCAACTCAGCTTACACGCTGGCCGACACCGATTTGCTGAAACAACTGGATGAATTCAATCTGCTGATGATCGAACAGCCGCTCAGTTACGACGACATCATTGACCACGCGACGTTGCAGCCGCAGTTGAAAACCTCGATCTGTCTGGACGAATCCATCCTGAGCGTGGACGACGCCCGCAAAGCCTTGCAGCTTGCCGCCTGCCGCATCATCAACGTCAAACTCGGTCGTGTCAGCGGTCACACCGAAGCCCGCAAGATTCAGGCTTACTGCCACGAACGCAACATCCCAGTCTGGTGCGGAGGCATGCTGGAATCCGGCATTGGCCGCGCGCACAACATTCACATGTCCACTCTGCCCGGCTTCACGCTGCCGGGCGACGTGTCAGCTTCGAAGCGATACTGGACAGAAGACATCATCACTCCGCCGGTCGAAGTTACTTCGTCGGGAACAATTCCACGCCCAACCGGCGTCGGTATAGGTTATGAAGTGAATGAAAAACGGATTGATGAATTGACGGTCAGAACTGAAGTCATCAAGTAACTATGCAATCAGAAGCGCAAACATTTGAATTCGACCTGGCGAACTTTCTGCACACTCCTGCCTTACTGAAGGGGTGTTTGCTCAGTTCGGCAATCGGGTTGGGACTGGTAGCTTTGACTGCATTCTTTTACCTGCGGAAATTTCGCGGGCTTTTTGGGGCGTCGAGTGTTTTGACCTCTGGATGGTATTTGCTTCTAACTTTTGGAATCGCCCGGTTCGGAATCTTTTGGCCTGCTAACACTGGCTCGGAGGTGATTTATGGTGGAGTTCGCCACATCGTAGTGATTTCACGCGCTGCTGATTTTGTCTACCTTGTGGCGTGGTACTCAGTCTCTGTGTTGCTGGCGATAGGTGTTCAATCAATTACTCGGAAATGGTCTGAGCGTTGTGGGCAATTTGGAATGGCGAATTTTTCGAGTGAAGGAGAGTTATGACAGGCACAGCCGGAACAAAAGTTTTGTGGTCTCCGAAGATCGCCAGCACATACGACCCGAACGCCGAGGTCGTAATCGCGCCGGGCGATTGCCTGAAGACGTTGCGAACCTTGCCCGATGGATTGGCGAAGCTGGTCATCACTTCGCCGCCCTACAATCTGGGTAAGTCTTATGAAAAAGCGACCGAGCTTGAAGCGTATCTCGATTCGCTGGCTCCGATTGTGGATGAACTGGTGCGAACGCTTTCACCGGAAGGTTCGTTGTGTTGGCAAGTCGGAAACTTTGTCGAAGACGGCGAAGTCTTCCCGCTGGATATTTTCTTTTATCCGTTTTTCAAATCGCGCGGCTTGAAACTTCGCAATCGAATCATCTGGCACTTTGAACACGGCCTGCACGCCTCGAAACGATTTTCAGG
The DNA here is from genome assembly GCA_033763255.1 of Acidobacteriota bacterium. Taxonomy (GTDB): domain Bacteria; phylum Acidobacteriota; class Blastocatellia; order RBC074; family RBC074; genus RBC074. The sequence goes on along the minus strand of JANRKX010000157.1, from coordinate 39,681 downwards.
CCGTTACGAAACTTTGCTGTGGCTGACAAAAGGCGACAGCTACACCTTCAACCTTGACCCTGTGCGCGTGCCGTCAAAGTATCCGGGCAAGACTCATTTCAAGGGCGAAAAGCACGGCCAGCCTTCCGGCAATCCGCTCGGCAAAAACCCGTCTGACTTTTGGAAAATTGTTGAACGCGATTGGGAATCGGCGCTGTGGGAAATCCCGAACGTCAAAGCCAATCACCCGGAAAAAACCATTCATCCGTGCCAGTTCCCGATTGAACTGGTTGAACGCTGCGTGCTGGCGTTGACCAACGAAAACGACTGGGTGCTTGATCCTTTTTCTGGCGTAGGTTCGGCGTTGCTGGCTGCGCTGCGTCACAACCGAAAAGCTCTCGGCTGCGAAAAAGAAGATGAGTATGTCGAACTTGCCTGGCAGAGAGTTGAAGAGTTGTACAACGGCAAGCTCGGCTATCGCCCACTCGGCAAACCGGTTTATCAACCAACAGGTCGGGAAAAGGTCAGCCAGATTCCCTTGGAATGGCTGAGTTGAAGTACGTGTGGAGATTGAAGAGATGAGCACTGGTATACACACTCAGGTCACTTTCGTAACCAAACTCTTCAACACAGACGAAGAGAAGGATTATTTTATCAACCCAATTTGCTTCGGCGACGATTTGGCAAAGTGGCTTCTTGAACGATTGGATAGGCGAAAACTGACCAAGCTTGATGCAGAGCCAATTCAAGAAGATTGGGGCTGGTGTTTTTCCGCCGAAGTCGGCCAGAGGGATTTTTTGGTTTGCCTTGGGCCTTACGAAGACGACAGCACACCTAGCACTTGGTTGGTATTCGTTGAGTCTCGCTTGAGCTGGTTTGGCAGAAAATTGCTTGGCCATTCAGATGAAAGCGAGATGGTGATTTTATGCAGTGAACTTGATCGTGTTCTGCATTCCGAATCTCAGATTAGCCATATTCGTTGGTACACCAAAGAGAATTTTATTAACGGCGATGAGGATGATTGGAAACCTCACCCAAATGAGGAAACAAAATGAAAGCAATCTGGAACGGCGAAGTCATCGCCGAGAGTAATGAAACCATCGTCGTCGAAGGCAATCATTATTTTCCGCCTTCGGCGATCAAGCCGGAACATTTTCAGCCGAGTGAGACGCACACCGTCTGTGGCTGGAAAGGCACCGCGAGTTATTACAACGTCGTCGTGGGCGGCGAAGTCAACAAAGACGCCGCCTGGTTTTATCCCGACACGAAAGAAGCCGCGAACAACATCAAAGGCTACGTCGCGTTCTGGAAAGGCGTGAAGGTCGAATAGCTGTTCGTCAGGCTTCGCTGATTCGCGCGATGGCTTGAATCGGCTGGCCGAGTTGTTGCGCCGAATGCGTTTGCCAGCGAGCGTCGTCGCGCGCAGGGAAGTCTTCGCGGTAATGGCCGCCGCGGCTTTCTTCGCGCCACAAGGCGGCTTCGGCCATCAGCCGGGCGAGCGCGACGAAGTTTCGGGTTCGCTGGTTGACCTTTTCTTCTGCCAGTTGCGTCAATTCCGCGACAGCAGATTGCAACTCCTCGGCGCGGCGGATCAAGCCGACTTTCCACCACATCAATTCCTGCACGCGAGCTTTGGCTCGTTGATCCAATCGCCAGCCGGACAAATCGAATTCAACCGGTTCGGATTCCAGGCGCTCGGTCGTGGAGCGCCAATTGGCCAGCGCGGCGGCTCCGGCTCGCGCGCCGAAAACCAGGCCTTCGAGCAAGGAATTGCTGGCCAGCCGGTTGGCACCGTGAACGCCCGTGCAGGCGACTTCTCCGGCGGCGTACAAACCCGGCAAGGTCGTGCGCCCGTGCGTGTCTGTGCGAACTCCGCCCATCACGTAATGCACCGCCGGGCTGACCGGCAGCAGGTCTTTCGACAAATCCAGGCCGTAGCGCAAACAGGTCTCGAAAATTTTCGGAAAGCGTTCGCGCAGAAACGCGGCATCGAGGTGCGTCAAGTCCAGAAACATGCAACTCTGATTCGTTCGCTGAGCCTCGGCGACAATCGCGCGAGCCACGATGTCGCGTGGAGCCAATTCGCCGCGTTCGTCGTAGCGTTTGGCAAAAGCTTCGCCGTCTTGATTGCGTAAGAGCGCACCTTCGCCGCGCAAGGCTTCGCTGAGCAAAAAGCGCGGCGCTCCTGCCAACGCCAGCACTGTCGGATGAAACTGCACGAATTCCAGATCGCACATCATCGCTCCGGCGGCATACGCCATAGCCATTCCGTCGCCGGTCGCCACGCTGGGATTGGTGGTCTGGGCGAACAACTGCCCTGCTCCGCCAGTCGCCAATACCACCGCGCGAGCGAAGACTTCGCGGCGCAAACTTTCGTTGGGATCAATGAACTGCACACCGACGCAACGCCCGTTTTCAACCGTCAAGCCAATCGTCGCCGCGTGCGCCGTCAACTGAATGTTCGGGTGGCGTTTGGCGGCGGCGATCAAGGCGCGAACGATTTCGCGTCCGGTGGAATCTCCGTGCGCGTGCAAAATGCGTCGCCGCGAATGTGCGGCTTCGCGCGTGAAAGCCAGTTCGCCGCCTTCGCGGTCGAATTGCGCTCCCCATTCGATCAGTTCGGTGATGTAACGCGGCCCTTCGGCGACCAAAACGCGGACGGCTGTTTCGTCGCACACCCCTGCTCCGGCAATCAGTGTGTCTTCAACGTGCAGATCAATTTCATCGTCGTCTGACAGCGCCACAGCAACTCCGCCCTGAGCATATTCGGTGTTCGATTCGTCCAGCCGGTCTTTGGTCAGCACGGTGACGCGACCACCGTTGGCCAATTCCAGTGCGGCACGCAATCCGGCGACGCCACTGCCAATCACTATGAAATCTGTGGAAGTTTCCATACTCGAAAATCGTAGAAATGCTTTCGTCAAAATAGCCGCTCAGGGTGAAAGGCTGGGAGATTACGGAACAAACTGAAATAACGGAAAGGACGGAATGGTTGAATCAATTCGATTTTCCGTTTGTTTCGTTCATTCCGTTTGTTCCGTACTTTCCCCAAACCATTCGCTGAATGTGTTCGCCAATTGTCGTAAAGCGTATCCTTCTGTATTTTACGGTTTAGCGCAATTGACCGAAAAACCAACTGACCGCAGAAAGTCTGACAATGTTCATAGATTCCCATTCTCATTTGGACGTGCCGAATTACGACTCTGACCGCAGCGAAGTTATCGCTCGCGCTCGCGCCGCTGGCGTCGAGTTGATGTTGGAAATTGCCGGCAGCGACGTTGGCAAAGGTTCGCTTGAACCGGGACTACGGCTTGCCGAACAGCACGAATTCATTTTCGCCGCCATTGGGCTGCATCCGCACGAAGCCAGTTTGTACGACGCTGAGTTGGAGCAAACCTTGCTGGAATGCAGCCGCCATCCCAAAGTCATCGGCTGGGGTGAAATCGGCCTGGATTATTATTACGACCACAGTCCGCGCGACGTGCAGCAAAAAGTCTTTCGTCGCCAACTGGAACTGGCACTCGAACAAAAGTTGCCGGTCATCATCCACACACGCGACGCCGAAGACGACACGATTTCCATCTTGCGCGGACACTGGCAGCAAGCGGGCGTCGCGGAAATCGGCGGCATCATTCACTGTTTCACCGGCACGCAAACGCTGGCCGATGCAGCATTGGAGATTGGTTTTCACATTTCGTTTTCAGGCGTGGTGACGTTCAAAACGGCTGAAGAGCTTCGCAGCGTTGCGCGAACCGTGCCGATGGATCGGCTGCTGATCGAAACTGATTGCCCATTTCTCTCTCCGGTTCCGTATCGCGGCAAACGAAACGAACCGGCGTTTGTCGTCGAAACGGCGAAGAAGCTGGCTGAGTTGAAACAAACCTCTATCGAAGAAATCGCCGCCACAACCAGCGGCAATTTCCGAAGGTTGTTCGGCATGGCTTAAAACAACAAAGATAGCCTGCATTGACAATGGATTTAGCGACGGGTTACAACTTCGTCCCTACCTTATGCAGAGTCACAGGCAAGATAAGCTGAGAAAAAGCATTGAGCCGACCCCGTTCAAGCTGTCCTGAAGTTGTGAAGATTCGACTTTCCAACAGCTTTGCGCGCGGTGGCTCCGGCAGGGTTTTGTGAATTATGGCGCAGCAAAATACATTCGACATCGTTTCCCAGATAGATCACGCCGAAGTCGTCAATGCCATCAATCAGGCGACGAAAGAGGTGCAAACTCGTTTCGATTTCAAAGGCAGCAAAAGCGATATTGAACAGGAAGGTCAGGAAGCGATCATTCTGACTTCGGACGATGAATACAAACTGAAAAGTTTGAACGACATACTGCAATCGAAATTCGTCAAACGCGGCGTACCGTTGAAAGGCTTGACGTATGGCAAGATCGAACAGGCTTTGGGCGGCACGGTGCGGCAGAAAATCACCCTGCAACAAGGCATCCCGCAAGACAAAGCCAAAGAAATCGTCAAGTTCATCAAAGACGCCAAGCTGAAAGTTCAGGCTTCGATTCAGGGCGATATGGTTCGCGTTTCAGGCAAAGACCGCGACATTTTGCAGGAAGTCATCGCCGCTTTGCGTGAGCAGGATTTCGGCATTGATATGCAGTTCACGAATTACAGATCGAATTGAGGCAGTTGCCGGTGATCGGTGATCGGTGGTCGGTAAATAACCGACAACCGACAACCGACAACCGACAACCCAAGACTATGGCAACACTCGTATCAGCATCTTCCTCGCGCGAAGCAACCACAGCCGGGCGAATTTTCGGTTTGATTGCCCGCGAAATGCAGCGGTTCGAGGAAGAATACGAGCGACAGGCTCGTTCCAACATCCAAATCATCGCTCACATCGGCAGATACCTGCACCAAACCGGCGGCAAGCGCGTTCGCCCGGCTCTGGTCGTTTTGGCCGCCAAAATCTTCGGCGAAGAAATTGACGATTCGGTCATCAAGATGGCGACGGTCATGGAATTTCTGCACACGGCGACGCTGGTTCACGACGACGTGATAGACGGCGCGGAAATGCGGCGAGGTCGCCGGGCAGTTTCATCTCAATGGAACAACGAAATTGCCGTGTTGATGGGCGACTGGCTGTATATGTCGGCGTTTGAAACTGCGCTGCAACAACGCAATCTGGCTTTGCTGGATGCGCTGACCGAAGCCACGCGCAAAATGACCGAAGGCGAATTGATCCAGTTGACTCTAATCGGCAACACGCGCATCACCGAAGAACAACACCTGGAAATCGTCATCCGCAAAACCGCCTATCTGTTCAGCGCCAGTTGCCGAGTCGGCGGGATTTTGCGCGGAGCCACACCGGAACAATGCCGCGCGCTGGCCGAATACGGATTGAATCTGGGCATTGCGTTTCAGTTGGTGGACGACCTGTTGGATTTCACCTCGAACGTGGAAAAACTGGGTAAACCCGTACTGAGCGATTTGCGCGAAGGCAAAGTCACCTTGCCGCTGATTCGTCTGCTACGGTCGCACCCGCAATTCACGCCGCAAGTTCGAGCGGCGATGGACGAAGCTCCGGGCGAAACCGCGCGCGCGCGCGAAGTGTTGGCCATTTTGGCCGAATGCGGAGAATTGGAAAAAGCCCGCGACGAAGCTTATGCTTACGCCGCCCGCGCACAAGAAGTGTTGAAAATCTTTCCTGACAATTTGTACCGGCGGGCATTGACCGAAATCGCGCAATACATCATCGAACGCGACAACTGATCTGGTTATGAATGACGCAGCATTGGCGGCGCTTCAACGGTCGCTCAGCGAATACCGCGAAGCGAAGCGAAAAATCCAACTCAAACTGGCCGATCTGGAAATGGAATCGGCTTCTTTGCGTTCGCAGCTCGCGGAACTCGACGAGATGATCGAACGCAACGAAACGGCTTTGCTGAGAATGCTGCTGCCAGCGGACAAACAACTCCATCAACCTCGCGCGCAGAATTTTTCCTTCGACCCGAAACCGACGACATACTCAGCCGCCGCCGATTTCGGCGATTTCCGTTCGTCGGTCGAACAAGACATCGAAGCAGAAGTCGCCAAACTGGAACAATCCGAAAAAAACAGCAATGTGCGCTTCACGGATTTTCGCATTCCGCAGGCAGCCACCATCGTTTTGCGCGAAGCAGACGGCCCATTGCACGTCAGCGAAATTTACCGCCGCATGGCTGCCGGAGGCTTTGAATTTCGCGGCCAGCATCAACTGATTACGCTCGCCGTTTCTCTGAGCCGCAGCAAACGTTTCCGCAAAGTCGCTCCCGGCACATTCGATCTGATTCCCGAACAACTGGCCGGAGCTGCTTGATTGCGGATTTAGGATTGCCGAATTTTCATCGTAACTGCCCAGCATGATGTGCAGTACGGGGAGCGTAAGCGACCTGAGCTTCTCGCCAAAACGTATTGCACAAGGTTGAGGTCGCTTACGCTCCCCGTACTGCATTAATCTGCCACTGGCCTGAGCAATTACTTTTCATCTCCCCTGAATGCCTTATGATTGACACGACAATCCGCCATCCGAACTCCGCAATCTGCAATCATGAGATTGAAGTCAAGCTTCGGTTGGATAGCGTTGAATCCCTCACCAAAGCCGGAATCGTTTTGGAGTTGGAAACGCCTCGCCATTTTGAAAACAACTGGTTGCTGGACACTGCGAACAAACAACTGGGCGAAAAACTGGCCATACTTCGTGTTCGACAAACCGGCGAAATCGGTTCGCTGACCTACAAGGAAAAAGCCGCTCCCGAAGAAACGGCTTCGCAGTTCAAAAAGCGGCTGGAACTGGAAACGGCGCTGGAAGACGCAACCGCTGCGCTGGCAATTTTTGAGCGACTGGGATTCACGCCTTGGTTTCGGTATCAAAAATACCGCACTGTTTACCGCGCCGAATTGCCGAGCGCGGCCTGGCTGCACGTGATGTTTGACGAAACTCCCATCGGCAATTTCATCGAACTGGAAGGCGAAGAAAACGCGATAGCCGAAGCCGTTACTTTACTCGGCATTCACCGCGACGCTTATGTGCTGGAAAGTTATCTGGCTCTACAAGCCGCTGAATGCGCCCGACAAAACAAACCGTTCAGCGACATGACATTTCCTGAAACCGACCACTAACCACCAACCACCGATTATGAAAGCAATGATTCTGGCCGCAGGTTTCGGCACTCGATTGTGGCCGCTGACGATTGGCCGCACCAAACCCGCAATTCCATTCTTGAACCGTCCGCTGATCGGCTTCACGATTGATTACCTGCGCCGGTACGGATTTGAAGACATCATCATCAACCTGCACCACGAACCGGATTCGGTTCGCCAACAAATCGGTGACGGGTCGCGTTTCGGCGTGCGAATTCATTATTCGCTCGAAGCGCCGGAAATTCTGGGGACGTCTGGCGCACTGGACAACGTCCGCGACCTTTTGAACAAAGAAACCTTTGCTGTCGTCAACGGCAAAATCATCACCGACATTGATCTGGCGGCGGCGTTGGAAACGCATCGGCAAAAACGCGCGTTGGCGACCTTGGTGCTGAAACCCAATCCCAAACGCGAACGCTTCAGCGAAGTCAAAATCACCGATGACCATCGCATCGCCAAATTCGCAGGCTTCCCTTCACCCGACAATCCGCAATCTCCGCTGATGTTCACCGGCATTCACCTGATGCAGCCGGAGATTTTCGATTACATCCCGCGCGGAGTGTTTTCCGATTCGGTCAGGGACGTGTATCCGGCGGCGATGGCGGACGGAAAAGTGATTGCCGCGCACATCGCGTCAGAGGAAAGTTCGTGGTTTGAACTCAGCACGTTGCAGCGTTACCTGGAAATCAGTTTGGAATCCCTGTCGCGCGAAGGTCGCAACGTGGTGATGGATGACGAATGCCAGATTGATGCTTCAGCGCGACTTGCCAATTCGGTGCTTTGGAAACGGGTTCGAGTGGAGGCAGACGCTCGCTTAACAAACTGCGTCGTTGGCGATGACGTGACGATTCCCGCCGGAGCAGAATTTAGCCACGCCGTCATTGTTCGCGCGGATTTGGCCGCCGGAACGGAACAACCTGAAAAGGCTCAGCCAGCAGAAATCATTGGAGAGAATCTTGTTGTGAAAATCGGCTGATGCTACCATCCGCCATCATTTTTGAGACAGAGCCAGCAGCGTGCGTCGCTGGTTCAGCATTCCCCGCCAACAGGACTGACCTAACAATTATGGCTGCTACACAATTGGACAATATCTCTGCGCCCGAAATGCTGCCGGGCGAAATGGCGAAAACAACCGGCGGACTGAGCGAAAAGCGTGTCGTCATTTTCGCGGCTCGGCATTTCGGTTTGCCCGTCAGCGAAGTGCTATTCCAGCCGCTGACGCCAGATGCTTCGGCGCGCAAGTATTACCGCATTGCCACCACCAAACGGCCTGCTGAGCCTCTGATCGTCAGTTTGTACCCGTCGCCGTTCAATCCGCACGACAATTCGTTTCTGGATTTGACCAGACTCTTCGAGCAAGCGAACTTGCCTGTTCCCAAAATCATTGATGTCGCCGGGACTGAAGGAATCATTTTGCAGGAAGACCTTGGCGATGTGAGCTTGGCGCAGTGGATGAGCGAGGCGGAAAAACGCGGCGACGCTGCCGGAGCCGAAGAAATGCTTCGGCATTCGATTGAACTGATTGCCCGGATTCAATCGGCGACGGTGCTGGCATATACGATGAATTCCGTCGCCAGCCGATTGGCTTTTGACGAAGACAAGCTGTCTTGGGAGTTAAACTATTTCTTCGATCATTTTTTCGGCAGCTACCGCCAGCATCAGTTTTCGGACGGCGAATCCGCAGCGATCAAACGCGATCTGCAATCCATTGCCGCCGAACTTGCCGCGCGCCCGCGAGCGTTGACTCACAGGGATTATCACGCGATGAATTTGATGGTGGACGCCACTGGCAACTTGCGAATCATTGACCACCAGGATGCGCGAATGGGGCCGGCGACGTATGATCTGGTTCCGCTGCTGGTCGAGCGTCGCTTGCAACCGGTGGACGAGGATTGGGTTTCCGCGCGACAGGATTTGTTCTTGAGCTTGCGCGACAAGATGGGTTTGCCGAAAATCGAAGCCGACGATTTTCGCTACGAATTCGACCTGATGACGATTCAACGCCAATTGAAAGCCATCGGCACGTTTTCGTATCAAACCGCCGTTGTCGGACGCGGCGTCGTTTACGAAAAGTACATTGTCCCGGCAGCGGCGACTGTGTTGCGGGCGATGAGCAAACCGGGAATGAAATCGTATCCGGCGTTGCAAAAGGCTCTGAACAATTTCTGACAGGAGGTAATTCAAAATGTCAGTACTCACAGCAGAAACCATTCTTGCTCAGGTAAACCAGCTTCCGGCAATTGAGCGCGCAAAGCTGATCGCGAAATTGAAGTCTGAGCCACAAAAAGATTGGGTGGTTCCGGAAGGCCGAATCATTCGCACCGATGCGCCGTTTATTGACCGCACGAAAGAGACAGAATGGCTGGCAATACATCGGCGGGAATACCCCGGACAATGCCTTGCGCTTATGGGCGACCAACTAATTGCTTTTGGAAAGGATGCGAAAGAAGTTTTTTCCAAAGCCAGAGAACTCGGTTATCCAGATGCCATTTTCATTTTTGTAGAAGAGTCCGATCTTCCGTTCGTGGATGTGTAAAATGGAATTTGAACTCAGCTTCCCAGTCCGTCGTCGTTTCCTGACCGCTGAAGTTGGCATTCAAATCCCATGCTCTTTGATGCGAAATGATGCTGTTGTTAGCTTATACGCAAAGGTTGATCCGGGAAGCGAGTACTGCCTGTTTCGGCGTGAAATTGCCGAGGATTTACAGATTGAAGTTGAAGACGGTTTCCCTGTTGGCTTGAGCACTCTTGCCGGATCATTCACCGCTTACGCTCATACCGTTGTGGTGGAAACTTATGGAATTCAGTTTGAATCTGTTGTGCTGTTCAACCCGGCGCGAAACACAAACAGAAACATTTTGGGTCGGGTTGGCTGGCTCAACAATCTACGCCTTGGGCTGACGATGGACGATGAAATGATCTATCTGGCCCCTGCCTACCAATGAGAAATTCAGGAGTTGAATGGAAAAACGTGCGATTCAAACCAGCAAATTTCTGAGCCTTGTGTTGCGCCACGAGCCTGAAAAAATTGGTATTTCGCTCGACGCGGCGGGCTGGGTTTCAGTGGAAGAGTTATTAGCAGCATGCCGAGCGCACGGGAAAACGATCTCGCTTGAACAGCTTCAAGAAATTGTTGTGACGAATGACAAGCAACGGTTTTCGTTTAGCCAGGACGGCAGCTTGATTCGTGCCAATCAAGGGCATTCGGTTGAAGTCGAATTAGGTTATGAAACTGCAACACCGCCTGCCAGACTTTTTCATGGCACAGCGGAACGCTTTCTGGCTTCGATTAAAGAACAAGGCTTGCTCAAGGGAAAACGGCATCACGTGCATTTGTCTGCTGACATTGAAACGGCGACCAAAGTCGGCCAACGACATGGCAAACCAGTTGTATTGCACATTGACGCCGAAAAAATGCAGCAAGACGGTTTTACGTTTTATCTTTCAACAAATGGAGTCTGGTTGACGGAACACGTCGCTGTTCCTTACCTGATGTTTTTATGAAGCAAACATACATCTCTGACATTTCCAAACACCTTGGCGAAGACATCACCATCAAAGGCTGGCTGTACAACAAACGGTCAAGCGGCAAGTTGGGCTTTCTGGAAGTCCGCGACGGCAGCGGCATCATTCAGGGCGTCGTTTCCAAAAAAGACGTGAGCGAAGAGGCCTGGGAAAGCACGGAACGCGTGACGCAGGAATCTTCGATCATTGTTACCGGCGTTCCGCGCGAGCATCCGAAAAAGCCCGGCGTTTACGAAATGGACATCAAGACGGTCGAGATCGTCAACCTGACTGGCGAATATCCGATCACGCCCAAAGAACACGGCGTTGAGTTTCTGATGGATCATCGTCATTTGTGGCTGCGTTCGCGGCGGCAACACGCCATCCTCAAAGTTCGCCACACGATCATCAAATCCGTCCGAGACTTTTTCGACAACAACGGATTCACGTTGTGCGACACGCCTATCTTCACGCCCGCCGCCTGCGAAGGAACTTCGACCTTGTTCGAGGTGAATTACTTCGACGATGAAAAAGCCTATCTGTCGCAATCGGGACAGTTATACAACGAAGCGACGGCGGCGGCATTCGGCAAAGTCTATTGCTTTGGCCCGACGTTCCGCGCTGAAAAATCCAAGACGCGCCGTCACCTGACTGAATTCTGGATGGTCGAGCCTGAAGTCGCTTACGCCAAGCTGGATGACGTGATGGAACTGGCCGAAAACTTCATCAGCTACATCGTCAGCCGCGTGCTTGAAACTCGGCAGGAAGAGTTGAAAGTGTTGGAACGCGATATTTCCAAGCTCGAAGCCATTGTGCCGCCGTTCCCGCGTCTGCAATACGACGACGCCGCAAAGATGCTTCAACAGGCTCACGCCGAAGGCAAAGTGGAAAATCGTTTTGAATGGGGCGGCGATTTGGGCGCGCCGGATGAAACTTATATTTCTTCGCAGTACGACAAACCTGTGATGGTGCATCGGTATCCGGCGGAAGTGAAAGCGTTTTACATGGAACCCGATCCGCAACGACCGGATTTGGCTTTGTGCGTGGACGTGCTGGCTCCCGAAGGTTACGGCGAAGTCATCGGCGGCGGTGAACGCATGTCTTCGCACGAATTGCTGCTGCAAAGAATTCACGAACACAAACTCCCGCCCGAAGCGTTCGACTGGTATCTGGATTTACGAAAATACGGCAGCGTTCCGCACGGAGGTTTCGGCATGGGCATTGAACGCTGCGTTACCTGGTTGTGCGGCATTGAACACGTACGCGAAACCATTCCGTTTCCGCGCATGCTGTATCGGTTGAAACCCTAAACGCTTAGAGTTCACGCTTCAGCGTGCGCCCAACGTCCTCGACACGCTGAAGTGTGAACTCTGAACATCTTTCCCCTTCCGTGAAGCTTCCCCCTTGAGGATAAATGCCCCATGACTCGAAACGAAGACTCACTGTTGCTGGGCGAACCATCATCGAAAACCGAAACTTCGGCTAAGCCCAAACCTGCGATTATTGACACCTGGCTCAGCCAGTTCGAGCAAAACATCGCGCGCGATTTCGAGCGGCGCACCGGCCTGAATTACCAAACCACCATCGCGCAAATTATCGAAGCCGCCGAACCTTTTCCCGGCATGCGAGTGCTGGACGCGCCCACCGGAACCGGGATTCTGGCTCGGCAATTTGTCGGCAAAATCGGTCAGGAAGGCAAAATCATCGGCGTAGATGAAACGCGCGAAAAAGTTGAAGAAGCGCGGCTAGCAGCGCAATCGGCAAAAGCTACGCTGAAAACCGAATGGCAGGTGATGCCGCTGGACAAACTGAAATTCGCCGACAGCAGCTTCGATTTGGTCACGTCTGGAATGGCTTTTCATCGGTTGGACGGCGCGCGGTATCTGTCCGAAGTTCATCGCGTGTTGGCAGATGGCGGACGATTGTTGATTGCCGACGAACTTGCGCCGGAAATTCAACCAAGCGAGTTTTTGAAATCCGTGCGACGAACTTATTTCCGGTTTATTGCCCGCGACCGCGCCGAAGCCGACGCGAGCTTTGCCTCCAATGAAGAAATCGCGCAATTGCTGCACCAAGCCGGTTTCAATCAAATCGTCATTCGCGCTTTGCGACAACGCAGCAAACATGATCGCGTCTTTGCGCTGATCAAAGCCGTCAAATAAAGGAAGAATATGAGTCCACAAAAGAAAGCCACAATCATCGGAGTGTTGATGGATTTGGGAGCAGATCGCCGAGGCGTGGATATGGGGCCGTCGGCGGTGCGCGTTGCCGGAGTCAACGAACGGTTGGCAGAGATCGGTTACGAAGTGACGGACGCGGGCAACATTCCGGTTCGTAACGCCGAGATGATGAAAATCGCCGACCGCAAATTGAAATACCTGCCAGAAATTACGGCGGCCTGCCAGACGCTGGCTGACCAAGTCGAAGCCGCGCTCGAAGTTGGTTCGACGCCGATTGTTCTGGGCGGAGATCATTCCATAGCCATTGGCAGCGTCGGCGGGTTGTCGGCGTTTCATCACAAACGCGGCCAACGAGTCGGCGTCGTCTGGTTTGACGCGCACGGCGATATGAACACGCCGGACACGTCACCGTCGGGCAACATTCACGGCATGCCCTTCGCCGCGATTCTGGGCAAAGGCGCGAAAGAGTTGACGGAAATCAGCGGCTTTGCGCCGAAAGTTTATGCCGAAGATTGCGTGTTGATCGGCGCGCGCAGCGTTGATCCCGACGAAGCCGTTGCGCTCAGAGCTTCGGGCATTCGCGTGGTGACGATGCGCGAACTGGACGAACGCGGAATGAGTTCGGTGATGGACGAAGCGATTGAAGTGGCTTCACGGCGAACCGCTGGCTTTCACGTGACGATGGACATGGATTTCGTTGATCCTGACTTCGCGCCCGGCGTAGGCACTCCGGTTCCGGGCGGCCCGACTTACCGCGAAAGTCATCTGGCAATGGAGAAAGTCGCCGATTCCGGCAAGATGCTTTCGTTTGAATTGACCGAAGTGAATCCGGTGCTGGACATCTCCAACAAGACGGCGGAGCTTGGCGTGCAATTGATCCTGTCGGCCTTCGGCAAAAAGATTATGTGATCTCAAATTTCAAATTTGAGATTTGAAAAGAGGAATTCAAGTTGTCATCAAAGCTCAGAGTTGGAGTCATTTTCGGCGGACGTTCCGGCGAACACGAAGTTTCGCTGCGGTCGGCGGAATCTATCATCAACGCGCTCGACCGCGACAAATACGAAGTCGTTCCCATCGCCATCACCAAATCCGGCAAGTGGCTGGCTTCCAGCGAAGCGACCAACTTGTTGCCCAGCGCGGTTATGAGCAGCGCCGATCAGCACGTGGCGATTTTTGGCGATCCGACTGAAAAAGGTTTGGCACGATTCGGCGGCGAAAGCGAATCCGGCAAACGCGACAAGCTGGATGTGATTTTCCCTGTGCTGCATGGAACTTATGGCGAAGACGGCACGATTCAGGGCTTGCTGGAAATGGCAGACGTGCCTTATGTCGGTTGCGGCGTGTTGGGTTCCGCCGCTGGAATGGACAAGGTCGTGATGAAGCGATTGTTCCGCGAAGCCGGTTTGCCCATCGTCGAATTCACGCACTTTTTGCGCTCGCAATGGGAAGCGAATCCTTCAGCAGTCGAATCGCGCGTTGTTGAAGAACTCGGATTCCCCTGCTTCGTCAAACCGGCGAATCTCGGTTCGTCAGTCGGAATTTCAAAAGCGGTTGACGGCAAAAGTTTGAACGAAGCAATTGCTCTGGCCGCGAGATACGACCGGAAGATTGTTGTCGAACGCGGCGTGGACGCGCGTGAAATCGAAGTCAGCGTGTTGGGAAATGACAAACCACAGGCGAGTTTGCCCGGCGAGATCGTCCCGCAATCAGCGGACTTTTATGATTACCAGGCCAAATACATCAGCGCGGACGGCGCTCGATTGGAAATCCCCGCAAAGCTGGGCGAAGCGCAAATCAAAGAAATTCAGCAACTGGCGATTCAGGCTTTTCAGGCTGTAGACGGCAGCGGACTTGGCCGGGTGGATTTCTTTCTGGAACGCGAAACCGGCAAGTTGCTGCTGAATGAAATCAACACCATGCCCGGATTCACTTCGATCAGCATGTACCCAAAACTGTGGGAAGCCAGCGGATTGGGTTACAGCCAATTGATTGACCGGCTGATCGAACTCGCCTTTGAACGTCACCGAGAAAAATCGCGCAACGTCACCAGCTTCGGCTGAATAGCGGCTGACAACTTGGCAAAAAGCAAAAGCGGCATCGAAATGCCGCTTTTGCTTTTTCTGTCAGGTTACAGACTGTCTGGTTTGATTGGCCGCGAAGGCGGAGCTTCGCGCGATGGCGATGATTCGCGCGATGGCGGCGGCGAAGATGGCCGTTCCGGCGGACGCGATGGAGCCGATTCGCGCGGCGGAGGAGCTTGGCGCTCCGGCGCTCGTTCTGGCGCGCGTTCGCTGCGAGACGGAGCCGATTCGCGCGGCGGAGGCGGTGATTCGCGGCGTTCAGTTGGACGTGACGGCGGCGGATCGTACCTGCGTGGCGATTCATCGCGTGATGGCGGCGGGTCATACCTTCGCGGCGATTCCGTGCGCGAAGGGCGATCCGCTTCTCGGTTTACTTCCCGGTTTGGGGCAGAACGCGGCGTGTCAACGGAATCACGCGATGGCGCATTGCGTTCGCTTTCCGGCAAGCTGCGCGATGGCGGCGGAGTTCGTTCGACCGTGCGGTATTCGCTTTCGCGCGGCGGACGATCAGGGCGAATAATCTGCCCATCCTGAATGCGCGTTGGCGGCGCAGAGTTCGTTTCGGCGCTTCGCGTCGGAGCGCCACGATCCGGCGAAACAACGCCTTGATTGTCGCGTCCCGGCAATTCGCCACGCACCGGACGTGAACCGATTGGGCTGCCTTCGCCACGGTTCGGAGCCGTTGAACGATCCAGACTCGGAACCGGACGGCGTTCGATGACGGGCGATTCCAATCGTCGAGCGATTTCAGTTCGTTCGACTTTCAATTCACGAGTCGGCGCAGCTTGCAACGGTTTGAACTCTTCACCGCGCAACACCGTCGGAGCCGACGGGTCTCCGCGATCCGCCGTTCCTCGTGGAGGCGCTGGCGGCAGAACGATTTCGCCCGGAGATTTGACATCGTTGCCGGCCACGATCACTCGGCCATTGTCGAATCGGCGGCCTTCCATCACGCTGACTCCGCCCGGAGCATTGTAATTATCCAGTGTGCGCGGATTGATGATCGTCGTGTTGTTGACGATGATAGTATTGCCTCTGCCGCCGTAATACCGATCACGCGGCCCAAGCGGACACCAACCGTACCAGCCAAACCGCCCGTCTCGATACCCGTCGTAATATCCGTCGCGGTATCCGCGGTTGTAACTTCCCCAGCCGAAAAATGCGACTTGATGCGGTGCCCATCCCCAACCGACTGAAACCGTCGGAACCCAGCACCAACGGCTGCGATACCAGGCCCAGCGTCCGTAATGGTACGGAACCCATCCCCACGGTTCATAAGAAACCCACGTCCAGCCCCAGCCGGAATAATGCCGCCAGTAACCCGCTCGATATGGCGCCCAACCGACCGCGACGCTGCGCGGCGACCAAACCCATCCGTAATCGGGCGATTCATACCAGTCGCCGTAATAATCCAGGTCGTAAACACCCGGCACAGCAACCGGAACGTAACGCGCGCTACGCGAATTTTCAGCGCGCGAAAACAGATCGTCATCGCGTCGGTCATTCCAACGATCCCAACTGTCTTTGTCTTCCAGTCGGGCAATCTGGAAGAAATTGGCGTCGTTTCCATCCACAAGCACTCGACGACCTTGTTTGACCGTCACCGTGCCGATTTCTTTGTTGTAAACCTCCGCCTGACCGCGCCGAACGATGACTTCGGTCGTGCCGTCTTCGCGGACGTTGACGCGGTAATTGCCTTCTTTCAAAAAGGTGACAGCGACAATCGGCGTGTCCACTTCAAAGTACACGGGATCGTCTTTGCCAAGATCGTTGACATCCACGACGTTGAACTGCCGCCGATCCAGGCTGTCCACGCGAAACGTAGCCGTTCCGACCGGCAGCGCAAATTGAATGGTTCCGTTGTTGAATTGAGAAAATCGCAAATTGGAATTGCGATCCAGGCGGACAAGATTACGCCCGCTGAGTTGAATTTCGGCGCGCCCGTTGGGGCCGCTGTAAAGCTGGTCACGTTCATTCAGCGGCAAATTCAGCGAAGCGTCGTACCAGCTTTGGCCATCGGCAACGCGCTGATAACTGACTTCACCTTCGATCAAGCTGATACGCGCAATGCGACCTATCTGATCCTGAGCGACAGCCAGCGTGAAAATGGAAGCCAAAAAACCAAGCACCAGCGCCGCTCGTGTTCGGCGGCGTTTGGCGAACAAATTACCAAGCAATTCTGAAGCAGTCGCAAAGAGCATCTTTCCCTCCGCGCAAAATCGAGGCTGGAAACCCGAAACCTCGACGGTTGATTATCAATCTCTTCGGAAGATTCTTTGGGGTTAGGAAATTTCTGCCAGCAAGCAATGTGCCGCCAAACTTTCCTGGAAGTCTGGCAAAAGGGCTTTATTCGCAACCACTTCGGCCGGATTCAGCGGCGACGGAAATCGGCTCTTACACCATATCGCATAAGAGCCGTGACCGCGCTTGACGCTTTCGTATGGACAATTTCTGAACCGTAAGAAGTCCTGCGACTCAGTTTTTCTCTTTGGTGTCCAACAATTCGACTTCAAACACCAGCGTTGAATTCGGCGGAATTGGCCCCATGTTGCGCCCGCCGTAACCGAGTTGCGGCGGAATCACCAGCTTGCGTTTGCCACCGATTTTCATGCTCATCACGCCTTCGTCCCAACCTCTGATGACGCGGCCAATGCCAATCTCGAATTTGAACGGCTGGACATGGTTGAACTCCGGATCAACGGAACTATCGAACTTTGTTCCATCCTCCAGCATGCCAGTGTAATTCACTGTGACTTCGTGGCCGCGCTGCGGACTCGCGCCTGTGCCAACAACCAGGTCTTCGTATTTCAACCCGGATTCGGTCGTCACGGCTTTGGCTCCCAGCACAGAAGCTTTGAGCGGAATCGAAACCCACGACACGGCTTTCCAGGCTCCGGCGCGTTTGACCCAAACTTCCGAGTGACTGGAAGTGCGGACGGTTTTTCCTTCGTTGATGTAAGTCGCGCGACCGGTGACGACCGCCGTCAATCCGTACAATCGCACCTTGAATTCATCGCTGCGAATTTCATCCAGCTTCATCGTGTTGGATTTTGCCATCTCTATTGTTTGGGCTTTGTTGATGAAGCTGCCGTCCGAGTTGATGGCGGTGAAATCGTCGGCAAAGATTCGATTCAGCGCGACGGCGTCTTTTTTAACGACAGCGGCGAACCATTCTCGCTCCAGCTTTTTCAGTTGGGCTTCAGCGCCAGCGGCAGGCGCAGCCAGTCGAGCTTGTCCGGCGCGAGCAGGTTTTGTCTGGCTGAAGGCAGGCATTGCCAGCGCGATTAGCAATCCGAAAAGTATGAGTTGTTTTCGCAAGTTTCGACTCCTCTATCTGTTTATGTGGCGAACCACTGTTGCAGTGTGTTTTTGAGTTTCAAAAAGGCCGGATCAACACAGCGATTCAGGCTGACCTTTTCCGCCAGTTGAAAGTAAAGCGCCGAAGACCGTGACTTCCCCGACTGACGCAAAGCAGTTTCCATCGCTTCTTTTGGGCGTTCCGGTTTCAACTGGCCGGGAACAAGAAAGCTTTGATTTGCTAGCCAGGTTCGTAAATCGGGCTGCTTTCCTTCCCAACCGAGCACTTTGTCCACGTGAGGCGAATCGCTCCAGACCCAGATTTCAATTTCAGGATTAAGCACGATCACTTTCGCGCGGTCGTTCCAACCGGACAACGACAGGCGAGACTCGACTTCCTGTTCGATGGCTTCACGAGGCGATTGATCCTTGCCGCAACCTTCGCGGTCGAACAGCACAAGCGCATGTTCATACTGATTGGAAAATGGCCGCAGGAAACTTTCGCTGGTGCGTAAACATCCGGGATCGTGTTCCGGGTGAACAAAACAATCAAAGTCGCGCTGATAAACAAGCTGGCGAATGCCCAAAGCTTGATGGCGAGTCAGCACGCCTTTGATCGTGTGTTCGATGTTTTTGTCAGGCACAAGAAGAACAAGATTTTTCATCCGATCACCCCAACACTCCGGCGGCGAACAGCGTTCCCAGGTTCATTTCGCCTCGCCATTCTCTCAGCCTGGGGTGATGGTCGCCGCGAACGATGTCCGTAATGCCTTCCGGCGTTTTGGCAAAGCACAAAACCGATTTGGCTTCCGCCATGCTCAGAATGACCGGCGAGTGCGTAGCCAATAACATTTGCGCCCCGTAAACCGAAGACAGCGATTGAAACATCGTCTCGACTGCGCGAGGATGAATGCCGTTTTCCGGTTCTTCGATCAGATAAACTCCCTTGAAGTCCGGCAAGTATGCTGGCAGCGTCAGCGCCAGCAAACGCAACGTGCCGTCCGAAACCATCCAGGAAGGAACTTCCAAACCGCCTCTGTAACAAATCATCAGGTAACGATGCTTGTCGTCTTCACGTTCGATGGTGCGGATGCTTTCAATGTCAGGCAGCGCCGTTTGCAGGTGAGCGATCCAGTCAGAAAAACGATCTGGCGCAGAGTGTTGAAGTCGGTGAATTACCCAAGGCAGGTTCGATCCGTCAGGCTTGAAACCGCGAACCTGCCCCGAAGGACTGGCTTTGCGTATCAACAAACTGTTCAGCGCAAAAGACTGAACTCCTTCGGTAAGTAATGTCTTCAACCATGTAGCGATTGGAAACCTAGATTCATCTTCCGGCAGATTGCCAAGCGCCGACCGACGTAGTCCAAGCTTAAATACAGGTACCCAAACCTTCCCATTCTCCTCAATTTCAGCTTTGAAATGATCCTTCCCATCAGGAGTTTTGCTGATAACGATTCGTGTTTCTTTCTTGCTCCTTTGTAGAGCAAGTCTGTCTGCTGCTAAGGTCGGAAAAATTGGGAACGTATCTCTGAGACCGCCGACAGTTAGTTCCGCTTTTTTCAGCAACACCTTTTCAGCGGAGATTGAAACTTCGCTGGTTTTGTCGTCTGTTGTCAGCGTGACTTCGTAGCGCACTCGCTCGAAATCTTTGCGAGTTAGTTTTTCGCGCAACTCAACCGGTATTTCCGCTTCGATTGCCAACTCCAATTCTGTGCCAGTTCGCCCCCACAACAGATCAAGAAAGTTCTGCGTTCGTTCGCCGATTGCGGCATCAAGCCCTGAAGAAACCAGAGTTCCTAAAAACGAAATCGTGTCGAGAAAGGTCGTTTTGCCGCTGGCGTTTGGCCCGACCAGAACATGAAATGGCTGGAGAGGTTGATTGATGTACTTCAGGCAGCGAAAATTACGCGCCTCGATCTGAGAGATCATACGCACCTTCAAGTAAAGAATTCGTCATTGATGATAAAGTCAGCAGTGACGATACCGGAAACATCCGAACTCAAGCAAGACAACCGTATCAGGAGCATCATGAAAAAGTCCCGTTCCGATAAGTCTGACATAAACCAGAAACTCAATCGCCGTTCATTCGTCAAATTATTGCCTGCCGCTGGAGCCGCTGGGCTGACGATCACCAATCCCGATTCCGCAGCGGCGCAAGCTCGCAACGCGCAAGGCGGCGGAACTCAGCAAACCGCTCAGCGCGTCACGCGCGAAATGATGCAGGCTGCTGAGAAAATCATCGGCCTGGAATTTACCGAAGCGCACGAAAACATGGCGCTGCCGGGTGTGAACCGAAATCTGTCGAGTTATGAAAACCTGCGAAAGATTGAAGTGCCGCTCGACACCGAACCGGCGACGGCGTTTCACCCGGCGCTGCCCGGCAAGCTCAAAACTTATCGCCAGCGCGTTTCCGCCAAACCGGCGAAAGCTCGCGCCAACAGCAAAACCGCCGCGCCAAAATTCAACTCGGTCGAAGACCTGGCTTTTGCCACCGTCGCCGAATTGTCTGAACTGGTTCGCACGCGCAAAGTCTCTTCGGTCGAATTGACCAAGATGTATTTGGCGCGGTTGAAAAAATACGGCGACAAATTGTTGTGCGTGGTGACGCTGACCGAAGAACTGGCGCTGCAACAAGCGGAAGCCGCCGACCGAGAAATCAAAGCCGGAAAATATCGCGGCGCGCTGCACGGCATTCCCTGCGGCGTGAAAGACCTGTTTGCCACCAAAGGCATCAAGACCACTTGGGGAGCCGAGCCGTACAAAGACCAGATGATTGATTACGATTCGACCGTCGTCGAACGGTTGCGCGAAGCAGGAGCCGTGTTGGTCGCCAAACTTTCGATGGGCGCGCTGGCGATGGGCGGGCGCTGGTTCAAAGGCATGACGCGCAATCCATGGCAGCCGGAAGAAACCAACATCGGTTCGTCGGGTTCGTCGGCGGGTTCGGCTTCGGCGACTTCAGCCGGATTGGTTGGCTTTGCGATTGGAACTGAAACGCTGGGTTCGATTGTGTCGCCTTCGTCGCGTTGCGGCATCACAGGTTTGCGTCCGACTTATGGCCGAGTCAGCCGTTACGGCGCAATGGGGTTGAGCTGGACGATGGATAAGATCGGGCCGATGTGTCGCTCGGTCGAAGATTGCGCGTTAGTGCTCGCCAGCATTTACGGCCCTGATGGTCATGACCTGACCGTCGAAGACGTTCCCTTCAACTGGAATCCTGATCGTCCGCTTTCGCAAATGAAGATCGGTTACATCAAAGCCGAGTTCGAACCGGCAGCAGGAGGCGGCAACAATCAAGGCGGAAACGCTGACGAACGCCGAAAGATTTACGCCGACGCTTTGGAAGCTCTTCGAAAAGCCGGAGCCAATCTGCAACCGTTCGAGTTGCCGAAATTCGATTCGCAAAGTTTGCGGACGATTTTGAACGCCGAAGCCGCTGCTGCTTTTGACGACATCACGCGCGATGGCAGAGTCAATCAATTGTCCGGCCAGGCCGCTGGCGATTGGCCAAACAGTTTTCGCACGGCGCGATTCATCCCGGCTGTGGAATACATTCGCGCGCAACGCGCCAGAACGTTGTTGATGCGCGAAATGGACAAGCTGATGGCGAACTGGGATTGTTTTGTGACGCCTGCGCCGGGCAGCGCCAGCTTGCTGGTGACGAATTTGACGGGACATCCGGCGGTGGTTACGCCGTGCGGATTCATCAACAAACTGCCGCAAGCGATTATGTTCACCGGTAATTTGTATGACGAAGCCGCTCCGTTGCGCGTGGCGATGGCGTTTCAACAAACGACCGACTGGCACAAAAAATACCCTCAACTGGATTAGGTTGAAGCAAACATCGGTGTTTATCTCGAATCACGCCGCCTGGTAGCTGCCGAAGCGAACGGCGGCGTGATTCATTTTCAGGCAAACAACTTATGGCAAATCGTTTTGCGCTGATCGGCGTCGTCATAATTGTCGTCGGCATCGCCTTGAAACTGCGAACGACTTTGGTGGTGATGGTGGCCGCGTTGGTGACTGGTCTGGTTGCCGGGCTGCCGCTGTTTTCCAACGAAGGTTTTTTCCAGGCTCTGCCGTTTCTGACCAAGCCGGGGCAGACCGGCATCATCAACACGCTGGGCAAAGCCTTTGCCGACAACCGGCTGATGACGCTGTTCATCATCACGCTGCCCGCCATCGGTTTGAGCGAACGGTTCGGATTGCAGGAACAATCCGCCAAATTGATTCGCGGCATACGCGCGGCGACGGTTGGACGATTGCAAATCGTCTATCAGCTTTTTCGCGTGCTGCATGGAGCGATTGGCATCCGGCTCAACGGCCATCCGTCGTTCGTTCGTCCGCTGGTGTTTCCGATGTCGCTGGGCGCGGCATCTCGGTACGGAACGGGAAGCGGTAGCGACCCGGCAAGCTCATCATACGGAACGGGAAGCGGTAGCGACCCGGCAAGCTCATCATACGGAACGGAAGACGGTAACGACTCGGCGAGTTTGGCAACCACTGAATCGGCCCAGTCGCTACCGCTCCCGGTTCTGAACCAGCGTTCGGTAGAACGCATCAAAGCCGCTAACGCCGCCGCTGAAAATTACGGCAACTTTTACGGCCAGAATCTGTCTCCGGTGCAGGCCGGAATTTTGCTGGTGTATGGCGTGATGAACGGATTGGGTTTTGCCGTCGGCGTGTGGGATTTGGTCAAGTACACGATTCCCGTCGTCGTGGCTTCGATCTTGTTTGGCGCGGTGCAGTTTTGGCTGCTGGATCGCTGGTTGAACCGGGAGGCCGCGCGATGATCGAAAAGCTATTCAATCTGGATGTCGTGTATGTGCTGACCGGCGTGGTGTTGTTCATCTTTGCGGCGATGACCTTTACCGACAAAAGCAATCCACGACGAATCGGAAGTGGAATGTTCTGGTTGGTGCTGGGCGTGATTTTCGCGTTTGGAAGCTGGATGCCATATTGGCTGACCGGCTTGCTGGTGGTGGCGATGGTGGCGTTGGATGGATTGGGGCGTGTTGGACGTGGAAGCAGTGAACAACAGGAAACGGGCGGACAGGATGTCCGCGGACCAGGCGGAGAAAATCTCCGCGCTCCGGCAACGTTCGGCAACCAAATCTTCGTGCCGGTGATTGCCATTCCTGTGGTCACGTTTTTCTTTGCCATTCTCTTTCGGCAATTGGGAATGGACGCCAATCGAGGCGCGCTGATCGGTTTGGGTTTCGGCGGCGTAGCGGCAATGGTCATCGCATTGGGACTGACGCGCGCCGGGTTCAAAACCTTGATGAACGAAGGCCGCCGATTGAACGAAGCCATGGGCGCGGTGAACATCCTGCCGCAATTGCTGGCTTCGCTGGGTGTGATTTTCACAGCCGCCAAAGTTGGCGATTTGATCGCGGGCGGCATTCAAGCAGTGATTCCCGGCAACAACCTGTTTTTGCTGGTGCTGGCCAATTGTCTGGGAATGGCGCTGTTCACGATTGTCATGGGCAATTCGTTCGCGGCGTTTCCGGTGATTGCAACCGGCGTGCTGGTTCCGCTGATTATCCAACCGTTCGGGGTAAACCCGGCAATGGCGGCGATCATTACGCTGACCGCCGGATCGAGCGGAACGTTGATGACTCCGATGGCGGCGAATTTCAACATCGTCCCGGCGGCGCTGCTGAATTTGCGTGATCAATACGGCGTCATCAAATTCCAATTGCCTTACGCGCTTACGATCTGGGCTTTTCACGTGCTATTGTTGTGGCTGCTGATCAAAATCTCCTGAAAACTTGAAACTCGTATGAAAGCTGGCAAAGTCCTCAAAAAAGAAATCGCCGACCTGTGTAGTCAA
The DNA here is from genome assembly GCA_033763255.1 of Acidobacteriota bacterium. Lineage (GTDB taxonomy): Bacteria > Acidobacteriota > Blastocatellia > RBC074 > RBC074 > RBC074. The sequence continues at coordinate 15,665 of JANRKX010000157.1, read as the reverse complement.
ATTGTGAATGCTTGTCATCCGCAAAAAGTCCTGCTGTTTGGGTCGTATGCCTATGGCTCGCCGACTGTTGATTCGGATGTTGATTTGATGGTTGTCATGCCGTTCGAAGGTCATCCTGCTTATCAAGCTGGCGCAATCAGATCGCTGATTCAAACGCCTTTGGCCGTTGATTTGCTGGTCAGAACTCCTGAACAAGTTCAAGAACGAATTGGAATGGGCGACCCATTTATGCAAGAGATCGTCGAGCAAGGAGAGGTTCTTTATGAAGCCGATCACGACAGAATGGATCGTCAAAGCTGAGAAAGACTGGATTAGCGCACAGCGTGAAGCCCGTGCTCGCAAAGACCCGAATTACGATCTGGCTTGTTTTTCTGCTCAGCAATGCGCTGAAAAATATCTGAAAGCCCGTCTGGTCGAAGCGGGTCTCACATTCAGGAAAACGCATGATCTGGTTCAGTTACTTAACTTGACTCAAACAGTGGAACCCAGTTGGAGCGTTTTGCAAAACGATCTGTCTTTTCTGACTGCTTTCGCTGTTGATTACCGTTATCCGGGTATAAACGCCACAAAAACTACTGCAAAAGACGCAATCAAAAGTTGTCGAAATGTTCGCAAACTGATTCGTCAAACATTTGGCTTGCAGGTTTGACGTAATTTCTCTTCACAAAACTGAGGTGAACCGATGAAAACGAATTTCCGCCGTTTGAGCGTCGCAGCGTTTGTGCTGACGCTGGCCGTTTTGATTTTGACTGCGTTGCCAACCGCGCCGCAGGTCGAAGCGACAAGTTCCGCCGCGCCAGAAGCCTGGCGCATTGCTCCGCCTGCGCCGAAGATTTCCGAAGCCGAACGGCTGGCGGAGTTGGCCAAACGGCGTCAGGAAGCCCTGAAGCGGATGGGCGACAAATCCATCATGGTGTTGTTCAGCACCGAACCGCGCATTTACACCTTCGACGTGGATTACCACTACCGACAGGAAAACAATCTCTATTACCTGACCGGCATCAATCAGGACGGAGCCGCGCTGGTGCTGATTCCCGGAGCCAAAAAGACCCGTGAAATTTTGTTCGTTCCCAAACGCGACCCGCGCCGCGAAACCTGGACGGGCCGAATGTTGAGCAACGATGACGCTCGCGGGCGTAGCGGCATTCAGGAAGTTTGGGACATGAGTTTGTTGAATGGATTTTTGGCGACGCTTGCGCCAAAAGCGGAAGCCGCCATTGCCAAACGCGGTACGGCTTCAAAACCAAACACCGAGTTGCTGGCGCAATGGAAAACTGAGTTTCAAACCTTCATCGAAGCCGCCAGCAGCGATCAAGCGGAAATTTATCTGCTGACGCCGCAAGGCCGCGACCTGCGCGAATATCGCCACGAACACGAATTCGCCGAAAACCTGAAAGCCGCAAATTCCGGTTTGAAGATTCGCTCGGCGCATCCCATTTTTGCCGAATTACGATTGGTGAAATCGGATTGGGAACTGAAACTGTTGCAACACGCCGCCGACATCACTTCTGAAGCCTTTCATCGCGTGTTCGCGGTCGCTTCGCCCACGATGTTCGAATATGAAATCCAGGCGGAATTTGAATACACCTTCAAACGGCGCGGAGCCGACAACTGGGGCTATCCGTGCATTGTCGGCGCGGGCGCGAACGCCACGACGCTGCATTACATCACCAACCAGGAACCGCTCGACAATGGCAGTTTGCTGTTGATGGATTGCGCGTCGGAATTCGACCATTACACCGCCGACATCACGCGGACGATTCCGATCAACGGCAAATTTACCAAAGAGCAGGCAGACATCTATCGCATTGTGTATGACGCGCAGACGGCTTCGATCAATCGCGTTCGCGCAGGCAATGTCGTCGGCGCAGTCTTCGACCCGGCGTCCAACACCAAATCCGTGCAGGGCGTGACAGCGGAAATCATCAAAGACGGTTTGTTCAAACTCGGATTGATTACGTCCAAGGACAACAATGAATTTCGCACGTGGTTCATGCACGGAACCAGCCACTGGATCGGCATGAATGTTCACGATGTCGGCGATTACCGCACGCCACTGGCGCCGGGCATGGTGTTGACCGTCGAACCTGGAATTTACATTCGCCCGGACGCGCTGGATTGGTTGCCGAAAACGCCAGAAAACGAACGCTTCATCAAAGCCGTTCGCCCCGCGTTTGAAAAATACAAAGGTATTGGCATCCGCATCGAAGACGACATTCTGGTGACAACCGGCGACCCGGTGAACATGTCCGCTTCGATTCCGCGCAAGCTGGAAGAGGTCGAAGCAACGATGGCCAGATTGAAGCAAGAACTTCGTAAATCCGGCTGGCCTCAAGCGGCAATGCGATAACTTTGGGAAGGTGTGCCAATGCCAGAATTCGAGCTTTCAGGTCATGCCAAAGAAATGCTGGCAGAGCGCAATATCTTGGAAGAATGGGTTTGGCGCACCGTCAATACTTCAACCAGAAAACGAATGGGTGAAGACGGTAATTTACACTTTACAAAAGCGATCAAAGAAAAGGACAGGCGAGTTTTGCACGTTGTGGTAAACCCAAACTCCGATCCTCGCCGAATCGTGACTGTGTTTTTTGACCGACGTTTGTCGAAGAAAACTGAGAAAAGAAAATGAGGCTGAAAATAGACAAGGAAACTGACACGCTTTATCTGCGATTGGATGAATCGGCCATTGTCGAATCGGAAGAAGTGCAGCCGGGTGTAATTCTGGATTACGACGAACGCGGCCAGGTGGTTGGAGTCGAATTTCTGAACCTGAGCGCCCGCGCCCAAATCGAAAAGCTTCGCGTTCTGCAATTCGAGTCCGCGTATTGAAGCGAAATGTCACGAAATTTAATTGACGTAAGCCACGAAATTGAAGCCGGGATGATCACCTATCCCGGCTTGCCTGTTCCGGCCATTTCCGATTACTTGAGCCGCGACGCTGCGCCCGGCAGATATTCCGAAGGCACGACGTTTCAGATCGGGCGCATCGAAATGATCGCCAACACCGGAACATACGTGGACGCGCCGTTTCATCGGTTTGCCGAAGGCGGTGATCTGGCTTCGCTGCCGCTGGAGCGGCTGGCCAATCTGGAAGGGCTGGTAATTGATGCCTCTCGGCGAACCAGCCGTGCGATTGACGTTGACCAGTTTCAAAACCTCGCGCTGAAAAACCGTGCCGTGCTGATTCGCACCGGCTGGGATGCGTACTGGCGAATGGAGCAGTACGGCAAAGAGGCTCCTTTTTTGACGCGCGCCGCAGCAGAGTTTTTAGTTGCCGCCGAAATCGCTCTGGTCGGCATTGATTCGGTCAACATTGACGATATGAACGACGGCCAACGTCCGGCGCACACAGTCTTGCTCGGCGCGGGCATTCCCATCGCCGAACATCTGTGCAATCTGGACAAACTGCCGCTAACGGGATTTCGTTTTCACGCCGCACCGGTCAAATTTCGCGGCGTAGGGACATTCCCCGTCAGAGCCTACGCCGTGATTGAATAACCTTATGGCAATTCAACTGTATCTTCCTGAAACCCGATATGCCGTGGCGAGCTTGCCGCTGGAACAATACCGCGCAGCGGTTGGATGTTTGCCGGAAACCGATGATTTCGTTTCGCTGATCCGCGACAAGCAGGAAATCACGTTGATGATTGCCGAAGATCACTGGCAACAGATTGCTGACCGTTTCCCCGGCGCACAAGCTCGCGGCGATTGGCGCATGATCCGCTTCGACACCTTTCTGGATTTTTCGGTCGTCGGGTTTATCGCTGAAATCAGCCGCGCATTGGCCGCCGCCGACATCAGCATTTTGAGCGTTTCGACTTACAGCACCGACGCTGTGCTGGTTCACGAAGCGCAATTCGATGCAGCGGTCGTCGCCATCAAACAGGCGTTGATGACGCTGCAATACACACATCTTTCACAACATTAACACTGGTGCAGAACCGGGAGCGGTAGCGACCGGTTGATTTCGGAGCACGCATATCACAAAACCACCCGGTCGCTACCGCTCCCGGTTCCGTACCAACCCATTACCAATGGCAAAAGAGAAATTTGAATTGGAAGGCATGCAAACCAAGGCGGTGTACGCCGCCAAAGAATTGAATCGCACCACAGCAATCAGCCCGCCGATCTGGCAAACCACCACTTTCGGAGCCGAAACCGCCGAAGAGTTTGCCGAAATCGCCGTCGCCACCAAACCGCAGGAGTTTTATACACGGTACGGCAATCCAAACCACGCGATGGTCGAACAGACGCTGGCCGAACTGGAAGGCGGCGAACTGGCGCTGGTGTTTGGGTCGGGAATGGGCGCGATTTTTTCTGCCATCGCCAGCCAGTTGAACTCCGGCGATCACGTCATTGCCCAGCGAAATCATTACGCCGGAGCGACGACTTTGTTGAAAGACATCCTGCCGCGTTGGGGCATCGAAGTCAGTTTCGTGGATCAAACCAACAATGCCGAATTCGCCGCAGCCGTGCAGCCCAACACCAAACTGATTTATGTCGAAACGCCGGTCAATCCGTTGATGCAATTGACCGATCTGCGCTTCATCGTTGAACTGGCCAAAGCGCACAACCTGACGACAATTTGCGACAACACCTTTGCCACACCGATCAATCAGCGTCCGTTGGAACTGGGCATTGACGCCGTCATTCACAGCGCGACGAAATACATCGGCGGCCATCACGACGTAACCGCCGGAACGATGGTCGGTAATAAAGATTTGCTGGAGCGAGTCTGGCGATTCGCCTTGGTCGCCGGAGCCGCGCTCAGCCCGTTCGACGCCTGGTTGTTGTTGCGCGGGTTGCGAACGCTGGGGCTGCGCGTCGAACGCCACAACCGGAATGCGATGGCGCTGGCCAGGTTTCTGGAATCGCACCCGAAAGTCGCACGCGTGTATTACCCCGGTTTGGAATCGCATCCGCAACACGAGCTGGCCAATGCGCAAATGACAGGTTTCACGGGAATGCTCAGCGTGGAACTGCGCGGCGGATATTCGGCAGCGGACAAACTGATGTCCTCGTTAAAACTCGGCGTGCGCGCGGCCAGCCTGGGCGGGTTTGAAACGCTGGTCGTGCATCCGGCTTTGATGTGGAGTTTGCAGTTGTCGGCGGAACAACGCGCCGCCACGGGAATCAACGATGGACTGGTGCGAATTTCCGTCGGGTTGGAAGACGAAACCGATTTGCTGCGCGATTTCGATCAGGCGCTGGCTTAAAACTGAATGAACCGAAACAGATATTTGTTTACGGCGTTTCGGCTAGATTTGAATCCTGTTCATCCTAAAAAAATCCTGGCAACCCTGTCTAAAAGCTTTCTGCTTTGACTTAGGCACATCCAAATAATGTTTCATTTGATGCTGTATCTGCATTTCGAATATCTCCTGCAAGGTACAGCACCTCATTTCAAACAGATTTAGATATGGGTTCTAAAAAAAACATCTTCAATGCGCTGGCGATTGATTTGACCCCTCTGCGTGCATCGCGCGATTTCCGATTGTTGTTCATTGGGCAATTTGTCTCGGCGTTCGGTTCGTCCATCAGCTACGTGGTGTTGCCGTGGCAGATGTACCAACTGACGAAATCGAATTTCGCCGTGGGCATGCTGGGATTGGCCGAATTCGTGCCGATGTTGGTGATGGCTTTTGTCGGCGGCGCGCTGGCGGATTTTGTTGACCGGCGACGCTTGATCGTCGTTGCCGAACTCGGTTTGATTGTTTGTTGCGGTTTACTGGTAGCGAATGCGTTGTCGCCTCAACCGCGCGTGTGGTTGTTGTTTGCTGTGGCGGCGCTGTTTGCGGCGCTGAACGGCGTGCATCGCCCGGCGCTGGAGGCGCTGACACCGCGACTGGTGAAGCCGGAACAAATCCCAGCGGTCGCTTCGCTGAGCATGTTTCGCGGCAGTTTTAGTTACATCGTCGGCCCGGCTCTGGCCGGATTGATTGCCGCGAGTTTCGGCGCGGCGGTCGCTTTTGCGATTGATGCGACGACTTTTGTCGTTTCAATTTTGGCGCTGTTGCTGATTCGATCCGTGCCAATGCCTGCGAAGCTTGACGAAGACGAACGGCCAAGTTGGCGCTCGGTCGTCGAAGGCTTGAAATACGCGCGCAGCCGTCAGGAACTGCTCGGCACTTATCTGATAGACATCAACGCCATGTTTTTCGGCATGCCCATCGCGCTGTTTCCGGCCATTGCGGAAAGTTTCGGCGGCGCGTCCGTCGGATTGTTTTACGCAATGCCGGCGGTGGGCGCACTGGCGGTGTCGCTGACTTCGGGTTGGACAAACAAGATTCACAGACACGGTTTGGCTGTGACGATTGCTGCTACGTTGTGGGGAGTGGCGATTGTCGTTTTTGGATTGGTCGGCAGTTTGTGGTTGGCGCTGTTGTTTTTGGCTCTGGCCGGAGCGGCGGATGCGGTCAGCGGCGTGTTTCGCATGACCATTTGGAATCAAACCATTCCAGACCACATGCGCGGACGGCTGGCCGGCATTGAAATGATTAGCTATCTGACAGGTCCTTACCTGGGCAACGCCGAAGCAGGTTTGGTCGCGGCGCGATTCGGCTTGGGTTTTTCAGTCGTTTCCGGCGGTGTGATGTGCGTGCTCGGTTCCGGCGTGCTGGCCGTGCTGCTGCCGAAATTCATCAGTTACGATGGACGCGAAGGCTTGGCGCGAAAAGAAGCCGAAGAGGCCGAACGAACTCAGCTAAATGTAACGTGCGATCCATGAAGGGCTTCGCCGTCGCCATCCGTCGTACCAACGACAAGCCGGATAAAGCAGAATGATCGTTGCCGCCGAAAACAGATACACGCCCCACAACGGAAACCCGAATGCGGCGGGCATCCCGGTAATTTTTGTTTTGAAATCAAACTCCGCCCACGAATGTCCCGCCGCCAAAGCCATCGTCAATCCCAGCGCGTGCAGCAGGTACAAATGCGCGATGTAATAAAACATCGGCGTGCGCCCGAAAATCAGCAGCGGTTTCCGCCACGCGCCGCGCAAAGGTTCAAAGGCTGCCAACGCCAACATTGCCGGGCCTAGCGTCATCAGCAGAAATTGCAATGAAGTTGGGTACTTGGTTACGTTGCCCAATGCCATCAGTGTATGCGCAACGTCAGCTTGCACAGCGAAAGGGTTCTGCTCCCCGTAAAGGTTGAACACGCGCAACACAATGAACAACAGGATTGCCGCGCTGCCCAATTGCCAAAGCGTGCGTTTGCGTTTTTCGGCGGAGGCATCCGCGACGAACAACGCGCCCAGGCAATATCCCAAAGCCATCACGCCGACCAGTGGAATCAACGGATAAGTCGTCCGCACCGAATAACCGCCAAACAGCGGCAAGACGTTTTTCTGATGAAGGATTGACCACAGGTAAAACGCCGCCGTGCCGGGCGCGAAGCTGATTCCATCAAGCAGGTTGTGGCCGAAAACAATCACCGCCCCGATGATGCCGATGACGCGCGCGGGCAAATGCACCAGCGCCGCCAGCAACACCATTCCCGCGCCGATCACCCAAATCACCTGCATGAAAAACAGCGGCCAGCCCCAATTGAACTTCCACGAAAAATCCACCACGGTGAATTCCAGCAGGATCAAGACCACACCGCGTTTGAGCAGGTAAGACGCCAGCGCCGAAGTGTCTCGCAATTTCCCGCCGACCATTCGCGCCGAAACTCCCGCCAGCAAGACAAAAACCGGCGCGCAGAAATGCGAAATCCAGCGCGTGAAAAACAGCGCGGGACTGGTTTGCGAAATATCCACAGGATCGCCAACGCCGGGCAGATTGGCGTATTCGCGGGCGTGGTCAATGACCATCAGGATCATGACCACGCCGCGCAGCAAGTCTATGGATTCAATGCGAGTTGAATTTGATTTCATCGCTTGCGAAAAGGCGTCAATGCCAGCGTCACCACGAAGGCGCGCGGTTGGCCGGGAAAGTTCCCCGCGCGAGCGGCAAACAGCGAACTGACGGCGTAGCGTTCATCAGTCACGTTCGTCACCTGCAATTGCAACCGAGCCAGCTTGGTCAGTTGCTGGTAAAAACTCAGGTCAAGAATCGCGTAACCGTCAGCGCGAATGCCCGCAAAAGGTTCAACGCGATCACTGACCTGTTCAACGCCCAAGCCGACGCCCGTGCGTTCAGTGATGTTGTAACGAGTGAACAATCCAGTCGTGTGGCGCGGAGCGTTGGCCAGCGGTTGGCCGATCAATGACGCCGTGGGGTCTTTGGTAATGCGCGTGCTGACGAAAGCGTAGTTGAACGCCACGTACCAGGCGCGCGTGAAAAAGCCTTCGACGTTGAATTCCACGCCGCGCGAACGCGCCGCGCCGGTGGCCAACACAGCATTGAAGTTGTTGCCCGACGGACCGAAGTTCGGATCGGGACGCAGCACGTTTTCCTTGTTGATGTTGAACACCGCCGTGGAAAGAAACAGTTTGCGATTCAACAACTCAGCTTTGGCTCCAGCTTCAAACTGCACGCCGGTTTCAGGGTCGTGCGGGCCGTTGGCGCTTGGCGCTTGGGAAAGCACGGGCGGGCGGATGAAGCTGTTGGCCGCGCTGGCGTAAAACGAAAGCTGTTCGATGGGTTTGACGACCGCGCCGACGCGCCCGGATGCGAATGTGCCGTCGCCTTTGAGCGGCACGCCGGAAAAACCTTCATCGTTGTAACGATCCACGCGCCCACTGGCCAGCACCTGAAAATATCGGTTGAAGACGATTTGATCCTGCGCGTAAAAACCCGCGCGCCCGGTGTCGGCTGTGTCCGTGGCGAAGCTGGTGATGTTGTAATTGCGTTGACTGGTCAGGCCGTAGACCGGATTGAACAAATCAATCGCGGGCACAACGCCGCCCGCCACTTCGCGTTCGCGCACGCGCCCGGAACGAAAGATGTGATCCTGCGCCGCGTATTCCGCGCCGAACAGCAAGTTGTGAATGACGCCGCCCGTGGTCGCCGTTTTGACGATGTTGCCGACAACACTCCAGTCTTGATTCGAGCGGAATTGATCGCGGAATTCGCGGCGCATCGTTCGCCCCGCGGCGGTGGCGGCGTTCAGCCCGCGCGGGTCGTGATAGTTTTCGGCGCGCTCGTAATCCAGATAGCGCAGCGTGTAATTGGCCGACCACGCCCGCCCGAATTCGTGATCGCCTCGGAATTGGAAGACGTGCGCGTCCAGTTTGATGAAATCCGTCGGTTCGGTCGCCGTCCATTCAATGTTGGTCAAAAAGTTTCCGGCGGCGTCCACAGGCACGCCGCGCAAACGCTGGCCGGGCAATTCCTGTTTGATGAATTCGTATTCCACGCCGAACCGATGCCGTTCGCGCGGACGCCACAACAAATTGCCGACCGCGTCGTAATTGCGCGCTTCGGGGCGGCGATCCAAATTGGCGAAGCGGCGAAAACTGTCGCGGTCTTCAAAATAAATCGCGCCGCGATAAAGCAGTTTGTCCGTGGCCGGGCCGGTCAATTCGCCACTGACGTATTTCTGTCCGAAGTTGCCGAAACGGATTTGGACTTCGCCATCGGTCACTTCTTTCGGTTTTTTGGTGACATAGTTGATTAAGCCCCCGGCTTCGCCCGCGCCGTACAGCGCCGACACAGTGCCTTTCAGCACTTCGACGCGCTGAATGTTCGTCAGGCGAATTTGCGAAGTGCTGAAACCGGAATTGGCGACATCGCCGTCCAGCGAACCGAAGGGATTGCCGCGCGCGCCGTTATACAAAATCTCGCGCTGCGTGAAGCCGCGAAAAGTCATGGCGCTGTAAGTGTTTTGATTGATGCCGCTGATGTTGCGGAACAGGTCGTTGCCTTCGGTGATGGCGCGGTCTTCGATCAATTGGTTGGGAAACACCTGCACCGATTGCGGCAGATCAATCAATCGCGCCGTGGTGCGCGTGGCCGTGGTCATTTCTTCCACGCGGTATTCAGCCAGATCGGCGACCACATCCACCGAAGCGCGCACACGCTCCAATCGGAATTCCAGCGTCGGCGTTTCGTCCGTTTTGATTTCGACCGTTCGTTGTTGCGGCACATATCCGCCGCCGGAAATCACCAGCGCGTAATTGCCAGCGACCAGGCCCGTCAGCGAAAACTCGCCTTCAGAGTTTGTGTCGGCGCTGACGTTTGCACCTTCAATCCGGGCAGTGATTCCAGGCAGGCCTTTGCCTTCCGAATTCGTTACGCGCCCTTTGATCGTTGCGGTTGTTTGCCCGAAAGCCGACACCACAGGAATCAGCGAAATGAGGAAAAGAAAAATCGTTCGCAGCATCAATATCCTTTTTTGTTCGAATGGGTTTGGTGATGGAAAGCCGGTACGGTACAGGCAATAAAATTACTTCTCCTCTTGTTTTCAATGAACGGAAGAAATCAGACTGTGAACGGCGAATAAACCTCGGCGACTGGTTTGGACGGGCGATGAATCGTTGCAATTCCAGTAAACCGCTTGCCATTTATTCGCCGATTTGAAGTAATGAATAGGCACGATATTCACATTCACCAACAAGCATTAACCAACAAAATCTGGGAACTTTATGGAAACCAAACAACTCGGAAACAGCGATTTGCAATTGACGCCACTGGGAATTGGAGCCTGGGCGATGGGCGGAGCGGGCTGGGCTTTTGCCTGGAGCCAGCAGGACGACAACGATTCGATTGCGGCCATCCACGCCGCGCTCGACGCCGGCATGAACTGGATAGACACGGCGGCGGTTTACGGCCTCGGCCATTCGGAAGAAGTCGTGGCCAAAGCGATTGCCGATAGATCGGACAAGCCTTACGTCTTCACCAAATGCGCCCGCGTCTGGGATGAAAACCGGCAGATCGGCAAACGCCTGAAAGCCGATTCCATCCGCCGCGAATGCGAAGACAGTCTGCGCCGGCTGAAAGTGGACGCGATTGACCTGTATCAAATCCATTGGCCGGAACCCGACGAAGACGTGGAAGAAGGCTGGGCAACGCTGGCGAAATTGAAAGAAGAAGGAAAAGTCCGCTGGATCGGCGTTTCCAACTTCAACGCCGAACAGTTATGCCGCGCGCAGAAAATCGCGCCGATTACTTCGCTGCAACCGCCCTATTCGCTGATTCGCCGTGAAGTCGAAACCGAGGTTCTGCCGTTTTGCGCGGTTCACAACGTCGGCGTGATTGCCTATTCGCCGATGGGATCAGGCTTGCTGACCGGCACGATGACACGCGAGCGCGTGGAAAATCTGCCGGAAGACGACTGGCGGCGACGCGGCCCGCAATTCCAAGAACCGCTGTTGACCCGCAATCTGAAAATCGCCGACAAGCTGAAAGAAATTGCTGAGCGGCATAATCGTTCCGCAGGCGAAGCGGCTCTGGCTTGGGCGCTGGCCAATTCCGTCGTGACCGGCGCGATTGTCGGTGTGCGTAATGCCGAACAAGTCAACGGCGTCATTGGCGGCATGGAGTTTCGTTTGAGCGAAGAAGAATTGGCGGAAGTCGAATCGTTTTTTCAGAAAGTGGATGATTGAGGCACAGCTTTGAAAGCTGTCTCGGATATAGTCTCGCAATGTGTCGCCAATGCTTCGACTGTAACTTCCGATGTAAACAGCCTGGCTTTTTGGTTGAGGTTTTAATGACCTGAACTCAAGTCAAATCAGCAATTTGTGACTGTTTATTTTTGCGGCCTTTCAATCCGGTTTTTTGGCAAGCTGATTGCTTAGCTCGCTGCGACCTTGTTTCCAGGTTCGTTTTGCGGGAATTGATAACTCGCGGAAATGATTGGGAGTACGGTAAGTCTTACCCCGAATTTCAAGCACGGTTATCAATTCGACAAGCGCGGAGTCCGGTAGTTTTCACTTCGCAATGCTACGTAATAATCAGAACCAATCTTGCCAAAGAGCGAAAACAAAAAACCGCAGTTCAATGTGAAGGAAACGCGACGTTGATTCACCTTGAACTGCGGTTTTGTCTTTCGGCCTAAACCAGGTCGAATTAGCTCTTCATCGAAACGGCTCCGCCGTTGCCCAACGAATCCAGATTCAATTTCAGATTCCAGTTTTCGCCGGACTTCATCATCTTGTCCCAACTGACTTCCTGGCCTTTGTAAGCAGCCATGCGACCCAAAATCGTCGTCAATGTAGTTTCTGCACCCAAGTCGCATTCGTTTTGGAAGCTGCCGGATTTGATGCCGTCCACCAATACTTTCATCTTCGTGCCGACGGCGGCGTGCAGATCAACTTTGCCGCAATCCACCTTGTCGGCGACTTTCTGGCCTTCTTCCAGTTGGTTGTAGTTGATCGTGGCCGGGCCGCTTTGCAGCGAGTCCGACGCGCCTTTCGTGCCGAAAAACCGCTCACCCGATTGGCGGTAGCCGCGATTTTTGAACTGGTTGGAATTGAAGCTGATGTGAACGTCACCGGGATAAGTGTAAGTCAGAATGAAATGATCGCTGCACAAATAATCCGCCGGAACTCCGCCCACTTCTTTGCGAAGCGCACGACCAGTCGTGCCAGTGGCTTTGACCGGATGTGACTTCAGCGCCCAGTTGACGATGTCCAGGATGTGAATGTTCTGTTCGACCAGAATGTCGCCCGACAACGCACGGTCAAAAACCCAATTGCGAATTCGAGCTTCCAAATCAGACATGCCGGGTTTGTTCTGGCGGCCAAGATCGTTGGTGTAATAAAACGTCTGCCCAAGAATGATGTCGCCGATTTCGCCGCGGTGAATGCGTTCCACCATTCCGCGATAGCCAACGTCATAACGTTTCTGCAAGCCGACGTGCATGCTGACTTTTCCATCGTATTTCTTGCCGAGGCCTTTCACTTTCAAACAGCCTGTGACATCCGTGGCGACGGGTTTTTCCAGGTAAACGTGTTTGCCCGCGCTGACGGCGGCTTCCAGATGGTCGGGATGGAAATACGGCGGACTGGTGACCAAGACCAAATCAACGTCTTTGGATTGCACGAGTTTTTCATAAGCCTTGTGGCCTTTGAACAAATTGGCTTCGGCAATTGCCGGGCGGCCTTTGGCTTCAGATTGTTTGCTCAGGTTGGCGCGCGTGGATTGCAGGCGGTCTTCAAACACATCCATCAGCGCCGTCACACGGACATCAGTGTTGTTCAGAAATTCTCCGCCGTCGTAATTGCCGCGCCCTCCGCAGCCGATGATTCCAAGTCCGAGCGACGAATTCGCCACTGAGCCAAATGCCGTTTCCGGCGAAACGATCAACAAACCTGCGCCTGCGACAGCGCCGGTTTTGACAAAAGTGCGTCTGGATACTGATTTATCTGCCATGATGTTGAGTCCTCCGTTGTTAAGTGAGTTTTGAGCGGTGTTAATTGACGCTCAGTTTTTTGTCGCGTTCAGGATCAATCCAAACTCGCGTGATGAAGAGATTGTTCAAATGATCGAAATCTTTGTCGGTCGTCAGCAAGGTTGCGCCCACTGATTTGGCCGACGCGGCAATCCAAATATCATTTTTTCCCATTGAGTTTCCGATTGCCTGGGAATGCGCGTCAATTGCCGCATAGGTTTTCAGAATCAATGAATCGCCAATGGCCACCCGCAGAAAACAGGAAAGAATAAATTCCATCTGCTCCAATTTGTTTTTCTTCCATCCCCATTGAATAGCAAGTGAACGAAGCTCTCCTTCGCTGACATCGCTAATCATCGGTTGCGTATCTGTCGTCAGCAAAGAAAACTGCGCGTTGATGTATTGGCCCAGATCATCGCGTCGAACCAAATGAACAAGGATGTTTGTGTCCAGAAAATAAAGAGAGGGGGTCATTAGCTCAATTTCCTGAGAGCTTCAAAAACCTGTTCATCGGTTTCATCACCAGGCCATTGACCTCGCAACACGTCCTCCAAAGTTTTGCCTTCAGGCAAAGGGCGCGGCGGTCTGCTGGCGGCAAATATCCGTTCGCGCGCCTGCTCAATTTCTTCTGGTGTGCGATTCAATAAACTTGCCATCGCTTTGGCCAGCGCATCCGGGTCAGTGTCGTCATCATTGTCCTCGACAACAACGCCAGAGCCATTTTTTCCGTTTTGCCAGCCGTTTTCCTGAAGCTTCTGCTCAAGCAAATGCCCGGCATAAACCGCGACCGGAGCGCCAACGCGCTCTGCCAAAGCAGTCAGTTGTTTTTCGGTTTCCTGAGTGACAGTAATGACCATTACCCCTCCTTTCGGCGTTTCAATTACGCGCCGGTCATTTCTTTCAGCAATTTGAAGAACGCCTGTTTGCGTTCGGTGTTGATGCCCCAATTGACCGGCGGACATTGATACCCGTCGCGGTAATTGCTTTCGCCCGGATCGAAATAACCCCACGAAGCATAAGCGCCGACGGCTTTCAAAAAGTTATTCGCCGGTTGGTCAAAATCGAAATGATCGTCTTCGTTAAACAAGATCGGTTTGGGTTGATACCCGTCCACTTTGCGCGTTTGCGCTACCATTTCGGCAATGCGATTCGGGTCTTTGACGCCGTTACCGTGCAGCAACAAAAAGTCGGCTTCTGAAACCAGATTCGATTTCGGGATGCTGCCGCCGTTGTAACTGGCGCTGACCAGCAATCGCCGCCCGCCGCGCCGCATGGATTTTGTCAGTTTTATCAATTCGTGAATGCGATCTGCTCGGATGCTCGGTTGATCGTAGGCGCGATTGTCGCACTCGTTGGCGATTTCGACCAGCACGTTGCGATAGTCTTTGGCCAGCAACCAGTTCGTCGCTTCTTTGGTCGCGCGAATCACCGCCGCTTCATCGCGCAGCCGCTGATCCTGTCCAAAGTAAAAGTACCCGACGATCGCCACCATGCCGAGTTCATCCGTTCGATTCAGAATGCGTTCCAGCCGCGACAGGTAATCCGCGCGCAAACTGCCATCGGCTTCAAAGGCGCTGTTGTGCCAGGGCTGCGTGCGGGAATAGCCTTCGGGGCTGCCGCCTTGTAAATTCAGTGTGATGGCGAGCAGGCCGTGTCTGCGCCATTCGGGCATCGCAGCAATAAATTCGCGCGTGTTGCGGTCAGCGTCCCATTTGCCCGTGTCGGGGTACTTCCATTTGCTTTGGGTTTCAGGATTACGATCATCGTAAATGCCCTGCACCATCCGCGAATTCATCAGCAGGCCTTCGATCTTCAGGCCTTTGTAATTGCGGCCTTCGTACGTCGGGCGACCATTGATGAAAAAGCGGTCGCCTTGAATGGAGACGGTGGTTTTGACAGCGGCCATGTTGGTTTGCGTGGACAGCGTGACAGCCGAGACGGTCACGAGAAAATCTCTGCGGTTGAGTTTCATGCGGTTGAGTCCTTTTCTAAACTGGATTTCGTCTCTAAAAATAATTTCCTCAGCATTACATTTTTTTTCATCGCACTTCAAGTTTTCGTCTTTGTTTTCAGCTTATGTGGATGAGAACCAAATCGCACCTTCTCAGCCAGAGCGGGGGCCGCTGCGTGGTGGCATCTTCAGTCTTTGATTCGCTCACGGAGAGACAGGTTAACGCAAATTACTTTGATCTTACTTCATTAAGGAGAACCTATGGCAAACACTGAACTCAAAACCGTTGCAAACGAAATCGCTGCTGATGAATCTGAAGGACGTCGCTCGTTTATGAAGGGCATCGTCGCAGGCTCCGTCGCGGCTGGCACCTTGGCCTCAACCGTGGTGAATGCGGCACCGAAGCAATTCGCCGCCGCTCCAAGTGCTGTCCAATTCG
>JANRKX010000156.1:0-7529 GCA_033763255.1 Acidobacteriota bacterium | reverse complement strand
GCTCCAGGCCCAGCCTGCTGAGTCGTCACCTACGGGATTCCAGACGCTATTGATTTCGGTTGGGTTGGAGACTTGAGTCAGTCTGCCCATCGTGTCGTAGCCGTTGTAAACGCCTCGATATTGGCCGCTGCTGCCGGGATGATCGCTGACTGTGGCGCGGATTCTGCCGTGCCCGTCAAAGACTGTGATTGAATAAAGCTCTTCACTCAAATTGTTGATCGTCGAGTACGATTTGATGAAGTATTGATTCGAGGCGAATTCGTAGCGGGTATAAGCTCCGTTGACCTCGTTTGTTGTTCGCCACAACCGCCCATAAGCCGTGTATTCATTGAGCGCCGAAGCGCCTTTCGGATCAGTGGTGCGCGTCACTTCTCCCCAGTGGAAATGATATTGAATGTACGACCAGTATCCGTCCGGGTCTTGAATCTGTGTCGGGTAGGCAAATGTGTTTGGCGGATTGGGCACATTTGAAAAGTTGTCGGTGTAAAAAATGTTCGTCTGGTGGTTCAGCGCGTCGCGCGTGAAAGCAGGCGAGCCGGAAATGTAATACCCGGCGCTGGATTCGACGTAACTGGTTCCGCTGGCATCGTTCACGTCGTAGCGTCGCGTTTTGGTCAGGTTGGCTCGCCCGGCGACGAAGCCTGCGCCGTAATTCGCGCCGTCGTGATTGACCGGCGCGGGCGACAGGTTCTGCAAAAATCCGCTGTCGTCATAAGAATAAGTCACTTTGGATTGCAGCACATTGTTGCCGTCATACAGCATCTGAGCGCTGGGCAATCCGATGATGCGGCGATTGGTGTAAGTGCTGCTGAGATTGTAATCCGTATGAGTCCGGCGGAGCAGCGTCGTTTGATTGGAATCATATTCGTAAACGTCCGCTGGCAAATTGTAGCCAACGTAACCAATCACGGTGCGGCGCGTCAGATTGCCGTTGGCTACGTCAATGACTTTGCTTTCGATGGCGCGCGGGTTGTTTTGGTAGGAAGTGTAAATGTCCTGATCCCACGTAGTTTCGGTTTTCTTTTGCAACGTGCTGCCGGTCAGCGTTTGCGTTTCTTTGACCAGGCCGCGTTGCCAGCCTGTTCCCCAAGCGATTTCTTTATAAACAGTTCCGTCCGGCGCGGTCACTTGCCCAACGATGTCAGAACCTTGAGTGGTGAATTGAAAAAGCGTATTGACGCCGGTTGTGTTCCATTCATAAGCGGTGTCGGTTCGTTGAGTGAATTTCGGGCAATCGCTTTGCGCGGGAAAACCTGCCGCCGTAATCGGCAGATTGTATCGAATCTTTGACCGTTCCAGCCCGCCGGGAACGTGGCGAATTTCGTAAACCTGACCGTAAGTGCTCGGCTCGAAGATAAAGGTCGAATTGTCTTTCGGCAGATACACCTGAGACAGCACCGGATAGGTCATTCCGTTCGACACGTTGTAAAGGCTCAAACCGGCGAAATTGGTGTAAAGCGTGTTGTCCACGTAACTGAACAAGGCAATCAGAGTTGGTGTGTATCCTACGCCCAAAGTGATTGATTCCAGCGTTTGATAAGCGCCGTAATTGAACTGAAAAACGCGCCCAAGCGTATCTGTGATCGTGTCAATCTGGCTGTAGCCGTTGTAAGTGACGGTAATCAGATTGCCGTTGCGGTCTTTGATTTCTATGCACTCGGTCGGACTTTGATACTTGAACTGGGTTCCGTCGGTCGTTCTGACGATCATGTAGCCCGAAGTTTCGATGGTCATCCGAGTGTAAGTGGAATCGCCGGATTCAAATGTGCCGGTGCTGAGTTGGCGCAATTCGACAATTCGCCCCGAAGGCAAAATCAACTGGTAACAGTTCTTGTTGCTTTGGGTGTTCAGGTAAGGCCCGGCCAATGTGGGCAAACCGAGCGTGAAGCCTGGGCTGATGCTGCCCGAATTGTAATCGGGATCAAACACCATCGTATTGCCGACTCTGATCCACATCGTAGAGTTGTAACTGAGCGTCAGTCCCAAATCGTGACCGGAACGTCCGGCGAATCCCATGATCGGCAGCGACCAATTGTAATTGCCGGAAAAGAGGTCTTCGCCGCCCGTGCCGGTTCGGTATTTGTCGTCGGCGCGTGCGGTCATAATGTCGTTGTAAGTAATTGATTGAACGGCAGCGGCGCTTTCAGGAATTGAAAAACTTTCTTCAGTTCCAACTGGCCAATCGTGAACTGGCTTGAACTCTTCGGCGGAGAAAATATCCAGCGGAGCGGTCAGCAAACGTTCGGAGATCGTGTCTGCTCGCCAATTCCTGAAATCGAATTTGCCGGCGTTGGCCATCAACCGCTCGCTGTTGGAGCTGAACTCAGTGTTGCCGTTTGGGTTCAGATTCTCGGCTTTCTTTTCCTTTTCCTTTTTGCACTTGGTGTCAGCCCATCGGCAACGGTTCGCTTTCCTTTCAGCAGGCAGTTTGGGATCGGCTTCTTTAGTGTTTCTTGTCGCGTCCAGGTTCGGCAGGTTCGGGCTGGGTGCTCCTTGAGTCCGCAATCCACCTTGATTGGGTGATTGTTGTGATTGTGTGCTGGCGGGCAGCGGCAAACCGGCGAAACTCAGAGCCAGACACAGTGTAAACACAACCGATCGAGCGAACGACGAAGAGACGCGAATTTTGGCCATAAGACACACTCCTGCTGACAAACCTGGCAAACCAGGTTTGGGTTAGGGCTGTCGAGAGAAACTCCGGGGTGGCAAAGAAGCTTTCTGCTGACGACAAACGACCAACCGTCGTTGCGATTCAAACTTTCCAGCTTTCGCGGCAACGACAATCAATCGAATTTTGAATTGAATGAGCTTGGTGGATTTGAGACGCGCAGAAGGTACATCTCTTGCAGGGGGGGGGCGTCAAGAACTTTCTTTGCTGAAGACCAAAAATAATGTTGCGTAGGAAATGGCCTACTCATTTTTGTTGGCTGGGTGGTCACTCTTAGGCAAAAAGCGAGGAATTACCTGAACCTCGTAAAACTTACGAAAATCCCAATATCCCTCGCCCAATTGCTGAAGCCCCGTTCAGTTAGCTTCACTTCAAACCAGTGATCTTCAATCGCGTAGCGAACTTGCTCGAACGATAAATTCGCTGCGTCGCTTTCTGAAAGTCTTCGTCTTTGGCTTTGTAAATGTTCAGGAATTTCTGCGGATTGCGATCCACCAGCGGAAACCACGAACTTTGAATGTGGATCATAATCCGATGGCCTTTTTTGAAGGTGTGGTTCACGTCCGGCATTTTGAACGGAATGTGCGTCACCACATTCGGCTTCATCGGCTCCGGCTTCGACCAACTGTTGCGATACTTGACGCGCATCGGTTCGCCGCGCACCAGCATTTGGTACCCGTCCATAGGCTCCTGCTGCGCTCTGGCCGGGAACACATCAATCAGCTTGACCACGAAATCCGAATCCGTCCCCGAAGTCGAGGCATAAAGATCGGACAAAATCTCGCCCGCCACCGTCACGTCTTCCGTCAACACTTCGCTCTGATAAACCAGCACATCGGTGCGACTGGCTGAAAACCGTTGATCGTCGGTCATGTATTCGTAGGTCATATCGGGCGAAATGCGGTTGAGGTGCGGCACAGGCTTGGCCGGATCGCTGACGTATTCGTCAAACCCGGAAGCCGCCGTCGGCGGATCGAAAGTCAGTTTGCCGTTGGCGTGCAGGTAGAAACTCTTTTCCGCGACGTTTTTCGGCGGCCAGGATTCGTAGGTTTTCCAGACGTTCGAGCCGCTTTCAAAGACATAGGCTTCGGGCAATTTGATCTCGCCTTTGTCTTTCAGGAAGTGCAGAAAAAACGGAAATTCGATGTTCTCCTGATAAAAGGCCGAAGTGTTCGACCCGAACTTCACTCCGCCCAGCGCGCTGCCGTCGCGGCGCGACCAGCAACCGTGACACCAGGGACCTTCGACCAGCACGTTCCAGGCTTGGGGATTGTTCTTTTCGATTTCGCGGTAAATCCACAACGGCCCTTGCACGTCTTCGGCGTCGAACCATCCGCCGACGGTCATCACCGCCGGAGTCACTTTCTTCAAATGCTGCGGAACGTTTTGCGCCTGCCAGTATTCGTCGTAATCGCCGTGCTCCATCCATTCATTCCACAGCTTGTTTTCGTTTTTCATGTATTTCTGGGCGTTGGGGAGCGCGCCCAGGTCCAGAAAGAATTTGTAGCCGTCGGCGGTTCCGTGGTCGAAACGCGAAAACTGCGCCAAACCCGGGCCGGTACGCGGACGCCCGAAATTGATGATGAAATTGAAAGCATGCGGCAAAAAGAGCGCGCCGTTGTGGTGCATGTCGTCGCCGAGCCAGTTGTCCGCCATCGGAGCCTGGGGCGAAACGGCTTTCAGTGCCGGGTGCGGGTCAATCAAGGCTTGTGCAGCGTAATGGCCTGGATAGGAAATGCCAAACATTCCAATACGCCCGTTGTTGTTCGGAATGTTTTTCAGCAACCATTCGATGGTGTCCCAGGTGTCTGTGGTTTCGTCGGCGTCGGTTGCGCTCGCCTTTTTTGGCTTGAACGGACGCATCCAGGCAAATTCGCCTTCTGACATGTTGCGGCCTCGCACGTCCTGATAGACAAAAATGAATCCTTCTTTGGCAAACAACGATGAAGGACCTAACAAAGGGCGAAACGTCTCCGCGCCATACGGAGCAACACTGTATGGCGTTCGTTGCATAATCATCGGATATTTTTGCGAAGCGTCTTTGGGCACATAAACCGACGTGAACAGCTTCACGCCATCCCGCATAGCAACTTGATATTCATGCTTCGTGTAATGCTCTCTGGCGATGTATGTGGCTTGCGCGGAAGCGGTTGGAAATCCGGTGAAAGCCAAGGCCGCCAAAACAGACAGGCACAACATCTGACAGAAAAGCGAGAGTCGCAGTTTCATCGCTCATTCCTCCGTTTGGTAAAAGTTGATAAATCGTCGTTGAACAAGGTGAGAAGACCTTCGAAAATCAGGGTAAACGCCCGGCTATAAACTGGCAAGCCGCCCTGTCAGCCAAGCTCAAATCAATGTAAAACCATTTGCCAATTTGCTAATCCGGTTTGGTATAATCCGCCCGCTCAATTCGGAGCGTCTTTACCCCCGCATCCTTTCTTGAAGATCAACGAAAAGTTTTCGCTAGCAGTACAAGAGGTTATGGAGAATTTTACTTCCAACACCAGCGAATTGCTTGAACGTTATCGTCGTTCACGACGGCGTGCGCTTGTGGCATCAGCGATTGCCGTCGCAGCCTGCTTTCTTGCCATCGGTGTGATTCTGGGCGTTGCGCTGCCCCGCCAATCCCAATCCGTCAAAGCAGGCGACAAAGAGATCAATTCGGAATTGTCTTCGGCGTTTGTCGAGGTCGCTCGCCAGGTAGAACCGTCCGTCGTCAACATTTCAACTGTAACTCTTCCAGTAAAACAATCGGCTCGTGATGCCGAAATGTTTTCCCTACCGCGTCCGTCTTTTGACTCGTCGTTACCGCTGAGCGGCAGTGAACCGGCGAGGCGTGGTAACGGATCAGGCGTAATCGTTGATCCGCGTGGCTACATTTTGACCAATCGCCACGTGGTTGACAGAGTAGACCGCATCAAAGTTCGCTTTTTTGACGGCTTGGAATTACCTGCTCAGGTCATCGGCACTGACACCGAAGTTGACCTTGCCGTCATCAAGGTTGAACCGACAGTTCCATTGACAGCGGCCAAAATTGGAGATTCCGAAAAGATGAGGGTCGGTGATTGGGTTCTGGCCATTGGTTCTCCGTTTGGTTTGGATCAGACCGTTACCGCCGGAATCATCAGCGCCAAAGAACGCGATTCCGCTGAACTATACAAACGAGTTGGCTTTCAATACTTTCTGCAAACCGACGCTGCGATCAATCGCGGAAACTCCGGCGGACCTTTGATCAATTTGTCCGGCGAATTGATTGGAATAAACACTGCCATCGCCACCAGCACAGGCGATTACAATGGAATCAGTTTTGCGCTGCCTTCGTCCGAAGCAATTGCGGTTTACAAACAGTTGGTCAAAAATGGGCGCGTTGTTCGCGGCTTTTTAGGAGCGATGACAGACAGGGTGACGCCTCAGATTGCTAAAGTTTATGGATTGTCCGCTGCCCGTGGAGCCATCGTCAGCAATGTCAGCGAGACAATGACGGTAGAAGATAAAATCGTAGAAAGCCCGGCAGCCAAAGCAGGACTTAAACTCAACGACATCATTCTGGAATTTCGAGGCGAACGCATTAAGGACGATTCCGATCTGGTACGGCAGGTGGCAGTTGCTCCGGTCGGGGCCTCTGTTCCAATCAAAGTAATACGCGATGGCAAAGAAACCACCCTGACAGTTGTCATCGGCCAGAGAGCTGGCAAAATTGAAGACTTGGTATCCGCTCAAAAGGCTTCTGCAGTTCCGCTCCGACAAAATCTGGGAATTTCGGTTCAAACACTGACACCGACCCGAATTCTGGAGCGCGAACTTGGTCAGGTGATTGGAGTTTCAGTCATTCGGATTGAATCTGGCAGCATCTCTGATGACGCGGGACTGAGGCTCAACGATGTAATCGAAGGCGTAAACCGCCAATCGGTCAAAAATGCCGAAGGTTTCAAAGAGGCGATCACCAGCCTCAATTCCGGTGAACCAATTGTGTTGCAGGTTTATCGGCAAAAACTTTTTCCGAATCCGCGGATTTTTATCTCGTTCAACAAACCGTAAGCCGAGTTACGCGGAAATTTTGCTAACTCGACGAATAACAATCCCCATTGCCCCGGAGGTGTTTTTCAATGTACTCACGCAGACTCGCTCAATTCCTCACGTGCGTTTTGGCTGCCGCTGTTTTAATCACTACAACCGCAATCACTGCGGAAGCCAAGCGTAAAAAAGGCAAAGCTGCCGTTTCCAGTTCAAAAAGAAAATCATCGAATCAAGCAAAAGCATCTCGCAGTCGTTCTTCACGACGGTCAGCTTCTAAACGAAGCAAACGAGGCCGAACCCGGCTCGCAAGCAAATACGCAGAGCCAAGATACCAACCTGAAATGTCACCTTCGATTGTTCCCGATCGGATCGAAGTCCTTGAATACGGCTCAACCAATCCAACCGATCTCTCGAAATGGTTGAACCCTCCGGCTTCTCAAAACCAGCTAAGCAACGATGTCGGCACAATTACTCCATCTCGTCGAGTAAACATTGACTCAATGCGAGTAATTCAAATTCAACAGGCTTTGGCCAGCAAAGGCTTTTATTCCAGCGAAACCACAGGGGTTTATGACGAAGCCACAATTGATTCGATGCGCCGGTTCCAGGCCAGTCAAAAAATCACGGCCACAGGTTATCCGACAGCTCACGCACTGAAGCGATTGGGTCTGGCAAGCTGGTAAGTAATTTTTTGAAAATTAAATGAAGCCTGTGCAAATTAAAGTTGAATGCAATCAACCAGATGGGATGCGCCAGCGGGCGTAGTCCAAATGATCTTTGATGTGAGCGATTGGCTTGCCTTCGCGGTAATCGGCGAGGAAGCAAATCTGATAGAGCCAGACGC
>JANRKX010000155.1:0-118048 GCA_033763255.1 Acidobacteriota bacterium | reverse complement strand
GCTCCAGGCCCAGCCTGCTGAGTCGTCACCTACGGGATTCCAGACGCTATTGATTTCGGTTGGGTTGGAGACTTGAGTCAGTCTGCCCATCGTGTCGTAGCCGTTGTAAACGCCTCGATATTGGCCGCTGCTGCCGGGATGGTCGCTGACTGTGGCGCGGACTCTGCCGTGTCCGTCGAAAGTCGTGATCGAGTAAAAATCCGGCTGGCCCAATTCGATGCTGGAATAGCTTTTGACCCAGTTCCCCTGCGAATCGAAATTCAGTGAGGTGTAAAACGGCGAAGAGCTGCCGTATCCGCTCGTGGTTTTCCATCGGCGACCAGCCACTTCGTATTCGTGCATCGTCACGGCTCCTTTGGGGTCAGTAACGAAGCGCGCCGCGCCCCAATTGAAGTCGTATTTCATCGTCGAGGAGTACCCGTCCATATCCGTCACCGTCGTCGGGTAGGCAAAAGTGTTCAAGGTCGGTGTATCAGTGCCATAAACGTTCACCCAGGCATCGGTGTAACTGATCGTCGTTTGCGCGTTGGTCGTGCTGTAACGCGGGTCTCGGCTGAACGTAGGCGAGCCTGTGATGTTGTATCCGGTTTTCCATTCGACGGAAGTCTGGTTGGTCACGTCGTAGCGGCGAACCGTCGTTTGGTTGGCTCGCCCGGCCAGAAAGCCTACGCCGTAATTCGTCGAATCGTGCTGAGTCGGCGTCGCCGAAGTCGCTTGCAGATACCCGCTTTCATCGTAAACATATTCCACTTTGGAAAAAAGCGTGTTCGCGCCATTGTACAAGAAGCTGGCCGACGGCAACCCGATGATGCGACGATTCGTATAAGTCGAAGTCAAATTGTAATCGGTGTGTGTTCGCCGCAATACAGTCGTTGCATTGGCGTCGTATTCGGAAACATCAACTGGCAAGTTGTAAGTGGTGAAAGTGGTCGTAGTGCGTCGCTGATTGTCGGCAATGCCGTTTCCATCAGTATCGTCGTAAACATTGGCTTCGGGTATGCGCGGGTTGCAAGGATAAAAAGTTCCGACGCAGGCCTGCTCCCATTGCAACGTCGTCCATTTTTTCTTTACCCCGCTCGCCCACGTTTCAGTTTGTGTTGGCAAACCGCGTTGCCAGCCGGTGGTGGCGAAAATTTGTTTTTGCGTAGTTCCGTCGGGAGCCGTGACCTGTCCCCACGGATGATTGAGTTCCCAGGCACACGGCTTGGTGGGATGGTTTGGGTCGGAAAAACAAAAATTGGTTGCCACGCCATTATTCCAGTCGTAAGCCATGTCTGTGCGTTGAGTGAAGCGAGGGCAATCGGTTTGAGCGCCGGATAAATGGCTTGTCGGCAGATTGTAAGATTGCCAGGATCGTAAAAAGGTCAGGCCGCCGTAGTGCTCGATCTTGTTCACTTGAAGATAAGTGTTGTATTGAAACTTGTAGCGCGAACCATCAGGCAGGTCTATGTGGGAAAGCACAGGGATTGTCTGGCCATAAGTCACGTTTTCAAGAAACATCCCCTGAAAATTGGTGTAGATCGTTTCGTCCGCATAATGAAAAGTCGCCAGAGTTTTATCCGGACCGCCGTTCCAGGTCTGCTTGATGGTTTGCAGTTCAAAGAATTCGCCGTAATTGAATGTCAAAACACGCCCCAGAGTATCAGTGATCGTCCCAATCTGACCATTTTCGCTATTGTAAGTAACTGTGATCAGATTGCCGTTGCGGTCTTTGATTATCAGGTCTTGGCCATAAATGTATTGTGTGCCGTCGGCTGTGGTTAGCACGTAATCGCCGCTGGTGTTTAAGGTTAGTCGCGTATAGCTGGAATCTTCCGCATCCCAGGTTGTGCTGTTGACTTGCCGAAGCTCAATGACGCTCCCGGATGGCGTGATTACTTGATACGAAATGCGATTGGTCAATGAATTGGTGTAGGGACCAAAAAAAGTTGGGAAGCCGAGACGAAAGCCAGGACCAGGCCAGCCCAAATCCGGGTCGAACCTCATCAAGCTACCCGACTTCAGCCAGACCAATGAGTTGTAAGAAAGCGTCAAATTCAGATCGTGTCCCGAACGCCCGGCCAAGCTGACGAGCGGAAGCGACCAGTTGTAATTCCCGGAAAAAAGGTCTTCGCCAGGAGCGCCTGTGCGATTGTTTGGGTCCATTCTCATCGTCTCGAAACTGAGAAACTGCGCCGCCGTCACAGGCACAAGCGAACTGGCAAATGAGTGCGGCAATTGCTGACGGTTTTGTTCATCGGTTTCCATCTCTCCGCCAAACCCTGAGTCAGAAACGTCCCGCCGTGAATCACCAAAGAAAAAATCGAGTTCTGGCAAAAGCCCTGTTTTATCACTACGCCAATCAAATGATTGCCCCGAAACCTGAATGCGATTTTGGGCAATCAGACTTTTGAAGAAATCACCAGCAGGAGCGAATCTGT
Source organism: Acidobacteriota bacterium (assembly GCA_033763255.1). Classification (GTDB taxonomy): domain Bacteria; phylum Acidobacteriota; class Blastocatellia; order RBC074; family RBC074; genus RBC074. The sequence continues at coordinate 115,628 of JANRKX010000155.1, read as the reverse complement.
TCACAGCCTTCTTCTCTTTCAGATCTTTGCACTTTTTGTCGTGATGGCGACAGCGTTTTGCTGGTGTCGGCGGCGGTATCTTCACTTCCTTTGGTTGGGCAGAACGCACTGCTTCAATGTCAGGCAGGTTGGGACTCGGCGCCCCTTGAGTGCGGACGCCGGGCGAAGGCGTTTGGCTTTGCGTGCTGGCTGGAAACGGCAAGCCGGAAAGGCAAAGCGCCAGACACAAAGTGAAAACTATCGAACGGGCGAACGACGAAGAGACGCGAATTTTGGCCATAAGACACACTCCTGCTGACAAACTTGATGAACAAGTCCGGGTTAAGGCTGTCGAGAGAAACTCCGGGGTGGCGTAGAGGCTTTCTGCTGACGGCAAACGACCAACCGTCGTTGCAGGTCAGGCTCTCCGGCTTTCGCGGCAACGAGCAATCAATCGAATTTTGAATTGAATGAGCTTGGTGGATTTGAGACGCGCAGAAGGTACACCTCTTGCAGGGGGGGGGCGTCAAGAACTTTCTTTTGCTGAAGACCGAAAATAATGTGGCGTAGGAATATGCCGGGCAACGAAGTTGAAAATGAATAGAGCCTGAACCGATCGGATTCTTTGGTTGTTGCTCAAGACAAGTTTTGTTAGACTCCGCCCCGTGCGCTAACCCCTTAGCTGTAAAGTCGGCGAACTTCGACTGAATCAAATAGTTCAAGAGAATTTGTTAAGTACACTTTGCTGAATCATTATTGTCCGGCGCTAGCGCCCCGAAGCTAGTTGCTCCAAACGCTCATCGGCAGCGTCACGCCAAAGAATGTAAATAGATGACGCACCCGAACGAGGGCAAGAAAGGGATTGAAAAATGAAAAAGACTTTTCGCTTTATCACGACGTTATCAGTTGTGATTTTGCTGGCCGTTTGCGTGGGAACTTCGTCACAGGCTCAAGCCAAATCGAAGAAACGAACCGCCAGTAAACAGAAAAAAGCCGCTGTCGCCAACAGTAAACAGAAAAAAGCCGCTGTCGCCAAAAAATCCTCCGGCAAAAAAGGCAAAGCTGTCGCCAGCCGCAGCCGCCGAAGCCGTTCGCGTTACACGGCGACTTCCAAACGCCAATCGCGTTCCGCTCGTAGCCGCTTATCCAAAGGTTCCAGTTCAAAATTGTCGCGTTCGGCTCGCCGACGCCGTGCTCGCGCGCTGTATCTGGCGCGTTTGAGAGCGATGCGCGCACGCGATGCCGCATTGCGAAATCTGACCAACAACTATATCGAAAAAGATCAAATCGAAGGCGAAGACCCGGAAATTCGTCAGGCGGTGTTGAACGCCATGAGCGGACGTTCGGCCACAGTCGTCGTGATGGACCCGAACACCGGACGAATCTTTACTGTCGTGAATCAACAAATGGCGTTGCGTTCGCCGGTCAAACCCTGTTCGACGGTCAAAATGATTGTCGGGCTGGCGGCGTTGAACCAAAAAGCCATTGAACCGGACGAAGCCGTTCAGATCAGTCGGCGTTCCAGCATGGATTTAACCTACGCGCTGGCGAAATCGAACAACCCGTTTTTCCAGGTGATTGGCCGCTCAATGGGTTACGACCAGGTCATCAAGTACGCCGAAAATTATGGTTTCGGAGAAAAGACCGGAGTCAATTACGCCAACGAAAGCGAAGGTTTTATTCCTGAAGAAGGAACGACATTGATGCCCAGCCACGGCGACGGATTTGGCGTCACGGCAATTCAGTTGTCGGCTTTCACTGCGGCGATTGCCAACGGCGGAAACCTGTATGTTCCGCGCGTGCCTCGCACTGCCGAAGACGCTGCCGAATTCAAACCGGAACTCAAACGCAAGATTGAAATGTCCGATGAAGACCGCACCAAAATGATGCCCGGCATGATTGGAGCAGTGAATTTTGGAACGGCTCGACCTGCGGCAAATCCGATGTTCCAGGTTGCAGGCAAAACCGGAACCTGTACGGGCAACCGCGACAAACTGCGTTTGTTCACGTCGTTTTCCAGCGTGGAAAATCCCAAAGTTGTCGTGACTGTGATTACCACCGATTCCAAACTTGGCGGCAACCACGCAACGGCGATTGCCGGAAAAATTTACGCCTCCATTGCGCACCGGTTTTTCCGCGAACGAGTCGTCGTTCCGGTCGAAGCCACTGCGGAAGTTCCTGCTTCGATCATCAAAAACATCAACTGAGCTTCAACCACATCCAAACGCAAAAAGGCGAGCGCAGATGAATCATGCTGCGCTCGCCTTTTTGTTTTTCAGAATTCTTACTGCTTACTGCAACTTCAGCCCTTTCAATTCAATCGTCACATCTTTGACTTCGGCTTCGGTGATTTTTGACGGAGCGTCAATTTTAACGCTGACGCGCATGGTCTCTCCCGGGTTCAGCGGCTTGGTTCTGGCGCGCGGAATTGGGATGCTGGAACGTTGCGAAATGGTTTTGTCTTCCATATCAAACATCTTGCCGACCAATTCCAAACCTGTGATCGGACGGTCTCCGCGATTCGTAACGTTGGCGCGGACTTCGATCTGGAACATGCCAATCAGATTGTCGTAAGTGCGCTTGTCTTCAGGTTTGATGTCAATTTCCACTTTGCTTTTGTAAGCCTCGAACTCGACGCTTCCGGCGCGAACGGCATCATCCAATGACGCGGCTTCGTGCGGTTTGTTTTTGGCCAACAAAATAATAATCGCGGCCAGCAAAACGACGACCGCCGATCCGCCCAGCAAAATGGCGCGCGAACGTTTTTTAGCTGCGGCCAGTTCTTTGTCTTCTTCGTTTTCAAACATGACTCACCTCAAACGTTGAAATTCACAGAGTAATTCATTCGCCGCTGACCATCATTCGATTCACTTTGATCGTCGGAGCAGCGATCTTGCCTCGAAAGCGGAAATCATTGCCGGTCATTTCGATGCCTTTCAGCATGTCTTTGAAGTTGCCGGCAATCGTCACTTCTTCGACCGGAAAACTTAAGCGGCCATTTTCGATCCACCAACCGGCGGCTCCGCGCGAATAATCGCCCGTCACTGGGTTGAAACCGAAACCGATCATTTCCGTGACGTAAAATCCTTCTTTCACCGAAGCAATGATTTCTTCTGGCGTATGGACTCCCGGCGCAACGAAAAAGTTTCCGACGCCTACGCTTGGCGCTCCGGTCAATCCGCGAGCGGCATTTCCGGTCGAACGCAAATTCAATTTTCGCGCGGTGTAAGCATTCAGCAGATAACTTTTCAGCACGCCGTTTTCGACTACGACAGTTCGCCGAGTCGGCAAACCTTCGCCGTCAAAAGGCCGCGAACCAATTTCGCCCGGCAAAGTTCCGTCGTCCACAATCGTCAGCAACGGCGAAGCGATCTGTTCACCCAATTGGCCGACCAAAAACGACGACCGGCGAAAAATCGCGCCGCCTTCGACCGCTTCAAAAAAATCACCCAACAGGTCTTCCGTCGCGCCGAACTCAAAAACAATCGGAACTTCCGTCGTGGCGGCTTTCCGCCCGCCGAGTTTTCTCAGCGCACGTCGCGCCGCTTCTTTGCCGATGGTTTCCGGCGAATCCAAAGCATTTAACCTTCGCTTGGTGTCGCCCCAGTACCCAACCTGCATTTGTTCGCCTTCTTTGGCCAACGGAACTGTCACCAAATTACAATTCGTACCGGAGTATTCCCCAACGAAGCCTGCGCTGTTGACCAGGATCGTTCTGCCGACGGTCGTGCTGCAAGCACCTCCTTCGGAATTGACGATTCGCGGATCAAAGCCGCGCGCGGCAGCTTCGGCGGCCCGCGCCATTTCGATTTTTCGTTCGGGGGCCAGTTCGACAATTGCCGGATCGAACAATCCCAAGTCAGGAATCGTCGTCGCCAATTCTTCGCGCGCAGGCAAGATGGCGGCTTCATCCACCGAAGTTCGTTTGGCCATTTCGACGGCATTGGCGATCAATTCTTCGATGCCTTCCGCTGACACATCCGAAGTCGAACACGAAGCCTGTCGCCCTTCGCACAGCACACGCAATCCAATCCCGCGCGAAGCCGCTTCTTGCAGCTTTTCAATTTCGCCTAGCCGGACTTCGACGGAAAATTCTGTGGTTTCGCTGGCGATGGCTTCGGCGTCAGTCGCGCCCCGTTTGATCGCCTGAGCAATGATGTCGGAAAGCAAGTCAGTGGAAATCGTCATTTCGTGCCTCCAACCGTCATCTCGGAAATTTTGATCGTAGGCATGCCGACGCCGACCGGAACCGATTGCCCGTCTTTGCCGCAAGTGCCAATGCCTTCATCCAGTGCCAGATCGTTGCCAACGGCGGTGACTTTGGTCAGTGCGACCGGGCCGTTGCCGATCAACGTCGCGCCTTTGACCGGCGAAGTGATTTTGCCGTCTTCGATCAAATACGCTTCGCTGGCGGAAAAAACGAACTTGCCGTTGGTGATGTCCACCTGTCCGCCGCCGAATTGCACGGCGTAAAGTCCGCGTTTGACCGAAGCGATGATGTCCGCCGGATCGTCGTTGCCGCTGAGCATAAAAGTGTTCGTCATTCGCGGCATTGGCAGATGGCGATAACTTTCTCGGCGCCCATTGCCAGTCAGATTCGCGCCGGTCAATCGTGAACTCAGTTTGTCCTGCAAATAACCGCGCAAGATTCCATTTTCGATCAACACGGTTTGGCCGGTCGGATTGCCTTCGTCGTCCACGTTCAGCGAACCGCGTCGGTTCGGAATCGAACCTTCGTCCACAACCGTGCAAAGCTCGCTGGCGACTTTTTGACCGATCAAACCGGAAAACGCCGACGTGCCTTTGCGATTGAAATCGGCTTCCAGGCCGTGCCCGACGGCTTCGTGCAGCAGAATTCCCGGCCAACCAGCGCCGAGCACGACTTCCATTGTTCCGGCGGGCGCGTCCGTCGCTTCTAGTTGGACAATCGCCTGCCGAGCGGCTTCGTTGGCGTAATGTTCGATGATCGTGTCGTTGAAGTAATCAAACCCGATCCGTCCGCCTCCGCCCGAAACGCCGGATTGCAGATTGCCGTCGTCATCGGCGATACACATCACGCGCGTCCGAGCCAACGGCTGCACATCGCCGATCAACAAGCCTTCTGAAGTAGCGATCAACACGACTTTGAATTCGTCGGAAAGCCCTGCCTGGACTTCCCGGATGCGCTGGTCATAAGCGCGCGCGGTTCGATCAATTTTCTGCAGCAATTCGATCTTCGCTTCCAGCGGCTGATCGCCAAGCAATTGCTTCACCGGATAAAGATCAAGTGTCGCTTTGCCAGCGGTGACGTTGACCGCTCCGACCGAAACCACACTGTCTGCGATGCAGGCTGCGGTGACGGCGGCTTTGTGAATTGCATCCACGGAAATTTCATCGCAATACGCAAAGCCGGTTCGTTCGCCAGAAATGACGCGAACGCCCACGCCCTGGCGCACGGCACGGTTGGCCGATTTGATGATCTGCTCTTCCATGCTGAGGTTGTTCAGCACGTTGTATTCAAAATACAGGTCGGCGTAATCGCCGCCTTTCGACAAGGCCGCGCCCAGCAACGATTCAATCTGCGAAGTCGTGATGTTGAATTTGTCAGTGAAAAACTTGATTGGTTCGATCATAGAAATATGAAGATCGTCAGTTGATTGCAGTCTTTCCCGCCGGGGCTTGAAACAATTCGCGTATCGAGCAGCGGAAGCCCGGCAACAATTTTTCGCTGGTCAGTTGATCGTCTTCGCCGAGCACAATCATCCCTTTCGGCGAGTCGTAGACGTGAATTTCATTGAACTCCAAGGACACTAGCCAGACTTGTTGGACGCCCGACGAAAAGTAATCGTGAATTTTGCGATTGACCTTGGCCCAGCTTTCGCTTGGCGAAACAACTTCAACCGCCAGGTCAGGAGCCACCAACCATTTCCCGTCGGTCTCGCCTTCTTCAGGCATTCGCGCGGCAGAGATGAAAGAAATATCCGGCAACCGTTCGTTGTGGCCAATCTGGAACGTTGTGTCGGGGCCGTAAACTCCGCCCAAACGATTGAGCTTCACATGCATTCCCATTTCAATAATCAGGCGAGTGCCTACGCCGCCGTGCCTGGAGCTTCCCATATCTTTTGCCTCCCATTTGCCGTCAATCAACTCGTAGCCCTTTTCCTGCAGGTCGTATTCCTTGCCATCGAGTTCGGCCAGAACAGCCACTGCTGCTTGAATTGTCGGAGCCATAGTTGCGACCTCCTAAGTAAAGATTGGTAACAGAAGGATTCTAGCTTTTTGTGTCGGCAGGCGGCAAAGCGCGTTCGCCCAAATGCAACGCGGCGATTCCAGCGGATAAGTTGTGATAGCGCACGTTGACGAATCCGGCTGATCGCATCATTTCGGCCAGCCGTTTTTGATCGGGGAAGTTGCTGACCGATTTGGGCAAATAAGTGTAGGCGACCGACGAACCGGAAATCAGCGAGCCGATGCGCGGCAGGATGTTGTGGAAGTAGAACTCGAAGGCTTGGCGAAAAACGGGGATGACGGGACGCGAAAATTCCAGAATCGCTGCGCGTCCGCCGGGTTTCAGCACACGATAAATTTCGGCCAGTCCGGTTTCGACGCTTTCCAGATTGCGAAGCCCGAAGGCGTTTGTCACTGCGTCGAAGCTCTGATCGCCAAACGGCAAATGCAGCGCATCGCCTTCGGCCAATCGAGCCTTGCCGGCTTGGCGAGCGGCCAGCTTTTCATTGCCGATGACCAGCATCGGATGGCAGAAATCGCAGCCGATGACTCGCGCGTGTTTTTCCAATTCCAGCGTCAGGTCAGCCGTGCCGCAGCACAAATCCAGCGCAATGGCATTGGGGCGCTGCAACACGTCCATCAGTTTTTTGACCGTGAAGCGTCGCCAGACTTTATCAATGTTGACCGAAAGCAGATGGTTCAGCCGGTCATAACTGGGTGCAATATCGGCAAACATGGCTTGCACTGCGCCATGTTTGCCGGAAGCGTTGAATTCAGGATTGGGTTGCGGGAGCGGAGAACTTTTCACAGGCCGGTTTTGCCAGAGTTAAAAGCTTCGTTGACTTTGCCGACGACGACGACGGTCAGCGCGTTGGCGTCGAGCAATCGTTTGGCTACGCGCTGTACGTCGGCAGCAGAAATCGCTTCGATCTTTTTGCCGATTTCAACCGGCAGATTGCGCGGCAGCAAAAACATTTCAATGTCGCGCAGGTTGTGTTCAATCGGACGCGCGGCCAGATCGTTTACCAGAACCGACTTCGCTTCGGCAAGTTCGCTGGCCGAAATCGTAGCGCCAACCAGCGATGTGAAAGCATCGGTTGCGCGGCGCGAAAGCTCCGGCGCTTTGTCCGCTGCCACCGAAGCCGAGTAGAAAAACGGCCCGGCCAAAATTCTTTGCGCTGATTTGACGGATAAATGAGCCGAACCAAGTGCGCTTTTCAGCCGATTGGCCACGACGCGAGCGATGATTTCAGTTGTCAGGTAATCCGGGTCGGTGTGTTTGACGCCGATCAATCCTCCGCGCAATTCAACATTGCCAGCTTCTGGAATTTCGACTTTGACCACGCGCAACTGAGCGGTTTGCAGCGGCTGGCGAAATGTCGCCGGAACGATTTGCCCTTTGACCCAACCGCCGAACAGGACTTTGAAAACCTGCATCACGCGGTCATGCGCGATGTTGCCAACCACCACAGCCGAAGCATTGTTGGCGATGTAAAACCGCCGAAAGAAATCGTACACGTCACCCTGTTTTATTCCAGCCAGAGTTTTTTCATCGCCAAGCGAACTGTTGCCGTAAGGATGATCACCGTATACGGCTTTCAAAAACGCTGCGTCGGCTTGTTCGGCGACGGTCGGTTTGACCGCTTTGACGTTGGCAATCTGGGCATCCAACGCAGTTTTGAAAGCTTCGGGGCGAACGTTTTCGACCACCAACAATCGCGCGACGATTTCCATCGCCGCGCCGAAGTTGTTGGTTGGCGATTCCAGATGCAGCCAGGTGGTGTCTGAAGTCACTCCCCAAGCCGCTTTCGCGTTCAGCGATTCCAACTCTTCTTTGATACGCGGATTGACGATCATCAACGATTCCAGCGTCAATGCCGCCAGCCCGGACTTACCAGCCAGATCGAACATCGCTCCGCCACGAATAATCAGGTCGCATTTGACCAACGGATCGTTTTGCCGGTCGAGCGTAACGATCTGCAATCCGTTGAGCAGATTGTCGCGCCGCACGTTGCTGTACGGAGTGACCGGCGCGGCTTCTGGCACAGCCGGATTCGATTTGTCTTTTTTTTGCGCAATGGCGGCGACCGGAATCAGCGCGCAGCACAAGACCACAGTGAAAAGCTTTGATAATCGCATAATGATTGTCTCAAGTGAGTTTGGGATTTCTTCGGAAGAAAAGTGTAGCCGCCGCTTCCCGCGACCGTCAACCAGACGATTTAACGAGCGCAAACGCGGCGGCGAAACCTGAACGGCTGGGCTGAGAGTTTTTGCAGTGAGTGTAAGCAATCAGGAACTCTCTTCCCGCGAATCACACTGATAACGCTAATCCGCAACACTTCGACATTCGCGTCCATCTGCGTCATTCGCGGGAAAATAATTGCTGAATGTGCTTATTGGATCAGGCGGGCAATAACCCTTTGATCTCGCGGACGACCTTTTCAACTTCTTCCTGGTCAGCCAGCGCGATCATAAAGAACTTGTAGCCTTCGCTGATGCAAACCACGCCGTTGGCGAAAAACCAGATGCCGTTCAACAGCGGATTGCCTCCCAAAATCAAACTGACTGGAAAGCCTGTCACCGTCGCGCCGGAAAAAGCCGCGCCAATCATCGAAGCTCCCGCCGCCACGCTGAACGTTCCAAGCAAAGGCGCTCCGACGTATTTGGTCAGGTTGCGCTGGAACTCTATGCGCTCGCGTTCGGCTTCGTCGAGTTTGCCTTCGGCCAGCAAACGTTCCTGTTCTTTCAAATAATCGTTGTATTTTTCGGCCAACTTGCGAATGCCGACGATTGGCATCGCACTGTTGAAAAACCAATTCCCTGCCCCGCCTGCACCCAAAATGGTCGCACCGAGTTCCGGCAACGCCGAACCGATGCGAGTTCCGGCAATCATCGAAAACGTGACAACGGCGGTTTTGCCGGGATTCTCTTTGACCCAGACGCGAGCCTTTTCATAACCGCTGAACGCCGCTTCGGTCATGCGCGCTCCGGCGGTTCCTGTGTTGTAGGCGGTTTCGGCGCGTTGATAATAAGTCTTTGCCGAACCGAACACATCGCTGACAACCTCTTCGGCGTTTTTGGAAAATTGTTCGGCTCCGGTTTGAGCAGCGGCGGCGCCTTGTTTAATGGTGTCTTCGGCTTTCGCCGCGACATCGCGCAGGTTGTCAGTGACTTTCAATTCATCGTCGAGCTTGCTGAATTGTTCGCGCGCGGTGGTCGCGGCCTGAGTCGCAACCTGCCCCAGCGAATCAGTCGTTTTGCGTGCGACTTCTCCGGCGGTGTTGACGCCCTGCTCGAATTTGTTTTTCAGGTCGAATTTGTCGTCCAGTTCCTGCGCTGTGCGCTTCGCCGCGTCGCGCAATTGATCGAAGATGTTGTTGGCCATTTCACTTCCCTCCCCTGTTTGATTGGATGCTTTGTTGAATGCCGATGAGTTCGGCGTTGGAGCTTACGTCCAGGCTGAGCGATTGGTTCAGACAGAAATTTTTCGACAGGATTTACAATCTCTCGTTACGCAGAGAAAAGTCTTGAGCCAAAGTTGGCAAATGAACAAAACACTCTTTGACCTCTACACCTGATGTCCGGACACATTTTGTTTGAGACGTTTGAAAACCAATGATGGCAAAAACCAATTGGGTCATCAGACAGGAAAATGTGGGAAAGGAAGATAAAAATTCTGATTTTCCTTTCCTACATTTTCCTGTCTGATGATTGACAACGAAAAGTGTCCTGGCATCAGCCTCAACACCGATTTCTTATTGAGTTCGTTTGCTGAACTTCGTTGGTGACTGGCAGTTTTCGCTATTCGGCAGCGGCAATCAGCATCGTCACCGTGACCATATCGCCAGTGTCCACGTTAGCTTTTTTGCAGACCGGCTCCGGCACTTGAATGAACCAGCGGTCGGCGTCCCAGCGTTTCAGCGAACGGCGTCCCAAATCAACGCCGTTCAATTCGCCGACGATGGTGACGTTGTTTTCCACGCCCCAATCGCTGACCAACATGCTCGGCACGACAATGAAGCGCGGCAATTTGGAGTCTTTGCGTTGCAGCTTGGCCATCAAACCTAAAGAGCTTTCTTGCGGGTTGGATTTTCTGGTTGGCATATTGTTTCTCCTGTTCGGGGTTAAGATTTCGCGCAACGAAAACCGATGTGAGCGCCGCCGCTGTCCATTGCGCCTTTGCCGCGGCTGCCGACGTGATACCGCGCGCAATACTGATCGCTGCACATAAACGAACCGCTTTTCAGAACGCGCTTGGGAATTCCGGGTTCCTGGGGATCAATGCTGTCCGACGGCCCTTGCGGATTGCGCGCCGTTCCGCCTGCCGCCAGCCTTTCAAAATAATCCGGGCGATACCAATCCGAACACCATTGCCAGACATTGCCGCCCACGTCGTACAAACCAAAGGCGTTCGCCGGAAACGCCTTCACTGGCGAAGTCAGGCGGTATCCGTCTTCGGCTTTGTTTTCTTTTGGGAAGCGACCTTGATAAATGTTGGCGACCCACTTGCCGCCGGGTTTTAGTTCATTGCCCCAGGCGAACATCTTGCCGTCCATTCCTCCGCGAGCGGCGAATTCAAATTCAGCTTCGGTTGGCAATCGTTTGCCAGCCCATTTGGCGTAGGCCACAGCATCCGTCCAGGCGATGTGAACGACCGGATGATCTTCGCGGCCTTTCAAATCGCTGCCCGGACCTTCGGGATGTTGCCAATTCGCGCCCGGCTGGTATTTCCACCAGATGTACGGATTTTCCAACGATACCGGCTCGTCCGGCGGAGCAAAGCACACCGAACCGGCGACCAGCATTTCGGGCTTGGCTCCGGGATAATCTTCGGCTTTGGGTTTGATCTCGGCAACGGTCAGATATTTGGTGGCTTTGACGAATTCGGCAAACTGTTTGTTCGTCACCGGAGTTTCATCAATCCAGTATCCATCCACCGTCACCAGATGAACCGGCTCAGCGTCGGGCATGTCGCAAGTGTCGCATCCCATACGAAACGTTCCGCCCGGAATCCAGATCATTCCCGCCGGAGCTTCGCCCGGTGCAGGTGTTTTGTTGACCCCCGGCGCGGAAAATCCTGTCTGGTTAGCGGTGGAATCCGAAGATGGAGTTGCAGTGTGATGCGTGGAGTGAGGTTGCGATTGGTTACAACCGGTCAAGGCAATCACCATCCAGAAGATTGCAAATCTCAATCCCAATCGTACTTGGTCAGTTTTAGAGGTCATAATGATTTTATGTGGAAAAATGTTCGGTTATCGGCAAACAATCAGATTTTGTATTTCCGCATCAACACGAAGCCATAAATTTCCGCGACAATGGCCAGCAGTCCGCGCACCAGCATTAACGGTCCCAGCGACAGGTATTGCAGCATGACTCCGGCCAGGACTGGAAACGCCAGGTCAGAAGCGTCAACGCCGCCCTCCAGAATGCCCATTGTCCGGCTGCGTTTTGAAAGGTTGAAACTGGATACTTTGGCCGCAATCGCTCCCCACGTGGGTTTGAAAGCGGCCTTGCCGACTTCGTCAATCGCTCGCGCCAATCCCATCATCACGCCCAGCAGAGCCGTTCCGGCAAACGATGGCACAATCCAAAACAACACCGAAGTCGCCAGATTTGCCAGCGAACGCAAGGCAATGACTTTGCCTGCGCCTATGCGATCTGCCAGCCAGCCGAAAAACGGTCCGAACAACAAAGGCACGGCGGTTTCGGAAACCAGTTTGATCCAGCCCAACGCCGCAGGCGTGACTTCCAGTTTGACGGCCAGAATCGTGAAGAACTCGCCCGTCACCATGTACGCCGGAGCAGTCAACGCAGTGCCGAGCAAGGCAAACGCCCAGACGTTTGGTTGTTCGGGTTGAAAGGCCGGTTCGTCAGCTTCGGATTTGTCTTTCTTTTCTTTCTTTTGCTTCTTCTTTTCTTTGATGAAGATGGCGACCAGCAACAGCGACAACAGCGACAACACCGTCGAAGCGATGAAGATCATCACCAAGGCTTTTTTGATCGGCTCAGCCGCAACGACTTTGGGCAAATCTTCAATCGGAATCTGGCTGAGCTTCATTTCGCGTTGCTCAACGCGCAGCACATTGTGCGCCGTCGGATCGGCTTCGTTGCCGGGCAGCGGAGCGCCGATTTGAATCACCGAACCGGTTTTGACGATTTCTTCGACATTCGCGCCGGAGCGTGTGATTTTGTCGAGCACGGCCACGCTGACCGTGGCGTGGCTGAATCCGGCGAAGACGGTCAACAAAATCACCAGCACGAAAGCGGCCAACGCTTCACCGATTCCGCCTGAAGTGGATTTCGTCGTCGTGTACCACGAATAAGCCTGCGCGATGTGATGTTCATCGGTGTTGTCGGCGATCATTGCCGAAGCCGAAGGCCCTTTGGCGGAATCGGCAATGCCGCGAATCAAGCTGATGGCAAACAACAGCGGCAGCGTCGCCACAGCGTATAGCACGCTGACCAGTGTGCGGATGGTGAGCGAAACCAGGAAGACTTTTTTCTTGCCGTATTTGTCCGCCAGCGAACCAAAAACCGGGCGCATCAACAACGGCACGATGTTTTGAATCAGTACCAATCCCATCACCGAAGTGATTTTCATGCCAAAAACCAACAGCGCGTACAACGGCACGGCGGTTTTTATCATTCCACTGGAAAGTCGTGACAAAAACGCTTCGACCATCAAGGCGATAACGACGGCGTTGAACGCTCCGTGCCCGATGGCTTTTTCGCGCGGCAGCACCGAAGGCAGCGAAGTTTCTCCGACGCCCGCAGGTTTGGGAACGATGATCGGTGCAACCGGCAACACGCCAGTCAGTCGCGCAAACAATCCGCGCCGAGCGCCCGCCGCTGCTTCCAATTCTTCGGCCAGCAACAACGCAGAGGCTTGTCGGTCGGCGGGTTCTTTGGCCAGCGCGCGGCTGACGACTTCGGCGACGGCTTCATCCAGATCGCTCCGTCCGAATTCGCTCAGGTCTGGAACGGGCGCAGAAAGATGCTGTGTGATAAATCGGTCGGTGAATGGCGGCGAGCCGGTCAGCAACTCGAACAAAATCGTGCCGAGCGCATACACATCCGAACGCGCGTCCAGTTGCCGATTCATCCATTGTTCCGGCGATGTGTATTGCGGCGAACCATGCACTCCCAACGGCCCGGTCAGCGATTTGGCATCGGCGGCGCGCAAAAACAGTTCGTCCATTTTGGCCAAACCGTAACCGCCGACTTTGACGATTTCTTTGCCGGATGGATCGTGTTCGATGTAAATCGTTTCCGGTTTCAATCCGCGCAGAACAATGCCGTGCAAATGCGCCGCGTGAACTGCGCCGCAAATCTGATTCATCAACCCGACCACGCGCGTCACGCTCAACCCGCGCTCTTCGTGAATCAGGTCGCGCAAGGTGTAACCGGATAACAATTCTTCGACAATGTACGAAGCGCCTTCGGGCGATTGGCCGAAATCGAAAACCTGCACCGAATTCGGATGTTTGATATGCGCGGCGACCTGAGCCTGGCGGCGAAATCGTTCGACGGCGACGAGATCGTTGACCAGTTCCGGGCGCAAGATGCGAACGGCGACCTCATCGCCGAGCACGGTTCGCCTCGCACGGTAAAGCGTGCCGTTTTCGTCCTGAGCCATTTGCGCCGTCAATTCGTACCGGCCATCCAGCAAAATCGGTTGAGACAATCGCTGCACTTTTTCCAGCAAACCTTCATCGGGTTTTCGGCTGGCGATTTCCAGTTCGCCGGTTTGGCGAACTGTGAATGCCGGCGAATCGGTCAAACTCGGCGCGGACAAAAGCGTGGGTTCAGATTCCGGTTTGGTCGTCAAAATCGGCGGCGGCGGAGGCATTGGCGGCGGCGTTTGAGCAATGATAGCGACGCGCGGGATTTCGTCTTCCGCAGTTGGCTGCGATTCGATTTCCACCAGCGGCGACAAACTGAAAACGAGTCTGGTTCGCCCCACGCTGATCGTGTCGCCGTCTTTCAGTTCGATTTCCCGTTCGCCGATTTTCCTGTCGTTGATTTTGGTTCCGTTCAGGCTTTTCAGGTCTTTGAGAAAGACTTTGCCATTGCGGTTTTCGATTTCGGCGTGACGGCGGCTGATGGCTCCGTCGGGAATGACGATGTCGCATTCTGGAGCCTTGCCGATGACCAGCGGTTTGGCGGGCAGCGTCAGTTCGCGCGAACTGCCGTCGGCGAGTTGAATTTTCAGACGCGCCTGCAATTCCGGCAACACGTCGGCCAAAACCGATCCGTCTTGATCGCAGAACTTATAAGCGTCTGTGAATTCTTTTTGGCAGGCAGGGCAGCGTTTCACTGAGGCTTCACCTGAACCGTCCACGAAGAACACGAAGAATCACAAAGTAGAAAGTTCTTCGTGATTCTTCGTGTGACTTCGTGGATGGAAAGTTATGTACTACTTGATGATTAGTTGCAGCGGAACAAGTTTGAAATTCTGATTGCCGTTGTTGTTGAAACCGTCCTGAACGACGAACACGCCATTCGGGAAAGCAGGGCCAAGATTGGCGGTCGTCACGTCAATGCCGTCGGTTTCTTCTGCTCCGTCAACTTTGTCGCCATCGGCGATGCGGAATTTTTTGACGAACTCGTTGTTGCCTTCGCGGCGATACACAACATAAGAATAATTCCCCTGACTGGACGCCATCAAATAGCCGGTTCCGTTCGGGCCGTAAGCAATCGCCAGGCCTTCGACATCGGCGAACAAATTGCCGTCGCCGACTTTTGCCACTTGTGTGCGAGTCGTTCCGGTTTCCGGTTCCGCGCTGTATTTCCAGATGCCAACGGCTTCTTCGCTGACATAAAAATGCCCAAGCTGGTCGTCGGTCACGCAACCTTCGACCACGCCACCAACTTTGAAATTGCGAACTTTCTTCGCATCAACCTTGCCGTTTGCATCCAGCAATTCCCATTGTTCGACATCGCCGGATTTGCTGGTGGCGAAGTAAAACACCTTGCCGGATTTTTCGCTGCGAAACAGGCACATGCCATAAGCCGTCACAGTGTGTTTGATTGAACGAGCGGCGACGTTTTCCAGTTGCCGCGTTGCGGGATTCACCTTGTACAGCGCGATGGAATTGTCTTTGCGATTGCTGGCGGCGACGATGGCGACTTTCTGCCCGCCCAGCATAAAGCCTTCGCGCAAATCCACGTTGTCCATCAATCCGTCGGCCAGATATTGAATCTGTTTGCCGCTCAGGTCGTACACGGCCAGACCGCCTTGTTTGTTTGTGCCGATGATGGTGCTTTGCGATGGGTCTGTGGGATGAATCCAGATGGCCGGATCGTCTGCGGCATCGCCTCCGCTGGGAACCGGTTCGGTTTCGACTGTGGCATAAATGGCTTCCAGTCCGGCGACAGAAGCGGCTCCGGCGGGCGGAGCAGGCGCGGTCGAAGGTCTGGCAGATGCTTTAGTCAACGATTTCGATTCGGCTTTTTTGGCTTCTTTGGCCGCTTTTTCGTTTGCCTCCTTCAAAGCCTTTTCAGCTTTTCGGGCTTCTTTCTCCTTGTCTTTCTGTTCATCGTCGTCATCGTCATCATCATCGTCGTCATCGGACTTCGATTTCTTTTTGTCTTCCTTCTTTTTCTTTTCGGATTTTTTGTCCGAATCGTTCGGGAACACAAATCCAGCCGAAACTTTTTCCGAAGCGACGGCTACAGCCAAAAACAAAGCCAGCAAAACCAGCAGCATTTTTTTGCCGCCGAAGGTCTTTTTTGTAGGTTCATTCATAAACAATCACTCCTCCGTAAATTTTCTCCAGCCTGAGCATTCAGACCCTTGTTTGTTACTTCTTGAATTGGGGGTATGCAAAACGGCTTCTCTGATGAAGCCACATCAACCAGATGTTGCCAAAGTTTTTAAGTCATTCAACGGGAATTTTCCAGAATGAATTTGGCGATGCGTTCGCCACCTTCGGGTACGCCTTTGTAACCGGGAAAGCAGTTCACTTCGATGACCGAATAACCTTTCGGCGTTTTGACCAGATCAACTCCGTACAACTGCAAGCCGAACAGTTTGCCGCAGCGCCTGACCAAATCCACCAATTCAGGGTCATCGCCGACCGGCGTGCCGAGTTTTTCTTCTTTGGTTTTGGCGGGGAATATGCGCTTGATGGCGTGGACGTAATCGCCAATGGCGTAGGCTTTGTAATCGTATGGCTCGTGCTCTTCGTATTCCTGGGCGAAGATCAGCCGTTCGCCCAGCGCCGTGCCGTCTTCGCCTCCATCATCTTCGTCAGCGGAACCATCAGCCGCTCGGCGAGCGACCAGCGCGTCGAATTCGGCTTCGTTCAGACAAACTTCGATGCCCATTCCGCGACGACCTCGATAGGGTTTGACGACGATTGGCATCTGCTGCACCACCGGGCGAAGCGTCTCAATCGAATCCGTCACAAACGTGCGCGGCGTAGGGATTCCGCCTTGCAGCAACAACGTGCAGGTCAACACCTTGTCGCGGACTTTCATCGTCGCCGGATATTCGTTCAGCAATTTGGCTCCGCGATAATGCGCCGCCGCCGCTAACGATTCAGCCAGCGGCGAATGCGATTTGAACAGGTACACGTCGTAATCGAACTTGAAATTTTCCAGGTCAATCAAGCCGCTGCGTTCGGTGACGACTTCGACATCGGCTCCACGCGCTTTCAATCCGTTCAGCACTTCGTAAGTCACCGAAGTCGAACTGCGCGGCGGTTCCATCAAAAAACAGATTCTCATTTTTATCTCCAAACTGACTTGGACAGGATTAACAAGATTCACAAGATAAGCAGCCCATCCTGTGAATCCTGTAAATCCTGTCGAATTTTTATTCTTCTTTACGAGCAATTATCACGACGTAAATTTCGCCGATGACGGCCAGCACGACTCTTGCGCCGAGCATCACGCCCAAGCCCCAAGTGTGCCAAAGAAATCCGCCCAGCATCGGCCCCAACATTTCGCCCAAACCTTCGCCCATACTCAGGTGGCCGATGACTTGAGCGCGCCGCTTTCGGTCAAAACCCGAAACGCGAGCCATCAACGATCCCCACGCCGGACGAAATGCCGCTTTGCCAGCGGCATCAATCACGCTGCCAGCGGCCAAGCCCGGAAATGTGGGAAAGAAAAAGAACAACACTGAAGAAATAGTGTTCGCCAATCCGCGAACAGTCAGTGCCAGTTTGCGGCTGACGTTGTCCGCGAACCATCCGAAAGCAGGCCCGGCGACGATGACGACGGCAACGGTGACGGCGTAAATCAATCCGGTCTGCGCTTCGGTCAGATGCGCGTATTCGGTCGCCAGAACAGGAAACAGATTCGCAATCATCTGCGCCGTGCAGGAAATTAAAAATCCAAGCACTGCGAATGAAAAGATCGAAACGCCGGATGAATTCAAATTTGAACCACGGGGATCACGGGGAGGAACTGGCAAATCCGAATTGTTTTCCCCAGTGTGCCCCGTGCTTCCCGTGGTTGATTCCTGATCTAAGACCGCTGCTTCCTCACGGTCGCGGTACTGTACTGACGGTTCGCGGACGTAAAGAGCGACGACGATGATCGGCAGAATAGACAGCGCGAAGGCCAGATAAAAAACAGCCGAAAAATTGTCCGCCAACAGCGCCAGCAAAAATCCGCTGGCAGTTTTGCCGATGGCGCTGGCCGTCTGTTTGGCCGTGTTGTACCAGGCGAAGGTCGAAGCGACGGATTTCGCTTTGGCGTTTTCGGCGATCAAGGCGTTGACCGAAGGTTCGCGCAACGATTCCGAAATTCCGTGCAGAAACCTTGCCGAGTAAATCTGCCACGGTGAACCGGCCAGCGCGTAACACAGAGCCGCAAAACTCCGCCCGGCAATTGCCAAAGTGTAAGCTCGTTTCAAACCGATTCGATCTGCCGCCCAGCCCATCAACGGTTTGAACAACTGCTCGGCGGCCTGATTCATTGCCAGCAAGACGCCGGTTTCCGTCAAATTCAATCCCAGTTTTCGATATGCAAAGAGCGGCAGCGCAAACCCAATCACGCCGGAACTCAGTCGCGTCAGGAAGCCTTCGGCCAGCAGAGCGGTCAGAGAAGGAGAGATTGAGGGAGGGCGGGAAGGAGGGATGGAGGACATGCCTGATGACGCCTCTTTCGCTTCGATTGCTTCGCTCATTCCCGCTGTCCCTCATTCCCTCTATCTCGTCATCTCAGACGGGCAATTTCAGCGACACGCGCCCTCGCGCGTATTCGTCAATGTAATCGGCGATCAGTCCAGCGGCGTTCGGCACGCCTTTGTAACCGGGGAAGTAATTCACGTCCACGACGTACGGGCCACGGTCACTTTCGATAATGTCCAAACCGTACAAGCCCAGCCCGCAAACTTCGCCGACTTTTTGCGAAATACGACGGACTTCGTCTGTGATTTCTCCGTGGCGACCGGCTACGGAAAAGCTGGATTCGGAAAATGCCTTGCGAACTCCCTGCACCTGATCGCCGACGCAATAAATTTTCAGGTCTTCGCCGGGGCCGGGAATCGCTTCCTGGATAATCATCGGCGTAGTCGGTTCTGGAATCCGGTCAATGTCTTCTGGAGTTCGGCACAGATGAACGCCCGCTCCGCGATGCCCCATGTGAGGTTTGATAATCAGCGGATGTTTTTCCAGCAGTTGTTTGGCCAGATTCAAATCATTCGACACCCACGAATCCGGCGCAGGAATTCCGGCTTGCCGCAGCAGCTTCGACGTGATGATCTTGCTCTGAATCAGCGAACACGACTGATACGGATTGAGCATGTTTGCGCCTTGCGTAAACAACACGCCCGCCAGAGCCAGCGACAATTCCGTGTGCGATTTCAGCAGGTACAAATCGGCGTCAATCTTCATCAAGTCAGGCCTTTGCAGAATTTCTTCGGCAATGTCTTCGGTGACGGTGTACCCGCGCCCGCGCAGAATTTCGTAACACTCCACCAGCACGGGGCTGGGAACCGGCGGGACTCGGCGGACAATCATAAAATGTAGTTTCATTGGTTTGCCTCTTTCAAAATGAATTCAGATAACAATTCGGCGGCATTGGCCACGCCCTTAAATCCCGGAAACGTGTTGATGTCCACGACGAACGGCTGGCCGCTGCTGGTAATCACGTCCACGCCATAAAGTCCGATGCCGAACGCCTGTCCGCATCGCAAAGCAATTTCTTTCATTTCACCGCTTACCTCGAACGGTTCGCCGAGCTTGTCTTCCAGAGTTTTTGGCGGCCAGACGCGGCGGACTCCGAAAACCTGTTCGCCGATGACATACAGTTTGTGATCCAAGCCGTCCGGTTGATGAAAGCGTTGCGCGAAAAACAGGCCTTCGTCGGTGGTCAGCGTTTCCAATTCGTCGGCGCTGCGGATGATTCGCACGCCGCGCCCTTGCGAAGCCGCCCAAAACGGTTTGACGACCAGCGCACCGTCTTTTAACGCATCCGCCAGTTGATCGGCTTTGGCTGCGAAAAAGGTTTCCGGCAATGGAACTCCGGCGTCGGCCAGCAACTTGGTGGAAATGATCTTGTCGCGCACGGCGACGACGGTCGAGTAAGGATTCAGAATTTTGGCTCCGGCGGCGTCCAAAACTCCGGCCAGACTCAGCGCGGGTTCGGTTCCCGATTTCAGCAAATACAAATCGCAGTCGGCTTTGATGTCGGCGACGTTGATGGCTTGGTCGTCAGGATAAACCTGTTCAACGACGATGCCGCGCGTGGTCAACAAGCCAATCGTTTCCTGCATGACCGAACCGGACTTGGTGGCTTTTTCGCGTTTGGTGATGACGCCAATTTTCATGAGTGTTTTCGACAGGAGCTACAGGATTGAAGAGGATGGCCAAAACCTAGATCGGATTTCGTGCCTGTACAGAAAACTCAACCACGGGGAGCACGGGGCACACGGGGAAAACAAAGCCTTTTTCCATGTTCTTCCCCATGTTCCCAGTGTTCCCCGTGGTTCAAATCCGTATACGCATTTGCAAACCGATTTAAGTTTCCAATCCTGAAAATCATGTAAATCCTGTCTATTCCTTCTTTGCTTTGCGGAGAACGTACTCCGCCAGCCGTTCGTTGGCTGCGGGCACGTTGGTGTAATTCGGGTAATCGTTGATTTCGATAATCAGCACGCCTGCGTCGGTTTCTATGCAATCCACGCCGAATAAATCCAGTCCGAACAATTCGCCGCAACTACGTCCAAGCTCAACAAGTTCCGGCGTCGTTTCGGCCAAACCTTCTTTGGCTTTGTCCATTTCGGTTGTGGCGTTGAACGGAGAAACTTTTCTGACTGCCCAAATCTTGTCGCCGATGCCGTAAAGCTTCAAATCGTAACCGTCGGTTTTGAAATACCGCTGAGCCAGCGCGACAGGTTCCGGCCAATCGGTCGCAGCCATTTCGGCAGGCGAATTCACGACCAGCAAACCGCGCGAGTTATCGCCGAAGATCGGTTTCAAAATGATCGGGTAATTTTCCGCCGGGATTTCTTTGGCCAGTTGCTCAATCGTGGCGAAGTAAGTTTCTGGAATCGGCAAGCCGCTGCCAGCCAGCGCCATGGACATCTGGGCTTTGTTGTGGACGGCGGAAATGGCGGCTTGGCGATTGATGGTCAGGCAGCCGCCGCGTTCCGCCCAATTCAGCAAACCCAGCAACGCCCAGCTTCGTCCGCGTCCGACGATGACATCCAGACCGGCGAACCATTGATCGTCGCCCATTCGATAAAACGCCTGTTGCGGATCCATCACGCGGACGGCGTGGCCTTGAGCGTTTAATTCGTTAATCAATCCTGTAGGTTGGTTCTGAACCAGATAACGTGCTTCGGCAAGAATTCCTATCTGCAAGGGTGACGACATTCGGGATTCCTCAAAAATGAGCTGCGGCAGGCGATTCGGCAGCCAATCAGTAAAGCGAATCGAGTTTCAACGGGGAACGTCTTTGGCGATTGGTACAGCGCGGCGATTATAGCCGCGAGTCGAGGCCGGTCAAGAAAAATGTCGGCGTAACCGATTTGTATGTGTATACTTCGCGCCGTTTTCAGCGAATTTGAGGAGACAACAGGATGAACGTTCGTGGGGAGATTCATCTGGCTTCCAATAATGAAGCCCAGCGTGTGACGTTGGAATCGCAGCGGTTCACGATTGGCCGAGGGCCGGAAAACTCTTTGTGTTTGCCGGTGTCGGTGGTTTCGCGCTCGCAAGCCGAAATTATCCGCGTCGGCAACGATTTTTTGCTGCGCGATCTGGGTTCGACCAATGGCAGCTTCGTCAATAACACGCGAGTTTCCGAACAGGTTCTGGCCGACGCCGATGTGATTCGTTTCGGCAGCAACGGGCCGGAACTCACTTTTAGGCTGATCGAAAACGAAAGCGGCGAAATCGTTTCGCTGGCCACGCATCCGCGAAATACGACCGCCGGGTTGATGGCTTCGTTGTCTGAACGGCTGAATTCGCCGGGCGACGTTTGCGAAGAAGCCAGCGTTCGACAGTTGCTGGCTGAATCCCACCTGAACAAAGGCGAACACGACCGCGCTCTGGAATTGTTGGCCAAATACACAGACACCGCGAATC
This sequence comes from Acidobacteriota bacterium, assembly GCA_033763255.1. Classification (GTDB taxonomy): domain Bacteria; phylum Acidobacteriota; class Blastocatellia; order RBC074; family RBC074; genus RBC074. Next base: position 93,897 of record JANRKX010000155.1, on the reverse strand, counting down.
TGGTTCCGTTGCCGACGCCGTTTCGCGCCAGCGTCTTGTTGTGGCTTGGCCGAGTTTATCTGGAAAGCAAACAACTCGATCTGGCGATTGACACGCTGAAACGCAGCCTGAATTTTTACCAGCAAGCCGACAACGACAAACACGACGACGCCGGATTGGCTGCCGTACACGCTGCGCTGGGACGTGCGCTGGTCAACGACGGAGAGTTACTGGCGGCGCGCGATCAATTGCATCGCGCTTTGCTGGCCGCCCGGCGAGCGGGAAATGTTCGCTGGCAAGCCGAAGCTCATTATTTGGTCGGCAAGGTGGATTGGAAGGAAGGCGATTTTGAAGGCGCTCGGTACAACTGGGCACGCGCTGCTCGTTTGGCCGAAGAAGCGGGCGACGCTTTGCTGGAAGGCCGCATTCAGTTGCAGGAAGGTCTGGTGCTTTATACCGAAGGCCGGTTGAAAGAATCCGTGCCGGTTTATCAAGCCGCGATTCGGCAAATTGCCGCCACCGGCAACGTCCGGTTGTTGCTGAAAGGTTACAGCAGTTTGTCGCGTGTGCTGGCCCGGTTGGGTTCGTGGCGGGCGATGGAAAAATTGCTGGACGAACGATTGCGACTGGCGCGCGATCACAAACTGGCCAAAGCCGAAGCCGTCGCGTTGACCGATCTGGCCGAATTGAAATTGCTGCAAGGATACGTCGCCGCCGCCGAAGCCGCCATGCAACAAGCTGTGCAATTGCACGGCAAAACTGTTTACGCGCGAACGCAACGCATACTTGGCCGAGTGCTGTTGGCCGATCACGAACCGACTCTGGCCGTCGAAGCCTTTGAAAAAGGTTTGGCTGTTGCGCGCGAACGCGGCGCCATCGAAGAACAGGTTTTGATCGGATTTGAACTGGCGCTGGCCTTTACCGAAAGCCGCGAACTGGACAACGCTCGGCAGCAATTGGAAATCGCCGAAGCCGCCACGTCGCTTGATCCGGCGTTGAATTTGATGGCGCGCGCGTTGTTCACGCGCGGCCAGATTCACGTCGCCGCCAACGAATTCAACGAAGCCAATCGCGCGTTCAGCCAAAGCCTTTCGATTTTCCAAACCATTCACGATCCGTTTCGCACCGCGCTGTGCCACTCTGCCATCGGCGAATTGCGACTGACACAACGCCGCCCGGAATCGGCGCGCGCTCATCTGGAAGAAGCTCGCGCTGCCTTTGCCAAGCTCGGCGCAATGGTCGAAGCGCGTCGCGTCGAAGCCAAACTGGCGACGACGACTTTGTCTGAAGTGCAACCGGCAATGACGGCGGTGTTGCCTGCGATGGGCGGCACGGCGCAATTGACCATGGCGCATCAATCGCTGACCGGCGGATTGAAAACCACGACTTTGCCCAGCGTGCAGCGCGTGTTGGTCGCTGTAGCCAACGAAGACCTGGCGGCGATTTTGCAGCGCGGGCTGGAAGTCGAAAATTATCTGGTCGAACGCGCTCAAGATGGCCGCGAAGCGTTTGAACGCGCGGCGGCGTTGGCTCAGCCGTATCAATTGCTGTTGCTGGACGCCTTGCTGGAACACAAATCCGGCTTCGACGTGTGCCGCGAACTGCGAAAAGCCAAACGCGAAACGCCTGTGATTTTGCTCGGCGGGCGGCAAGGCGTCGAAGACAAAATCGAAGCTCTGCAATCCGGCGCGGACGATTTTCTGAGCAAGCGCAATCTCGTGTTTGAAGAATTGCTGGCAAAGGTCGAAGCTTTATTGAGATAGCTTTTTCTCCCACGAAGCCACACGAAGGTTTCACAAAGAAAAGCAAAACAGGATTTACACGATTGTTTTCAGGATTCACACGATTGATTCCTGGTAGCGTTAATCCTGAAAAAATCATGTTCATCCTGTCGAAAGTCTTCGTGTTTTCTTCGTGTGACTTTGCGGGAGGAATTTCGGAGTTAAGAGTGCGAGTCATCATTATTGGAGCAGGAAGAGTCGGGCTGGGCGCGCTGGGTGTGGCGCTGGCGATGCAAGGACACGAAGTTGTCTTTGCCGCTCGGCGCGAATCCATCGTCAATTCGATCAATCAGCTTGGGTTTGACGTGGCGACCAAAGGCGCGGTCGAAACCGTTGCCGAAGTTCGCGGTGTGCGTGCGGTTGTCATGCCCGGCGAAGATTTTGCCCGCGAAGTTGCCGCTGCCGATCAAATTTACACTTCGGTTCGCCCGGACAATCTGCCGGAAATTGCCAGCGTACTGGCCGAAGCCATTTTGTATCGCGTGCGGTCGGATGTGCGTCGTTCGCTGGATGTGTTCTGCTGCGAGAATTTGAAAAACGCCGGTTCGCAATTGGAGCGGCTGGTCTTTGCCGGAATTCCTTTTCAGTTTGCTCAAGCGGTGCAGGATTGGGTTGGATTCAATGCGGCGATTTCCGATCGTATTGTGTCGGCTCAGGAAACGGACGAACACGGGCGGCAAGTCATCACCGCCGATGCGATGGGCGATGTGCTGTTCGACACCTTGCAGATCAAAGGCGATTTCGACGTGTTGCCACCATTCAAAGGCGTGGACAATTTTCCGGCCAGCATCGAAGAGAAGCTTTACATTTTGAACTGCGGCCACGCGGTCTGCGCTTACCTGGGCTATCAAAAGGGCTACAAGTACATTCACGAAGCGATGAACGACGAAACCATTAACCGAGCCGTTGTCGGCGCCATGCTCGAAGCGCAGCGCGCGCTGCATTCCAAACACGGACGAACGCTGCATTACGGCAACCTGATTAACGAGATTCTGGCCAGTTTTTCCAACGCTGCATTGATGGACACCATCGCCCGCGTAGGCCGCGACCCGGTTCGCAAACTGCAAGCCGACGACCGGCTGATCGGCCCGGCCAAGTTGGCGTATCGGTACAGCATCGAACCGACGTACTTGATTCAAGGCTGCGCCGCCGCGCTCAGTTTTGCTCAGGAAGGCGATCCACAGGCCGCCGAATTGCAAAAACTGATTCGGGAAAAAGGCGTCGAACAGGCGCTGGATTTCGTCTCTCAGCTTCGTCCATGGAATCCGATTTCCAAACTCATTCGGGAAGAAATGACAGCAAAACGGTGAACTCAATGAAAGCTCTTCAGGGAAAAGTCGCGCTTATCACCGGTGCCAGCCAGGGCATTGGGCAGGGAATTGCCAAGGCCTTTGCCGCTGAAAACGCCCGGCTGGTTTTGAGTGCTCGAAACATCGAACGGCTGAATCAAACTGCCGAAACTCTGGCCAACGGCGACGCCGAAGTGTTGGTCGTGCAAGCCGATGTCGCCGATGAAACTCAGGTGCGGGAACTGTTTCGCCGCGCAATGGAACGGTTTGGGCGACTGGACGTTCTGGTCAACAACGCGGGAATTTTTGACGGCGGGCCGCTCGATGAGCTGCCGCTGGAAACCTGGGATCGTGTGATGGCGACGAATTTGCGCGGGCCGTTTCTTTGTACGCGCGAAGCCATGCGAATCATGAAAACGCAGCGCGAAGGCCGCATCATCAATGTCGGTTCGATTTCGGCGCAACGAGTTCGCCCAAACTCTGCGGCCTACAGCACCAGCAAACATGGCTTGTGGGGATTGACGCAGGTCACGGCGCTCGAAGGCCGTGAATTCGGAATCACCTGTGGCTGCCTACATCCGGGCAACGTAGACGTTGAAACCTTGTCCGAAGCTCGTCGTATCAATGGCGAACCCGTTATGACCGCTGACGATATTGCCCACGCCGCCTTGGCGATGGCGACGCTGCCGCCGAATGTGAATATGCTGGAAGCGATTGTGTTGCCGATTGGCCAGCCGTACATCGGACGCGGTTAAAGATTGAGCTGAAAAGGAAACAACCTCTATGTTTTGCCCAAACTGCGGAACTGAAAATTCAAAGGGTCAAAAGTTTTGCACTCGTTGCGGAACCAATCTGTTGGCAATTGATCGTGCGCGCGAAATCATTTCCGAGATCAACACGGTTTCTGTGCCTTCGGTTTCGCCGAATCTGGTGTTTGTTACCGTTGCGTTGTTGAGCATTGTTGGATTTATTGCGATCACGGTTGGAACCTCTGAAATGATGAGAGGAGATGGCAAACAAACTCCGCTGCCGATCTTTTTTGCTTTGGGTGGTTTTACTTCGTTGGTGATGATTTGCCGTTATCTGATTGGGTTGATCAAACCCACGATGAAAGTCGAAAAGCCAGTTATCCAAGCTCCGCCGATTTCCTACTCTCAGCCGCCGCTTCAACGCGGAACGACCAACAAGTCGCTGAACGAAGCTCCGTCGTATCAAAGCATCATCGAAGACCCGACTCGCCAATTCGAGCACGAACGAAATTCATAACTGATGTTACGCGATGGCAGACCAAGCAAACGTTTGACAGCTTCTTCTGTCCATCGCGGCTTGGCGATATTTTTCTGATTCAGCTCAACTGCCCGGTTTCGCGCGTGTATTCGTACTGGTAACGGCGGTAGTAATAATCGTAACCGTCGCGTTGCATGTTGACGTTGTTCAACACCACGCCGAAGATTTTTGCACCGACGTTTGACAGTTCCTGCCGCGAATGCACCACCATTTCGCGCGAACTTTTGCCGCCGTGAACAATCAGCATCACGCCATCCACCAACCGCGAAACAATCACCGGATCGGTCACGCTGCCAATCGGCGGCGAATCAATCAGGATGTGATCGAAATGCTGCGACAGTTTGTGCAGCATCATGCGGAATTTTTCAGAACTCAGCAGGTCAGCCGAATTCGGCGGCACTATGCCCGATGGCAACACATACAGATTTTTGATTTTCGTCGCTTGCACGACGGTTTTCAGCGAGATGTTGCCGGACAGGTAATTCGACAGCCCGCGCCGATGGTCAATTCCCAACGCTTTGTGGACTCGCGGACGCCGCATGTCGGCGTCAATCAACAGCACAGTCGCGCCGAGTTGCGACAGGCAAATGCTGGTGTTGATGGCCGTAGTGGTTTTGCCTTCGCCGGGCTGGCTGCTGGTGACCAAAACGGTTTTCGGCGGTTGACCGGCGGCGGCCAGCAAAATCGAAGTCCGCAGCATGCGATAAGCTTCGGCGACTGAGCCTGCTTCTTTGTAAGCATCTTTCGGCGAAAGCAGGCTGCTGGTCGCCGAAGCTGGTTTTTCCGCCTTTGCGCCGTACAACAAGTTTTGGCGACGACTGCCGGAACCGATGGCCGGAATCACGCCCAAAGCCGGCAACCGAACATAACGACTGACATCGTCAACGGTTTTGATCGTGTTATCCAGATGATCCAGCAAAAACACCAGCCCCAGGCTGACGCCAAGACTCAGGATAAAAGCCAACAACACGCTGCGAGTTCTGGATGGCCCAATCGGCCCGCCCGGCAATCGCGCCGGTTCGGCGACTGAAACGTCACGGTCTTTTTGCAATTTTTCCAGATCAACCTGTTTGGTCTTTTGCAGAAAGTCGGTGTAAAGCGTTTTCGCCGTTTCGACGTTTTGTTTCAGGATGTTCAACTGAATCGAAGTCTGATTTTGCTGAACGGCTTCGCCTTTGGCGCGATTGAGCGCGGCTTTCATCGAAGCTTCGTCGCGCAATGCGCGTTCGTAATCGGTTTTCAACTTGTCGGAAAGCTGCCCGCGCGTGCTGACGATTTCTTTTTGCAACGTCGCCATCTGGTCTTTCACTTCGGCGACTTTGGGATTTTCCGAACCGTATTTGACGTTGAGTTGCGACAACGTCACATTCAATTCGCTCAGCTTGCGTCGCAGATCGAGCGCCTGTTGATTGGCCAGGGCTTCGGGCAATTGTTCGACGCGCCCTTGTCGCACGTCTTCGTAAAGCGATTGTTTGATGATCCGGTCGGTTTCGGCGCGAATTGCCTGTTCGTGTAAAACCGCCAACTTGTTGGTCGTCAAATCTTCTTTGCCTTCCAGCGAAAAGATGCCGTTGGCGCGCGTGTAATTTGCCAAAGCCTGTTCGGCCTTTTGCATCTGCGATTCCAGATCGCGCGTCGCCTTGTTCAACGCGGTGGATGAATTGTCATTCGTCGCGGTCTTTTTGCTGTAGCTGTATTCCTTGAACGCCACGGCCACGCCGTTGGCTGCCAACGCAGCGATTTCGGGATTGGTGTGTCTGAAAGAAATTCGCAACAACCGCGTCATCTTCACTTTTTCAACGCCCAAACCGCCACGCAATATGCCGACATACGGAGCCAGCCGTTCGCTTTCTTCCGGCGAACGAATTTGCAGTTTTAGTTCGTTGATTACCGGGTTCAGATTTGACGGCGTTTCTTCGATCACGCCTTCTTGCTTTTTCTTCTGACCACGATTTTTCAAGGTGTCCAGTAACGACTGCTCTTCTTCGGCATCAACGAATTTCGGATTCTGATCCAGTCCTAGTTTGACGACGACTTCTTCCAGCAACGGATAGCTCTGAATCAGAAACGCAGCAGTTTCCTGCTCTTCGCTGTCGTCCTGGTAATACACGTCGCCATCGCGGACGAACATCTGATTTTTGTTGTTGATTTCGATGGTCGCCACAGCCTGATAAATGGATTTCAGCCGCGAAGAATTCACCGCCGCCATCATCGTGGCGATGGTGACAATCGTCAGAATCATCCATTTACGCCGATTAACGCGCCGCAAAAAATCGCGGACATCAAACCCCGTCGGCTCTTCGCTTTTGATTTCGTGCGGAAAATACGGGCTGGGCGCAATCGTGCCTTCGGTGTAACTGATCGGCGTGACGTGAGTGTCCACACGGCTTGTCATCTTGTCTAAGGAATCATGATTGCCATTGGTCGAATGTGGGGTTTGCATATTTCTTACCTCTATTCTTTCAAACAAACGTTTTTCGTTTTGCCGATCCATCAGGCTTGTCGAATCGCGCCGGTTGTCCGAACGCGATTTGCGGTAATCAGGGTGGCCAGTTCGCTCAATTGCGAAACGATGGCGGCGAACGCGAGAAACAACAATGAATGCGACAGCAGTTGCAGATTGAAATCGAACAGGCTGTGTACGGATAACCCGAACAACGCGGCTCCACAGCCGAAAGCGGCGTTGCTCATCAACGGTTCGTGAACGCGAAGCGCATTCACGACGGCGCGCGCCGTGACCACCAGAAACCAGACGGCCAACAAGGCTCCGATCAATCCGGCATCGGTCAGCGTTTGCAGATAATCGTTGTGCGCTTGCGAAGCGATCATTCCCAGATTTCGATTCTGGTTATGAGCGGGCAGCGCCGTTTCGTAAGCTCCCAGCCCGGCTCCGATCAGCGGGTTGGCCGTGAAAATTTTCCAGCTATCACGCCACAGTTCGTTGCGATGGCCGGTGAAAAGTTGCCGGCTGTCGGGTTGTGCGGCGGCAGCTTGATTGGTTTCAAAACCGGCTGTGACGCGATCAATCACACGTTCCGCGCCAAGCCAGTTCAGCCCGCCGAAAATCGTCAACAAAAACACAGCCGCCAGCGCCGCTTGCCGGGCAAATCGCATCACGCCCGAAGAGGACGCCACACGTTCAGTTTCATCAAACTGGCGCGGGCGGAATGTCGCCATAAAAACCAACTGCGCGAAAATGCTGATCATTCCGCCGCGCGACAACGAAAACACAGCGACCACAACCATCCAGGCGGCGATGAACAGATAAAAACTTTTTTCCGCCAGACTGCGTCGCCGCGTCAGCATCAACGCCACCGGCCATGGCAACAGCAATTCCAGATACCCGGCAAAATGATTGCGATTGACGAATGGGCCGAACGAAGTTTTCGATTCGATGACGCGCATCCAGTAAAACTTATCGCTCGAAGTGAAATGCTGAATCATCGAAAACGTCGCCAGCACCAATCCGAAAATCGTCAAAAACTGCATCAGCGTTTGCAGCCGTTCGCGGTGCGTCATGAAGTTCGCCGCCACCAACGACGTAACCAGCAAACAACACAACAGCAAAGTCGTTGCTTGCGTGGCTTCGACATCCAGCGACAATCCGGCGAAGGAAAACACTCTGTTTCCCTGCACCACGCCGAGCAAAATCAAACCAATCAGCGGCCACAGGTTGGCGGGAATGAACAGCGACAACTTTTTTTCCCGAAAGACTTTGATCGCCCACAACAGAACCAGCGCCGCAACCGATAGCACGAAAATCAATTCCGACCATGGTTCGACAACTCCGTGCGCCAAAGCCGTGAACACGACCAGCATCACAAAGACCACCGAAATGATTTGATCCGTTGTAATTTTCATTGCGCCTTCAAACTGAAATCATCAAACCAGATCACGCCTTCGGTCGGTTCTGTGTACCGATAACGCGGAATCTGCCGAATGCTCACCACGACCGCAGACAACTCCGCCGGAACGACAAAATCCACAGCCAGCAATTGCCAGGCGTTGGCCGCCGTTGAAACCGGAACCGACGATGCCAGCACTTCGCGCGTGTCGGCGCGCAAAATCGCCACTTGCGGCCCTTCGTCCGTCACCAACCGTTCGGGTTTGGCAAAACATTCCAGCCGATAAGCCGCGCCCGGTTGCAGATGAATCAGGTGTTTGGCTTCGTGTTCGAGCCGGGTCGTGTCCACGCCCAGATATGCCAACCGCAAAGCTCGCTGGCCTGATTTGCCGCCTTCCTGAATCGCCAGCTTCGCAAACTGGTTGCTGTTCAATTGCCAATCGAATTGAGTCAGACCTTTGCGCGGCAAATGTTCGAAACTGCCGTTCCAAAACAAAGCGTTGTCGGCGGCGTTTCCGCTGGTCATCGTGTCGCGCCACAACCGGTCAGCCCATTCCCATTGATTGGCTTTCAAAAAAGCGTCGAGCACGCGCGTGGTTTCAGGTGATTGCAATCGGCTGTTGCGGTCGCTGCGCGAAAACGTTCGAGCCGCGGCGTCGAAGAGTTGCCGCTCCGTCAAAAATTCGGCGAAGGCCAATTTCGCTTTGGCCGTGTCGCCAACGATGCGTTCCAGCGAAGCCATTTCGCCGCCGGTTGCACGCCACAACACGTCCAAGGCGTTGGGCAACAATCTAGGCTCAGCATCGGCGACATAACGAAATTCCGTCAGCGATTCTTCGACCTTGCCGGTTCGCAACAACAGATTGGCCATTTGCCAGCGCACATTGACGTTGTTCGGAGCCAGCCTGACGGCTTCGCGCAATGCCGATTCCGCAGTTTCGGCATTGCCTTTCAACTCCGCCGCCGCAGACAACAGGATTCGATATTCGAAATTTGCTGGAGCCAGTTCGACGGATTTGGTCGCGTGATTCAAGGCTTTTTCGGCCATCGCTTCGTGACTTTGACTGCCGTCCAACTGGCTTTCGACGATTTTCGACGCCAGCCGCGCATGCACTTTGGCCGAATTGGGAAAGTACGCAGCAACCGATTCGATCATCGCCAAATCCATTTCCACCGACGGACTGGCAATCACTCCGGTTATGAACCGCCGCAACTCAACGCCCAGCAATCCGGCGCACACGACCAGCGTCAGGCCGAACACCAAAACACGTAGAGCCAGAGATGGCAGGTTGAGCGAAATCTTCATGGAAAGAAAAACACAGGGGGTGCGGAGAGGAGAAAAGGACTAGGAGAAAGAACCTTTGGAGGGACTGTGCGAGCGTTGAGCTTTTGGGCGACTCAACGCTTGCCATCGCAATCTAAATCAGAGCAAGCAACATTGGGACATTCCCTTTTGACAGGATAAACAAGATTTTTCGGCAGGATTTACAGAATCATCAATAGCAATCAAGTTCCAACTTGGTTTGAATCCTGTTCATCCTGAAAAAATCCTGTTCATCCTGTCTCAAAGTTTCTTGCTTCAATTTAGTTGCCAGGTGTCGTCGGACTAATCTGTTTGCAGAAAAATCCTGTGTTGTTCACGCAAGTCAATCCGTTGGCACTGATAGTGACTCCGGGGCTGTTGCTGAGAAAGATGGCCATCGTAGCCCCAATCGCAGCCGTCAGCATGGCAAACGTATACTGAACTCCGCTCCCCGAATTGCCTGAACTACCCGAATTTCCCGAATTGCCTGAATTGCCTGATTGCGACCCATTGCCTTGAGACGCTGTATTCGGTTTCGACTCGCTGGAATTTTTGGTCGAAGACGGATCGGTCATCAAATTGCAGGCGCAGGTCAGCGCCGTTGTGCAGGTGCTGGCGGTTCGGCGATACATCAGGTTTTGGCCGTTTGGCGAATCAATGTCTATGGATTCGCCAGCAGCGATGGTCTCCATCTTGCCATCAATCCACATACGGGTTTCGCCCAAACTTGGAATCACTCGTCCCTGATTGCCGCGTTGGCCCACGAAATATGAATCCGGCTGACTGCCATCCGAAGTGACAATGCCTTTGATCGTTTTGACTGAAGTGTTGGTTCCGCCCGAAGCCAGAACTCCCATGCAACCAAACTTCAGTTCGCCGCCAATGGTATCGCCCGACATGCTCAAAACGAATTCAGTGTCTTTGCCCAATTCGATGCGGCCGTATTTGCCAAGATTCAACACTGCCGTGCCTGTGCCGGAAACCCGGATTCGATCACCGTTGAACAGCGTTTGGCCCGGAGCCGTTTCCTTACCATTGACGGAAACCTGTTTGGCAAACGAAAGCTGCCCGGTATTCGTGGTTTTGGCGAAAATTGCGATGGGTTGTAACAACAGGTTGCCGAGCAAAGCAGCCGTGCAAATAAAGCTCAACATTTGGCGTTTCGATAACAGTGCGTTCATAAAGCGACGACCTTTCTGTGATGAGAGAGCACAAAAAGCCGAGAAGACAAGCTCAGCTACAGGAAATTGAACTCTTCAACAGGGGCGAATTGTAAAGATGATGTTTTCGAGGGGCGGAAATGGGGTATCTGGTTTATTAAATTTAGGGCTTTGGCGATGACTAATCTGAAAAGTCGCCAAAAAACTGTGGGCTAAATACGTTTTTCAAGCCCAGACCAGCAATTGCCGGACACAGAGTTCAAATAAACCAGACAAGTAACGTAGGACACTGTCTGACTGTATAGCACGCGACTTTCAAAGCCGTCAACATTTAATTCTTTGGATTAGAAGCAGATGCGGGATTTGCGGGACTGATTTCAATTGTCTTGCCGTGCCAATTGGAAATTTCAGCCGATCTGAACTGCTTTTGAATTGTAAAAGTATTGAAAAGAGCCGGACAGAGTCATTGGTTCATCGGTTTTGTTCGGCTATGATGACTTTTCGGGCACAAACAGGAAAACCATTACGCTGAAAGGCATTTTGTGACCAAAATTCATCTGGGCACTCAAGGCTGGAATTATCAGGACTGGGTTGGGGCATTTTACCCGCGCGGAAGTCGCGCTTCGGAGTTTCTGGATTTATACGCGCGCATTTTCGACACGGTAGAAATTGATTCCAGCTTTTACGCCATCCCGTCGGAAGCATCGGTTAAATCCTGGCGAAAACGAGCGCCCGCCGGGTTCACTTATTCGCTGAAACTACCGCAACAGATTACTCACGAACAGCATTTGCGCGACAGTCAGGAATTGCTGGAACGGTTTTGCCAGCGAGCATTGGAATTGGAAAAAACACTGGCGATGGTGCTGATTCAATTGCCGCCGGATTTTTCTCCGCGAGCCTGGCCGGCGCTGGAAAGTTTTATCCGGTTGCTGCCGAAAGAAATCCGGTTCGCTGTCGAATTCCGCGATCAAAGCTGGCTGGTGGAACCGATGCTGGATCAGGTGTTGAAATTGCTGACCAGACACGAAGTCGCCCTGGCATTGGTCGAAGGGCAATGGGTGCAGCGCGGATTGTGGTTTCAAATTCTGGATCGCCCGACCTCGCCGCTGGCGTATGTGCGTTGGATGGGGCCGCGCGATTTGACGGACTTTTCGCATGTGCAGCTTAACCGCGACCGCGAATTGAACGAATGGGCTGAAGCCTTCGATTTTTTGTGTCGGCGCGTCGAAGCCGTCTACGGTTATTTCAACAATCACTTTCAGGGACATTCGCCCGCGTCGTGCAATCAGTTCAAACGATTGATCGGGCAACCGGTCATCGAACCGGAATCGCTGATTTCGCAACCGTCTTTGTTTTGAGTTTTTGTGATGAATTTATTTGGTCGTCAATTTGGCAAATGGTTTCCGCTGAACGAAGCTCGGCGGTGGGTGTTGATTATTGCGACGTTGGTAGTTTCGGTTGGAGCCACCGCCGGCTTTATTCTGGGCGACGACCCGGAATCATCCAAACCCAGCAAGGAAATGGCCAACGACCCTGTGGTGCAAGCGTATGTACAGGCTTTGGAAATTGTCGAAACCAATCACGTCAGTCCGCCGGACAAATTCCGCATGGCTCGCGGAGCCATTTTGGGAATGCTGCACACACTCGATCCGCATTCGGGTTTTTACGACCGCCGCGAATTCAGCGAGATGCAGGACGAACAGAGCAGCCATTTTTATGGCATTGGCGTCACCGTCAATCAGCGCAACGAACGGATTTACGTGCTCGGCGTCAGTCCCGGAATGCCTGCCGAAAAAGCCGGGTTGCGATACGGCGACGCGATCATCGCCGTGGATGAAATCTCGGCTCAAAACTGGACTCAGTCCGATGCTTTGAAACACGTTCGCGGCGATTACGGAACTTCGGTGGCCATCACAGTCGAACGCGCGGGCGAACCCAAACCGCTGACGTTCAACATCAAACGCGACGAAGTGCCGTTCCCGTCGGTTCGCAACAGTTTCATGATTCGCCCGGATGTCGGTTACATCGGTTTGACCGGAGGATTCAATCAGGAAACCAGCGAAGAACTCAGCGACGCCATCGAACGATTGAAAAAAGAAGGCATGACTTCCCTGCTGTTCGATCTGCGCGATAACCCCGGAGGCTTGTTGCGGCAGGCGGTTCAAGTCGCCGAAACTTTTTTGCCGCGCGGCGTCGAAATTGTTTCCGTTCGCGGGCGTGACGGCAGCTACCAGCCGCAAGTGTATCGTTCGGAAAATTCCGAACCGGAAACCATGCCGATGGTCGTGCTGATTAACGGCGACACGGCTTCGGCTTCGGAAATTGTCGCCGGAGCGATGCAAGATAAAGGTCGCGCCTGGATTGTCGGCGAAGAAAGTTTTGGCAAAGGTCTGGTGCAAACAGTGTTTCGGTTGCGCGGCGGAACTGGTCTGACGCTGACTACAGCGCGCTACTTCACTCCCAGCGGGCGGCTGATTCAACGGCCTTACAACGATCTTGGGATTTACGATTACTTCTACGCTCGCGGCGAACCGTCAAAAGCGGCGAAAAGCGGTTCTCAAGCTTCTCAAACTAAAGACGGAAACAAGTTTTACACCTCAACCGGCCAGGAAGTTTTTGCTGGCGGTGGCATTCGCCCCAACACCGAAATCAAAATTGCCGAAGAAAGCATTCGGCTGCGCGACGCCTGTTTCGAGTTTTCGCGCTTGTTGGTCGCCGGAGCTATTCCGAACCTGCCCGATTACAAAGTGAAAAAAGCTGATCCTAACGCGCGGTTTCGTAGCAGCGAATTTCCTCTGACCGATTCAGTCATAACCGCATTTCGGGAATTTCTGCGTCAGCACGCAGAACTGCAAATCAAGGAAAGCGAAATTGCTAAAAAGCTGGATTACGTGCGATTGCGGATTCGCACTGAAATCATCACCGCAGCGTATGGCCCGGAAATCGCCGGACGTTTTTTGCTGGAAAGCGACCAACAAACCATTCGCGCGTTGGGCGAACTTCCCAAAGCCAAACAATTGAGCGACCAAGCCAGACTGTTTTCACCGGATTCGTCCAAACAATAAACCCGCCTACTCTGTCGGTTCGGGATTCAATCGCGCGCTGATTTCGTTGACCAATTTATCCAGCGAACGGCGATTGATCGCCGAAATCGCAATCGCGTTGTGGGCTTCACAACTGTTTTCCAATTCTTCGCCATCAGCCAAGTCCATTTTGTTAAACACCAGCAAACGCGGAATTGCGTCGAGTTTCAGGTCACCAAGAATGCGATTGACCGAGGTGATCTGGCTTTCCAGTTGCGGGCTGGAGGCGTCTACCAAATGAATCAGCAAATCTGATTGCTCCATCTCTTCCAGCGTGGCTTTGAACGCAGCCAGCAAATCTTTGGGCAGGTCGCGGATAAACCCGACGGTGTCGTTGATGATGATTTCCTGCTCTTGCGGCAAACGCAGTCGGCGGCTGGTGGGGTCTAGCGTGGCGAACATTCGTTGTTCGGCCAACACGTCGCTGTTGGTCAGCGCGTTCAGCAAAGTGCTTTTGCCTGCGTTGGTGTAACCGACGATGGAAACGACAGGCATTTCACGGCGAGCGCGTTGCGCGCGGCGTTGAGTGCGACTGGCGCGGATTTTGTCGAGTTGCGATTCCAGATGGCTGATGCGGTCGCGGACTCGGCGGCGATCTACTTCCAGCTTGGTTTCGCCGGGGCCGCGTCCGCCGATGCCGCCCATCAAACGCGACATAGCCGTGCCGCTGCCGGTCAATCGCGGCAGCAGATATTTCAACTGAGCCAGTTCAACCTGAATGCGGCCTTCGGCGGTTTGGGCGCGCTGGGCAAAGATGTCCAGAATCAACTGCGAACGATCCACGATTTTCAGGTCGGCGATTTCGTTGATGGCGCGGACTTGCGCGGGCGAAAGTTCGCGGTCAAAAACGATCATATCCGCGCCAAGCTGCAAACTGCGTATGATGATTTCGTCCAGTTTGCCTTTGCCCACCAGCGTTTTCGGATCGAGCGATTGACGACGCTGAATGATTTCGTCCAGCACCACCAAGCCGCCCGAAGTCGCCAGTTCGCGCAGTTCGTCAATCGAATCTTTGGCTTCGGCAGTGGTGTCGGTGGTCACTCCAACCAAAATCGCGCGGTCGCGATTGTCGGCGGCTTTGCGAGCGCCTCGATTGCGCGCCATTTCGGCTTCCAGCGATTCGATCAACTCAATAAAATCAAGATCAAGTTGGCCGGGCAAATGCGGATCAAGGAATTGAAAGGCTTTTTGTTCGCCGGTTTCTTCTTCGCGGGATTTGGCTGTGGCAGGTAACAAATGCGCAGCTCGAACCATTCCCGGTAACCCGGTTTTCGGATCAACATCAATCGCCGCCATCAAATCCAGGCGCAGCAACGCCAAGTCGGTCAAATCGTCGTGCGTCAGTCCGGCTTCGCCGCGCAGATGCGTGTGCAAACAGCGAAGTCCGTAAAAACGAGATTTGCCAAGACGCGAACGATCTTGCGCAGGCAAGACGATCTGACTGGCATCGCCAACGACAACGGTTTCGACGTGGCCTTTGCGGTTGACCAGTACGCCGACCTGACGGCCAATTTCGTGCGAAAGTTCAGTCAACTGGCGTGCGAATTCCTGCGTCACGATTTCAGTCGCGGGAATGCGCCGCTGGTACATTTTTTCCAGCCGCTGTAGTTGTTTGGCTTTTAAGCCGAGAGTTTTGCCTTCAATTTGCGGAATAGTCGCGCTCCTTTTCAAAATCAAAAATCAACGCAAAGGCGCGAAGATGCAAAGTCACAAAGATCATTTTGGATAGTTTTCCTTTGCGTCTTTGCTGCTTGGCGTCTTTGCGTTTCAATTCGCTTCGAGAACAAACGTTTCAATCGCCAATGCCACGCCGTCTTCTTCGTTCGACGCGGTTTGTGCGAAGCCCATTTGTTTTAATTCGTCTTCGGCGTTGCCCATCACCACGCCCAAACCGGCGTAACGCAACATAGTCAGATCGTTGTGGTTGTCGCCAACGGCCATGATTTCCTCGCGCGCGACGCCGTGCCGAGCCGCAACCGCAGCCAGGCTTTCGCCTTTGGAAGCCGACGCGCTGAGCACATCCAAAATCGTCAGGTCGTAACTGCGGTAACGAGTTTTGAAAATCTGAACTCGTTCGCCCATCAAATCGCGCAACTTCAATTCAAATTCATCCGTCGGGTCGCAGCGCCCGGAAACCGTCAATTGAATCGGCGGCGCTTGAACGTATTCGATCAAATCCGGCACTTCGACAACCGAACTGCGATAAAGGTTCAAGTACCGATGCAGAGCTTTGTTGTCGGGCGAAACGCCTTCGATGACCATTGTGCCCAGCCCGTGCGGGTCGTCGTTGCAAATCAAATCCACGCCGTGTTCGCGCCCGAAGTGAATGACTTCGCGGGCGATGGTGTCATCCAGCGGATGAAAGTCCACGATTTCCAGCGTCTCTATGTTTTTGGTCAACGCGCCATTGTGCGACACCAGCGGCACATCCAATTCCAACCGCAGCACCAATTCGCGCGCGGAGTTGAACCGACGACCAGTGACCAGCACGATTTGAACTCCGAGTTGTCGGGCGTGATTCAAGGCTTGGGAAGTACGCGGCGTGATTTCTCCGCGCGTCGTCAGCAGGGTTCCGTCAATGTCGAGTGCGATAAGTTTGAAAGGCATAACAGCGAGCGGAATCTAGCATCGGCATTGGCTATTTTCAAAGGTGTGGCGGTTGCTGGCTGCTTGGGCTTGCTTGTACTATCCGCGCTTCTTTCAACGCGCAAAATTAACCATTAGCAATTGACCATTAGCAATTAGACCGATTGGGTAGAGGGCGTTTTACCTCGATCATTAATGGATAATGCGTAATGGCCGATGGTTAATGCCCAACAAATCAGAATTATCCTCTTATGAAAAAAGCACTCATCACAGGCATCACCGGACAAGACGGCAGTTATCTGACCGAACTGCTGCTTGGCAAAGGTTACGAAGTTTACGGCATCATCCGTCGCGCCAGCACGTTCAACACCGAACGGCTCAACCACATTTACCAAGACCCACACGAAGCCGGTCGCCGATTGAAACTGGTTTACGGCGATTTGAACGACGCCAGTTCGCTGAACAAGATTTTGCGAGACGTGCAGCCCGACGAAATTTACAACCTCGGCGCGCAATCGCACGTGCGCGTCAGTTTCGACATTCCCGAATACACGGCGGAAGTCGGCGGGCTTGGCACGTTGCGTTTGCTGGAAGCGATTCGTGAAACCGGATTGAACAAGACACGATTTTACCAGGCTTCGTCATCGGAGCTTTACGGCAAGGTGCAGGAAATTCCGCAACGCGAAACCACGCCGTTTTATCCGCGCAGCCCTTACGGCGTGGCCAAACTTTATGCTTATTGGATCACGGTGAATTACCGCGAAAGTTATGGGCTGTTTGCTTGCAACGGCATTTTGTTCAACCACGAAAGCGAACGGCGCGGCGCGACCTTTGTTACGCGAAAAGTCACGCATGCAGCGGCGGCGATTAAACTTGGATTGCAGGACAAACTCTTTTTGGGAAATCTGGACGCAAAACGCGATTGGGGCCACGCCAAAGATTACGTCCGAGCCATGTGGATGATGTTGCAACAAGACGAGCCGGATGATTTCGTCATCGCCACCGGAGAAACTCATTCCGTGCGCGAACTGTTGGAAGAGGCTTTCGGGCATTTGGGTTTGGACTGGCAAAAGCACGTCGAAATTGATCCGCGTTATTTCCGTCCGGCGGAAGTTGACCTGCTGATCGGCGACGCAACCAAAGCCAAAGAGAAGCTCGGTTGGCAGCCGGAAATCACATTCAAAGAACTGGTGACAACGATGGTTGACGCTGATCTGGGTGAACTAAAGAAGAAGCACAACATTACAATGAGGTAAAGTTGGAGTGCGGTGACTCGGCACCGCTTTTCGTTCGCAGGTGAGCCACAGGTAGCAACAGACTTGCTGCCATAGAACGCCAAAGCTGCGTCGAGCCGCAGCACTCCAAATTGAAACTGATGGCGAGCAAATTTCCTTATGAACGAGTGGCGGTGACGGGCGGCGCGGGTTTTCTAGGCTCTTACGTCGTTGAAAAGCTGCGCCAGCGCGGCGTCAAAAACATCTTCATTCCGCGCAGCCAGCATTACGATCTGGTCAACATCGAAGATGTGCGGCGGTTATACGACGACGCTCAGCCGGATTTGGTCATTCATCTGGCGGCGGTCGTCGGCGGCATCGGAGCCAATCGCGTCAATCCCGGCAAATACTTTTACGACAATTTGATGATGGGTGTGCAGTTGATGGAAGAAGCCCGATTACGTGGGTTGAAGAAGTTTGTCGCCACCGGAACCATCTGCGCTTATCCGAAATTCACGCCAGTGCCGTTCAGCGAAGACGAACTTTGGAACGGTTATCCCGAAGAAACCAATGCGCCTTATGGTCTGGCGAAAAAGATGATGCTGGTGCAATCGCAAGCTTATCGTCAGCAATACGATTTCAATTCGATCTTTTTGCTGCCTGTGAATCTGTATGGGCCACGCGATAACTTCAACCCTGAAAGTTCGCACGTCATCCCGGCGCTGATTCGCAAATGTGTTGAAGCCATTGATCGCAACGACGATCACATCACTTGTTGGGGAACCGGCGCGGCTACGCGGGAATTTTTGCACGCCGAAGATTGCGCCGAAGGTTTGGTGCTGGCTGCGGAAAGTTATGACAAATCCGAACCGGTGAACTTAGGCGCGGGCTTTGAAATTTCGATCCGGGATTTGACCGAAAAGATTGTCGGCTTGACCGGCTTCACAGGTCGCATCGAATGGGACGCAACTAAGCCGGATGGCCAGCCGCGTCGTTGTTTAGACACTTCACGAGCCGAGCGAGAGTTTGGATTTCGCGCGCGCATCGGCTTTGACGAAGGTTTGCGACAAACGATTGACTGGTATCGCGCCAATCGGACGGCCTGACAGTCATCGTTCAAGCTCTTCTTTGCGAATCGGCTTGCCTTCCCACATCCAAACGCCGTTTTCGTTGACCAGCAATCGCGCCGCGCTGCCTGCCACAGGCGGCAAGTTCGTTTTCGGCAACCAGCGCGCATAGTCAGCTTTGATTTTGGCGAAGCGCGAATTCCCAGCCAGATTCGTCCATTCGTTCGGATCGTTCTGGCAATCGTAAAGCTCTTCGGAACCGTCAGCGTAACGAATGTACCGCCAACGTTCTGACCGGACGGAATGATTGCCGACGTTATGCGTGGTGATTGCCGGCCACGTACGCGCGGCTTTCGGATTTTTCAGCAGCGAAACCAGACTGTGACCTTCCAATTCTTTTCGCGTTGCCAGCCCGCTTAACTCCACCAGCGTCGGATACAAATCCAGTAACTCCGCCGGGCGATTGGTTTTCGCGCCTTTGGCAATTCCCGGCCCGGCGAACATCAGCGGCACTCGCGTTGAGCGTTCCCACAGAGAATTTTTCCCGGTAATTCCTTTCTCGCCCAGATGCCAGCCGTGATCCGACCACAACACAATGATCGTGTTATCGGCGTGCGGGCTTTGCTCCAAAGCATCCAGCAACCGCCCGACTTGCGAATCCATAAAACTGATCGAAGCCAGATACGACCGCACCAGCGGACGCCATTGGTTATTCGCTTTCAGCCAGGACAAACGCGGTTCCGGCAATTTCCAATGCAGGTTCCAGGCGAATTCCGGCACGTCGTCTCGGTCATCATCTTTCACCGGCGGCATCTGCAAAGTTTCGTCAGGATACAGATCAAACCATTTTTGCGAAACGAAACACGGCACGTGCGGCAATCGAAATCCCGCGCCCAGAAAAAACGGTTTGTCAGCCGGAGCCGCTTTCAAATACGCGATGGCGGAATCGGCGATTTTCCAATCGGGTTGGTCTTCGTCGCGCGCGGGGAAAACGCCCCAATCCATCGCTTTGATTTTGTCCGGCGTGTTGACGAATTTCGCAGCCGGAAAAACCAGCGCGCCGTTGTCGCCCCAGGTGTTGATTTCACGCTGGCGCTCGGCAGGTTTGATCGAACCGTCATGAAAAATCTTTCCGGCGCTGAACGTGGCGTAACCGTTCGCAGCCAGATATTGCGGCAACATGACTTGATCTTTCAGAGCCGGAACCGAACGAACTCCGGGTTGCAAGGTGTACAGTCCAGTCGTCGAAGGCCTCAAGCCGGACAACAAACTTCCGCGCGAAGGATTGCACAGCGGCGATTGCGTGTGGGCGTTGGTGAAAGTGACTCCGTGTTTGGCCAATCGCGCGAAGTTCGGCGTTTTGACTTGCGGATGGCCGCCCAACGGCTCCACCCAATCGTTCAAATCGTCAACAGCGATGAACAGGTAATTTGGCGGGCGGGCGGCTTTCCGCTGAGCCTGCGCCGTCGGCAAAGTCACAGCGAAGCAAATCATCAGCAAAGCCACGAATTTCAGAAAGAACGTGTCAGTAGCCCGCGCGTAAGCAAGGGCTTTGTTCACAAAATCCAAGCCCGTGCTTACGCGCGGGCTACTGACACATTGCTGCTTTTTCATCACTGTCGGCTCCTCGCGGTCTGTTTGATTTGCTGCAAACGTTCGTGAAGTTCTTTTGCTTTATCTGGGTGTTGCTTGGTAACGTTATTCTTTTCGCCGGGATCGCTGGCCAGGTCGTAAAGCTGCGGAACCGAATCGTTGCCGAGTTCCGTGTTCGTCAGTCTGGCGAATTTCTGTTTGTTATTCGGTTCGATGTATTTCCACTGGCCTTGCCGCAACGACAGCGCCCCGGCCTGTTCGATCAAATCCTGCCGCCCGGTTTTTGATCTGCCAACCAATGCCGTCAACACGTTAAAACTGTCAGGCGCGTCTTTGTCGCCAAGCTTTTGGTTAAAAGACTTGGCGAACGAAGCCAGCAAATCCACCTGAGAAATCAGCGCGTCTGATTCGCCGGGCTTGATGCCTTTTGGCCAGCGAACAATGAATGGCACACGCGTGCCGCCTTCAAAGTTGCTGTATTTGCCGCCGCGAAACTGCCCGGCGGGTTTGTGGCTGCCCAGCTTTTCAACGGCTTCGTCTTTGTAACCGTCATCCACGACCGGACCGTTGTCGCTGGTGAAAATTACCAGAGTGTTGTCGGCCAGCTTCAAACGATCCAGCGCGGCCAACACTTCGCCAACGCACCAATCGGCCTGCAAGACGGCGTCTCCGCGTGGCCCCATCCCTGACTTGCCGACAAAACGCGGATGCGGCACGCGCGGAACGTGCGGATCGTGCAGCGCGAAAAACAAAAAGAACGGCTTGGTTTTAGTTTGTTCGATGAACTTAACGGCTTTGCCGGTGAAAACATCGGCCATGTCTTCGTCTTTCCACAAAGCCGCCTTGCCACCGGTCATATAGCCGATGCGGCTGACGCCGTTGACGATGGTTTGGTCGTGGCCGTGGCTGGGGTGCATTTTCAATTGGTCAGGATTGTCTTTGCCGGTTGGCCAGTCGCCGACTTTCCGGTCGTAAGCCACGCGAATCGGATCAGCGGGATCAAGGCCGACGACGCGGCGATTTTCGACATACACCGTTGGCACTCTGTCGCCGGTCGCAGCCATAATGAATTCGTAGCCAAAACCAATGTCGCGCGGACTGGGTTTGATTTCGCCGTTCCAATCCGGCCCGCCTTTCGGTCCCAAGCCGAGATGCCATTTGCCTACGACGCCTGTGGAATAACCTGCCCGCTGAAAAACAGTCGCCAGCGTAGCTCTTCCTGGTTCGATAACCATCGCAGCATCGCCGGGCAACACGTTTGTGCCTTCTTTGCGAAAAGCGTATTGCCCGGTCAGCATCGCATACCGCGAAGGCGTGCAAGTCGCCGCCGCCGCGTGAGCATCTGTGAATCGCAATCCGGCTTTGGCCAGCCGATCAATGTTCGGCGTTTTGATCGCCGTCGCGCCATAACTGGAAATGTCGCCGTAACCAATGTCGTCGGCGTAAATCAACACGACGTTTGGGCGCGTTTGCGCCAGCCCGACAACCGGCAACAATCCAAACAAGAGAGCAAGAAGCAAGTTTTTCATATTCGATTCATCCCGTTCAGTTTTTCTTCGGCCATTCTTTTTCCAGCAAGGCAATGATTTCAGGTGGGTACGCTGCATAGCGATCTTTTAGGTGCTGCATCAAAGTTTCGCCGCCACCGCAATCAATATCTTTGCTCGCTCCGTGACGAAGCAGCAACTCAAGCATTTCCGTATTTTTGAAAGTCAGTGCGTTAGTCAATGCAGTGATTGTCATGCAACGCGGAGGGCCGCTGGAAAACCTCAAACTGGTTTTGTCATTCACATCTGCGCCAGCATCCAGCAGCATTTGCACAATCTTTTTGTCCTTTTGCCAAACCGCAATCATCAATGGTGACCAGTTACCAAAGCTGTTTTCTTTTCGGCCTTCTGTACCATTTGCCAGCCGGTTGACTGACTTCGGGTCTTCTAGAATCAGCTTGGCGACGAGCTCGCTATCGCCAAGATAAATTGCCGAGATAAGGTCCATCTTGTAACCGGATTCCAGAATTACTTTTATCACCTCAAGGTTCTTGTCATTTGCGGCGTGACGCAATGGGGTCTTTTGATCGTAATCCAGAGCATCCAGGCTGCCGCCTGCTTTGATAAGAATGCGAACAACATCTGCGGTCTTGACAAGATGCAGCGGAGTAAAACCATTGTAAGCAACCGGATTCAACTCCGCGCCATTGGCTACGAGCCAGGCAACGACTTCTTTATGACCGTTCGAGGCAGCAACGTGAAGTGGGGTTTGTTTCGATCCGTTTTGGGAATTTACCAGCGAAAGATTTTGTTTGAGCAGTTCAAGCGCCTTTTCAGCGGAGCCAGAACTTAACTCCTTGAGGATTGTTTCAATCGTCGCAATTCTGTAGTTGGCCAAAGTCGTTTCGGAATCTTCCGATTGAGAACGCAATACTTTCAGTTCAATGTCTTTGATCTGAAACCGCATATTGCCAAATGCGTGAAGGGCAATAGCAATCACTCCTGGTTGGGGACGATTCTCAGCGCGTTGATCAATCAATTCAGAATATTTTTTTCCGTCTATTTCAAGAATGATGTGATTGCCAATGGCTTTGATTTCGTAATCAACCCAGCTAAGGATTCGGTTCCCAAGATGCAAATCAGACTTTTCTGCAAAGTGAGTGGCGACGTTCTCGCCATTGATCTTGAGCAAATTGCTTTCGCCACCGCCAGCCAATCCGCCGAACGGGTATTTCTCTCCTGGCCCTCTTCCTTTTATCCCTTCAAGGAATCCTGAGAAGTCTGCTTGATACCCGTCGGTCAACTCTTTGCCATTTACTTGAGCGCGAAAATGAATTTCGGCGTGATCCATAAAATCGTCTACCCGACACCGAAACCGCAGTCGAAAATCTTTGACCTTGCCGCCTTCCCAGACAATAAACACTGGCGATTGAGTTTGTTCGCGCGAAGCTCTGCCAGTGATGGCTCCGTCTTCGACAGTGAAAAATCCCGGAGCGGATGGTTTCCAACCGTTCAACGTCTTGCCGTCAAAAATGGTTTGCCAGCGTTCGGTTTCTGGCGGTGAATCCTTTTGTGATTGAGCGTGGCTGCTCATCAACACCGAAAGCGCCAGCATCGCGCCAACTAACAGTTTGGTTGCAATCTTCATGCGGTTCTCCTTGTTCGATTCGGTTTCGGGTTGAGTTGGACTTGTGAGAGTGATTTACACCAGCCTTGCGTGAGTTGTCCAATTTGCGTCGTCAATCGTCGCAAACTGGGTGTGATTAAAAGTGCGACTCAGGGTTTGTCCCGAAGGGACATGGGAAATTAGCCGGTGGTGCAACCACCGGAAACGAGCCGAACGGTCTCGCGTCCTGAAAGGACGCCGGATTACGCATTTCCCGTCCTGCGCTCCTGCCGGAGCGCGATTTCCTCCTTCGCACCATTCCGGTGATTTCATCACCGGCTAATCTCCGCTATCCCTCCGGGATAGCCAGAGGCCGAAGATGTCAACTCATACGGCGAATTTGAGTCGCACTTTTAATTACACCCTCGCAAACTGGACAGTTCGCCTAACACCGCCTATCGTTCCGGCGCTATTCACAAAAGGAAAATCTATGACCCAACTCAATCAACTAACACTCAATCACACCACCAAAGGTTTGCCGTATGGCGCACAGGTGTCTTCATCTGAAGTTACCGCCAAACGCTGGAACGTGTTGAAAGGCGATTTGCCTTTTCCGCTGATGGTGCTGAAAGAATCGGCGCTCGAACACAATTTGCAGGCGATGGCCGATTGGTGTGCGGCGAACAATTTCCTGCTCTCTCCGCACGGCAAAACCACGATGTGTCCGCAGATTTTTGCTCGGCAATTCGATCACGGAGCCTGGGCAATGACTGTGGCTTCGGTGTCGCAAGCGATGGTCTGTTTGAACTTCGGCATCAAACGAATCGTGATTGCCAACCAAGTCGTCGGCGCGTCGAACCTGCGTTCGTTGGCGGAGGCTATACACAGTTATTCGTTCGTGGAGTTTTATTGTCTGGTGGACAGCGTGGCCAGCGTCAAACATCTGGCCGATGGTTTGAAGCGTTACGACGCAGCGCGTCCGATCAACGTGCTGGTCGAATTTGGACGTAACGGATGGCGAACCGGCGTTCGTTCGGAAGCCGACGGGCTGGCCGTACTGGCCGAAGCCGCCAAACATCCGTTGTTGAAAGTTTGCGGCGTCGAAGCGTTTGAAGGTTTGGCCAGCGCCGCGACTCGTGACGAAGAAGCGCGAATGGTGGATGACGTTCTGAATGGTTTGGGCAATCTGGCCGAACGTTTGCGCGAACAATGGGCTGACGATGAATTGCCGTTGTTCAGCGTTGGCGGCAGCGCCTTTCTGGATCGAGTTCAGCAAATGGCCGAGCCTTTGACCGAAAACTTTCGCGTCGTCGTTCGCAGCGGCTGTTATGTCACGCACGACCACGGAATGTACGATCGCAAACACGGGGCGGCGCTGGCTCGGTCTGGCAACACGGTTCCCGAATTCAAACCGGCGATGGAGTTGTGGTCTTACGTGCAATCCATTCCTGAAGCCAAACGCGCTTATCTGACCTTCGGCAAACGTGATTGCGCGTATTGCGCCGACATGCCGATCCCGCTTTTCACGCTTTCGGAAGGCGAAACGCTCGGCGCGGCTCGGCCAATGCCCAAAGCCAAAGTCGTAGCCTTGAACGACCAGCACGCTTATCTGGATTTGAGCGGCGAAGAAAATTTGAAGGTTGGCGATTTGGTTTGTTGCGGCATTTCGCATCCGTGTCTGGCATTCGACAAATGGCGAGTGCTGCCGGTGGTCAATGACAATTACGAAGTCCTTGACCTGTATCAGACGTTTTTTTGAGGCAAAACAAACTGACGGGCTGGTTTACTTTTTGGGGCCGATGCTGCGCAGGTAATGGACGATTTGCCAAATCTGCTTTTCAGTCATTTTGTCTTTGTACGCCAGCATATCTGTGGAAACGCCGTCGCGAATGGCGACGAAAATTTCTCCATCGGTGGAACCGTAATCCCATGTCTCGTCAGTCAAATCGGAAGGCGTGCCGCCAGCCAGCGCCAAACTGCCATCGCCTTTGCCTTGCGGGCCGTGGCAAGAAGCGCAATGACGTTGGTACAGCTTCTTTCCGGCTTCGACCGATTCGTCGTTGGCCGGTTCGGGATTCTTCAGTTTCTGCGCTTCGGCGTTACGTTTGGGTTCTTGCGTGAACCTGGCAGCGCCGGTTTCGCCAACCAGCCAAAATGAAAGCGCGACAACAAGAAAACCCGCAACTGTTACCCGCCTGACTGCGAACTTATTCTTGAGGAACATCAAAATTCTCCACTAGATATTCAGGATGCGTTTGTCGCAAATGCACGAACAATTCGTGAACCAGATTGACCAGACGATTCGCGCCGTAAGCATACTGATTGTTTTTTACCTTCAGCGAGATCGAAACCGCACCGCCGCGATTTGAACAACCGACTTCGGCTCGGCGACGATCAACGCGGCGATGTTCCGGCAACAGCCGATCGTGCCGTTCGGCAACGAAAGCTTTCAAGTCGGAGTAAAGCTCCGACTTTGCAGGAACGCCGGGCAGCAGGTGTTTGAACCGAAGCTCGTGTTTGGCCGTATCAACCACCAATTCCATCTGGTGACGGATCAGCCAAACGAATTGAAAGCGCCCGGTTTTGGTTTCGCTGAAGCCACGAAAGACACCTCGGTCGGCGTAAGCCTGCAAACTTTCCCTGATTATACTTAAGTGGCGATTGGTCATGTTCCTTACTTTGACAACCAATTCTCAGACAGCCAACAAATGGCGAAGCCAGTTGGCAATTTCAGAAACAGTTCTCGGTTCGATGTTTTCGCCCTGTGAAAGACGCAGGTTTTCTTCGGCAATTGAGACACAGAAATCAACCACTTCACTGATAGGCAATCTTTCGGGGATTGAAAGACCAAAACTTTCAAGAAAGAAAAGTGTGGATGCAAAAGCAGTTCGCTTGGTCCCATCCATGAACGGGTGGCTTTTGATCAGCGAATGAAACAATGCCGCCGCTTTTTCAAAATCAGTTGGGTAAAGCTCTATACCATCGAACGTGGCAAATGAACGGGCAACTGCCGAATGAAGCATTAGTCCATCTCGCAATCCAACCAGCCCTCCGGTTTCCGCAATGATGACTTCGTGAATCTCATAAACACGGATAAGCAGGTTGGCAATTTCGTCGGCACGCCCATCGTCTTCGATTTGCATCATGGCTATCGCTTGGCAAGCGTTTCAAACAGTTCACGGTTTTGCGCGATCAACCGTCGAGCAAAAGGCATGGCACTTTGAGCAAATTGCCCTTCGCTTTGTTCCTGGGGCTGAGCCATCCACAGCTCTAAAGCCGCCACAACAACAGCTTCAATTTCTTTTTCCTGAATCCGCCTTTCACGAAATTGTTTGGTCAAGGTTTCAGGCAATTCCATGGTCAAGGTCATTTTTATCACCTCCGAAGCAATGATAGTGCTTTTATGAATCATTGGTAAAAAGGAGTGTCATTTCATCAGTTCCGCGTAACGATCCAACAACGGCCAAACGGTTTCTTTGTTTGTTGGCGGCAGCAGAAACACGACGCGGCTGACTCCGGCGGCTTCCATTTTTTCGATGACGGCGCGGTCGGGCTTGGCGGCAAAGATCGAAATCTGAATCGAATCGGGATCACGTCCGGCAGCTTCGGCCTGTCGTTTCAACGCTGGAATCTTTTCCTCAAGCTCGCTGGGCCGTGTGGCAATCGGCAGCCAGCCATCGCAGTATTCGACCACGCGATCAAATGTCGTAGCGCCGCTGCCTCCCATAAAAATTGGCGGATGCGGTTTCTGCACAGGTTTCGGGAACGCCCAGATCGGATCGAAGTTGACGAATTCGCCATGAAATTCTGCTTCGTCTTTCGTCCAGATTTCTTTCATCGCCAACACGCGTTCACGCAACAACCGCCAACGCGATTTGTATTCGGTTCCATGATTTTCCATCTCTTCGGCATTCCAGCCGCCGCCGATGCCGAAAATCGCCCTGCCGTTCGACAGCCGGTCAAGCGTGGCGACTTCCTTGGCGGTTGTAATCGGATCGCGTTCGATGAGCAGACAAATTCCCGTCGCCAGTTTCAGTTTCGTCGTGGCCATCGCCGCCGCCGTCAGCGACAAAAACGGGTCGTAAGTGTGCCAATACTCTTTCGGCAGGTCTCCGCCTGCCGGGTATGGCGTCCGGCGATTGGCCGGAATGTGCGTGTGTTCGGGTATCCACAACGATTCAAAACCGCGCGCTTCCAGTTCGCGGCCAAGCTCTTCGGGGCGGATCGAATACTCCGTGATGAAAATCGAAGCTCCAAACTGCATTGAACTCTCCTCAGGTTGAAATTAGTGGTTGTACGACATACAGCCCGGTTCGACTGTGCCCAGAAATCCCGGCGCGTATTGCGATTTTACCCAGAACTCCTTTTTCGCCTGGCAGTTGATGACCGATGGACGGCTTTCTTTGACGGCGATTTGGTAACAGCGTTCCAGCGCCGGTCGGAAATCTTCCGGTCGAGTGATGTATTCGCCGTGCGCGCCCAGAGCTTCGCCGACTTTGTCGTAGCGCACATTTTCCTGAAACAGGTGCAACGCTCCGGTGACGGGGTTGCGAGCATTGCCCGACCACGTTCCCCAGGCGTTGTTGTTGTAGACGATCACGATCATGGGCATGCGATATTTCGACGCCGTTTCCAGTTCCATCGCCGTGTAACCGAAGCCCGCGTCTCCTGTGACGGCAATCACTGGAGCGCCTTTGTAAGCCGATTGCACGCTGACGCCAAGCTGCACCGCCGCGCTGACGCCAAAAGCGTAACCGACATCCGGCCCGATGGCTCCGTACTGGTAAGCTCCGTTCATGATTTGGCCAGGGCGATAACCGCGCAGCCAGCGACGAACGTAACGCGCAATGCCATAACCGCCGGAAACAAACGTCGTTTGTTCTTTCGGCAGCTTGCCGCGATACATGAAATCGCCAAGCTCTTTGGCAATCACCGCCGGATGAACTGCGTCTTTGTAACTGAAACCTTGCTGGTAAAACGATTCGTTTTCATCTTCGAATTTTTTCCGCGCAGCGGCGATTTCGGCAATCCACGCGTCGTGCTTCATGGCGGGAATTGCGTCAGCCAAGGCTTCGAGCGCGGCTTTTTCGCAACTGACCATCCCGACATCAATCGGCAGATTGCGACCAATGTCTTCGGCGTTGGGGTCAATGCGGATGTATTTGGCGTCCGGACCAAACGCGAATTCGCCAACCGTGGGCATGCAGTATTGCCCAACCAACACCACGACATCGGCGCTGGCCAGCGCGCTTGGCGCGGCATTGGCCGACAACGGCAAAGCGTCCGAAAACTGCCCTTTCATCGCGCCGGATTCGACCACAGGAATCTGCGCTTTTTCGGCCAGCCGTTTCAGCGCGTTCCAGGCTCGGCTGTAAAAGACTCCGTTGCTGGAAACGATGATCGGACGCTCGGCCTGTTTCAGCAGATCAATCGCCGCCGCCACGTCTTTTGCGCCGGGATGCGGTTTGGCCGTCGTGCGATATTTCGACTTGTCGTGGAAATAGGCCAGATCGCCAGCAGTCTTAAACTGCGCGCGGTAAACTTCGCTGGGAAAATCAATGTGAACAGGGCGCGGCACGCCTGAACGCAATTGCCTAAACGCATAAGCGGCATATTCGTGAACGCGCGCCGGAGTAATCAATCGTTTGCCGTACTTCTTCAAACCTTCGGTCGTCGGTTGTTGATAACCAAGTTGAATGCCCGCCTCTGTGTCTTCGGTGTACAGCGACATGTTCGACGCCAGCACCAGCACAGGCGAACGCGCAGCGTTGGCGGCGGCAATCGCGCAAATCATGTCTGTGAAACCCGGCCCTTCGGTTCCTGAAGCAGCAGCGATTTCGCCGGTAATGCGGCAAAAGGCATCGGCAGCGTGCGCCATCGTTCCTTCGTGGCGACCGGAATAAGTCGGAATGCCTTCTGTGGCGATGGCGTTGACAACGCTGTAATTTCCCGGACAGGAAAACAGCGCAGCCAATCCTTCTTCCTTGCACACGCGCGCGAAAACCTGCGCGCCCGTCATAGGAAAAGCAGCTTTGACCGGTTGCGCCTGAGCAGCTTGGGCAAATTCCGCCGGAATGCGAATTGAATTTTCCGCCGCGTTTTGCGCTTCGGTTTCGGCGAACGCCGTGGCCGCAGTGGCTCCGACTCCGACGGCCGCTTTGGTGATGAATTTCCTGCGGGAAAATTCCTGAGCTTTTTTCTTGTTGTTCATAGCCGCTCCTGTTCGGAAAGGATGACAGGCCGAACGGCCTGCCGCACCGAGAGAATGAATTTCAGGTTGTGCTGTGTGAACTATCGTAAAGACGAGCGAATTTCTTGCTTACCGGGCGCGGAGTATAGAGAAATGGTTCTGGGCTGACAACGCTCAACACATCATGTTTTTATGGCCAAGTCGCCACTTATGTAATGAGACAAGATGCGTTTGTCAGCAATGATTCACGATTCGTTCTGCGGCAGCAATCGCTTCGTCGAGCGTTGTCACATCGCCATCCAATTGTTGTTCATAAACGGCTCGCGTGATTTCTCCGATGCGCTTTCCCGGTTGCAGGCCTAAATCCAGCACGTGCCGGCCAAGCAGCAATGGCTTCGGCGCATGGTTTTCAATTCCCAATTCACGCACTCGCCCAATGAACCAGTCTTCAAATTCCGGCTGAAAATTTCCTGTTCGGCCAAGACAATCCGCACGCGCCACCCGGTAAAGCAAATCCGGTTCGACCTGCAACGCCAATCGCCGAAACTGACCGTCTGAAATCGGCTGACCGGCCAGATTCGCTTTGCCCCAGCGATGCGGCACAGCGTGATGTTCAACCAGCGCCAGCGTTTGACCTCGCACGTCGTAATTGTCGAGGGTGAACACTTTCAGGCGATCAAGAAATCGTTCGGTCAGGGCAACGCCCGCGGCTTCATGACCTTTTGTCGAAACCTTACCTGCTTCGACTGTTGTTGTCGCGGGTTTGCCAAAATCGTGGCAGAGCGCGCCCAGCATTACGGCGATCTGTTTCGGTCGCGGCAGGTCTTCAATCAACTTTCGCGTTTCGTCCAAAACCATTCCGGTGTGAATAAACACATCGCCTTCCGGATGAACTTGCGGGTCTTGCTGGCAATCACCGAGCGCATGAAGTTCAGGCCAGAGTTGTTTGGTGATGCCCAATTCGCGCGCCGCGTGCAGCCCAATCGAAGGCCGCGCAGCCAACAACCACTTTTCCACTTCCGCCCAAATGCGTTCCGCAGGCAGGTCACTCAAATCAATCGAACGACACAACTCGATGGTTGTCGGCGCAATCGTGAATTCAAACCGCGCGGCAAACTGCATCGCACGCAGTACGCGCAAACTGTCTTCGATGAATGTCGCCGGATCAACCACGCGAATGATTTTCCGCTGCAAATCGTCGCGCCCGCCATAAATGTCTACATACTCTTCGGCCAGCGGGTCGTACATCATCGAATTGACGGTGAAATCGCGGCGGCGAGCGGCTTCGGCAAAACTCATGTGCGGATCGCCTGTCACGACGAAACCACGATGGCCGCGTCCGACTTTTGATTCGCGGCGAGGCAGGCTGACATCCACAACAAAGCTTTTGCGGTTTTCGCGCAACCGGACTTTGTACACAGTGAAGGCTTCGCCGACCGCATCTACTTTGCCTTGCTGATCCAGCAAGGCACGCAACATGACAGCTTCGACACCGTAAACTTCAACGTCGTAATCCACACTCGGAACTCCGCGGGCGAAATCGCGCACCCATCCGCCGACGAGCAAGGCGCGCCCGCCCGCATCTTTCACGGCTTTGCAAAGTTCGATGACAGGTGTGGAGATCATGGTGGCGTGAACTTAACAGTCAGGCTTTTTGCTGGCAACAGAAACGGGCGACCTTTCCAAGCTGGAAAAATCGCCCGTTTGAGCTTTGCCTGATTGCAGGCGGGAATTTATTTCTTCGTGAAAACCCAGGTGGATTCTTGCGGGCCACGCGGAGATTCAGCAACGCGATGAACTTTCAGGGTTTTGCCACCGTCGGCCAGTTCCCAATGTTCGGTCGTGGTCGTGGTCATTTCGCCGTTCGGCGTGTTGAACGTGCCAACGGTTTTGATTTCAAGAACGCTGCCTTGCCAAGTCGCCTTGGTAGCAGATTTCATACGCTCGTTTTCGACTTTGGATTCGCTGCCGTCGAGTTTGACGGTCAATGGGCCGCCACCACCGCCCATCATTCCGCCGCCACCGCCACGGCCACCGCCGCCCGGAGGGCCGCCCGCAGGTGCTTGCGCGTTCGGATTGCGCTCCATTTTCTGATCGCGCGAAAGTTGGTTGGCGTCCTGCGTCACCGTCCAGGTTACGCTTTGAATCATTTCCGCTTGTCGTCCTGGCAACTGGCTTTTGGATTTATCCAGTTCCCAAGTGCCTGCGAAGTTCGCGCCTTTTTGCGCCGATGCCGTTACCGACAAGGCCAGCAACAAGGCGAACGCGCCGCACATTGCAATTGTTCGCTTCATTGGTTTGTCTCCCTGAAAAATTGTGATTGGTAAAACCGCTTGCGCCACTTTTCAGGTTGCTGTTCAACTCTGACGGCGCAATTTGCTGCCGGTTAAGACGACCTCGCACCGGAAAAAGTCACAATAAATTTGCCGTCGTTCAGGCGATAGAACCGCGTCAAAGCATCAATCGCTAGACAGTTTCGCAAGCCGTGTGGCACAATCCGACTTACTTCAAAACCTCGCAAAATTCCATAATGAAATCAGGAGCAAACAACCAATGAGCGAAAATACCAACACAGAAGCGATTGCTGCGCCCGCAGAAGCGCCTGCCGAAACTGTCGAAGTGCATCACGACGAAACCTCGTACCACGCTGTCGAAAAGAACGGAAAGATCACGGCAATTTGGGAAATGAAAGGCCGCAAACACGTCCGCACCATTGACCCGCGTAGCGCCGAAGGCCGCCATCTGCTTGGCCACACCGACAACCCGGAAGTTGTCGAACACGCCACAGTTTAGTGGATAGTTGAGAATGGATAGTTGATAGTGGCGCTCAGCAAAGCCAACTATCAACTATCAACTGTCAACCATCACCTTTCCTCGTGCTGATTACCAAAGTCGAACTTGAGAACATCAAAAATCACGCCGAAGCCCAGTTCACTTTTCAGCCCGGCGTCATAGCCATTTGCGGACAAAACGGTTCCGGCAAAACGACCATTTTGGAAGCCATCGCCTGGGCGCTGTTCGATCACCTGGATTACAAAAAAGAAGACTTCGCCAAACGCGGAACCAAACGCGGCAAAGTCGCTGTGTCATTCGTTTCCGATTTGGACGAACGCGAATACGTCGTCACGCGCGACACCGGCAACGGTTATTTCGTGTTTGATCCGGCGACCAAAACCCGTTTGCTGGAACAGAAAAAAGACGTGTTGCCGTGGTTGCGGCAACACCTGAAAGTCGAAGCCGACACCGATCTGGCCGCACTGTTCAAATCTACCATCGGCGTTCCGCAGGGCACCTTTACTTACGATTTCACGCTTTCGCCCGCCAATCGCAAAACGGTGTTCGATCAAATTCTGAAGGTCGAAGAGTATCGAAAAGCTTCGGACAATTTGCGCGATACCATTCGCCACATCGAAAGCCGCATTGCCGAAACCGACAAACAACTGGCCGCCGCCGAAGGCGAATTGCGAGCTTACGAAGAAACCCGCCGCGAACACGATGAAACCACCGCGCGCGCGCAATCGCTGGAAGCTGAAAGCCGACAAGCTGGCGAAGCGCGCGAACAAGCCGCAAGCGTTGTCGCCAAATTTGACGAACTCAATCGGCAAATCGAAACGCAACGCGGCAGCATCGAACGTTTGAGCGTCAAACTTGAACTCAAAAAAGATTCGCTGGTCGTCGCGCGCGAATCGGTTGAACAGTCACGCAAAGCCGCCGACATCGTGACTGCTTCGACCGCCGGTTACGAAACGTATCTGGCAGCAAATTCGCGGCTGACCGAACTGGAAAAACAGCGCGAAGCCCGCGAAGCGTTGAAAACTCGCCAAGCCGCCATCGAACGCGAATTGATCGAAGCGCGCAGCCACGAAAAGCTGGCAGAACAACGGTTGGCCGAAGTCGCCTCCGCACGCGAAGAGCTTGGCAAACTGGCGGAACTGGTCGAACAGCAAACCGTCATCGAAATCGGCATCGCTGAATTGCGCGAACGGCGGGGCGAGCTTCAAGGGTTGCAAAACGCACTGGCAACGCTGGATCGTGAATTGAGCAAATTGCGCCAGCGATATTCCGAACTCGCCAAACAAGTCGAAATCGCCGACGCGCAAGCAGCCAAAGCTGCCAACATCGCCGAATTGGAAACCGAACGCGCGCGACTCGATGCCGACATCGCCGAAAAAGAACTGGCTTTTGGCAATTACAAATTGAAACGCGATCATCTGGCTTCACTGCAAAAAGAGCAGGCGCGCGTTGGCAAAGAGCTTGAAAAAATTTCGCGCGATGCCGCCAAGCTGGAAAAATCAGCAACTCTGTCGGCGAAGCTGGCCGAACTGGAAAGCAATCAACAACGCGAAACCGAACGCCTGGCCGCGTTGAAAGCCGAAATCGCGCGCGACGAAGAAATGATTCGCGCGTTGGAATCGGGCGGCGTTTGTCCGCTGCTGACCGAAAAATGTTTGAACCTGAAACCGGGCGAATCGCTGGATTCGCGCTTTCGCGTTGGGTTGGAAGCCAGGCGCAACGACATCGAAAAACTGGCGAAATCGCTGACCGCGCTGGTTGAAGAAGTTCGCCACGCCCGCACGGCTGCTGCGGAATCCGCGCGATTACCGCACCTGCAATCAGAAGCGGCGCGCCTGACCGCCGAAGCCGAAACCAAACGCCAGCAAATTGCCGAACTAGAAAGCGAAACAGCCGCGGGGGCAAAACTCAGCGAAAAAGAAATTCAGCAGTTGAAAACTCGCCGCGCGGAACTCGATGCACAATTGCGCCAAGCCCGCGAAGCTCAGGCGCTGGCCAGCCAGGCTGAAGTTTTGCGAAACGAACAAGCCGCCATCACTGCCGAAGGCGAAAGCAAGCGCGCCGAACGCGACGCAGCATCCCATCGCATTGCTGAAATCGGCGACATCGAAAAACAGCTTGCCGATGCCGAAACCGGCTTGCGCGCGTTGAACGATCCGCGCGGCAGAAGCTCGGCGCTGAACCAAACCATCGCCCGCGAACCCGAATGGCAACGCGAAGCCGTAAAAGCCAATCAACAAGCCGCCGAAATCGCTTTGCAACTCGACCAACTGAAAACCGAATTGCAGGCGTTCGCATCGCTCGACGCCGAGCTTTCGGCTGCCACTGAGACTCGGCGACAAAACGAAAGCGACTATCACGCCTTCATTCAAAACAAAAAAATTGCCGACACGTTCAACACGCGCCAGCAGGAATTGACCGCCACCGAAACTGAAATTGCCGAAACGGAAAGCTCGCTGACGGCGGCGAAAACCGAACTGACCCGACTTGAAACCGAATACGACGCCGACGCGCATCGCCGCGCTTTGAGCGATCTGGATCAATGGCGCGAACGCGCAACGCAACTGACGACGCAGCTTGAAGCTTCGCGGCAACAATTGGAACGACTGGCGACGCAGCTTGCCCGACTGGAAGAAGTCCGCGAGCGCATGCGCGAACATCTGGCGGCAAAAGAAAAAGCTCAACGGTTGCGCGAAACCGCCGATTTCATCCGCGACATTTTGCAAAAAGCCGCGCCGTACATTACCGAACTGCACGTGCATTCGATTTCCGCCGAAGCCAATCAACTGTTCCGCGAAATCACCGGGCGGTTTGATGTGACGTTGCGCTGGGCGAAGGATTACGAAATCACTCTGGAAGAAGAAGGCCGCGAACGTCCGTTTCAAAATTTGTCAGGCGGCGAGCAAATGGCTGCGGCATTAGCCGTGCGGCTGGCGTTGTTGAAGGAGCTTTCGGAATTGAACATCGCTTTTTTCGACGAACCGACGACCAACATGGACGAAGAGCGCCGGTCGAATCTGGCGCAACAAATCGGGCGCATCAAAGATTTCCAGCAACTGTTTGTCATCAGCCACGACGACAGTTTCGAAGGTTTCACCGACCAAATCGTGACGCTTGGCGCATAAAGTTGACTACAAATGGCCAAACATATTCCCGTCATCACCACGCTCTTTTCACAGGGCGTCGCAAAAAGCGAGTGCTAGCAGAGGGTATGCTGTGCCACTGTAGGTGATGAACTGCCAGTTATCAGTGTTGAGCGACTTTGTCCACCATCTCCCAGACTGCCTCTGATTGGCACGCAGCCATTCAACTCCACGTTGGATACGCCGGTCGTTTTTCGACAACCCGGCTTCGCGTAACACCAGGATGGCAAGGCCGGTCATGTGTCCATCGCTTGACGGATGCTCAAAATCAAGCTCCTTGCGTAATCTTTCAGCCCGAAGCCCAGATCCCCATTTCTCGGGTAACGAGAACGAGCGGAGAGACCAACCACCATCGGGACGCTGTAGCCGCAAGATCATATTGGTCAAGTTCTGTCGTTGATCTTTTGTCAGAAGGTCTGGGATTTTGGAAGCAGCCCAAAGCAGTGATACTCGATCGTAATCGTTTTGTTCCTGATTCGACCGTAGATATTCTTTTAGTCTCTCAGTCTTGTTTCGCAATTCGGAACTTTGCAAGGATCGCAACCAACCAGGCGCCGTTGCCACTGCCATAGCCGCAATCGTTGCAGCTTGAAACGGGCTGGATTCAAGGGGCGGCCAGCAGTCTTCTGATCCCCAGGTTCCCGAAGGCAATTGGATATCAAACATGAGTTTCAGAGCCTCTTCGGTGGCAACTGAAAGCTTGCCAGAAACGTGAGCATCCCAGTGTGCCAACCCCGCAGCAAGATAGATAACTTGTTGAGGTCGCGCGGCCAATTTTAACTTTTGATGCGATGTGGCTTGTTGTCTTTTGAGGTCAGTCTTGAAAAACTCAAAAAGTTCTTGCGAAGGTTGTCCGACTTTTTTTGTCAATTGAGGGCGAATCAGCATGTAAGTGCCAGTGGTGTGACAAGAGACACATTTCTGCTCTCGCGCCCACGCAACCGCACCTTTATCGAGATAATCAAGAGCTGCGTTTTTGGAGAACTTGCCAATGGTTGGTTCATCCAAAGATGGTTTTAGGATCGCAATATCCCCATGTCTGTATTGGAAATTTGGATCTTGCGCGTTTACGCTCAGGCAGACCCAAAACAAAACGCCAACAGAAAAAGGCATCCGCAACCTGTTCATAGTGTCCCCCTTTTTTCTTGCATCAATTGGAGTTTGACTAAAGGCGATTAGAGTCTTTAGTCAACGGTTCAGCGACATTTAGCGATTCTCTATTTATTCCGTGTTGGATTGCCATCTTACCAAGGAACCTGGCGGTTTAGGAACTGGCCGATAACGATTACCAATTCGGCGGAGCGCCGACCGGATATTGCTCCATGTCCAAAATCGAACCGGTGACCAGTTCGCTTTCGTCGCTGGCGAAATACAGCGCGGCGTAACCGACTTCGCGCGGAACCAGCAAACGTTTCCACGGACGAGTCGCCACAGCTTCTTCCAGCCAGTTTTCGCCTTTGCCTTCCTCTTCAACTTTGACGCGGTGTTCGTTGGGCGTCAGCGTCCAGCCGACGTTCAGTTGATTAACGCGAATGCGGTATTGGTTCAAGTAACTGGCCAGATTTTTGGTCAAGGTCATCAACGCGCCTTTGGCAGCAGAGTAAGCCATCAACTTCGGTTCGCCGATGTAAGCGTTGACCGAGCCGATGTTGATGATGGAACCGCCGCCCTGAGCTTTCATGTGTGTAACGGCTTGCTGAGCGCAGATAAACGAACCGCGCACGTTGACAGCAAAAATGCCATCCCATTCGGCGACAGTGGTGTCTTCGATGGTGCCGCGTTTGCTCCAACCGACGGTGTTGACCAGCACGTCAATGCGCCCGAACTGAGCGACGGCATCATCAATCAACGTGCGGCAATCGGCTTCGCTGGAAACGTCTGCTTTGCGCGCGATCGCCGTGAAGCCCTGTTCCGTTAAACTGGCGGCAACGGTTTCGGCAGCGTTCAGGTCGCGGTCGGAAATCATCAACCTGGCGCCTTCTTCGGCAAACAGCCGCGCAATGCCTTCGCCCATTCCCGAACCGGAACCTGTGACAACAGCGATTTTGTCTTTGAGTCGAGCCATTGGTTTTTTAATCCTCGTAACCTTTCATTTTGCCGCGAGCTTTCTTTCGCTCTCCGGTTTTTTTCTTTTCCTGAATGCGTTTTTGTTTGGCGGCGGCGCTGGGTTTGGTGGGGCGGCGCGGTTTGCGAACGCGCTGCCGTACTTCCAACTTTTCGGCCATTCGCTCAAACGCGGCTTCGCGGTTGGCGGATTGCGAACGCCGTTCGGTTGCCGTGACGACCAAACCGCTGGGGCGATGCGTCAGCCGCACGCCGGTCTCGACTTTGTTGCGGTGCTGGCCGCCCGGCCCTCCGGCGACAAAAAATTCCACATCGCAATCTCGCTCCAACGATTCGCGGTCGGTTGGAAATCGGATTACTGCTGGTTGCTCTATTGGTTCATCGTTTGTGGCCATAACCGCATTTTACTTGGCTGATTGCTTTTGAGAAAATCCGCGCCGCTGGTATCCCACAAACAAGCGGTCATCGTTTCACCAAGTCGTAACAACTCTAACAACCAAACTTTCAGGAGGAGTCATGAAATTCAAATTTACATTCGCTCTTGCCTTCGCCGTGTGTCTGGCGCTGGCAACCAACGCAGCCGCGTTCAACAAGGCTGATGCCGTCAAACAGTCGAACAAAGCCGCCACAGTGTTCAAGGAAATTATGGACGCTCCGGACAAAGCCGTGCCGGACAGCGTGCTTGCCAAAGCAGTTTGCATTGCCGTGTTTCCCGGCGTGATTAAAGCTGGCGTGCTGGGACTTGGCGGACGCGGCGGACGCGGCGTTGCCAGTTGCCGCACCAAATCCGGTTGGAGCAGCCCGGCGTTTTTCGATCTGAAAGGCGGCAGTTTAGGTCCGCAAATCGGCGTGCAATCCACCGACTTCGTTTTTCTGTTTATGAATGAAAAAGGCTTGAACAGTTTGCTGAAAAGCAAATTTGAAGTCGGCGGCGATGCTTCGGTCGCAGCCGGGCCGGTTGGTCGCCAGGCTGGAGCTTCGACCGATTTGAAACTCAATGCGGAAATCCTTTCCTATTCGCGCAGCAAAGGGCTGTTCGTCGGTTTGGAACTGAAAGGTGCTGTGATTACGTTGGACGAAAGCGACATGGAAGCCGTTTACGGCAAAGGCGTTGCCGCAGAAACCGTGCTGAAAGGCAGCAAATCTTCAGCAGACGTGGCGACTTTTCCGACGACACTCAAACGCTATTCGAAATAATGAACTCGGAGTGCTGCGGTTTGACGCGGCACTCCATCTTCAATCCCCATGATAAAACTCCGCCCCTCGCCCAAATCTTTAGCGGCGTATGTTCTAGCCGTTTTCCTGACAGTTTTGTTCGTCACGGTCACGCTGAAGTTGTGGCAGGCCGATTTGCGCGTGCCGCTGACTTATTACGGCGAAGCGAATTACAACGCCATGCTGGTCAAAGGCGTTTTGGATTTCGGCTGGCACGTGGACAACCCGGCGATGGCTGCGCCGGGCGAATTGAATCTGCGCGACGTGCCGATGATGGATAACAACCTGCTGTTTGCGATGATTAAGCTGATCGGGTTGTTCACCAAAGATTACGGCGTGGCGTTGAATCTGTTTTACCTGTTGACGTTTCCGTTGGTGACGCTGTCGGCGATGTTTGCGCTGCGCCAGCTTGGCATTTCGCAGCCTTCGGCGATCTTTGCCAGCGTGTTGTATTCGATGTTGCCGTATCACCTGGATCGCGGACTTCATCACCTGTTTTTGTCGGCATACTTTCTGGTTCCGTTGGCGGTGCTGGTCACGTTGTGGTTGGCGATGGGGAAGTTGACGTTGGTGGATGCCACGACCGGCAGGTTTCGTTTGAACTGGCGCGAACCGAAATTGCTGGCTTCGGCAATTATCTGTTTGCTGATTTCGGCTGGCGGAACTTACTACGCTTTTTTCACCTGTTTCTTTTTGCTGGTAGCGGCGTGCATTGCGGCCATCAGCCGCCGCAACTGGCGCTGTTTGATTTTGCCAGCCGCAATGATTGCCATTGTTTTTGGCGGATTGATGCTCAACCTGTTGCCCGGAATTTTGCACCTGCGCCAATACGGCGACACGCCCATCGTTCGCCGGGCCGCGATTGATGCCGAACTGTATTCTTTCCGGTTGTCGCAACTGCTGTTGCCGGTGACAGGCCATCGCGTGGCGTTGCTGGCCAAACTCAAAGCTGCTTTCAATCAACGCCAGTTCATCAACGAAAACGACACGTCAAGTTTGGGAATGATCGGACTGATCGGATTTGTGACGTTGTTTGGCTGGCTGCTGGTTCGTAAACCGGAACTTGAGCGTTTGGAAACCGATGGCTCCGGCGGATTGCTCAGCCAGTTGAGCATGTTGAATCTGGCGGCGGTATTGCTTGGCACTTTTGGCGGTTTAAGCGCGTTGATCGCGTTGGTTATCACGCCAAAAATTCGCGCGTACAACCGCATCAGCATCTTCATCGCGTTTTTTTCGCTGCTGACGGTTGGCTGGCTTCTGGACAAATTCGCCGAACGGTTCGTCAAAACGTCTTCGAGGCAGACGGCGTTTGCCGTGTGTTTGCTGGTCGCGCTGGCGTTTGGAATCTTTGATCAAACCAGCGCGCGGTTCGTTCCCGATTATCCGAAAAACAAAGCCGAGTTCGATTCCGACCAAAAATTCATGCATCAGCTTCAAACGGTGCTGCCTTCCGGCGCGATGATCTTTCAACTGCCGCTTGTTTCCTTTCCCGAATCGCCCAAAGTCGGCAGGATGTTCGATTACGACCACGCGCGCAGTTATCTGCACAGCGAAGGATTGCGTTGGAGTTACGGCGCGATGCAGGGGCGCGACGACGAAGCCTGGCAAAAGTTGCTGATCGCCAAACCGACTGCCGAATTGATTGAAACCGTCGCGCTCAGCGGTTTTCAAGGTTTGTATTTGAACCGCGAAGGATTCAGCGACACTAAAATCGAATCAGAACTCGAAGCCGCGCTTGGCAAACCGCAATTCACCAGCGACAACGGCAGGCTGGTCTTTTTCGACCTGCGAAGTTTCGGCGCTCAGTTACAAACCAAATACGGCGATCAATTTGCTGCCAAACGCGAAGAGGCGCTGCATCCATTGTTGCTGGTTTGGGCGGAGGGTTGTTCGGAATTGGAAGGGCCGCCGGATAATCCGTATCGCTGGTGTTCGGCGATTGGTGAACTGGAAATCACCAACGGTTCGGCTCAGGCGCGACAGGTAAAACTGGAAACATCGTTTGCGACCGAAAACGATGCGACGCTTTCAATCAGCGGGTTGCTGAATGAGCAGGTCAAAACCAGGAAAGAGCCTCTGGCGTTTTCTCGCAGCTTTACGATTCCGCCCGGCAAACACCGCATTCATTTCCGCAGCGATGGCAGGCGCGTTTTGGCTCCGGGCGATTTTCGGTATCTAGTGCTCAAGCTCAGTAATTTCAAGATCACAACTGAGAGGGAGTGATTGAGAGAAAGAGTGATGGCGGGAAATAAGCGGCAAACGCCAGAGCTTTTCGTCAGCTTTTCGTCCCTCAGTCTCTCTTTCTCTCCCTCTCTCAATCTCAAGAGTTACTTCAACGCACGAATCTTGATGTTGCGATACCAGACGGCGTCGCTGTGATCCTGCAACAAAATGTGTCCTTGTTTAGCTTCGCCAAAGCCTTTCGTGTTTTTGAATTTGCTTTCGGCGACGCGCTGTTTGTAAGAGTCACTGCTGCGGTCGAATTCGACAACTTTGATGCCGTTCAGCCAGTGTTCGATGTGATTGCCTTTGACGACGATGCGGCTGTGATTGAATTCGCCGGGCGGGTTGACCTTCTTGTCTTTGCTGGCCGGGATCAAATCGTACAGCGAACCGGCAGTGCGATTGCCCGCAATGCCTTGTTTGGCGTCGGGATGGTTGTCGTCGTCCAGCACCTGATATTCAAAACTGACGCCGGAACGTCCGGTCGGCGGCAAACTTTCCGACACCAGATATTTGATGCCGCTGTTGCCGCCTTTTTCCAGTTTCCATTCCACAGAAAACTCGAAGTTTTCAAACTGATCCGCTGTAATCAAATCGCCGCCGGTTTTTGTCGTGCCGCCGGTTTTGACTTTGGTGATGCAGCCATCGGCCACGCCCCAACCTTCAGGGACTTGTGGGTTGTGAAAGCCGCGCCAGCCGGTCAGCGTCTGGCCGTCGAACAACAACTTCCAGCCAGCTTTTTTCTCGGCGTTGGTCAATTGATTGGATTGGTCAGCTTTGCTTTGAGCCGCTGCCGTAATAGAAAGCAGCATTGCCATCAGCAGCGAAAGCACATGTTTGATTCGCATAAATTCACCTCAGCTTGGTTTAGGTTTGAGAATGATTTGACGGACTCAGCGACGCGGCGGTTACTGATTTGATGTTCGCGCGATGAAATCAACGATGATGGCGGCGATTTCTTCACCTTTGTCTTCCTGCAAAAAATGACCGCCTCCGGCGATGATGACATGCGGTTGACCGGCTGCGCCGGGAACCAATTTTTGAAAGACTTTTTCTCCGCCGCGAGTCACCGCGTCGCCATCGCTGAAAGTCGTCAGCAGAGGTTTCTGCCATTGCCGTAGCGATTCCCAAGCCTTTCGGTTCGGCTCTGCCGCCGGATCATCCGGGCGAGTCGGAACCAGCAACGGAAACTGGCGCGCTCCGGCTTTGTACGTGTCGTCTGGGAAGGGCGCGTTGTAAGCTTCAATAACTTCTGGCGAAAGTTCAGTCACGCAACCGCCTTTGATAATGCCGCCGACGTGGAAGTTTTCGACCGTCTGCGAGTAATGCTGCCAGCGCAGAAAGCCTTCAGTCGCCGGGTGGTCGCCCGTCGGCAATCCGGTGTTACCGACAATGATCCGCGCAAACCGATCCGTGTTTTCCGCTACGATTCGCAAGCCGATCAATCCGCCCCAGTCCTGCCCAAAGAACGTCACATTTTGCAGATCAAGCGAGTTCACAAACGCCTTCATCGTGTCCACGTGAAATTGGTAACTGTAATCTTCGCGCGCGGCCAATTTGTCCGAACGGCCAAAGCCAATCAGGTCGGGCGCAATCACTCGATGGCCAGCGGCGACCAGAATTGGAATCATCTTCCGGTACAGGTAACACCACGAAGGTTCGCCGTGCATCAACAAAACCGGCGCAGCTTCGCGTGGCCCTTCATCCAGATAATGCACTCGCAGCGGAGTGTTTTGGTAACTGACTTCGACGTAATGCGCCGCGAAATCGTATCCGGCCAGATTGGCAAATCGTTCATCCGGTGTTCGCAAAATTTGCATCGAAAAAATCCTCTGGTGTCAGTAGCCCGACCGTAAGGGAGGCGCTTAGGCTCGCAAGCCAAAGCCCTTGCTCACGCGCGGGCTACTGACACAACAAGCAAAACTTGACAGTATCTTTAAGCGGAGAATAGACTGACCGCTCGGTAAGTTAATCAACGGCGCGGGCATTTTATGCGCCATTTCACTTCAAAAGCAAAACGTCATTTATGAACATCATCGTCTGTCTGAAACAGATTCTCGATCCGGAAATTCCCGTCCGCGATTTTCGCGTGGACGCCGAAAAACGCGAAGCCGTTCGCGGCAATGCCAACTTGGTCACCAACATCTTTTGCGAAAACGCGCTGGAAACTGCGCTGCAATTCCGCGAAAAGTCTGCGCCTGACGCCAAAATCACGGCGCTGATTTTCGGAGCCGACAGCGCCGAAGACTCGCTGCGCAAAGCCCTGGCAATGAAAGCCGACAACGCCGTGCTGGTCACGAACGACGGCGTACCGAATCCTGATCCGCTGGCCGTCGCGCAAGTGTTGGCGGCGGCGATTCGTAAACTGGGTAGCTTCGATTTGGTGATGGTCGGGCGCGAATCCGGCGATTGGGGCGTAGGCCAAACTGGCGGTTTGCTGGCGGAAGAACTCGGCGTCGCGTCAATTTCGCTGGTGGACAACATTGAGAAAAATGGCGACGAACTCTTGCTCAAGCGTCAAACCGACAACGGCTGGGAGCGTGTCGAAGCGCAAACTCCGTTGGTGGCCACCGTCACCAACAACGATCAAAACGTCCCGCGCATTCCGAAAACACGCGACATTATGATGTCTTCGCGACAACCGATTACGAAACTTTCGCTGGAAGACTTGGGAGTGAACGCCGCCGAAATCCGCGCTGGTGGTAGCTATTACGACATTGTCGAACTGGCCATTCCGGTCAAAGACATCAACTGCGAATTCGTCAGCGGAGACACGCTGGATCAGAAAGTCGAACAACTGGCGCAAAAGATCATCGAAGTCACACGCGCGCTGTAAGTCGTATGCAAACAAACAAAATTTACAAAGGCGACGCTTTAGAACTTATCAAGAAGGTGGATGATGAGTCAGTGGATTTGATCGTTTGCGATGGGCCTTACGGAATAAACGCCGGCCAGTGGGACAAAATTCCGAACATACAAGA
Source organism: Acidobacteriota bacterium (assembly GCA_033763255.1). Lineage (GTDB taxonomy): Bacteria > Acidobacteriota > Blastocatellia > RBC074 > RBC074 > RBC074. The sequence goes on along the minus strand of JANRKX010000155.1, from coordinate 50,009 downwards.
GTTCAATTTGAAGCTGATCGAAGTCTTTTCCGCAAAGCTAAAACCAGGCGGCGCGTTGTACCTGTTTGGCAAACCTGATTGCGTAGACTTCATTGATTACCGTTCGTTTTTGAACCTGAAATCAAAAGTGGTTTGGTATCAGCCTAGCCGTTTGGCTCAAGGGCGGCTGAATTTTACGAATAACTACGACATCATTTGTTACTTCGTGAAAGGCGACCGACCGGCAGTTTTCAACCTGGACGACATTCGAGTTCCGCAGTTGGTCGAGCTTGAACACCGGCTGCGGTGCGAGAAAGTTCCTTCGGTCAAAAACGGCACGTATGCCGGCACTAAGTTCAACGAGAACGGCAAAAACCCCGGCGATGTTTGGGGAGACATCAAGCAACTGACTTACAAATCGCACGAATTGCTGAGCCGTGACGTGCTTCACACGATTCAGAAGCCGTTGAAGTTGATGGAACGTTTGGTCAAAGCCAGCTCCAATCCCGGCGATTTAGTGCTTGATCCTTTTTGCGGAGTCGGCACGGTGTTAGCTGCGTGTGAAACGCTTGATCGTCAGTATTTAGGATTTGAACTCAACCCCGAATACATAGAACTGGCCAAACGACGGCTCAACCAACTCCGGCGTGAAAAAGCATCGTTGCTCTTTTGAACAATGAAAACTGAGGTTATCAAACAAATCCTTGCTTTGATTGCCAAAGCGCAAGAGCTTGCCGCGTCCATCGGCATTCCGAATTTGTTACAGCCCGGTTTGGTCAAAGAAATGATCTTGGCCGATTTGCTGGGGCACGAGTTGATTACTTCAAAACGCGATGCTGATGCCTGTGACCCAAACGATCCTTCGGTGAAATTTGAATATCTGTCCTGCAAAGAAGGTGGTTCAGGGCAGTTGGACAGAATGTTCAAAGAGCCATCGGAAAAACGCCGCGAATCGTTGGAACGAATCACTCGCAACAGCAAGATTTATTTTGCTGTCTTTTATCGAGCGAACCAGATTCGGGTGAAACGCATTTATGAAATCGAACCTGGCGTTTTGCTAGCTGAAACAATCAGGCAGCTTGATCGAAGTCGCAATGCAATTTCCCATGTCGGTTTCTCTGAAAACTGGGCGCAGCAAAACGGAAAGCTGATTTATCAAGACCAGGCCGAGCAATAAAACTTACGGAGGCGATATGAAACGACTGATTGCTTACACGCTGATTGCCACAATCATTTTTTCAATCACGGTTGGAAACACGCCCGCGCTTTCGCAAGGCAAAGCTTCCGGTTTGCCAATGGCCAAGCCGGAAGAAGTTGGCATGTCTTCGGAACGATTGGCGCGCGTTCGCGTGGCGATGCAGCGGTATGTAGACAAGGGCTTGGTTCCCGGCGTGGTGACGATGGTCGCTCGGCGAGGCAAGGTCGTGCATCTGGATTCGGTTGGCTACCGAGACGCTGAAAGCAAAGCGCCGATGACCAACGACACCATCTTTCGTATCGCTTCGATGACCAAGCCGATTGCTTCGGTGGCGTTGATGATGCTGTACGAAGAAGGCCACTTTCTGCTCAACGATCCGATTGCGAAGTTCCTGCCCGAATTCACGAATATGAAAGTCGCGCAGGTGGCGTCGAACGAAGAGCGCGTCGGCGCTCCTTACAAGCTGGTTCCGGCTGCGCGGCCAATCACCTTCAAACACGTGCTGACGCACACCGCCGGATTCGCCAACAGCTATCGCGGCATCACGCTGCCGGACTTCACCAAAACTTTTCAACAAGGCCGCAAGCCGAACGACACCGTTGGCGATGCGGTCAAACGACTGGCGACCTTGCCGCTCAACTTTCAACCGGGCGACGCCTGGGAATACGGCAACGCCACGGATGTCGTCGGTCGTTTGGTCGAAGTCATTTCCGGCATGACGCTGGATGAATACCTGCAAAAGAAAATCTTCGCGCCGTTGAAAATGACCGATACACATTTTTACTTGCCACAATCGAAGCTGGATCGTTTTGCCGCCGTTTATCAGCCTGACGAAAAAAACGGCAACAAGATCAAATTGCTGGAAGCGCCGACCAAAGACAGCCGCTTCGTCAAAGAACCGCACGTGTATTTCAGCGGTGCGGGCGGCCTGGTTTCGACTGCGGCGGATTACGTGCGCTTTCACCAGATGATGCTGAATGGCGGTGAACTCGACGGCGCGCGCATTCTTGGTCGCAAGACTGTCGAATTGATGACTGTCAATCACATCGGCGATTTGCCTGTCTGGTTGACCGGGCCGGGTTATGGATTTGGATTGGGCTATCGAGTGCTGACCGATGTCGGCCAAGCCGCCGTGCCAAGCTCCGTCGGCGAATACGGTTGGGGCGGCGCGTTCTGCACGTATTTCTGGGTTGATCCGCAGGAAGAACTGATCGGCATCATGATGACCCAAGTCATTCCGTACACGCACATCAACATCAGGCAGGAATTTCAGGTGCTGGCCAATCAGGCGATTGTTGACAGCGCAAAACCAAAAGCTTCGGCGGCTCACATCACGGCGCGCTGAATCATTCTCATTTTGGCGTCACGGTGAATTCAATAACCGGACTGTGTTCTTGTTCAGGCTTCCTATGGCTACTGAGGCACAATATCAGTTTTTTAAGGGGCTTTATGACGCCGAGCAGGCAAGATACAGAGAGCTAATTGACCGTGGAAAACTGTTCCTTTCGATTATCACGATTTACCTGGGATTGCTGTCAGTGGCGGCTGACAAGACGATTCCCAAACTGGATAGCTCGCTGTTTGCCAAATCGGCTTATGTGGTCAGCGTGATGTTCATCATCATTGCCATGGCGCTGGTTGTTCTGGCTGTTGGCATATTCAAGTATGAATACCCTTCCGACCCTCAACGCATCATTGAAAGCTTCAAGGATGTTCCGCCGACCGATGACGATTTCAGAGACGAAAGAATTATTGATTTCACTGTGGCGACGAAAAGAAATTTTTCTCAGAACGAAATGAGAGCCAGACTGCTGCGATTGTCCTCTTTCATGCTTTTGCTGGGGGCTTTGGGCCAGGCGATATTCTTCATCCGAATCGCGGCATATTAACGACGATCCGGCAGGCAGTTGAACGAAAGGAAAGCAATATGTCCACGCCAAATGAGCAGAGCGAATCAAAGCAGGAAACGCCTGCCGAAACGGAAGAAGCCGTTGCAAAACAAATTCCTGAGCCTGTCGGTTCTGAACAACCGCCTCAGGAAGCTTACAACCAGAAAATGGGAAGGCTGCTGCAAGAGCGCCAACAAATAGAGCAACAGCAGCAATAGGCTATTTCGAAAACATGGACAGCAAACAGAAAGCCCTGAAAAAAGAATACCAACAAAGCCACACGCCGATGGGCGTGTTCCAGATTCGCAACGTGGTCAACGAGCGAGTGTTTGTCGGCAAGGCGTTGAATCTGCCGGGCATTTTCAATCGGCACAGGCTGGAATTGCGGATGGGCAGTCACAAAAACCTGAAGCTGCAAGCCGAGTGGAACGAATTTGGCGCGGACAAATTCGCGTTTGAAATTCTGGACGAACTGACTCCGGTCAGCGATCCGCTGCACGATTACCGCGAAGACCTGGAGCAACTGGAAGACCTCTGGCTGGAAAAGCTACAACCATACAGCGAGCAAGGTTACAACGAACCGAAGAAAACCAAAGAGCAGCGGTTGCGAATGATTGCCGAAAACCGCCTGGCTGCGGATCGGGAAAGGGACGAATAAGTTTATGAGCAACGTCATCATCACAATTTTTTCTGCCGCCGGATACGACCGCGCGGCGCAAGGCGTGGCCGGAGCCGGTCGCCGGTTGGCCGATCAACTCGGCGGCAAACTGCACGCGATTGTCATCGGCGCAAACAACGCAGAATTGAATACGGCGCTGGCTTCGGTTGCCGATGCGGTTTTATCCGCCGATCAGGCCGAACTCGCTGAATATCAACCGGAAATTTGTTTGGCTGCGTTGACCGAACTGTGCAAACAGATTTCGCCCGCCGCTGTTCTGCTCAGCAACGATACGTACAGCCAGGAATTGGCTCCGCGATTGGCGCATCGTTTGGGCGGCAGCGCCGTCGGCGACGGAGTAACGCTCGCGGCAGAGGGCGGCTCGATTCGCGTTCAACGCGCCGTGTACGGCGGCAAAGCCGTGGCGACAATTCAATTGAAACGTTCGCCTGCCGTTGTCTGGTTGCGAGCGCGCGCGTTTGAGATTCCGGGTGCGGCATCAGCTTCGGTGGCGACAGTTGCGGCGGCTTCGGTCAGCGTTCCCGCTGTGACGACCAAAATCATCGAACGTAAATCGGAAACGACCGGCGAAGCTCGATTGGAAGACGCGCGCATCATCGTTTCGGGCGGACGTGGGCTTGGCGGACCGGAAGGCTTTGAAGGCTTGAAAGAATTGGCGGCAATGCTGGGCGGAATGAATGCTGCTTCGCGCGCGGCTTGCGATTCGGGATGGTGTCCGCCTACGTGGCAGGTCGGGCAGACCGGCAAGAAAGTCGCGCCGGGACTTTATCTGGCCGTCGCCATTCGCGGAGCCAGTCAGCACTTGGCCGGAATGTCCGATTCCAAAATCGTCGCCGCGATCAACACTGATCCTGACGCGCCGATCTTCAAGTATTGCAGCTTCGGCATTGTCGAGGATTACAAGAAAGTCGTTCCGCTGTTGAAAGAAAAGCTGGCCACACTTCAAAAGTGAAGTGGTTCAAGGGGAATGCGTATGGCGTTCAAGTGCTGCAAAAACATATTGATGGTTCTTCTGACGATCTTTGGTTTTTGCTCGTGTGGAAAGGCACAGGAGAAAAAGAACATTGAGCACCGGTTGCCCAATCCGTTGCCGCTTACATTGGTGGAGTTAAACGCGCCTTTGGAACAAATCAGACAAATAGTGATTGAGCTTTTTGCGGATAGAGTGCAGCACTCAAATCCCAACTTTGATGGAGCTACTGCTTATACAAAAGACGACCAAATTTTTCAGAGCGACGCGGAGTTGAAGCTCAATGGAAGGTTAGACACCATCAAAAACGAGCCTTTATCCCGATACCTGGCTATTGATCCATCACTGAGAACACGTGATTTGTATTTGTGGTATGTGTCGGGTGAGAAGTATTGGGAATCTGAGTATTACTGGAACGACAAGCCCGCGAAGTTCAGCTCAAATTTCATCATTCACTTCGAGGCCAAAGGGAAAAACAAAACGTCAGTAGAAGCAATTCAGTTCCAGCCCACAATTTGGGTTGGAGACGTATTCAGTCCCAACGCACACGGACCAGGTTGGAGCTACCATTACGACATCAGATTTGTTGAACCTACCGTCAAAGACAGTGCCGACTTAGTGAAGTTGATCGAGCAAGCGGTGACACAGCAAGGGAAGAACCCAAACAAATAAAGTCAATGATCCCGAATCTCCCCACACGCGAAGTCCTTTGGAACATCAGCAACATCTGGCTGATGTATGTGCTGTTTGTGATCGCGCTGGCAATTGCGGGGTACGGCCTGTGGCGGCGCATAACGACTTGGCGGCGCGGATTGCCAGCCAATCGCTTTGATCGTCCGAAAGAACGGTTGCTGCGATTGTTGAAACACGCGCTGGGGCAACGGCGAACGATTCGGGAAAAATATGCGGCTGTCTTTCACTCGATGATTTACACCGGCTTCATCGTGCTGACGGTGGCGACAACGGTCGTGGCAGTGCATCACGATTTCGGATTGCCGCTGATGCAGGGCGCGTTTTACCTCTACTTCCAATCTTTCATCGTAGACATTTTCGGCGCGCTGGTTTTGATCGGAGTCAGCATTGCTCTGTGGCGGCGCTTGGCGCTGAAACCCAAAAAGCTGGTGTACACCGACGAAGCCGAATTGATTCTGGGCGCGATCTGGTTGATTGCCTTTACCGGTTTTCTGCTGGAAGGCTGGCGCATTGCCGCGACCAACGATCCCTGGGGAGTGTGGTCGCCGATTGGTTATCTGGTTGCCGTCGCGTTCAAACCGATGGGCAAATCCACGCTGACGACTCTGCATTTTGTGACGTGGTGGTCGCACGCCGTGATGGTATTTGGCTTCATCGCCGCCGCGCCTTACACCAAGATGCTGCACGTCCTGACTGCGCCGCTGAACATTTACACCGCGCGGCTGGAACCAAGCGGCGCATCGCTGAAGCCGATGGATTTCGACAAGCTGGCCGAAAACGGCGAACCGATGGGCGTCAAAACTCTGGCTGGATTTACGTGGAAAGACTTGGCGGATTTCGACGCCTGCACCGAATGCGGTCGTTGTACATCTGTTTGCCCGGCCAACACCGTTGGCAAAGAACTTTCGCCGCGCGACATCATTCTCAACCTGCGGTCGTTAATGCGGAATGCTGAAGGCGAAATGATGAATGGCAGCGATTCATCATTCATCAATCATCCTTCATCATTTTCATCGTCAATCATCAATGCAACTCCCGCGACTTCACCCGAAGCTTTGTGGCAATGCACAACTTGCGGCGCGTGCATGGAAGCGTGCCCGGTTTTCATCGAACAGATGCCGAAGATCGTGGATATGCGGCGCTTTTTGGTGATGGAAGAATCCGACTTCCCGGACACGATGCAGGAAGCGATGACTTCGCTGGAATCGCGGCAGCATCCGTTTCGCGGCACGCAAGCCACGCGGTTGGATTGGGCGGACGGCTTGAACGTCAAAACGATTGCCGAAGCTCGTGATGCTGAAGTGCTGTTCTGGATTGGATGCGGTGGAGCGTTGATCGAACGCAATCAGAAAGTCGTTCGCGCGACGGCCCAGTTGCTGGAAAAAGCCGGAGTCAGTTTTGCGATTCTGGGCCGCGAAGAAAAATGCACTGGCGATCCGGCTCGGCGCATCGGCAATGAATTCCTGTTCGAGATGATGGCCAAAGACAACGTTGAAACCTTGAATGGATACGGCGTCAAAACCATCGTCACTTCGTGCCCGCATTGTTTCAACACTTTTCGCAACGAATATCCACAATTCGGCGGCAGTTACGAAGTTTTCCACCACAGCGAATTTCTGGCGAAGCTGGTAAACGAAGGCAAGCTTTCATCTGTCAGCAAAACAGACAAGACCGTCACCTTTCACGATCCATGTTATTTGGGACGGCACAACGGAGTTACCGATGCGCCTCGGCAGTTGGTACAGCTTTCATCCAAACAAACCGTCGAGATGCAGATGAACCGCGAACAAGGTTTTTGCTGCGGTGGCGGTGGCGGCATGAGCTTTGTCGAAGAACCGAAAGACAAGCGCGTCAATCAGGAGCGCGCTCGACAGGCTTTGGAAACCGGCGCGGATGTTGTCGCCGTTGGCTGTCCGTTTTGTATGACGATGCTGGAAGACGGCATCAACGCTCGACGCGGCGAACGCGACGTAAAAGTGATGGACGTCGCAGAATTACTGCTTCAATCAGTAGAAGGAGATAAACGCTATGAATAATGCTTTGCCCGAAGGTGCTCAAAACATTGCCATTCAATTGCGATTGCGCCGAGTAACGGTTGAGTATGGTTATGCCAGCGTCGAAGTAGCGCCTGATCTTATACAAGCAGGCAGTCAACTTGATGTTAATAAGCTGATGCAACGGGCAATTGAAATGGGGCAATCACCTTTGATGGTTTGGTACGGGGAAGGGCAAGAGGTTGACCCGCATCCAACACAACAGCAACGCGAGTCACATGAACAGTGTCTCGTACAAGGAAAAGCAGGATTTGAACTGATATAGAAACAGAGGAAGACTTATGGACTTAAATCTCACTCCCGAAGAATTACAGTTTCGTGATGAGTTGCGCGCGTGGTTGGCGGCCAATGTGCCGCCGCCGTTTCCGGGCGCAACCAACGAAGAAGAAAAAGGCGAGTACTTCAACTTCTTGCGCGCGTGGCAGCGAAAGGTGTTTGACGCCGGTTGGGCGGGCATTTCGTGGCCGAAAGAATACGGCGGTCGCGGAGCCAAGTTGATTGAACAAGCCATCTTCAGCGAAGAATGGGCGCGCGCCGAAGCTCCGCCGCTGATTAACGTGCTGGGCATGTCGTTGATCGGCCCGACGATCATTGCCGTCGGTACTCCCGAACAGAAGGCGCGTTACCTGCAAAAAATTCTTTCCTGCGAAGAAATCTGGTGTCAGGGATTTTCAGAACCTCACGCCGGTTCGGACGTGGCTGGGCTGGCGACGAAAGCGACAGTGGACGGCGATGATTTCATCGTCAACGGCCAGAAGATTTGGACTTCGCTGGCGCACGTTGCCGATTGGTGTTTGTTGCTGGTTCGCACTGATCCGAATGTGCCGAAGCACAAAGGCATCACGGCGCTGTTGGTGGATATGCACTCGCCCGGAGTCGAGGTGCGACCCTTGAAGCAAATGAACGGCGACGCCAGTTTCAACGAAGTCTTTTTCGACAACGTTCGCGTGCCTGCGGCAAACGTGCTGGGCGAAATCAACAAAGGCTGGCAAACGGCCATCACCACTTTGATGAACGAACGCGCGCATTTGGGCACGGGAACTTATGTCGCGTTCAAACGCAATTACGATCAGTTGATCGCTCACGCGCGGCAGATGAAACGCAACGGCAAGCCGGTCAGCAAAGACCCTGTTATTCGCCAAAAACTGGCGCAGGCGTTTATGGAGTTGGAAATTTTCCGCCTGACGAACACGCGCGCGTTGAGCAAAATGCAAAACCAGCACATTCCTGGCCCGGAAGGTTCGATCCTGAAAATTCAATGGAGCGAATACAACCAACGATTCCAGCAAATTGCCATGGAAACGCTGGGGCCAGTCGCGCAACTACATGGTTTTGACGGAGGCAAGTGGATTTACGATTTCCTCCGCACCCGCGCCAATACCATCGAAGCCGGAACCAGCGAAATTCAACGCAACATCGTCGCCGAGCGAGTGCTTGGCTTACCCAAAAGCTACTAAATCGGCGAAGCCTTTGGAGTGCGTTGGCTCGGCAACGCTTTGTGTTCTCAACTGAAAATTCCTGGGCAATTGGATACCCGACTTGAGAAAGCAAAGCTGCGTCGAGCCGCAGCACTCCAAAGAGCGTCGCCTAGCGGTGAACTACTATGGATTTTGATCTGACAAAAGCACAAAAACTGCTGCAACAATCGGCGCGTGATTTCTTTGCGCGCGAATGCAAACCGGAGCGCGTGCGCGAATTGATGGCTTCGGAAACAGCGTTTGACGACAAGCTCTGGCGCGAAATGGCCGATCAAGGCTTCACCGGGTTGATCATCCCTGAAGAATACGGCGGGCTGGGTTTGAGCCTGGTTGACCTGATCGCCGTCACCGAAGAAATGGGCAGAGCCTGTTTGCCTGGCCCGTTTATTTCCACGTTGTGGGCGGCCAGCTTGATCGAACGCGCAGGCAATGAAGGCCAACGCAAACAATACCTGGAACCGATTGCCGCCGGAGATTTGAAAGCTACGGTAGCGATGTTGGAAGAAACCGGCGAATGGAACGCTGATGCCGTGATGCTGGCTGCGACAAAAGATGGCAAAGAGTACAGGCTGCGCGGAACGAAACATTACGTCAGCGATGCCGCCGTCGCCGATGTCATTATCGTTGTTGCGCGTGAAAACACCGAACTGGTTTTGTTGCCGGTTGAACGTGGCGCGGCGGGAGTAACGATCACTGAAACTCCGGGAATTGACGCGACGCGCAAGCTGTACGCGGTTGAATTCGACAACGTAGCCGTTGCGGAATCCAGCGCGTTGGCCTTCACCACAAAAACCAAAGAAGCATTGGAAGCCGCAACCGACGTAGCAACTGTCGCGCTCTGCGCCGAGATGTTGGGCGGAATGGTTTGGACTTTGGAAACAACGGTTGAATACGCCAAGACTCGTTTGCAGTTCGGCAAACCCATCGGCATTTACCAGGCTGTTCAACATCAATGCGCCGATATGTTCAACTTCAGCGAAAGCGCGCGCTCGGCGACTTACTTTGCGGCGTGGGCTGTGGCTGAAAACGATCCGACGGCAAAGCTGGCGGTTTCGGTGGCCAAGGGCTTCTGCTCCGATGCCGCGCGCGAAGTCGGCAACCGTGGCGTTCAATTGCACGGCGGCATCGGCTTCACTTGGGAACACAACATTCAGCTTTATTACAAGCGGGCGAAATCGTCGGAGATTCTGTTCGGCGACGCCAATTACCATCGCGAGAAGATTGCGGAAAAAGTGGTTGATGAATCGGAAGGTTAAGATCGTTGAGTAGGAATTACTCGTTTGTGAGTAGAGGCGCGCGAAGAATTAAGCAATATCGGTGGCACAAAATAGGAGCCGTAAAATCCGTCAACTCTTAGGGTTTGTGAGTAAGCCCCCGACGCGCCTCAGTTTTCTTTGGTCAAATGAAGCCAAGCTTGCCCAACTTACTTTTTGAGTTGCGCCAGAATGCGGCGCATTCTTCCCACCAGTTTTACCAACTGAGCATCGTCAATTTTCTCTCCGGCCAAAGTCACTTCGGCGTCGCTCAGAGTTTGGCGGACTTCAATTTCATCAAGCGGCAAATTCTGGCGGCGCAAGCTGGCGACGATCTCTTCGGTTTTGGCTCGTGAAGACAAACCGAGTCGGCGGCAGAGCGTCGCCTTAAATCGCGGGTAGATGTTTTCCAACGCCAGATCGCGGGCACGTGCGATTTGTTGCAGGTTGGCCATCGAACCGACAAATTCCAGAGGCGAATGCCGATCTTCCTGCGGCATGGGCAACGGACGGGCAAAGCGTTTGCCAACGCTGACAACGATCAACAAACTCAGCAACAAACCTTGCAGCAACAACCAGGGCACTGGCGTTCCGCGCACGTAATTCACCAGCGGATTGATCTGCGAGCGATAGCCGTGATGAAACTCGTCGAAGATGATTTTTCGCGGTTGACCGTTTTCGCTTTTGCCCAGCGTACGAACCAGATTCATCGCCAGCGTCAAATTGGCTCCGCGCGCAATGCCGTTGTTGGCAATCACAAACGGATCGGAAAGAAAAACCAGCCGCCCTTTGCAATAACGAAAATCCGCCAGCACGGCTCCGTTTTTGTCTCCCAAATGAATGACCGGCGCGTACAGAAATGGATAGCAGCGATCTTCGTCAGATTGTTCGACAGGTTCATCAGGAACAGCTTCGGGCGTGGCCGTTGGCGAGGGCGGCGGTGGCGAGCTTTCTTCTTCGTCTTCTTCGATGTCAGGCGGTTCAAATTTGATTCGCGCAGCCAATGTCGTCAGTTCCAACCCGCGCACATTGCGAGTCAGTTCGGTCGGTTGGACGATCAACGAATCGCTGGCCGGATCAATCAACGTTTCGGTCGGCGCAGTCCACGGAGGATTTTTGTCCTGAATCCTGGATTGAACCATCGGGTCGCCAAACTGCGAAATCGGATATCGGCTGACGATCAGGGCATTACCGCCTTCGGCAATCCATTTTTGCAATGCCGCGGCTTCTTCGTACGCGACGTCGGAATTCGGGTTGAACGGGCCGACAACGATCATCATCGCTTCTGCCGGGTTTGGAGCGTTGGCGCTGAGCGATTTGAAATCTTCGCGCAATCGAACGATCGGCGTGCCGGATTCTTCCAACAGTTGATAAAACGCGCGCGTGCCGGTTGGGCCGGAGTTGTAGCTGGAGCGAATCGGTTCGCGTTCGTTTTCAGGCGGGCGATCGAAATCCAGGTTGCCCGCCGCACTCAGCGCGACGAAAGCGCCCAACGCCAGTGTAATGCCGATGATGATGCCCAGATAACGACGCATAGATGTTTAGCCGACTGTCTCTTGATACAGCGTCAGAAATTCGTTGAATTCGGTTTCGGTTGCCTGTTCCTGCCCATACCAGACGTGCTCGAACGCGCCGGTCATCACCGAAAATGTCGTGTACAGCGACGCTTCGGGTTTCAATTCGTCCAGATAATCTCGGTTGGTTTTGGCGCGATGAAGCCGGACTTTGCCGCGTTGTTCCAGTTCGCACAGCAAGGCAATGTAACTTCGGCGAATGGCGCTACGGAAATCTCCGTTGCCCGCAAGCTGCCGGGCATTTTTCAGCAAATCGGCTGCGGTCATATCTTCGGGCAATTCTTCGCCGAGCACTTCACGGATTTCGTCATCATCTTTCTTTCGGCGACGGCTCAACCGCTTCAGCAGCTTCACCAACCCGAACGACGCGGCTGCCAGCAAAATCAGCGTAACAATGAGCCTGACGGCTGAAACAGACCCCGTTCCGCTGTCGCCGACTGTGGGATTGCGGTTGCCGAACAGCTTTGCCAGCAAATTGGTGAGCTGATCCCAAAGCTTTCTCCCCCACTTTTTGACGACTGAATCTTTTTTCTCTTCGGGCAGGTATTCCGTCCGAGCCAGAATTTTTTCCAAAGCAGCGCGTTGATCCGCCGCCGTCAGGTTTTCGGTCGAAGCCGTGACGCGCTGTTCCAAAATCAACAGTTTGTCTGCCATTTCGATCAACATCGAACGAACTTGTTCTTCGTCGCCGTAAGCATTTTTGATGACCAAATCCGCCGCGGTGTGCAACCAGGCATTGCTGGTGCGGATCATTGAGCCTTCGGTTTCAATGTCTTCTTCGGCGGGAATCAACTGTTTGACGGCATTCATCGTTCTGACGATTTCCGCCGCAGCCGGTTCGCTGTCAATCAACGGATCAATCAATTGCTCGGCTTGAAACAAACGCTGGGCATATTCTTTGATTGAACCGGTGGCCAGAGCAGGCAAATCCGCGCCCAGCCACAACACAATCAGCGCGGCCATCAACAATCGAACCAGGTTGTGAATCAGTTTCCGTTTCATCTTCACATCAAAAAACCGAGCCGCAGACTCGGCAAAAACGATCTTCATCGCCAGACGCCGTTCCGCACCATCGGCAAAATCGGTTGGCAGTGGCCGCCGGTTCCGCCGCTGAATCATTTGGTTCGGCAGTGGCCAATCCGGCAACTGTCGGAGCAGATTCTTCTGTCATCGTTTGCTCGCCCACAAACGAAGAAGGCGATGGTTCAACGACAGCAGCAGCCACGCCGGGAAAATCGTGCTGAGCCGGAGGTGCGGCTTCAGGCGGCGGCATCTCGGTATTCGGCGAGTAATTGTTCAATCCCAAAATGGAAGGAACGCCAGAAAAAGATTCCTGCACGGTCAGCGGCGAACCAAATACGGCTCCATTCGATTGCGAAGCCATTCGCATCATTTCCTGTGTCGGCGGCAACAACCGGTTGGCCATCAATTCAATGTCGAAACCTTCTTTGCGAACTCGGCTGTCCAGATACAGCAAGGTGAATCCCAACATCGCAATCGGTGCAATGGCGATTTCGCTGATTTGAGTCACGGTCTGGTTGGCGATGTTGAACCAGAACGGAATGTCCTGGTTGAATGGCGAAAGATTGATTCCCAGCCAATAAGCCAACGATCCCAGCGGAGAAAACAACAGCCACCACGCCGACCACGCCACATAAAACCAGAACAAAACCAAAGCCGCGACTCGCCACATTTCGCCGCCCGCCAGCGAAAAACTGCGACTGATGGAACTGAACACATTTTTGCCTTCGACCATCATCACCTGCGGCACGTAAACGACGCGGCTGTACACCAGCAGAAAAATCAACAGCACTCCAATACCGATCAACACTGTATAACCAGCCGCGAGCGCCATCTGCAAAAAGTTCGGCGCGGTCGAAAGCAGCGCCGCAGCAGCAACGGCAATCAGCATGGCAATGATGACGATGAAATAGACAATCGCACCGGCGCCCGCCAGCAATAATCCAACCATGACCATCGCACCGATCAACGACCAAAACCGTTCGCGCACCGCGCGGTAAACGTCTTTCGCCAAAATCGGTTTTCTTTCAAAAAAATGATCCACCAGCGAACGCGACGCTCCGCCAAGCACGGCGTAAAACGCGGCTTTACCAAACAGCCAGATGATAAATCCGACGACAATCAATGAGATGGAAACCGCCACGCGACCTTCTCCGCGTTCCAGCGAAAAGTTGCGAAGCCCGGCGTAATACATCACCGTGCCGATGTATGCGACCAGACTCGGCCCGAACACGATCCGCAACAGCGGCAGAAAGTTCCGACGATAAATCCGCACGGCGCGATCAATGATGTCGCCAGCGGACATTGGTACAAGCGTGAACGAGTCGAAGGAGTTCATAACGTCTGGAAGCTGTCGAAGTATTGCTTTCGGCTGAGAATGGTTGCTGCTTTCAGCCGGGCGCATCTTAAGCGATTGCCGCTCGCTTGAAAATCAGTAACTGGCGGGGTAGAACTGTTGCCGCGCCCTTATTGGCAAACGCTTTTCATGGAGAACTTTATGATTCGAATCGCTGGCTTCGCCCTGACGGCGACGTTGTTGCTTGCGTTGATTCTTCCCACCTTGTCTTTCAATCACAATCTGGTTTCGGCTTTCGCTGGCTCCAAAGCCGAAGAAAAAGAGCGCGCTCAAAAAGCCGCCACCGCGTTCCGCGAAATTATGGGAGCGCCCGATCAGGCCGTTCCGCAGGAATTGCTTGATCGTTCTTATTGCGTCGCGGTGTTTCCGTCCGTCAAAAAAGGCGGCTTTATCGTCGGCGGACAGTACGGCAAAGGTTTGATTAGCTGTCGTCGTTCGGGCGGTTCGTGGGGAGCGCCCGCGTTTTTCACCATCGGCGGAGGCAGTTTCGGGCTGCAAATCGGCGGTCAGGCTGTTGATCTGGTCTTGCTGGTGATGAACAAAGAAGGCGTCGAAGGTTTGTTGCAGGACAAATTTGAAATCGGAGCCGGAGCCGGAGCTTCTGCCGGTCCGGTTGGACGCAACACACACGTTTCGACAGACATTTTGCTGAAATCTTCGATTGTGTCGTATTCGCGCAGCCGGGGTTTGTTTGCCGGTTTGGAACTGAAAGGCGCGGTAATTACTCAGGACAACACCGCCAACCGCGAAATTTACGGGCGCGACATCGCCGCCAAAGAAATCATTGTCGAAGGCAAAGTCCGCACTCCGGGCGAAGTGGAACCGTTCATCAAAGTGCTGAGAACCTTTTCGCCGAAAGGGATCAACAAATAACTCCTTGCAGTGTCGGTAGCCCGCGCGTAAGCAAGGGCATCGCACCTTCTTGACAGTCGGGCTACTGACACGTTGTTTGCCACAACGGATCAATCATTCCTTTTACCTGCTGGCGCAACGCCAAGTACCGATCCTTGAAGATCGTTCGCTGGTCAGCCGTCAACGCTTTCGTTCCCGCACAAACCTCGCTGGACGCAATCGCGCCATCCAGTTCCATCGCATACTTTACGCAAGCGATGGTCTTTTTCACTCGCTGGCCGTTTTCCTCAAAACCGCAGATGGTTTCAAAGTCTTCGCAAATTTTCTGGTATACGTCCGTCAATTCTTCGTCGCCGGCCCAGCACACGCGCCAGGCTTTTTGCCATTCGCGCGGCATGCAGTTGGCCGGGCCTGACACGACTCCGACCGGCGGCGTGTCGTTTAGCAAATAATCGCGCCAGCCTTCACGAAACCGATCCCACAACGAATGGCTGGGGCGGTACAGATCAAAAATCAACATCGCGTTGCCAACGTAAATCGCAAATTCGCCCGGCTGTTTGTAATGCAGCGCGGCTTTTGTGTAATTGCCCAGCACGCGCCGCGTCGCCGATACCTTCAAGCCGCAAACCCACGGCAACCGGCTCAGATGTTTGACGATGTGCGTGCGAATGTGTGGAGGTTGCCCGGCGGCGGCAATGTCCGCGTTGTCATACAAAAACACCGGAAGCTGGCTGTTCGCCGCTTCCAGCAGATCGGTGATGTCGCGCTGAAAGAACCGCACGGTCTCCGCTTCGGGCAAATCTTCAATCGCCAGCGGAGCGATCACCGCCGCATCCACACCCAGCCGAATCGCCACATCCAGATTGTCCAAAATCTCTTTGCGCGTTTTGCCGTTGACGCCTACCCAGGCCTCAACCAATTGCGGACTGCGGATTGCGGATTGCGGATTGGCTTTTGCGAGTTCCGAGTTGATTTGCCGGACTTCATCCACCTGGATTTCCATCACGCGCTGGCGTTCAGCGTTGGCCAGCCGATTCCATTCGCCGGTTGTGCCGACGCCAAAAATCATATCCGCGCCTCGCCCTTGCTGGACTAAGTGGCGAAAAACTTTTCGCTGCTCGTCGGCAATCACTTTTCCATCGGCGTCCACTACGGTGATTGCCGGGACGTTCAGGCCTGTTTTGGGTGTGTAGTTCATGAGTTTTTTGTTTTCCCACTCTTTTCTGTTTACATCAAATTTACCGGATCAACTTCTATCGTCACCGGTCGCAAATCCTGCTGGGCTTCTTTCAAGCCGAGCATCGCGGCGTCCAGAGCTTCGCGCGCCTGTCGGCGGTAGCGGGTTTTGATGAGCACCTGCAAGCGATGTTCGCCTTTCAACCGAGCCAGCGGAGCCGGAGCCGGCCCCAACACCTTCAGCACGTTTTCGGCGTCGGCGGCTTTGATGCGCTGGGCGAGTTCCGACGCCAGATATGCGGCTTTGCCAAAGTCAGCATTTTTGACCAGCGCGTTGATCAGCGCGACAAACGGCGGATAGTGCATGTTCTGACGGAAGTGAATTTCGCGCGCGTAAAACTTTTCGTAGTTCTGCTCTTTGGCAAATTCCAGCGCGTAATGTTCCGTGTGGTAGCTCTGAATGATGACTCGACCGGGTTTGTCGCCGCGACCGGCTCGACCGGCAACCTGGGTCAGCAGTTGGAAAGTACGCTCGGCGGCTCGGAAATCCGGCATGGACAATCCGGCGTCCACCGAAATCACGCAAACCAACGTGACGTTCGGGAAATCATGTCCTTTGGCGATCATCTGCGTGCCAACCATCAAATCAATGTCGCCGCTGGCAAATTCGTTGAGCAGTTTTTCAAAAGCTCCACGCCGCCGCGTGGTGTCGCGATCAAGCCGCGAAATTCGCAATTGCGGGTAAAGCTCTTTCAGCAAGGCTTCGATCTGTTCCGTGCCTTCGCCAACGTAATAAATGAACGCGCCCTGGCAAGTCGGGCATTGGCGCGGAACTCGTTCGTGATGATTGCAGTAATGACAAATCAGCCGCGATTCGATTTTGTGAAAGGTCAACGCCACGTCGCAATTCGGACAGCCCGCGCGATGGCCGCAGCTTCGACAAATCAGCGAAGCCGAAAAACCTCGCCGGTTGAGCAAAACCAGCGTCTGTTCGCCGCGTTCGGCGTTTTGCAAAATCGCCTGCTTCATTTCGTCTGAAAACACCTGTTGTTTGCCGTGCCGGTTGAAGACCTGTCGCATGTCTACGATTTCAACGTCGGCCAGTCGTCGTCCGCCGATGCGTTCGTCGAGCTTTAAGTACTGGTATTTGCCTGTGTGGGCGTTGTGGAATGTTTCCATCGAAGGCGTGGCGCTGCCCAGAATGATGACGGCCCCGGCTTGATGCGCTCGCATGATAGCGGTGTCGCGTCCGTGATAGCGCGGAGTTTCGTCCTGTTTGTAAGAAGCTTCGTGCTCTTCATCCACGACAATCAAGCCGACATTTGGCATCGGAGCGAACACGCCCGAACGCGCTCCGATGCAGACACGGGCTTCGCCGCGGCGCAGCCGGTTCCATTCGTCCAATCGTTCGCCGTCGGAAAGCGACGAATGCAGGATCGCAACCGCGTCGCCGAAATGCGCTCGCAACCTTCGCGCGAACATCGGCGTCAGCGAAATTTCCGGCACCAGCATCAACGCCGATTTCCCTTTGTCCAACGTCGCTCGCATCGCGCGAATGTAAATTTCCGTTTTGCCGCTGCCTGTCACGCCGTGCAGCAAAAACGCCGCGTAGCTGTCTTCGTCCAGCTTGGCGGTGATTTCATTCAGAGCGGCTTGTTGCTTGTCGGTGAGTGTAAAAGCCGCTCCATCACTGTCGCGGTTCTGTACCGGCATGTGAGCCAGCGGATCGCGGCGCACTTCGCGCGTGAAGACTTCGACGCAACCGCGTTTTTCCAACGTGCGAATGACCGACGGGCTGACATCGGCGCGCTCCGTCAATTCGGCCAGCGCAATTGGTTCGGCGGATTCCGCCAGCAAGGCGATAACGGATTGCTGCTGTTCGTTGAGCGGTTTACCTTCGGCTGGAATTTGCGCGATCAGCCGAACGGCCTGCTGTTTTTTGGCTTTGACGGTGGCGGATTGCAATTGCCGTTTGACCATTACGAAGTTCACTTTTTGCAGTTCGCGGGCGATGGCGGAGGCGCGGTTTTTCTCGAACTGTTTGACCAGTTCGTTCATCGGCGTTTCGTCTTTTTGGGCGATGAATTCCAGAGCTTCCATTTTCGCCGCAAGCTGCGGGCGTTTGGCTTTCGCTTCGGTCAGGGCTTCGCGGCCAGCTTCGGTGATGGTGAACAGGGCTTCGGCGTCGGTGTTGATGCCAGCGGGCAAACTGCTTTTGATCGTTTCGCCCCACGGCGCGTAGTAATAATCCGCAATCCATTTGGTCAGGTCTAACAGTTCGGGCGTCACCAGCGGTTCAGTGTCGAACAACTCCTCGACTTCCTTGATTTGGAAACTTTCGTCGGCTTGCCCGGCTTCTTCCAGCGTCGCGTGCAGATCAACGATGTACCCGGTCAGCAACTGCCGCCCGAACGGAACCAGCACACGCGCGCCGGGTTTAGCGTTGACGGCGATGGCGTCCGGCAATCGGTAGGTGAAAGTTTGATGAACGTTGAGCGGAATGGCGACTTCTGCGTACATAAAACTGGCTCAGCGTATGGAGTGCGCGTGACTCGTCACCGCTTTTCGTTCGCAGCGAAAGCTTACGATGCCATCAATCGCTCGGTGCAGAAAACAAAGCTGCGTCAAGCCGCAGCACTCCAAACAGTTATTTCACTCGATAAACTTTATACCCGGCGTGATCAATCACCAGCGGGAACGAATCGGAAAAGAACGTTTCGGCGACAACCATTTCGCCGGAACGTTCTGCTGGCCCAATGACGACGTAATCAACGTCAAGTGCCACCAACGGACGCGCGCTGTCGGTTCCGCCGCGAAAGATGGCTTTTACGTCGGCTTCGCGTTGGCTGTAAGCAATGCCGTGCGTCCACAAATGACCGGGATAACCCATCACCGATTGGCGACCAGTCAACGCCACGACCGAATTATGAATCGGCGCGTGCAGAATCACGGCTCGCGGCGGAGTTCGCTGGCGAATCAATCCGGCAACTTCCAAATCGGCCTGACTGAACAGTCCTACGTTTTCAACCGGCGACAAAGCACGAACAACATCAATCGCGCCGGACAACGTCAGCAAAACGAGCAGTACGGCTCCAACGAGTTTCAACACATTCCACCGGTGCGCCAGCAGCAAAGCCAGCACCAACGCGACAAACGCTGCCGATGCCAACGACCAATACACCAGCACTTTGATGTTGTCCCAATCCCACGGAGCCAGTTTGATGACGTTCGGTACGATGAACCACAACACGAAAGGCAGGTAAAACGTCGCTTGTCGCATAGTCGCCAACCGATTTGCCAACAAGCAAATCATCAACAGCAAAATGAACAATCCGGCGTTGGCTGCCCAAAACAGCAGCGGGTTGGACTCGCCCGCTTCCCAGAAAAACTTCAGCTTGAATAGTTCGTTTTTGACCTGTGTGCCGCTCAAATACAACGCCTGCGGAGCGGCCAGCACTCCCATCGGGACGAAAAATGCCAGCCAGTCAATCGAGAAAAACAACAGCGCCATTGGCACGCAGGCAATCGCTACTGAAAAAAATCCGTGCGCGTGCAGCATCGGCAACAATCCGGCAAGAACTCCGGCGGCGAACAAATACCTTCGGCGAGGCGAACCTTGCCCGCCGCGATCCTGCTCACCGACCGCCATCCACCACAGCAAAATAACCAACGCGACCAGCGGCAATCCGAACAACATCGAACGTTGCGGAATCAGCAAGGTCGTGAACACGTTTCCCCATCGCAAAGGAATCTTGCCGTCGCCCCACAACAGGTCGGCGTTCATTGTGTAAGCGTTCGGCAAATTCGTCACGAAATGAGCCAGGCCGAGTTTAGCTTGTTCGGGATCGGCAAAGAATTCCGACACCTGGCGAAAGAAGTTGATGAAGCCGAAGCCGCCGTTGAACAGAAAAATCACCGGCGCGACAAATCCGGCAAGGCGGTTGTTCGTCATTCGCCGAGTCATCAATTCGATGGAACAGACAAGCGCCAGCGCCAGGACAATGTTTTCGACAAAAAACGCCGCGCGCCAATCGGCTCCGCAGCGAATGAAAAACGCGGTCAAAAAATCTATCAGGAATGGGTAGGTGAACTTCATCCCGGCGAAGATGGGGTTTTGCGGCGGCAGATTTTCGCCGAACGCCATCGAGGAAATGACGCCGAAATGAAACGGCAAATCGCCGAAATTGTTTGCCGGAGCCGTATGCAATCCGTCGGGATAAAACATCACCACGCGGCTGAACAGCCACGCCAGCAACGCCGTCCACGCGGCGTAATACACCAACGCGGTTTTATCCAGCTTGCTTGATTCCAAACCGGCGCGAAATTCGGCGAAGGAAACTTTTCCGACCAGTGCGGCAAAGCCTGCGGCCAGAATCGTCACCGTCAATCCGATTGAAAGCCGGTTCAGCCCGAAGGCCAGCGACGATAAAAACGCCACCCAGGCGAGCAATGCCAAACCGACGACCGCGCCAACGCATAGCCTCAATCGCAGCGACGCCTGTTTCCAAACCAGGCAGCTTAGCCAAGCTCCGTTCGCTGTTGCCAGCAATGTGATGAAGAGAATGAATGTTGTACCCATTTGCTAACGTGTATATCGGTCGAGCCGGTTTTTCTCAAGAGTCGCGCAGACATCCAGGACAGCCTTTGTTTGGTAACTTACATCAAGCGCCGATCCGATGGATTATTTTGAATTGCGCGAAAAGGCGAAGTTGACCATTCGCGCAGACGACTTCTATAGTCCGTTTGAAATTGCAGTGAACCAGCGCAACATCGGTTGTTTATATTTGAAGGAGGAAAAAAGTTTGAAACAACAACAAGACCGAGCAACAGCAGGATTCACGGTTCAGAAAGCAGCCGAAGCAAAATTGCCGACAGAATTCGGCGCTTTCCGTATCGTGGGATTTCGCAGCACCAACAGCGATGAAGAATTCGTCGCCCTGGTCAAAGGCGAGATCACCCCTGAAGAACCAATCCTGGTTCGTATTCATTCGCAATGTCTGACCGGCGACGTGTTTCATTCGCTGAAATGCGATTGCGGCCCGCAATTGCAACGCGCGATGAAGCTGATCCAGTCCGCAGGAAAAGGCATCATCGTTTACCAACAACAGGAAGGTCGCGGCATTGGCATCGTCAACAAGATCGCCGCTTATGCCTTGCAGGACGAAGGCGCAGACACCATCGAAGCCAACGTTCGGCTGGGATTTGAAATTGACCAGCGCGAATACGGCCAATGCGCCGAAGTCATCAAACTGCTGGGCGCTCAGCGGTTGAAATTGATGTCGAACAACCCGGACAAAGTCCGCGCGCTGCGCAACGCCGGACTGGAAATTGTCGAGCGCGTCCCGCTGGAAATCAGCGCCAATCAACCTGCATTCAAATACCTGCTGACCAAAAAAGAAAAGATGGGGCATTTGTTGCAGTTGAATGGAATCTTCTGATTGCGGATCGTGGATTGCGGACTGCGGATTTGAAAAGACTTTGACGATGATTCAATCCGCAATCCGCAATCCGAATTCCGCAATCATTCGGTAAACCATCTGCACCGGCAATCCCACCACATTGGAATAACTGCCTTCGATGCGTTCGACAAAACGCGAAGCGTGGCCTTGAATGCCGTAAGCGCCCGCCTTGTCCATAGGTTCGCCGTTCGCCACGTACCAGCCGATTTCTTCGTCGCTCAGCTTGGCGAATTTCACTCGTGTGACGGCGACATCGGATGTCGTCTTGCCATCCTTGACCAGCGAAACGCCTGTCAGCACTTCGTGCCATTTGCCGCTCAGCAATCTCAACATTCGTTCGGCGTCTTTGGCGTCAACGGGTTTGCCGATGATTTCATTCAACACGACAACTGTCGTATCAGCGCCAAGCACGATTTCGCCATCAGCAGCTACGGCCTGAGCTTTTTCGCGCGAAAGCCGCACGACGTAATCGCGTGGCAATTCATTCGGCAAAACTTTTTCGTCAACATCGGCGACGCGAACGGTGAATTCAATTCCGGCGGCGCGCAACAACTCCGAACGTCTTGGCGAACCGGAAGCGAGCACAAGGTTTAAGTTTTTCAGCATTTTCTCTTATCGGTTGCGGAGTTGCGTCATTTGACCGGCGCGACGGTTTCGCCTGCTTTCAGCGGCGACAACCCGGCAGCTTCGATTTGACGGTTGAGCGACGGAACAGTGTCGCTGACCAGCTTGTTGATTTGCTCCACCAGCGAATTCAGCATCGCCGTCAATTGTGGCAATCGAGCACGCTGTTTGGCTGAAACCGGTTCAGTGTAAAAATCCAGTTCATCAAACAGCCGGGCGATTTTTCGCACGGCGGCATCTTGCGCAGCCAGCGACGCAGCATCCGCCGGGCCAGCCATTTCCGAAGCCATTCCTACTCGATTGATTTGCGGAGCCAGCCGGTTTTGCACGTCAGTCACTTCGTCCAGCACTTTGCCGACTACGACCAACAACGCTTCGGGTTTGGTTTCCTGTTTGTTCAGGTTGTCCCGCAATGAAGTCAGTTGCGATTTCAACGCGCTGACACGGTTTTGGCTTTCGGCTCCGGTGCGTTGCAATTTGTTGACCGCCAGCAAAAAGTCTACGCGAGCTTTGGCGTCGGCAGGCGACAATTCAATGCGCGGGTCTTCTTCGACAATCAACGGTTTGCTCATCACTTCTTTGCCGTCAACCAGCAGCTTGACGGTGTAAGCGCCCGGCAACACGCGCGGCCCGCGGGGGAAAGCTCCGGCAAAACCGCTGTTGCCGCTGGTTTGTCCCGGCAGCGGAGATTGATGCCGACAATCCCAAGTCACGCGCTGAATGCCGGCTTCGTTCGTTCCCACGAAATCGCGCACCAGAGCGCCGCTGCGGTCGTGAACCGTCAGGCGAACTTTGTCTTTGGCCTTTTCGCGTAAGTGGTAACTGATAATCGCTCCAGCCGGAGGATTGCTGGCGACGAAGGTTTTGTGGCCTGTGCTGCCTTTGTGATTGTAAATCCGCCACATCGTCGCCGGGCGAGTGTCGAACAAATGCGCTTCGGCGGCGGCGATTGTCTCGGTCATCTGTTCCAGCGGAGTCATATCGTCCAGCACCCATAAGCTGCGTCCGTGAGTCGCCAAAATCAGATCGTTGTCGCGCGGATGAATCTGAATGTCGTCCACCGGCACGGTCGGCAAATTGTTTTTAAGTTGCTGCCACGCGGCTCCGCGATTGAAACTCACCCACAAGCCGAACTCGGTTCCGGCCAGCAGCAAATTGTGATTGCGATGATGTTCGCGGATGACGTTGGCAGGAAACGGCAAACCGTTGGTGATGAGTTTCCAGCTTTCGCCGAAATCTTCGGTGGCGAAGACATACGGTTTGAAATCGTCGTTGCGATGACCGTCGAAGGTCACATAAGCCCGCCCGGCAGCGGCGTGCGAAGCAATGACGCGCGTGACGTAAGTGTTCGTCGGAACTCCGGGAATCTTTTCGATCACGTTTTTCCACGACTTGCCGCCGTCGCGCGAAACCTGCACGTTGCCG
This sequence comes from Acidobacteriota bacterium, assembly GCA_033763255.1. GTDB lineage: Bacteria > Acidobacteriota > Blastocatellia > RBC074 > RBC074 > RBC074. Next base: position 26,329 of record JANRKX010000155.1, on the reverse strand, counting down.
TCGTCGGTTCCCGCCCACAACACGCCTTCTTTCGCCGGAGATTCTGCGATGGTGACGATGTGGCTGTAATTTTCCTGGCCGTCGTGACCTGACAGCAGGTTGGGTTTTACCTCTACGCCCAAGATCGGCAACCGGTCGCGCGCGATGGCTTTGGTCAGATCGGGCGTGATCGTCGTCCAGTTGTCTCCGCGATCATTGGAGATAAACAGCCGATTGCCGCCCAGATAAATCCGCCGGTTGTTGTGCGGAGAAATCAGAATCGGCGAGTTCCAGTCGAAGCGATAGCGTTCTTTTGAACCGTCTTCCGGCTGCGGTTTGATGAACTTCGCTTCGCCGTTGGCCAGATTCAACCGGTTGATGTTTCCGTTCTGGGATTCGGTGTAAATCGTGTTCGGGTCTTTGGGGTCAACCACGCAATAAAATCCGTCGCCTCCGCCGACGCGAATCCATTCGTCGTTGCTGACGCCGGTCGAATTCGTAGTGTAAGCGGGCGCTCCCCACGAACCGTTGTCCTGCAATCCGCCGTAAACCCAGTACGGTTTGCGGAAATCGAAACCGACTTCGTAAAACTGTCCCAGCGCGATGGTGTTGACGAAATCCCACGTGCGGCCTTTGTCGTAGCTGAAATGAATGCCACCGTCCGTGCCGGTCAGCAGATGGTTGGAATTCGTAGGGTTGATCCACAGTGCGTGGTAATCGCCGTGAATGCGTCCGAAAGGACTGGATTGAAAGCTCTTGCCGCCGTTGTCCGAAACGTACCAGCTTGCGCCCAGCACATACACACGGTCAGCGTTCGATGGGTCAACGCGAATCTGGCTGTAATACGCCGGGCGAGGATTCGTCGCGGATTGTTTTTTCCAGGTTTCGCCTTTGTCGTCGGAGCGGTAGACGCCGCTTTCGGTCGTGTGTTCGTAGATGGCGTAAACCGTTTTCGAATCTTTGCGAAAAATGTCCAACCCGATTCTGCCCGCATCGCCTGCTGGCAAACCGTTCGTCAGTTTTGCCCAAGTCGTTCCGGCGTCTGTGGATTTATAAAGTCCACTGCCAGGGCCGCCGCCTTGGAAGCCGAACGGAGTCCGTCGCCGTTGATACGCCGCCGCATACAGCGTGTTGGAATCGGTCGGGTCCATCGCCACGTCCGAAAAGCCTGTGTCTTCGTTGATGAACTTGGCGAGAGTCCAGGTTTTGCCGCCGTCTGTGGTTTTGAACAAACCGCGCTCTTTGTTGGCTCCCCACAGATGGCCAAGCGCAGCGACGTAAACGGTGTCTGGATTTTTCTGGTCAATGACGATGCGTCCGATGTGGTGCGTGTCTTTCAATCCGACATTCGTCCACGATTTGCCACCGTCTGTGGATTTGTAAACGCCGTTGCCCCAGGAAGAGCTTTGACGATTGTTCGGTTCGCCGGTTCCCACCCAAATCACGTCGGGGTTGGATTGAACTATGTCCACATCGCCGATGGAACTGACGGCTTCGTTGTCGAACAGCGGTTCCCACGTCGTGCCGTTGTTGGTCGTCCGCCACAATCCGCCCGAAGCCGTCGCGGCAAACACGATGCTCGGATTGCTTTCGACGACGGCGAAATCGTCAATGCGTCCGCCCATGATCGCCGGGCCGATGGAGCGAAATTGCAACGTCTTGAACGTAGCGTCGGTGATCTGGCCAGCCGATTGAGCTTTGGCAGAAAAGTCAGCCTTCAGAAACGAAAGCGCGCCGATCAACAACGCGGCGCAGCAAAAGGCGACAAGGCGAGTCTTAAGCGGAAAGACCGTCATAAACCGAATACCTCCGAAAGTGTTTGTGTGGTGAAAAAGCTGAGGGAAGTTAGCACCCCGATTTTGCTGAGGCAAACGGCTGTTTGGAGTGCTGCGACCTGTCGCAGCTTTGCGTTCGACTTAAGACATTGCCAGTCAACACGAATTTTCCGGTAACGAAAGTAAAGCTGCGACAGGTCGCAGCGATCCACATTTATTTACGCTGTGTTGTGCGTGCATACCTCAACCCCACATTGACCAGCACCGGCGAGCCGGGCTTTTTCACCTCGACACGGTAAATTGTTTGGGGCGGCGGGTCTTCCTGCGTCAATTGCCGCGTCGCACTTGCTCCGGCTTCTTTTTCGGCTTGCGTCCACGTTTTGCCTGCGCCGTCGGCCATTTCAAATCGTTCGACGCGAGCGCCCCAGATTTGCTCCCAATTGGCGACTTGTTCGGCGGTCAATGCCAGAGGTTTTTCGCCGATGGTGATTCCTTCCAGCGGTTGCGGAGTAACGATCACGGTCAGACTTTCGCCGCGAACATCGGCTCGGCGAGGCCGCATGGTGAAAAAGTTCGGACGGTCGTCCTGACCCGGCAGTTCGACGATATGGCCTGCCGAAACCTGATTGTCTCCGCTGCGAGTGCGCGTAGTCGGAAAGATCAATTCCGGCTGACCGAACGAACCATCGGCATATTGTTCGCGGTCAATAATGTACAGGTATCCGTTTTGCGGAGCTTCAAAACTCAGACGAATGCGGTCGTTCTGCCGCATTGGAGTGTCGGCGGAAACTCGTTCGGGCGTCCATTCGACGGCGTCTTCGCCCTGCTGGACGATCATACGCACCGAATCGTTGACTTTGGCCGGACGCAATCGCCAAACGGTCAACCCGATTTGCGCGAATTCGCCGTCAGCTTTGGGCAAGGCGGATTTCGGCGTCTTGCTGACGTACCGAACTTTCCGAGATTGTGAGTTCGATTTGCCACCCGGACGAGCTTTCAAAAATTCTTCGGCGACAATGCCGCGATCCACGTCTGGCTGCCGCTGAGATTTTGATTTGGTTTGGGCAAACGCCGACACCGGAACGACCAAACACCAAATGACGATGAACAATGCGATGCGAAATTTCATAAACCTTCCTTTCTCACTCCATAAACCGTAAAGCGAAATCGCTTTTCCTCACTGAAAAGGCAAATTATTTCCACTCGCCTTGCAGCACAAACGCCGCCCAGTAATACGGCGCTGACCATTGGCGTTGCCTCCACAGCTCAACCTGTGCGCTGCGAAGCGCCGCTGCCGGGGGCAAGCTCTCTTTCAACATCTTCTGGTAAAACCGTGCCATCAGTTCCGAAGTCGCGCGGTCGTTGACGTTCCACAAACTGACGACGACGCGGGCGGCTCCGGCGTACATGAATCCGCGCGTCAATCCGACCAGGCCTTCGCCTCTGTATTCCTTGCCCAAACCGGTTTGGCAAGCACTGAGCACTACTAACTCGGCGGGTAATTTCAGATTGTAAATCTCGTGCGCGCGCAGAAAACCGTCTTGCGGATTGCCGTTTTCGTTCACCAGCGACAGCAACAGCGCAGACATTCCGGCGCGTTCAGTGTCCAGCACGCCGTGTGTGGCGAAATGCAGGTAACGATACTGTCCCAGTTCTGCGCCCATCGCCAGCGCTCGGCTGGCGTTGAAATCCGTTGCTTTCAAATTGAGCGGATTGGCTCCGCCGGGCATCACGGCCAAAATTCGCTCCGCTTCCTGGCGCGTGAAAGGCAACCGTGGAATCACGCGAAGCTTGCCAGCGAGGGTTGGGGAATCTGCCTCTTCGTGAACGATGCTGCGCGCGGAGGCAATGATTTCTGTCGCCAGTGGGGAAGCAGGCGATGTTTGACCAGGGCGCTTGCTACCTTTCAACGACAGTTTGGATTTCAATCGGTCGTCTTCGCTGCCGAACACCGGATCGGCAAAGATGGCCAGTTGCTTTGGCGCGGGCGTTCGCCCGGCCAGTTCTTTCCGCATCACCGCCAAGGTCGAAGCCGACGGCAGCGTGACCAATTCGTGATTGACGACGAGAGGAGTCGAGCCAATCGCAGGAACTTCTCCCTTTCCCCCCTTCTCCCCGTCCCTCTGTCTGTCCGTCGCAGGATCAGGCAGCATCGAAAACGGCACGTACTGCAAGGCTCCTTCGGGCACGATCACCAACCGTTTGTCGCCAAGTTGAGCGGCGACCGGAGCCAACACCCAATCGCTTAACTGACGAGCGGCGATCTGCAATTGCTCGTCGGCTTGCGCAATTCGTTTGGCGCGGGCGGAAACGGTTTCGCCTCGCAATTTGACGGCGCGGGCGTTTAACAGTTTGGCGGTTCGCCGGGCAGCGTCTTCGATTTGCGACCGTTTGGGTAATTCGTAACTTTTGACGCCAGACGCGCTGACCGCCCACAGAAAGCTGCGCTCTTCGCCGAGCGCGTATTCCAGCAACAGCGTATCGGCATCGAGCAGTGATTGAATCTCCGCCAGCTTCAACGGTTGCGGCTGAGTCAGCGCAGCGTAATGCGGACTGGCCTGCCGAATTTGAGCCTGTACTTGCTGGTACTCGTTTTCGAGTTGCCGGATTTCCTGTCGTAACTCCTGCCACAGTTTTCCGCTGGTGCGCTGCGAAAATTGCGACTGGCGTTGGGATTTGGCATTCAGCAATTGCGTCAGTTCGCGTTCGCGCGCCAGCAAACCGGCGTCAACTCCCTGGCGAATGTCGGCGTGCGATTCGGCCAGTTGTTCCAGCAAACTGCGCGCTCGCGCCTGTTCGCTGGCTTCGAGCGCCAGCGCCTCAAAGCCCGCCGCCGGTTCGGAGCGGTGCAGTTGCATCAACAGGTCGAGGTGGAATTCATATAGCGGTTGCGCCGTCGCACGATACGAAGTGCGGAATTGCTGGCTGCCGACTTCGGCGCGCATGGCTTCGACGTTGGCCAGCGCCGATTCGATCAAGCGGCGCGATTCCGCCAATCGGCCAAGCTTGCGTTCGGTTTGCGCCAGTCCGAATAACGATTGCGCTTCACCGGCTCGATTGCCCAGTTCCGCCAGAATGACCGAAGCCTGGCTGAAATGTTCTTTCGCTTTTGCGGCGTCACCTTGCGACAAAATGACATTGCCCAAACTGGTCAGCGTTTCGGCTTCGCGCAATCGGTCGCCAGCGGTTTTGAACAACGGCAATGATTGTTGGAAATGCTCCATCGCTTTTTTCGCGTCGCCCATTTGCGCCTGCAATTCGCCAAGCCATTGCATTGCGCGCGCTTCACCTCGGCGGTCGCCTGCCTGTCGCCACAACGGCAACGATTGCTGGTACGCCGACAAGGCTTTGGCCAGATTGTTTTGTTGGGCTTCGGCAAAACCGAGATTGCTGAGCGTGTTCGCCTCTTCGCGGCGGTCGCCGAGTTTGCGCCACAAACCGATGGCTTGATTGTACAAATCCAGCGCGCGGCCAAATTCGCCCAGCCTTACATACACCAACCCCAGATTGTTCAGCGCAACGGCTTCGCCTTCGGGGTTGTTGATCTGTTGATACAGCGCGCGCGCCTGAGTCGCGGCTTCCAGCGATTTTTGCCACTCGCCCAGATTGTCATAAGTCAGCCCCAAACTGAGCAGCGCGTCGGCCAACTCGGAACGGTTGTTCAAATTTCGCCACAACTTCAACGCCTGATCGTATTGCGCCAGCGCCTGCCGCGATTCGCCGATTTGCGTGTAAGCCGTGCCGAGCACAACCAGAGTTTGCGCTTCGCCTGCGGCGTCGTTGAACGCGCGCCATTCGCCGAGCGCCTGATTCAAATACACCAGAGCTTTGCGCTGTTCGCCGAGTTCCAGCATGACGTTGGCCAATCCGCCAAGCGCCGACGGCAGTTCGCGCCATTCAGGATGCGAACGCACCAACTCCGTCAAGTAGCTGTAATAGACCAGCGCGTGTTGAGTTTGTCCCAACCGCCTGTAACTCGAAGCCAGGAAAAACAGCGTGTGCGACACCATCAACGGATCGTCCATCACCTGCCAGATACGCAAAGCGTCAGCCAGTTTTCCGACGGCTTGTTCCTGATGTTCAGTCCCCGATTTGGAGCGAATCTGAATCGCGTCTTCATACAATCGCTGAGCCGTCATCCATTGACGATCCAATTCCGTTGCCGGGCGCTGCGCTTCAATCCGCAAAGCGTAATTGCCCGGCGGGACGCCTTGATCTGCGGCGATTTCGATTCGCACGACGCCGCTTTTGTCTGTGATGACGGCGGAGACTTCGGCTCCTTGCGAACCGTTCAACCCGTCGGTTTCACTCAGTTTTTGGTTGGATTGATCGAACAGGCGTAGCTGAATGTCTATGCCCATCTGCATCGCCGCCACGCGCAAAAACTCTCCGGCTTGCACGCGAACCTGAAACGAATGAGTTTCGCCGCCGCGCAACTGGCGCTCGATGGTTTGGCCGGATTGCAAAACGTCTTGCGCGAACGTTGTCGCCGTCAGCAGCAGCAAAACAGCGCCAATCAATCCCACAAAACAATTTCTGATTTGGCGTGGATGGAACATAAAATCAGTGTAAGTGCGAAAGAGCGCAGAATTTCCATCTGCGCTCTTTCAAGTTTTCTAGTCAAAAATTCTCCGCCGGAACCATTTCAAACTTAACCGCCGGAGGGTTTGGCTTTGGTGTCGGAACTACCGCCGCCTTTGCCTGGGCGTTTGGCAGGTTTCTTTTTCGGAGCGGCTTTTTTGGCAGCTTTTTTTGCAGGCATAACAAATCTCCTTTGTTAGGGTGTGGATGCTTGAGCCGTCTACGTTCGACGACACATGGGTTCGATTTCTGAAAGTTTATAGGTCAACTCTTGCCGGATGATTCTTCGATCACATATTGGCGCACAGCCTCCATCTGCACCAAGGCGTTTTCCACATCCTTGATTTGATGGTTGAGTCTTACCAACAGGTAATTGAACTCTGCAAACTTGGCCGTCACCTCTTCCAACGTAGGAATCGTGCTGAACGTTTTCAGGTAGCCTTCGAAATCTTCCAGCAGTCCGTCGCGTTCGGCCAAATCCAGCAAACGCTGGTCAACCGATTCCAGCAATTTTTGTTGCTCGGCTTCATCGAACTGATCTTCAGACCATTCTTTCGGCGTCAGCACATGGGTGTAAGTCCATTTTCCGCGCCACTGGCATTGGCAAGCTCCGTTTTCCCAGGTGGAGCATTGCTGGCGATCTTTGTGTTTGTACAAATGCTGATTGGCCTGACCCGGATAATCGTTTTTCAATTCATCCCAGGTCAAAATCAATTCTTCCTCCACCAACGGGTCTTTGACGTGAACGGAAGTTTTGCCTTTGGCTTCTTCGCAGATGGCGCTGACCACCAGATAATGCCCACCGCCCAGCGAGCCATTTTTGCGGGCCTGGTTGCGCCAGTTGATTTGAATGGGAATCGGAGTGCCTTCGTTGACCAGCCAACGCATCGTGTCGCGCGACACATTGCCGTATCGAGTTCCTTCTTCCATCCCCATGGTTTTGGCGGCTTTGGTAATGTCTTCGGGACGATTCAAATCTTCGGCTGATTCAACGCCTTCATCTTGCAACGTATTCGTCACCACTTCGCTCTGCGAAACGGCACGTTCAGGAGTCATGAATTCCATCATGCTGGACGTGACCGCAGCCCAGCACCATTCCGTTTGCTGTTGTCGTTGCAGGCGGAAATCGCTGACCGAAACCGATTTCAAATACAGTGGCACGGCTCCTTCGTCATCCGACAACCATAAAGTCACAAAGTTATCGCCGGGAGCCAGATAGGCCGGGCCAAGAATCAGCCGCTTCGTGACAAAATCATTGCCCAACGGATTCAGACTTTCCGACCAGTAAAAGTTGTCGCTCAAACCTTCATCGCCGATGGTCAGCATAACCGGGCTGTAACTGACTGGCGTGTAGCACATCCAATCCAGACAAGGCGTTTCCGAAGCCTTGATTCGTTCGTGCAGCTTTTCCACCCAGTTTTCAAGCGGGCTGAAAACCTCCAAAGCAAAAGTCGTGTGTTCAGGCTCCATCACTTGCAGCCGGAATTGAATCGCGCCGCCGGGTTCAATCATCCAGCAACCGTCCGCGAACTGAGCGCCATAATGATCGTGCAACGACAGACGCTCGGTCGGTTTGGGCTTGGCGGCGGTCAAATCCAACTTTTCCGTCAAATTGTCTGACGACGAATCGGCTTTGGGTTTACGTGCTGTTGTTTTCTTTTTTGCCGCAGCCATTGCTCTGTGCTCCTCCACCTATGAATAACGTAATGCCGGGTCAAACTCCCTCAAGCCACCAACCGGAAAAATTTCTGGCGAAACCAAGTGGAGTTTTTTACCGAAAGCTGTCGTTCGTTTGTGCTGAATCGCGCTGTGACCGCTGTGTTTATTGACTCTGCGCGAACCGGGCCATAGACTTCGGCGTAACTATAGCCGTGCTTAAATCAATATCAAAATTGAACCGCGCTGTTTTGACGACATTATCTGGAGTGTAACCATGCTTTCTGTTTTTCCCCTAGCAAACGGAGCTTGCACGTTCCGAAGTCTGGCGCTGACAGGCTGTCTGCTTTTCGTTTGCCTGTGCGGATGGAATCACCTGTCCGGTTCAACGGCCACCGCAATCGCCGGTTTTGGCCAACAATCCGGCAATCCATCGCCAACCGCCGCTCGCACTGCCTCAACGCCCGCAGTTCAAGAAAAACCTTTCCCGCTGGAACCCGGCAAACCTGTCGAACGGGAAATTGCTCGTGGCCAACAACAGATGTTCACGATTTCGCTGACAGCAGGCCAATTCCTGCGCATCATCGTTCACCAACAAAGCGTTGATGTCACCGTCGCTATCGTTGGCAGCGACAACAAAGCCATTGCCGAAATCGGCCTAACCAGCGTTGGGGGGCAGGAGTCTCTATCGTATGAAGCAGCGGTTACGGACGAATACCGTCTGCTGGTCAAAGCCAATCCTATCGGCAATCCGCGCGGCAGCTATCGCCTGCAAGCCGATGTAAAACCCTCCGCCACCGAACAAGACAAAAAACGCATCACCGCCGAACGCTTGATGATCGAAGCGAATAACTTGAGCAGAGAGCGTGGGCGAACGGCTCAACAAGTTATCGAAAAACAACAGCAAGCTTTGGCTATTTGGCGCGAATTGGGTGATCAACTTTGGGCGGCTTGTTCGCTGACGAACACCGGTATCGCATACTTCAACCTGAGCCGTTATGAGCAAGCCATAGAACATTTGGAGATGGCGACCGAGATATACCACCAAATTAGAGATCGTACTGGTGAAGGCCGTGCGTTAGGCGTGTTAGCAGCTTCCTATCAATTTTTAAGCCGTTATGAAAAGGCCATTGAGACCTTCGAACAATCATTGGCAATTACGGTTGAATCGAAGGATAAGGCTGGCGAGTTAAATAGGCTCAACGACTTAGGGACGGTTTATCAGGGGCTGAATCACTACGAAAAAGCGATTGAATACTATGAAAAAGTGATTCAGATTCGGCGCGAGCTTGAAGATCGTGTGGGCGAAGGAAGAACTCTGATCAATTTAGGTGGTGTCTATCAAGTGCTTGGTCGTTACGACAAAGCAGTCGAAATCAATCTGGGGGCTCTGGTCATACTCCGTGAGTTCAAGTTGCGCCCACAGGAAGGAATCGTGCTCAATAATCTAGGAGAGAGCTATGAGCTTTTGAGCAATTCGGAGAAAGCGATTCAACACTTTGAGCAAGCACTGGCAATCGCTCGCGAGTTGAAAGATCGAAATAAGGAAGCATTCAGATTAAGCAATTTGGGTAATTCATATGGTTCTTTCCGCCGGTACGACAAAGCGATTGAGCATTTGGAACAGGCATTGGCCATTCAACGCGAGGGAAAGTACCGTGCAGAGGAAGGACAAACATTGGTCAAACTTGGCAGGGTGCAACATTCGCTTGGAAAATTTGAAAAAGCCATAGAGCAATACAATTTGGCGCTGGAAATTGCCAGAGAGGTTAAGTCTCCGGCAGATGAAGCCACATCTCTTTATCAACTTGCCAGAACTGAACTGGCTCGCGGCAACTACACTCAATCATTAAGCTACGTCGAAGTCAGCCTGAAGCTGGTCGAATCTTTACGCTCCGGTCTGGTCAGCAACGATTCACGGGCGGCTTTTTTTGCCGCCACACAAAACTCTTATCAGTTGTACATTGATGTGCTGATGCGTCAGCATCAAGCTGACCCGACCAAAAACAAAAATGCACAGGCTTTTGAAATCAGCGAGCGGGCACGGGCGCGAGGGTTGTTGGAAATGCTGGCTGAATCTCGCTCAGACATTCGCGGAGGAGTGGATGCCGCGCTGCTGGAAAGGGAGCGGTTATTGGCCAAACAGTTCAACGAAAAAGCTCAGCGACTGACTCAATCCAACACTCCTGCACAGCTTGCCACGCTGAAACAGGAAATTTCGGCCATCGAAAATGATTACGAACAGGTGCAAGCCGCCATTCGCAGAGCCAGTCCGCGCTACGCTGCTTTGACCGAACCGCCCGTGCTGAAACTCGCTGACATTCAGCAGCAATTGGGAGCCGATACGTTGCTGCTGGAATACTCGCTGGGAGACGAGCGAAGTTTTCTGTGGGTTGTCGGGCAGAATTCGCTGGCCAGTTACGAACTGCCCAAACGCGAACAGATCGAACAGGCAGCGGCGGATGTGTACAGAATGCTGACCGTGCGGAGCCGAAACGTTGCTGGCGAAACTCCACGACAAAGACAGGCGCGCATTGCCCAAACAGAAGCCCAACTTCCCGCCGCTGCACGTCAACTCAGTCAAATCCTGCTTGCTCCAGCCGCTGCACAATTGGGAAATAAACGGCTGGTTATCGTCGCCGACGGCGCGTTGCAATACATTCCGTTTGCCATGTTGCCTGACCCTAACAATTCAGACACCGGCAATAAGAATCCGCAATCCGCAATCCGCAATCCGCAATCCGAGACGCCTTTAGTGGTAAATCACGAATTGATCAGTCTGCCTTCCGCTTCGACGCTGGCCGTGATGCGGAAAGAGCTTGCAGGCAGAACACCAGCGCCAAAACAGTTGGCGGTGTTTGCTGACCCGGTGTTTGCCGCTGATGATCCTCGTCTAAAAATTGCTGCAGGCAAGTTGAAGAATGAACCTGCGTCAGCAGTGGCCAGTCGCAAGATCGAACATCTTTCCGGTGATACCACATTGCAAGGTGTGCGGCGTGGGATGGTCATTCCTCGCCTGCCGTTTACCCGGCAGGAAGCCAATCAAATTCTCGCGCTCTCTTCGGCGGATTCCAGCTTTAAGGCCGTGGATTTCAGCGCCAATCGTGCGTCGGCGCTCAGCTCAGAACTCAGCCAGTATCGTTATCTGCACTTTGCCACACACGGTTATCTGGACAGCGAACGCGCAGGGTTATCGGCGCTGGTGTTGTCTTTGGTGGATGAGCAAGGTCGGCAGCAGGATGGATTTTTGCGCGCGCACGAACTTTACAATCTGAATCTACCCGCTGAACTGGTCGTACTCAGCGCCTGCCAAACCGGACTGGGCAAACAAATCAAAGGTGAAGGCATGATCGGTCTGACACGCGGCTTTATGCATGCCGGTGCGGCTCGCGTTGTCGTCAGTTTATGGAACGTCAATGACAAGGCGACTTCGGAGCTAATGACCCGGTTTTATCAGAAGATGCTGAAGGAGCAGCAAGCGCCAGCGGCGGCATTGAGATCCGCTCAAGTCGAGATGTGGAAACAGAAAGCCTGGCAATCGCCCAATTACTGGGCGGCATTTGTTCTGCAGGGTGAGTGGAAGTAAAGCGATGGCGATTTGTTGGAAAGGCGTCGCGTTGATTGCCATCGCCGCAAAAAACGATACAGCGATGGCAATGCTTGGCTGTCATTACTCGGCCATGACATCCACTTCAGGGTCAACTTGGAAGATCCTTGTAGAACCGTCGGGCATATTCACAGTGACGGTGATGGTGAATTTGTATCGTCCGGGATTTTGTACTTTGAAAGCGCCTGTCGTCCATCGGGTTCCGATGACATTGCACCCTGCGCTGGCTGCGTCGCTGAGGGCAGTGGAAATGTTGGTTCCTTTCAAACGCATCTCAGCCGAATCGCTGAATGGAGAGTTTGCTTTTGCGTGGGGAAATGGCTCGAAGCTGACCAGGATTTCAGTAACCTGACCGGGATTTAGTGCGGTGTCGAAAACATTGACGTAAAAATCATCGCCTTGTTTCAGCTTCAACAGGTTTTGGCCTTTTCCCTTGAAAGAGCCGCCTTCCCATTTTGCAAATCCGTAGGCAATGGCAATCGGTTCGTTTGGCAAAGCCGATGTAGTTCCGGAATCAAAAGAAACGTCAATGGCATAACTTTGTTTTGCCTGTGGCTTCAGGTCCCCCCCCAGGAACTTGTGGGTAAGGTGAACAAAACGATTGCTGCAAAACAAACAAGTAACTTTTTGATTGTCATAGTGATCTCCTAATTTTGGATGGATGTTTCACCCGACAGCGCAAAGCAATCTGGAGATAACTTTGCGCTGTCAGATTCAAATGGAATTTCAGGGTGGCCCCCAAAACAGGTGGATGGTAAGCCCGATTCAAATGTGCGACAAGACCGGATACTATAGTTTTGTTGTTGCACTTATGCGGCAATGCAGCAATCAAAGATTCTCTTTAATCAACGCTCTGTACATCCACTTCAGGATCAACCTGAAAGACTCTGCCGTTTGTCAAAGTGATCGTGATGGTCAGCTCGTAGGTTTTAATTTGTCCCCTGCCTTGACCATTTGCAGCTTGGGCCGTAAAGGGACCAATCGTATTGCCAAAACCATTCATATTACATCCAGTACTGCCGAACGAAGTTCTGTTTGCTAAATCTGCGGCAGGTACGACGTAGGTACCTGCGGGCCAGCCAAAGGGATTGCCGCCACGAATGGGATTATGCGTGTTACGGGGAGGGGTGACATCGTCACATTGAATTACCATCGAAGCAATAGTATTAGCAGCAGCGACAGCAGAATCAGCGATGTCCAGGAATGTGAATCTAATTTGGTCGCCAGCGTTAACGCTCAAGTCAATAATTGCCCCTACTTCTGAAAGGCCATTGGTCGAATTGACGAATCCATCTGCCATAGCAATGGGATTGTTCTGATTGGGAGTGAAAAGGGTAGAAACGTCTGATTTGTAGCAGACATCGAGGGCAAACGATTGTGTAGGCATATTCTGCTCCTTTGTGGTTAAGCGGTATCTTGCTGTTTAGCCTGACCGCAGGGGTTGATAAAGCAATAAGGCTGGCGAGATAGCCACAGCCATGAATTCCGACAGCAATTTCTTTTAGTTGCAGCGGCGCAATTGCAACGCTCAATGCCGAAAGCAGGGATGCCGAGTATTGCCTTTCGCCGGGTTGCATACTCTTTCAATCAATCTCACTGGTTACAACGCGAACTCCGGTCGTTTTCCCTCACACCTTCAAAGATTTTTTTCTGGCAGGAGCGATCAATGGTGTTTCAACTCCACCAGATGAATCAGTGTGTCGCCGCGACCGGTGACTGCGGTTTTCAGATTGTGGCGGTCTTCTTCAGCTTCGGACTTTGATTGACTAAGCGAGGTCAAAAGCCTTCGCACGGTGTCGCGTTGTTGCGGATTGCGGAGTTCGCCTTGTGCTTGCGGATTGAGCACGTCGGCTTTGATGGCTTCCAGTTCGCGGATGGCTTGTGCCGACCAGAACACCCAAATCTTTTCGTCTCCAGTGTCTTTGGTAAACGTGAACCAGCCGGTGGTCATGGTTTGATCGGCTTCGATTTTCGCAGAAGCTTCGTTGACCGAAGGCATTGGGAACAGCAGCCAATAACTGACGCCGGTTTCCGTCGGGCCTTCATTTATCAAATACAAGTGGCCGGATTGCGGGCTGGCGAAGTTGAACCGGAACCGCCAGCCGCTTTCGTAAAAATCTCGCCCGGAAGATTGAAACTCCGGGCGGGCGGGTTTGCCATCGCGCATTCGTTGCACGGTCAGCCAGTAATTAAACGAGCGTTCCGGCAGTAGTTCCGTTGTCGCAGGCGAAGTGATGACCGACGCTTTCTGTTGCCGATAAAACCACGACGCGGCTGCGATCAAGGCTACAAACAGAAAGATGACCAGCACTATCGTTGCGCGAGACAGTCGGGCGACAGCGGCCAGTTCTTCAGTGACTGGGGTGACGGATTGGATGCGCGGCGGGATTGTTTCAATCGGGCGTGGTTGTTCTTGAGTCGCAGGCGATTGAATCGTACGCGCTTCGGCTGTTTGGATTGGTTGTTTGATAAAAAGTGTCGCCGGTTCCGAAACTTCGCTGGATTCGCGTTCGGCGTCGAGTTCCAAACGGTGATGGAATCGTTTCAACTCCGCGGCCAATTGCGCCGAAGACTGGTAACGCTGCTCGCGTTTTTTGGCCAGCAACTTATTCAGAATTTGCTCCAACTGCACCGGCGGATCGGCCATTGATTGGTTCAGCGGCGCTGGTTGGCGTTCCAGAATGGCCACGAAAATGTCCGGCATGCTTTCGCCGTGAAAGGGTCGCTGGCCGGTCAGCATTTCGTACAGCACAACGCCCAGGCTCCACAGGTCGCTGCGGAAATCCAGTTTCTGGCCACGAGTTTGTTCGGGCGACATGTAATTGACCGTGCCCAGAATCATGCCCGGCGCAGTGTTTTTCGGCATCGTCGGCGCATTGGAAAGATGTTCGGCCATTGCTTCTGTCTGGCTCACCCCCGCCAATCCGAAATCCAAAACCTTCACGAATCCATCGTGGCGCAGCATGATGTTTTCGGGTTTGATGTCACGATGAACGATGCCTGCGTTGTGAGCAGCGGCCAGCGCGTTGGCGATTTGATGGGCGATGTTCAGAGCTTCGAGCAACGGAATCGGCCCTTGTTCAATGCGGCTGCGAAGCGTTTCGCCTTCGACAAATTCCTGCGCGATGTAATGGATGCCGTCCGTTTCGCCAATCTCGTGAATGGTGACGATGTTCGGGTGGTCGGTGGCGCTGGCCGATTTGGCTTCGGTGGCGAACCGGCGCAAACGATCAGGGTCGGTAGCGAATTCAACCGGCAACAATTTCAAAGCGATTTTACGACTGAGCTTTTCATCCATCGCCAAATAAACTTCGCCCATGCCGCCTGCGCCCAGATGCGAAATGATTTGATAATGACCGAAGACTCGCCCGATCATTGCGGTGTCAGGTTCTTCAACGTTGATGTCGGGATTGATGGCAGGTTCATTCAGAAAAGCGCCAGCTTCGTTGTTGGCGGCGAGTAATTGTTCAACTTCTTTCCGCAAGACATCGTCGCCCTGACAATGTTCCAGCAGGAAAGATTCGCGCCGTCCCGGCTCCAAATCCAGAGCCGCGTGATACAGGCCGCTGAGTTTGTGGAACTGTTCTGGTGTCATAAAGCAAATATCAATTTCAAAAGCTGTTTTAGTTTTGTTCGCTGTCGCCGCCGCTTTTTAACTGCCTATACAGCCAGGTGCGAGCGAAGTTCCAATCGCGTTCGACCGTGGCGTGGGAAATCGCCAGCACTTCGGCAGTTTCTTCGATGGTCAGGCCGCCGAAAAATCGCAACTCGATGATTTGGCAATGACGCGGTTTGAATTTCGCCAGTTCCGTCATTGCTTCATCCAAAGCCAGCAAATCCAAATCACGCGATTGTCCCAAACGATCCGCTTCGCTCAACGAAAGAGCATAATTGTCACCGCCACGTTTGGCAGCGTGCGTTCGGCGAGCGTGATCTACCATCAAATCGCGCATGATCTTGGCCGACAATCCAAAAAACTGAGCGCGATTTTGCCAGTTGACATGCTCTTGATTGACCAGTTTCAGGTAAGCTTCGTGAACGAGCATCGTCGGCTGCAACGAAAAATTGTTGCGCTGGCGGCGCAGATAACTTTGCGCCAACCGGCGAAGCTCGCCATAAACCATCGGCAGCAACCGATCGAGAGCCGTCCTGTCACCGTCGCTCCATTGCAATAACAACTGAGTAATGCCTTCTTCCACGATCAATTCCTGAATCCAACCGAAACATTCGTTCGCCGGGAAATCGCTGAATTTTTTTCTTATTGATGAATTTGTCGGTAAGTCACTTTCGGACAAGGAAATTAGCACTGTGTCGTAACAGGCGTCAACGAATGGGCAGGAAATGTGGAAGCAACATCCAAAGGAGGGTTGGTCTTGCGAAGGTGTTGCTTCCACACGCAGTGACGACAATAAACGGCTGAGGTTTGTGATCGTTCGTTGCGGTGAACGATCCGCTCGAACTTTTCCGAATCAGTGGCTGCTCAATTTGTCTGTGGTCAGACTTAATTCTTCGATTTTTTGGGCCAGCGTTTTGCCGCACACCAACACGGCTCCGTCCGGCAACTCGACGTAATGCAGATCGCCTTCGTCAATCCAGCGATAGATTTTCAGGCGGCTGCACTGGCAAATGTTGGCGGCGCGTTCAGCCGAAACCATGCCGATATTGCGATGGCCGTTCTGTCCGCACGCTTCGCAGCAAAAAGAATTGCCTTGCTGGGTTTTTATTGCGGGGGAATGCTTAGCTCGTTTTTCTTCAGCACCAATAAACATATCAGCCTCACTTGTGGTTCTCTTCAAGCGTTTTCAGTTGTCTTCAATCGCAGGATGCGTTTTCTCTATCTACTCAATCGGAAAATTCGAGAAGACTCCCTCACCAGTCAATACATTTTTCAGGCTGTTTGTTGAAGCGTGCCTGGCCGAGAGAACTTTTTAACAGCAAAAAGCCACAAGCAAAGAAACCCGAATCTTTTCGATTGATGGTTTCTTTGCTTGTGGCTTTTACGAAATCTGTAGCCGTGCTTAAGTCAGACTACCGTCTGCTCGCCTTGGTAGTGGCCAGAAAACGGAATTCCTGAGTTAATGAAATTGAGGTTGCTCGCAATTTCGACAAATGGAATTGATGAGCAGATGTGTTTAGCCGTTACACTTTTTCGCCACGGGCGCGCATATCAGCCAGCACTTTTTCGATGCCGAGCTTGTCAATAGTTTTGATGCCGCGCGCGGTGACTCTCAACCGGACAAAACGACCTTCGCTGGGAATCCAGAACCGATGCCACTGCAAATTCGGTTCGAAACGACGCTTGGTTCGATTGTTGGCGTGCGAAACATTGTTACCCGTCATCGGCTTTTTGCCGGTCACTTGACACTTTTTAGACATTGAAAAACTCTCCTGAAGAAAATTGCAAAAATTGCGTCTGGTCGAAGGGCGGGAAAATAGCACATGACCGGCAAAAAATGCGAGCGACCAAACATTTTTTCCAGCTTTTATGGCAAAAACTTCCTTCGGCTTGACAGTTTCACAAACGAAATAGTTTGATAGCGGCGAAGGAAGTTTTTCCGAACCACGAATAAAAAACTTGGCAAAAGTTGGCAAGAAGATGATTAAACGAGGCCTTTTGCTCCTGATCCTGGTTGTCGTCGTAGTGTTTGTCTACATCCATTATCAGGTACATAGCTACGACAACCGAATCATCAGCAACATGAGCGAACTCGACACCAGCCGCTGGCCGCGTCCGCGCGTGGCAATCGTGTTCGGAGCCAGCGTTTATGGCAATGGCGACCTTTCGCCGATTCTGGAAGACCGCGTGGACACCGCCATCGAATTATATCGCGCGCGCAAAGTGGATCGGATTTTGGTTTCCGGCGACAACCGGCATTACAGTTACAACGAACCCAAAGCGATGCAGGAATATCTGGTTACTCACGCCGTTGCGCCGCAAGATGTAATTGTGGATTACGCCGGGCGTTCGACTTACGAAACCTGTTTGCGAGCCAAAGACATCTTCGGACTGGATCGCGCGGTGCTGGTTTCGCAGGGTTATCACCTGCCGCGAGCGTTGTACATTGCCAACGGATTGGGGGTGGACGCTGTCGGAATGGCCGGTGATTTACGGCTGAAACCGAAGGTGGATTATCAAAGCGCCCGCGAGTGGGCAGCGGAAATAAAAGCTTTCTTCAATTTGAAGTATTTCCCGCCTGACGTTTTGCTGGGAGATCGAAAACCGATTCGATAAAACTTTCCCGTTGCCTTGCTTGACTGACCAAGTCGCCATGCAGATAATGCCGCCCGTTATAAATTGTCTTTATCAAGTTTCTCGAAAGATTCTCGACTGATCAACAAAACAGTTATGAATTTCTGGCAAACAACAGCGCAAACCTTGAATCATCGTTCGGCGGAATTCGGTCGGCTGACGAATCGGTTGGCGTGGTCTGCCTGTTTTGAGTTTGGCTTTTATTTTTATTTTTACTTTAGCCGCTCAAGAGGGGTGGGCAGTTCGTTGGCCTGAGCAAAACGCAAACGGAACGCCTGAAACAAAGCCCCTCGTTCAAACTGAACGAGGGGCTTTTCGGCTTTATGGACACAAATTATGAACCTTCAAAAATCAAAACCGCGAATCGCGTTTCAGGGAGAACTTGGCGCGTTCAGCAATCAGGCCGCGCATAAATTGCTTGGCAACGAAATCGCTGTGGTTCCCTGCGAAACTTTTGAGGAGATGTTTGCAATGGTCGAACATGGCCAAAGCGATTTTTGTCTGGCGCCGATTGAAAATTCGCTGTTCGGCTCGGTTTATCAAAACTACGACTTGCTGCTGAAACACAATCTGCGAATCGTCGGCGAAACCAGTTTGCGAATCGTTCACAACCTGATCGGTCCGCCGGAAATCAAGCTGGAAAACGTGCGCCGCGTGTATTCGCATCCGGTCGCGTTGGGGCAATGCCAGCAATTTTTCGCTTCGCGCCCGCAGATGCAGCAGGTCGTCGCTTATGACACGGCTGGCAGCGTCAAAATGCTTATGCAAAGCCGCGAACCTGGAGCCGCCGCCATCGCCGGAGCCACCGCCGCCGAAGTGTACAGCGCAGAGATTCTGATTGCCGGTATTGAAGACGACCAGCAAAACTTCACGCGATTTTTCCTGCTCGCGCGCGAAGATCACGCCACGGAACCGCCGCCGGATGCTGACAAAACCTCGATTGTCTTGTCGCTGGAAAATAAACCGGGTTCATTGTTTCGCGCGATGGCGGCATTGGCGCTGCGCGATATTGACCTGACAAAGATCGAATCACGTCCGCTGATCGGTCGTCCTTGGGAATACAGTTTTTATCTCGATTTCATCGGCAATACGTCGGAGCCAAAGGTGCAAAACGCGCTGGCTCATCTGGCGGAATTTGCCACCAGCATCAAAATTCTGGGCTGTTACAGGCGAGCGCCTAAAGATGGCAACGAATGATCGGTGAGTTTTTCAATCAATCACCAAGCCCCAAAGCATCCAACTACCAACTCAATTTTATTTTTTAGGAGCCTTAACCATGATTATTGCCATGCAGTCAGGAGCAACTGACGAACAAATCAATCACATTTGCGACCGAATTCGCGGATTCGGTTACATGCCGCATGTCATTCGCGGCCAAGAACGCACGGTCGTCGCAGCAGTCGGGCACGGTGACAAAAAAGAACATATCGAAAGTCTGAAATCCGCCGACGGAGTCGAAGATGCATTTCCGATCCTCCAGCCCTTCAAACTGGTCAGCAAAGAAGTCAAAAAACAAAAATCAGCGATCAAAATTGGCAACGTCACCATTGGCGATGGCGGTTTTGTCGTGATGGCTGGGCCGTGTTCGGTCGAAGGCCGCGACCAATTGATGACGACTGCCGAATCCGTGGCCAAATCTGGCGCGCATCTGTTGCGTGGCGGAGCCTACAAACCGCGAACTTCGCCATACGACTTTCAGGGAATGGCCGAAGACGGATTGAAATTGCTGGCCGAAGCGCGCGACAAAACCGGTTTGGCCGTTATCACCGAAGTGCTGGACACGGGCGATGTCGAACTGGTGGCCGAATACGCCGACGTGCTGCAAGTCGGCACGCGCAACATGCAAAACTTCGCGCTGCTGAAAAAACTCGGCGAAATCAACAAACCCGTCATGCTCAAACGCGGATTGTCGGCCACTATCAAGGAATTTTTGCTGTCGGCGGAATACATTGTCACGCACGGCAACCCGAACGTGATTTTGTGCGAACGCGGCATCCGTACTTTTGAAACCGCCACGCGCAACACGCTTGATCTGGCTGCGGTTCCCTTGTTGAACGAACTTACTCACCTGCCGGTGGTCATTGACCCCAGTCACGCCACAGGCAAACGCAGTCTGGTGCGTCCGTTATCCAAAGCTTCAGTCGCCGTCGGCGCGGACGGGTTGATGGCCGAAGTCCATCCCAAACCCGAAGAAGCCTGGTCAGACGGCCCTCAAAGCTTGCGACTGGAAGAATTCGCCCAGTTGATGCGCGATCTGGAACCGTACGTCAATTTGCGAAAGAGCGAATCTAATTAGGCGATAGCTTTAGCTGATGGCTAGACTTCTTGTCGTTGGGTTATTCGGCGTGACAGAATGGCATCGTTTCACAAGAAAGGTAGTTCCCGATTATGCACGTCAAAAAAACTGCTTTGATTATTTGCAACAACGGCAAGGAATACTGGATCACGCAAAAACAGTTCTGGAAAATGATTCGTGAAGGCGTCGTCACTCAAATCGGCGATCAGCCTTTGCGGGGTCAATTTCGTGGACGCGACGATCAATTGTTGATTACAGTCGGGCACACTGTGCTGAACCACGCAACGCCAATTCACACCAGCGAAGTGCTGGAAACGGCTCGGCTGAAGAAAAGCCGGTCTTGAAACTCCGGCGAGTTCTTTGGGAACTTTTGGCGGCGGTTCGCGTGTGAGTCCTCAGCTAGTGTGAGGAAGACCAAAGCTGATGAGTGATTCAAGCTCATGTGAGGTCTGGTAATCGCATGCATTGAGTGGCTAATCGCCAATAAACAACGTAGAGGGAATCGGCGGCTGTGAGGGAGCGTCGGTTCCCTCTCTTGTTTTCGGCTGCCTTTTTTGCTGGTTGACAGTGCTCTGACCGACCTTTAAGATGCGCCTTCGTTTTGAGCAGTACCGATCCTTTCATCACAGTTTTCGGGGCGTGGCTCAGCCTGGTAGAGCGCTCGGTTCGGGACCGAGAGGTCGAAGGTTCAAATCCTTTCGCCCCGACTTTTCAAATCAATGACTTAAGGCTTCCGAAAGGAAGCCTTAAGTCATTTTACGACACTTTCAGCGACACTTTAGAAAGAGAATTTTCAATGACAATAAAGTGCGCTTGCTTGGGGTGCAAGAGGCCGTGAGTTCGAATCTCGCCGTCCCGACTTTTAGTTTCAATCACTTACGGGCGTCTTTAGGACGCCCGTTTTGCTTTGTGGACATATTGGGATCAAAAATCGCAAACCAACCACCACAATCTCAGGCATCGCACTCACGATCGCAGTAAGGAAGACGGCATCTATGGCCATCAGGTGGACGGCAATGCTTTGAAGCGCAGCTACTGACTGATGAGGTTCCGTCGTTGCCGGTCAAGAGATTTCGTTCTGCCGACGATTGTTGGTTCACTCGACAAACTGTCAAAAATTTCCTGTTGCTGTTCTTCCCAGTCACACTGGCGCACCGAGCGCCTGCGAGACTTTCTCACGGTAACGGCGGCTGAGCGTCAGTTCGGTACCGTCTTTGAGCAGGACGATTTGCTCTTCGTCGTTGACGTGGACGTGGAGTTCCTTGACGCGGTCTAGGTTGACCATCGTCGAGCTGTGGATGCGCAGGAAGCGTTTCGGGTCGAGGCGTTGTTCCAGATTGCCGAGCGTTTCGCGGATCAGATGTTCGGTCTTGCCCGCATGCAGCGCCAGGTAATTGCCTGCCGCTTCGATCCGATCAATTTCGTCTACCGGCACCAGCAACACGCGCCCGTTGTGTTTGACCACGAAGCGTTCGAGGTATTCGGCGCGCGCGTGCAGTTGCGTCAACAGCGTCAGCATTTGATCGAGCTGCCCGCCGTCCGGCTCGCGCAAACTCGCGCGGGCGCGTTGCAAGGCTTTGTCGAGCCGTTCGTGGTCGAATGGTTTGAGCAGATAATCCACCGCCGCCACCTCGAACGCGCGCACGGCGTATTGATCGTAAGCCGTCACAAAAATCACCGCCGGAATCTCCGCTTCATCCAACGCCGCCAGCAACGCGAAGCCATCCAGTTCGGGCATTTGAATATCGAGAAACAACAGGTCAGGTGTTTGGGCGCGCAGGAATTTCAGCGCCTCCGCGCCGTTTTTGCATTCGCCGACGAGTTCGATGTCGGCGTGGTCTTTGAGCATGCGGCGCAAGACGGCGCGGGCGGTTCGTCGTCTACGATCAACGCGCGCAAAGTCGGCTTAGGCATTGGCGCTCCTTTCCGTCAACGGAATCGCCAGCGTGCAGACCGCGCCGCCATCTGAGACTCGCGCAGGTAATTCGTCAGGAAGTCGCGCTCTTCTTTGCTCAGCGTGGTTTGTGGTGGCGGCGATTGCCAGCGCGGCCCAGCACAGCACTGCGGCCACGGCTCGTTTCATAACCATTAGCTGTCGTCCTTTCGTGTGCCTCACACAGGCGTGATGAGTGGATTGATGAGCGCGGAACACCGGCACGAATTGCCGTCCCCTGCTGTGGCCGTAGCCCCGCGCTCATCAAGAGCAATATCGTTTTGCGCGGCACAGTATGCTCGCGCCGTTTTCCAACAGAATGGAGCGTGTGACGAACGGTCATTTGCCGGGACAAGCGGTTGAATGACGCGATGAACGGAAGTTCCGCCCGCGACTTCAACGCCGCGTGTCACAATTTTTCGGCGCGCGGATTACGCAGCGCGATGTGCAATCAGCCGGCGCAGCGTCGCAACAAGAACATCCTGCTTATTGCCCACAGCGCCACTAATCGCGCAGTGCAGAGTTATATGCGTGGGCTTTCCAATGTGAAGGCGTTCGCGCTACCTTTTCAGGCCAACAAGGCACAAATGAGGCCGCCATCAGGCTGCTTGCTTGAAACCGATGATTTCGGCTTCAAGTTGGGCGATGTGTTCGTACAGTTACGTGGCTGATTTCAACCGGATTGGCGCGCAAGAAGGAGTTGGCATTGTCTGAGGAAAAGAAGCTAACCGAGCATCTTTTTAGGAGGAAGTACGGCGAGATTCTCGCCGCGCTGCTCCGCTGCCTGGGATACCGGAATTTTGAATTGGCGGAAGAAGCTGTCCAGACGGCGTTTCAACGGGCTTTGGAAGTCTGGCCTTACTCCGGCATTCCCATCAACCCGGCGGGCTGGCTCTATTCGGTGGCCCGCAACGCTTCGCTCGAAGCGCTCCGGCGCAAGCAGACAGAAGCGCAGAAAATCAGCCAGCTACAATTGGAAAGCCAGCAGTTTTCGGAAGAAAAACTTGCCTGCGAGGATTTAGACCTACAGCTTGACGATCTTCTCGCCATGATCCTGTTGTGCTGCAATCCTGAGCTGAGTCCGAAGGCGCAGGTTTCTCTGACTCTCAAGGCCGCCTGTGGTTTTTCGGTGAAGGAAATCGCGCGGGCGTTAGGGATGGCAGAAGAAGCAATCAAGAAAACCATCACCAGAGCGAAAGAGAAGGTCGCGGCTGATCCTGCGTTGTTGCAAGACTTGAATCAGCAAAGGATCGCCGACCGGTTTCCGCTGGTCTTGGAAACGCTTTACGCAATGTTCACCGAAGGTCATTCGGCCAGCGGCGGCGAATCCCAGCTTCGTCGAGAGATCGCGGAAGAAGCCATTCGACTCGCCGGTTTGATTCTGCCCAGCAAATTCACGCCTGACGATAGCAAAGGAGAATTGCAGGCGCTGCTGGCTTTGATGTTGCTGCAAGGCGCTCGTTTTGACGCGCGCGCCGACCGGAACGGAACGCCGTTAAGGCTTCAGGATCAAGATCGCGGCAAATGGAATCAGGGGATGATCCGGGCGGGATTGGCTGCGCTCGCGGCTTCCAAAATATCGAAGCAGATGACGGCTTATCACATTGAAGCGCGGATCGCCGCGGAACATTCAACAAGCCCCTCCTTCGACGCGATCAATTGGGAAACGATCCTCGCCCTTTACGAACAGTTGCTTGCCTTCAAGGGTTCGCAGGACGTGAAACTGAACCGCATCGTGGCGTTGCGTTACGCCAAAGGAGCGGTGGTCGCATTGCAGGAACTCCAAACGTTTGCGTCAACCGATTTGGTTTCCGGAGCCGACTCAGCGGCCAGAACTTTCCTTTTTCACGCCACTAAAGCAGACCTGCTTGAGTCTCTGGAACGTACCGTCGAAGCAATTCAGGAATGGGGAAAAGCCCTGGAAAATGCTCCAACGGCGGCAGACCGCAGCTTCGTTGAAGAAAAATTGAAAAAACTTTCCTGAGCCTGTCCCCAATCCGAAGTCTCGTTCATCTTCCTCAGCGAACGGGCGCAAAATGTTTGCGTAATCGTCCAAGTCACAATTCGAGTCGTTGTCCGTTAAACGCGGCTCGGCCAAAACGAGGAGAAACATGAAACACTTTATGATTTTGCTGCGAAACGAAACGATGGATTTCGCCGCGTATTCACCCGAAGACATGCAGCGGATACTGTCCGATTTCGACGAATGGAACGCGAAGATGATTCGGGAAGGGCGGCTGATTGCGAGCGGCAACCTGCAAAACGGAACCGGCAAGACGATCCGCGCGGGCAATGTCGTCACCGATGGCCCATACAGCGAGACGAAAGAAGCGATTGCCGGATTCTTTCTGATCGAAGCGGAAGATTATGCGGAAGCCACTGAGATTGCCGCCGGCTGCCCCTTCATCCCAAGAGGCGGCAGCGTCGAAGTACGCTTTATGCCTCAACTGGAATTTGAGGATGCCGCCCTCCCCCTGATGGAAGAGCACGCCCGCATTCGCGTCGAAGCGAAGCAGAACAAGGAAAAGGAGGCCTGACATGATTCACAAAGCGCCAAAGATCGCCGCCATTCTTTACCTGCTGTGGGGAGTAATTCACATCATTGGCGGAGTGGCAATGCTGAACGCTTCAGCAACAGGGGCAGATGCCTTTTTGCAATTGCTGACCGGCAATGCCAGCGCCGGGTTGATTGCAACGTCATCCGCGCCAACTGCGCCGGGCTTGCTGGCTACGTCAAAGGTGTTCGCCTTTCACTCGTTCAACCTGATCTGGTTGGGGTTGCTGGCAAGCGTGATTGCAGTTCGGCTGAACTGGAAAAACTCAAGTTTCGGTCACTGGCTGAATCTGGCAATCGTAGGATTTGCCGATCTGGGTTTGATCGTGTTTATGGTTTTGCCGGGCGTCATACGTTTTTCTGACGCCTGGATCGGCCCGGCTTTATTGATCCCTGCCTTAGTGTTTTCCACGCTCGGAAGATTTCAACAGACGCCAGCATAATTTTGGCCAATCCTCCGCAGACTAAACATCTGCGGAGGATTGGTCAGATTACCGCGACTAACAGGCGAGTTTATTCAGATTGATGCTCCAAGGGCTTGAGAGACTTTTTCCTTGTAGCGTCGGCTAAGAGTCAGTTGGGCGCCGTCTTTCAAAATCACGAGATGATCTTCGCCGTTTACGTGTGCCTGCAATTCCTTGATACGGTCGAGATTGACGATGGCCGAGCGATGGATGCGGAGAAATTTGCGCGGGTTGAGGCGTTGTTCCATGTTCTGCAATGTCTCGCGGAGCAAGTGCTTGTCATCGCCCGCGTGCAGCAATAAATAATTGCCGTCGGCCTCGATCCAATCCACTTCATCAACCGGAACCAGCAGCGTGCGTCCGTTGTTTTTGACGACGAAACGATCCAGGTATTCGGCGCGAGCGTTGATCTGGCGCAGCAGTTCGATTACTTGGCGGTTGCGGTCTGCGCTACCGCCAGCGCGCAAATTGGACTTGGCACGCTGCAAGGCTTTGGCCAGCCGCGCGTAATTGAAAAGCTTCAGCAGGTAATCCACCGCTGCCACTTCAAAGGCGCGCACAGCATAGCGGTCGTAAGCGGTGACAAAAATGACGGTGGGCATCTGGTCGCTGTCCAACGCTTCGAGCAACGCGAAGCCATCCATCTCCGGCATCTGAATGTCCAGAAACATCAAGTCAGGCGATTGCGTGGCTAAAGCTTTCATCGCTTCCTGACCGTTCGCGCATTCGCCGATCACTTCGACTTCGGCATCGTCTTTGAGCATTTCGCGCAGGATGGCGCGCGCCGGAGGTTCGTCATCCACAATCAACGCGCGGAGCTTTAGATCCATCATCGCTCTTTCTCCCGGTGGTTTTCGCTCGCCGTTTCAAAAGGAATTTCCAGCGTCACAACCGTTCCGCCCTGTTCGCCTTGCGCCAGCGAAAACTGAAAATCACTGCGGTAAATTTGGCGCAATCGTTCTTGCGTGTTTGCCAGCCCAACGCCCGCGCTCAAACTTGACGGGTCAAGCCCTGGGCCGTCGTCGCTGACACGGATTTGCAAATGGCCATTGAGCCGCCGTGCGCAGATTTCGATCTGCCCGCCGTCACCAGCTTCCGCATCGTCTTTTTCTGAAACGGCGGCGCGGGTTGGTTGAAGAAACGATAAGCGGCAAACCCGATTAGCGGCATCAGCAACAACAAAGCCATTGCCGCAAGTTGTTTGAGTGAAACCTTTCGTGGTGTTGTCACGGCG
>JANRKX010000154.1:0-34627 GCA_033763255.1 Acidobacteriota bacterium | reverse complement strand
CGTGCCGCCTATGACGCGCTGCCGCCCGGAGGAGCCTTCGTCGTGATTGAACACTTGATTGACGACGCACGGCGCGAAAACGCCTTTGGCTTGATGATGTCGCTGAATATGCTGATCGAATTCGGAGATGCGTTTGATTTCACCGGTGCCGATTTCGCCGGCTGGTGCCGCGAAGTTGGCTTCACGAAAACCGAAGTGATTCCGCTGGCAGGTCCGGCAAGCGCTGGCGTGGCGTACAAGTAAACAAGGGTACGATAGTGATTTTTACTAACTAACCAAGTAAACGAAAAGGAGAGAAATGAGCAAAGAACCATCGGTAATTATTGAAGACTTAAAAGAAAAGATGTTTGATGCAGGGTACATTGCTTTTACGGTAACTGAAGAAAATGGCAATACAGTACTGGAGGTGCAACAAACACTTACTGAGGATGGCGAACCACGTTTTTGGAGTGTCCTAAGTGATTTAGGTATAAATTTCTCTGGCGGCGAAAGTAAAGCAACCATTTCTGCGCCGCCCTTTGGTGTTAAGCTACCAGTTGGACAATATAGCGCCCCTTAAACAACCGTTGAGAAGAAGCATGAAACCTAATCAAGCCGCACCCAAAAACATTGATGAATACATCGCTGGCTTCCCGTCTGAGATT
Source organism: Acidobacteriota bacterium (assembly GCA_033763255.1). Classification (GTDB taxonomy): domain Bacteria; phylum Acidobacteriota; class Blastocatellia; order RBC074; family RBC074; genus RBC074. The sequence goes on along the minus strand of JANRKX010000154.1, from coordinate 33,983 downwards.
CAGGAAAAGCTGGAAACGATCCGCGCCACGATCCGCAAAGCCGCGCCGAAGGCCGAAGAGGCGATCAGCTATATGATCCCGACGCTCAAGTTGCATGGGAACCTGGTGCATTTTGCGGCCTACAAAAATCACATCGGCTTTTATCCGGGAGCGGGCGGAATTGCGGCGTTTCAGGAAGAGCTTGCCGGGTACGAAACGTCCAAAGGCACGGTGCAGTTTCCGTTGGATAAGCGGCTGCCGCTGCCGCTGATTACCAAAATCGTGAAGTTTCGCGTCCAGCAAAATCTGGATCAGGCTGCCGCCAAAGCCGCGAAAAAGAAAAAGTAGTTTTCTGTTGTTCAACCTACCAAAGGATTTTTTCGATGAATACCGTTCGTTGTTCTCAATCTCCAAAATCATCCGGTTGGTTCAAGCTGATTGCCGTTGTCTCTTTGGTTTTGCTGTGTGCGATGGGAACGGCTATGACCGCTTTGCCGCAAAGCGAATTCAAAGTCACGACCGTTTACCTGGTTCGGCATGCGGAAAAAGCTGCTGCGCCTGCCGCTGATCCTCCGCTGACAGAAGCCGGAACCAAGCGCGCCGAAGATTTGGCTCGAAAGCTAAGCAAGGCGGGCGTCAAAACCATTCTGACGTCACAATTTCTTCGTACCAAACACACCGCCGAACCTCTGGCAAAGCAGTTGGGCATCACGGCCACGGTCGTTCCGGTCAAGATGGCTGGACGAGAGCTTTCGCCGGATTACTTGAAAGAAATGGCTGAACGAGCGACTTCCGGTGGCGGCAGCGTCCTGATTGTCGGCCACAGCAACACCGTTCCCGAACTCATCAAAGCCTTGGGCGGAGATGTTGCGCCAGCGATTGATGAATCGGTTTATGACGATTTGTTTGTGGTGACGGTGTATGCCAGGGGCAAGGCGAAAGTCGCTCATTTGAAACAGTAGGCTGCGAAAAATTGCCGCCAACCTCTGCCGCCTTGCTGACTGTCAAGTGGCGGGAATATCATCCGCGCTAGTTGGACAAACCAACTTGTAACTTTTGATCTGTGTCGTTCGTCTGACTTTCTGTCGGACGTGTTCCAAGCTCAAATTCGGGATCACCGGGAATGAAACAAAAGCGGATGCAATTGGGGCTGGTTTTGTTTGCCGTGGCGATGGCGGCGGGAATGATCGCGCGGCCTTCGCAGGCGCAACGAACGACAGCCAATGCAACACAGCGCGCGCTGATCAACGATTACTGCGTCAGTTGCCATAGCCAGAAAGCCAAGACCGCTGGCATTGTGCTGGAAGGTTTGGATTTCAATCGCCTGGGCGCGGATGCGGACATTTGGGAAAAAGTGCTTCGCAAAGTTCGCACCGGCCAGATGCCTCCGGCGAAAGCTCCGCAGCCGGAATCGGCGGAAACCGCAGCGTTTGTGACGTGGCTGGAATTGTCGCTGGATCGCGCGGCGCGGCTCAATCCAAACCCGGGGCGTCCGGCAGCGCATCGGTTGAACCGATCTGAATACAGCAACGCCATTCGGGATTTGCTGGCCGTAGACATTCAACCGGGGCAATGGTTGCCGGTTGATGATTCGGGGCATGGGTTCGACAACATCGGCGAAGTGCTGACGCTGTCGCCCGCGTTGCTGGAAAAGTATCTGGTTGCCGCGCGCAGAGTCAGCCGGTTGGCCGTCGGCGACAAGACGCTGAAACCTGCTGAAGACCGCTTTCAACCTGCCAAAAATTCTCGCAACGAAAAAGTCAGCGACGACCTGCCGTTTTTTTCGCGCGGCGGAGTTTCGGGCAAATACTACTTTCCGCTGGATGGCGAGTACCTGATTCGCATCAAGCCGCAAAGTGGCGACGCCAGCCGATTTTTCGACGCGCGCGTGACAGTGAAAGCCGGATTGCGAACCGTAGGCGTGACCTTTCCACGCCAAAGCGCCAAAGTCGAACCGTCGGTTCCACCGCCGAATCGGTTTGCTCCACCGCCTCCGATGCCGCCGTCGCAACGCGTTCCGCTGGATTTGCGATTGGACGGCGCGCGCATCAAACGCTTTGAAGTCAGCGACAATCTGAACATCGAAAACCTGATTGTCAGCGGGCCGTTCAACGTTACAGGGCGAGGCGAAACCGCCAGCCGCGCGAAGATTTTCATTTGTCGCCCGGCTGCCGAAAGCGAGGAACCGGCGTGCGCGAAAAAGATTTTGACGGCGTTGACCCGGCGAGCCTTTCGACGACCGGTGACAGACGCCGACGTGACGCCGTTGATGGGCTTTTTTGAGCAGGGCAAACAGGAAGGCGATTTCGACACCGGCATTCAGCACGCAATTGAAGCGATGCTGGTCTCGCCGGAATTTCTTTTTCGCATCGAACGCGATCCGAAAACTTCAGCGAGCGTGTATCGGTTAAGCGACATCGAACTGGCTTCGCGGCTGTCGTTCTTTTTGTGGAGCAGCATTCCCGATGACGAATTGCTGACGTTGGGCGAACAAGGCAAGCTGAAATCGCCCGTTGTCTTGCAACAGCAGATTCGCCGGTTGCTGAACGATCCGCGTTCGCAGGCGTTTGTCAAAAACTTTGGCGGGCAATGGCTGCATTTGCGGAATCTGGAAACTTCTACGCCCGACCCGGAAATCTTCCCCGGCTTTGACGACAATTTGCGAGTGGCGTTCAGCCGCGAAACCGAATTGTTTTTTGAAAGTATCCTGCGCGAAAACCGCAGCGTGACGGATTTGCTCGACGCCGATTACACCTATTTGAATCAGCGGCTGGCCGAACATTACGGTATTCGCGGTGTGTACGGCCCGCAATTCCGTCGAGTGGCATTAACCGCCGAACAGCGCGCCACGCGCGGAGGCTTGCTGGGGCAGGGAAGCATTTTGACCGTGACTTCGTATCCGAATCGGACTTCGGTCGTGCAGCGCGGCAAATGGATTTTGGAAAATTTGTTGGGTTCGCCGCCGCCTCCGCCTCCGCCCGATGTGCCGGATTTGAAGCCGAAAAGCAGCGACGGGCGGTTGCTGAGCATGCGCGAACAACTGGACGTTCACCGTGCTAACGCAATTTGCGCTTCGTGCCACGCGCGTATGGACCCGATTGGCTTTGCGCTGGAAAACTTCGACGGCGTCGGCAAATGGCGGACGAAAGACGCCGGATTACCGATTGACGCTTCGGGCAAATTGCCCAACGGAAAAGTGTTCACCGGTTCGTCGGAACTGAAAAAGATTTTGTTGACCGATCACCGCGACGAATTCATCACGACGGTGACGGAAAAGTTGCTGACTTATGCGCTGGGGCGCGGGCTGGAAGGTTACGACGCGCCCGCCGTCCGTGAAATCATGCGAGCATCCGCGAAAGACAATTACCGGTTGCCCGCGATGATTGCCGCCATCATCAACAGCAAGCCGTTTCAAATGCGAAGGCGTTCGTAGCTTCTGCGCTCAGGATTTAGGATTTAGGAAGTAGGATTTAAGCTCGCTGCTAAATCCTAAATCCCAACTCCTAAATCCTCTGAAGAGCCACACTCAAACTTCAGGAGAACTTCAACAATGACTGTGACTAAAAAATCGCTGCCGCGCCGAGCCTTTTTGCGCGGAATGGGTGTAACGATGGCGTTGCCGCTGCTGGATGCAATGACTCCGGCGTTGGCGGCGAACGCCAAACCGGTTGTCCGGCTGGGGTTCGTTTACGTGCCCAACGGAATCATCATGGAGCACTGGCGACCGATCCACGAAGGCGCTGATTTCAAATTCGCTCCGACGATGAAGCCGCTGGAAGTCTTCCGCGATCAGTTGCAGGTGTTCAGCGGACTGGCGCAGGTGCAAGGCCGCGCGCTCGGCGATGGCGCTGGCGATCACGCGCGCGCCGGAGCGACGTGGCTGACTGGTGTGCATCCGAAAAAATCCGAAATCACCATTCGCTGCGGCATTTCCGCCGATCAAATCGCTGCCAGAGAATTGAGCAAATACACGCAAATCGGTTCGCTGGAACTTGGCATCGAATCGAACCAACTGGCGGGCGGGTGCGACAGCGGATATAGCTGCGCGTATACCAACACCATGTCCTGGCGCGGCGACACTACTCCGCTGCCGGTCGAAAACAACCCGCGCGCGATTTTCGAGCGGCTGTTTGGAGACGGCGAAAGCACAGACGCCAAGGCTCGGCTGGCGATGTTGAACAAACAGCGCAGCATTCTGGATTACGTGAACGGCAACTTGAAACGATTGAACGGAACGCTGGGCAAATCCGATCAAACCAAGCTCAACGAATACACCGACGCCGTGCGCGACATCGAACGCCGCATCCAGAAAGCCGAACAGCAAAACGCCGCGATGAAATTGCCGGTGATGGAACGCCCAACCGCCGTTCCCGAAGAGTTTGAAGATCACGTGCGGATGGTCATGGATTTGCACGTGCTGGCGTACCAAACCGATATGACGCGCGTGGTCAGTTTGATGATGGCGCGCGAAGGCAGCAATCGCCCGTACCGCAACATTGGCATTTCCGACGGCCATCACAACTTGACCCATCACCAAAACGAGGCCGACAAAATCGCCAAAGTGACGAAGATCAATGAAGTTCACGTCAAGATGTTTGCCTATTTGCTGGAACGGATGAAAGCCACGCCGGACGGCGACAGCAATCTGCTGGAAAATTCGTTGGTGCTGTATGGTAGCAGCATCAGCGACGGCAATTTGCACACGCATCACGATCTGCCCATCGTGTTGGCGGGCGGCGGAGCCGGGCAGGCCAAAGGCAATCGCCACCTGTTTTATCCCAAAGAAACTCCGCTGAACAATCTGTTGCTGAGCATGCTGGAAGCTGCAAGCGTGCCGGTGGAAAAGTTCGGCGACAGTACAGGCAAAATCGAGTTGGGCACATCCGCCCAGCTTTCCAAAGTGTAATTCACGAGTTCGATCAACCAAGGAGGCTCCATGAATCGTTTTCTGACCATTATCGTGTTGACCCTGGCGTTGGCTGTGACGGCGCTGGCTCAAGCTGTCGCTCCGCAAGCTGCGCCTGCCAATCCGCTCAGCGCCGAAGCCAAAGGAATGTACAACGGCGTCAAAAACAACCTGCTGAAGATGGCTGAGAAAATGCCGGAAGAGCATTACTCGTTCAAAGCTTCGCCGGAAATTCGCACCTTCGGCCAGTTGATCGGCCACGTCGCCGATTCGCAAGCGCGCACCTGTTCGACGGTGAACGGCGAAGCCAAAAATTTGGGAGCTTCGGCCAAAACTTCAAAAGCTGACCTGGTCGCCGCGCTGAAAGAATCCTTTGCAATGTGCGACAAAGCTTTTGACGCGCTGACTGATGCCAAAGCCGTCGAAATGATCTCGATGGGACAACGCCAAAGCACACGGCTGACGGCATTGCTGCGAACTGTTTCGCACTCGAACGAAGAATACGGCTATATGGCTGTGTACATGCGCTTGAAAGGTATCGTGCCGCCGTCCAGCGAAGGCCGTTAAGTCGAAAATCCGAAAGAGCCAACGGAACAAACGGAATGAACGGAATAAACGGAAACTGCCAGAACGACATGATTTCCGTTATTTCCGTCTGTTCCGTATTTTTTACCCCATTGCTGTAAAGAGCTGATATGCGAATACGAGCTTTGCTGTTTTGCGTGATCCTGTTGGTTGGCGTCAGCACCTGTCTGGCGGATTCGCCGAGCTTGCTCGATGCCATCAAACGGCGCGATCACGCTGCGCTGAAAACTCTGCTCAAATCCAAAGCCGATGTGAACGCAGCGCAGCCCGATGGCGCGACTCCTCTGGCGTGGGCGATTTACCTGGACGACACCGAAGCCGCAGAACTGTTGCTCGCCGCCGGAGCGAACGTTTCCACAGCGGACGAATACGGCGAGACTCCGCTGACGTTGGCGTGCAACAACGGCAACGTCGCGCTGGTCAAAAAGCTCATCGCCGCCGGAGCCGATGCCAACGCCGTTCGTTGGGATGGCAGTTCGGCGTTGATGCTGGCGGCCAATTCCGGCAACGTCGAAATCGTCAAGTTGTTGATCGAACGTGGCGCGAACCTGAATGCGGCTGAAAAGAAACGCAACCAGACGGCACTGATGTGGGCTGCCGCCGAAGGCCATTCCGAGGTTGTTCGCTTGCTGATCGAACGCGGCGCAGACGCCAAAGCTGTTTCCAAAACAGGTTATTCGGCGTTGGCGTTCGCCGTGAATAAAAACGACGCGACTTCGGCCAAGGCCTTGCTGGCCGTCGGAGCAAGTCCGAACTTTACGCTGCCTGATGGTTCGTCGTTGTTGATCGCCGCCGCCGCTTTTCGCAGCAACGAAGCCGCCATCGCTTTGGTCGAAAGCGGCGCGGATGTGAAATCCGCCGACCGCAGGGGAAACACTCCGTTGCACACGGCGGCTCAGAACGGAGCAGTTGAATTGGTCAAACGCTTGCTGGCCGCAGGCGCTGATCCGAACGCGCGCAACGCCAAAGTTCCCGGTTCGGCGGGACTTGGCGCGTTTCGCGCTCCGGCGGGCGAAATCTCTCCGCTGCACGTTGCGGCCAGAGCCAACCAACTGGAAATCATGAAGTTGCTTGTCGCCGCCGGAGCCGATACCAAACTGAAAGCCGAAGACGGCACGACTCTGTTGATGCAGGCTGCGGGAAGTTCCAACGTCGAAGTCGTTCAATATACGTTTCAGTTCGATTCCGACGTGAAAGCGCTGACCACGACCAAAGGCACGGTCATGCATTCCGCCGTTTCGGTCTTCGCCGACCAAAAAGAAATCTGCAAAGTGGTTCAGTTTTTGGCGGAAAAAGGTGTCCCGCTGGACGAACGCAACGCCGCCGGTCGCACGCCGATAGACATCGCCGACATCCTGCCGCTCGATCAAGCTGTAGACCTGCTGACCGACCTCATCCTCAAATCTGGAGCAAAGCCAAAAACGCCAACTAAACGCTGACGCCGCAGTTGAACTTTCAAATTGGAGATTGAAAAGGAAGGAAATGGAGGCGGCGATCGGAATCGAACCGATGAATAAAGGTTTTGCAGACCTCTGCCTTACCACTTGGCTACGCCGCCGTCTGAGACTGGTTTTTCAAGAAATCGTTGCGTGTTTGATGGTCGCAACTGTTTGGAAGCCTTGTAAATAGCCCCCGAAACGAGGGCGTATGCTCACATAGATGATTTACTCCGTCAAGACCCTCAACCGACAAAAATTGTTCTATGCGCTTTGACCGGCGGCAAAGCCCGAAGCCCACGCCCACTGAAAATTGAATCCGCCAAGTTGGCCGGTTACGTCTACGACCTCGCCGATGAAAAACAGGCCTGGTACCTGCCGAGCCGCCATTGTTTTTGATGACAGTTCGTCGTTGGCAATGCCTCCGGCGGTGACTTCGGCTTTGCGGTAGCCTTCGGTTCCGTTTGGAATGACGCGCCAGCGATGAATGCGTTCGGCAATCGCGCGCAATTCCTTGTTCGAATACTGTCGCATCGGTTTCGATTCACCATTCATCGTCGCCCAAGCCTGTGCAAATCGCTGCGGCCAGAATTGGCTCAGCACGGTTTTCAATTCTTTGCCGCTGTCGCGTTCGCCAGCCAACAATGATTCAGCGTCGGCGTCGGGCAGCAAATCAATTTCAATCGCTTCGCCGGGTTTCCAATAGGACGAAATCTGCAAAATCGCCGGGCCGCTCAATCCCTGATGCGTGACCAGAATGTTTTCGCGGAATTGGCGTTTGCCGAATTTGGCCAGCGCATCCACCGAAATTCCGCTCAGCGGCGTGAAGACTGCGCGGTCTGTTTCTGCCAACGTGAATGGAACCAGCGCAGGTTTGGTCTGGGTCACTTTCAACCCGAATTGTCGCGCCAGCCGATGACCGAAATCCGTCGCGCCCATTTTCGGAATCGAAAGTCCGCCTGTCGCCACAACCAGCGATTCGCTTTCAAACCGACCTTGATTGGTTTCGACGATGAAGCTGTTGCCGAGCTTTTCTACGGATTGGACTCGGCAATTGACTCGGATTTCGACGTTGGCCTGGCGGCATTCGTCCAGAAGCAGGTTGACGATTTGCTGAGCACTGTCGTTGCAAAACAACTGCCCCAACTTTTTTTCGTGAAACGCGATGCGATGTTTTTTGACCAGTTCGATGAAATCCTGCGGCGTAAACCTGGCCAGCGCGGATTTGTGAAAGTTGGGATTGCCGCTGATGAAGTTGTCCGGCGAGGTGTGCAGGTTGGTAAAATTGCAACGTCCGCCGCCGCTGATCAAAATCTTTTTGCCGACTTTTTCGGCGTGTTCAATAACCAGCACCGAACGGCGGCGCTGGCCTGCGGTCAAGGCACAAAACAATCCGGCTGCGCCTGCGCCGATGACGATGATGTCTGTTTTCATTGGTGAATGTTTGAGTCAGTAAGGTTTACCGAAAGCGGAGATTAGCATATCTTGTCGGCCTTCCTGACTCATCACCAAAATCTTTTGAGGAACCAATGGCACTTATTGGAGCAAATGAACTGAAACGCAAAATGTTGATTACGGTCGAAGGCCAGCCGTACACCGTGGTCGAAGTCACTTTCGCCAGCCCCAGCGCGCGCGGAGCTTCGACGATGGTTCGCACAAAGTTGCGGCACTTGCTGACCGAAGCCGTGCTGGAAAAATCGTTCAAGACCGACGAAAAATTTGCGGAGCCGGATGTTGTTCTGTCGCCCACGTCGTTTCTGTATTCCGATGGCGAAGGCTATCACTTCATGGACGACGAATCGTACGAACAATTCGCACTGACCGAAGATCAATTGGGCGACGACCGGTTTTATTTGAAAGAAGGTGTTTCGTTGCAGGTTCGCAAATACAACGGCGACCCGATCGCACTGCAACTGCCACCGCACATTGATCTGATCGTGACCGATTCCGAACCCGGCGTGCGCGGCGATTCGGCTTCGGGCGGAACGACCAAAGCGGCGACGCTGGAAACCGGATTGGTCGTTCGCGTCCCGCTGTTCATCAAAGAAGGCGAACTGATTCGCATCAACACGCAAACCGGCGAATTTGTCAGTCGGGCGAAAGAGTAGACATGGCAAAGCTTCGATGGGGATTGATTGGCTGTGGCGACATTTCGCGCAAGCGAGTGGCTCCGGCGTTGAACGAACTGGCCACATGTGAATTGGTGGCCGTCAACCGAGCGCGTGTTGAACTGGCTGAAAGCTTCGCGCGGGAATTCGGCGTCCCGCGTTGGTATGCCGATTGGCGCGAAGTCATCGCCGACAAAGACATTGACGCTGTTTACATCGCCACGCCGGTTTATCTGCATGTCGAGCAAACTATTGCCGCCGCCGAAGCCGGAAAGCATGTGCTTTGCGAAAAACCTATGGCGATGAACGTTGCCGAATGTGACCGGATGATTTCGGCTTGTCGGGAGAATGGAGTCAAACTTGGCGTCGCTTATTACCGCCATTTTTATCCGGTTGTTCAGCGAGCCAAAGCGATCATCGCGTCAGGCGAAATCGGCAAACCGGTGGTGGCTCAAATCAACGCCTTTGAAAGATTCAATCCGCAACCCGGCGAAGATCGTCATTGGCTGCTGGAAAAATCAAAAGCCGGCGGCGGCCCGATGATGGATTTTGGCTGTCATCGCATTGAGGTGTTGATGAATCTGTTTGGCGACATTCGTCGAACGAAAAGCTTGATGGGACGCGCCTTGTTCGACCGTGAAGTCGAAGACACAAGCGTCAACGCGTTTGAATTCGCTTCCGGGTTGCAGGCAGCGTTGACCGTTACACACGCTGCGCTGGAATCGCAGGACACGCTGAACATTTTCGGCAGCGAAGGTTCGTTGCACATTCCGGTTTTGAACCGTGGCGAACTCCGCGTGAAGACAGCCACTGGCGAACGCATCGAACAACATTCGCCGCACGCCAACATTCATTTTCCGCTGATCGAAGACTTCGCGTTGGCCGTGCTGGAAAACCGCGAACCGAAAGTCGGCGGAGCGATTGGCCGCGAAGTCGCCCGCATCGAAGAAGACGTTTATAAGAACTGAGTTCCGCAGGTTCTTTGTCGCGTTAGCGACGGTTGAATTTAGCCCGGCGTTTTTAACGCCGGGTAAGGCGAAAGATGATTTCTCGTCGCGTAGCGACGGTTGAATTCAGTTTGAAGAGGAAGTGCCATGCCCGTTGAATTGAACGAATACGAATTGCGAGTTGTCGGAGCGTTGGTCGAAAAGAGCATAGCCACGCCGGATTATTACCCGATGACGTTGAACGCGCTGGTCAATGCCTGCAACCAGAAAAATCACCGCGACCCGGTAACCAGTTACGACGAAACCACCGTCGTTCGCGCGCTGGATAGTTTGAGAGAGAAGAAACTGGCGTACACCTTTCACGGCTCCGATTCGCGCGTGCCGAAATACGGCCAACTGTTCAACAAGGCTTACGAACTGAACAACGCCGAAAACGCCGTGATGACCGTGCTGGCGTTGCGCGGGCCGCAAACTCCCGGTGAGCTTCGTTCGCGGACAGCGCATTTGCACAATTTCGACAACCTGCCCGAAGTCGAAACTACGCTCAACAATTTGTCGCTCAGGGAAACTCCGCTGGTGGTGAAGCTGCCGCGCCTGCCGAATTCGCGCGAGTCGCGTTTCGCGCATTTGCTCAGCGGAGACATCAACATCGAAGAAATGACTGCGGCAGCAGAAAAATCCGAAATCTCGGTTTCACGCAGCGGCGGCAGCGAACGCATCGTCAAATTGGAAGAAGAAGTCACAGCGTTGCGGCAGGAAGTGGCGGAATTGAAACAGCAATTCGCTGAGTTCAAAAAACAGTTTGAATAATTCGGATCAACTGTGGTGTTGGCCTGAAAGTTCGGTCGCAAAACGAATGCCGATTCCATCCGGACCCACCAACGTGAAATCGCGCAAGCCGTAATCGCGGTCGCCGATTTCACGAAAGATGCGCGCTCCAATCTGTTTGGCCAGTGTTCTGTAATCGTCAACGTTTGGAACCATCACGCGAACATTCGCCAGCGGAAATAACGGCGGCGAAGGCATTTGTTTGAACTCTTCTAGCATCAACCGCGAATCTTCCCACGCCAATTCGGCAAAGTCCGGTTCCTGACGCAGCAACTTGAATCCCAGCTTTTGATAAAACTCCAGCGACAGCCGCAAATCGCGGACATAAATTTCCACAGCGAGTTGTTCGTTGGCAGGGACGTAATTTGCGTTTTCAGGTGAAGTCATTTTTTCTCACGAACGATTCAACATTTACATCTCAGCGACGATTTGAATGTCCATGGCGCGCAAACCTTTGTCTTGTTCCGCTTTGGTCAGTTTGAATTCAAAGATAAATCTGCGGCTGGGCAATTCGTTGCTGATGACGCCGCTGATCGAACTAACCGGCAGACTGCTGTCGTGAAACCAGGCCGTGCCATAAGGCGAATCAGGATGTTTAGCGTCGGTCAGCCACAAATTCGGATCAATGTGTTTCAAGTAACGCATAAAGCCGAAATCGTTTTTATGGTAGTAGCAAATGCCGCGCACGCGATGTTCCAATTCGCCCCAAAGATTTTCTTCGCCGTCGCGGTCTATCGGTAACAGGTTGGGAATTAAATAACCGTTTAGGAACAGATCGGCTTCGCGGCGCAAATCCGCCGAGACATTTTTGAAGGCGACGACTTCCACTCGGCAGCCTTTGTTTTGCAGCGCGCGAACGACTTGCACGAAATCTCCGTCGCCGGTGGCCAATAAAACTCGATCCAGCTTTTCGGATTGCAGCAACGCATCCACCGCCAGATCAAGATCGGCGTTGGCTTTGGCGACGCGATTGCCGTCTTCGTCGGTGTACCATTTGACCTCTTTTTGAATCACCTTGTAGCCGAAATCGCGCAGCACCGAATAAAAACTGTTTGTGCGGTTGTAATAGTACGAATCGCGCCGGGCTTTTTCGGCGTCGTAACTGACATAAGCGTTCAGGCGCATGGCTTCGGCTTCATCGCGGCAGGCGAATTCGCGCAATACTTCGTAACCCATGCCGTAACCGCCATTGCGATTGATATTTGCCGAATCAACGTAAACGCCGACTCGTGCAGTTGACTTGTTCGAAGGCATAAATTGTTCCCACGATAGAGTTTGTAGTTCCGCCTTTAGGCGGCTGAAGCCGCCAGCCGCCTAAAGGCGGAACTACGAACGTTACTTCGCCAATCGCCGCAAACTTTCAGTGTACGGCGGATGGGCGACTCCGCGTTCGGTGATGATTGCAGCGACGTAACGATTTGGTGTCACGTCAAACGCCGGGTTGGCAACGTTGATTCCTTCGGGGGCGAGTTGAGCGCCTTTGACGTGTGTGACTTCGGTCGTGACTCGTTCTTCAATCGGAATTTGTTCGCCGGACGCGATGTTCAAATCCAGCGTCGAAATTGGGGCAGCGACGTAAAATGGAATGTTGTTTTCTTTGGCCAGCACGGCGACGGAATAGGTGCCGATCTTGTTGGCGACATCGCCGTTGGAGGCGATGCGGTCGGCTCCGACGACGATACAATCAATCTTTCCGGCTTTCATGAAATGACCGGCCATGTTGTCCGTAATCAGCGTGACGGGGATGTTGTCTTTGTGAAGCTCCCACGCCGTCAACCGAGCGCCTTGCAAAAATGGGCGCGTTTCATCGGCAAAGACCGCGATTTTCTTTCCGGCTTCGACAGCGGCCCGAATTACTCCTAGCGCCGTGCCGTAACCGGCTGTGGCCAAAGCTCCGGCGTTGCAATGCGTCAGCACGGTCGCTCCGTCGGGAATCAACTCGGCCCCGAACCGTCCCATCGAGCGATTGGCGGCGATGTCTTCGACGTGCATTTGCTGCGATTCGGCAATCAGGCGCTGGCGAATTTCGCCCAACGAAGCGTTTTGAGTTTTCAAGCTGGCGTACAGGTTTCGCATTCGCTCAATCGCCCAGAACAGGTTCACAGCCGTTGGGCGTGTCGAACCTATGACCTGGCAAATGTGATCGAACGCCTGGTCGAATTCGGCTGCGTCATCGGTTTTGGTGTCGCGTGCGCCAAGCGCCACGCCCATTGCCGCCGCGACTCCGATGGCCGGAGCGCCGCGCACGACCATTTCCTTGATGGCGTAAGCGACTTCTTCATAAGTTCGGAAAACAGGATAAACCTCTTCCGTAGGTAACAGGCGCTGATCAATCATCAACACGCCTTCTTCAGTCCATTCCAGAGTTTTGATCATAAAGTTTGGTAAAGCAGTCGCAACAAGCCTTCCAAACAGGCGGCTTTGTTCGACAGAGAATTTTCGATTTGTTGATTTGAGAGTGTGTGACTCGGCGGCAGTCTAATGCAATTGACGGCTTTTTCAAATCTTGGCCATCAGATGGAACTTGCCTGTTGGTTGTGGGGAACCGCCTTTCGGTTCAAGCGTGACGGCGGTTGCGGCCAGGCCATTCAAAGCTTCGCGTGGAACGTTCAATTTCAATTCCAACGTTCCGTTTGCGCCGGTGCGAAACACAGCGGCGTTTATTTTGGCGTCGGCGGTGACGTACCAAAGCTGGTAATCCTTGTCGCTGGGCGGGGCAGGGAGGTTTTTGATATGAACTTCCCAAGTTTGAGAATCGGTGTTCCAAACGATTTTCGCATGAGCCTGAGGAGTTTCTTCGACGCCATTCATCGAAATGACTCGCGTGCTGGGCGAAAGAAATGCTTCAAACTGTCGCTGCAACGTGCCGAGTTTGAAGTTGGAATCGGTAAGTCGTTCGGTAATTTTGTAATTTTGCCAGGCCAGGTAGCCGCTGCTAAACGCCAGTGCAATTGTCGCGGCCATCATCAGCCATCTTTGAACTGGGCGAGCAGTTCGCGGTTTGGGCTGTAAAGGGAGAACGTTGCCGGTGGACGAATAAGTCGTGACTTTGCGCTCTGAAACCACCGATTGGGTTTCTGTGGCGATTCGCGCCATCAAATTGGTTTTGACGTGAGCGGGGACTTCAGGGTGGGGCAGCGACAGTGGCAACAAAGCGGCTACTTCCTGCCATTCGGCAAACTCGCGTTGCTGAGCCGGTGTGGCATGGCTCAAAAACGTCTCAAGCGCACGCGATGTCTTTTCGTCAAGCGCGCCAATGGCGTAAAGAGGTCCCAGTTCTTTAACCTCGTCCCAGGTCATTCAGTCGCAAACTCCATTTTCAGATTTGGTTCCGTACGAACCGATTAATCAGGTAAATCGGGCAATTTTGGCAAGCCAAGTGGGGATTTGCGTGCCTTTGTCAGCGGTCTCCGTTTGAACTTACGCTGGCGAACCGATTTTAGATTCTGTTCGCCTGAAATTAAAACCTCTGCCGGTAAAAAAGTAGGGCAGATTTTTCAATCTGCCCTACGACTTGCAGCTAGAAAATATCCAACAGGCCGCAAACCTGTTCGTCAAAACTTAAGGTTTGAAGGTTCGCAAATACGCGACGATCAGCCAACGTTGTTCATCGTCAAATCGTATGCGATGTGCAGGCATAGGCGATTTTCCGTTGGTGATTTTCCAGAATAATTCTCCGTCGGAATTGGCCTGAACCGCTTTGCTTGCCAGATTGGTTGGCGGTACTGGCACTTTGCCATCGCGTTTGGTCATCGCCGACATCCATCCGTTGCCTTTTCCTTCCTTGCCGTGGCAATCGGCGCATTTTTGCAGGTAATAGGCTTTTCCTTGCGCGGCAGCGTCGGGACGGTCTTTCACCGGGCTGGTCAAACTTGCTGCCTCTGCGGCGGCCTGCCACTGCTGTTTGATCTTGCCGTTTTCCATAATCACCGGCGGAGTGGGGCGAGGCGGAAACGGATCAGGAGCAGGCGTCAGCATAGGTTTAGCCGGGCTGAGAACCATGGGAATGTTGCCCTGCATCACTTTGGTTTCGCCCGGTTGCGGGTCGAAGGGGGAATTCGGCGTTGTTTGTCCGGTTGGCCCAGTCGGCGTAGGTGAAGCGCCTGTGACAGGTGTCGCTTGTTGAGTAGCCGAAGCTATATCGGTCGAAGCTGGCGTCGAACCAGCAGCAGGAGTTGCCGGGCTGTTGGACACGACAGAATCTTTGGTGCATCCGGCGATGAATAAGACGAAAGCTGCAATCACTATCAGCAGCGATTTGGTAATTGAAAATTTCGGTTGTGAGTTCATAAACGTTCTTCCTGATTCTTTCCGCCCGGCCAGTCGGGGGCAGAAAGCCTTTGAGCTTAGGAGCACAAAAGTATTTAACGACGAGAATTAATCTGCGATGAAGTCAGATTCGAGTCAGGGAGTATAACTGCCCATAAAGTCTGACGGCAAATTACGTTCGGAAGTTGTGAGGAAAATTGCAGGCTTGACCAACGCTACGCATTGAAAACACTCAATTCCAGGCCATTGTTGCCAGGCCACCAGCGGCAGCAAAATGGTTGAACGGGGCGTTCGGATCAACCTTCAGGCCAATCTGGTTTACGTCGAGCGAAACCACATGATTTTCCAATGCCGAAACGACTACATCGCGGAATCGGCGCTGTTCGGCCACGTTGCCGAGCGTCAGCACGCGGCTGAGCCGAATTGGCTCTTCCGTTGGCAACAGCCGGTCGCGGTAAAACACCAGCAGTCGGAAAAATTCGTCTTCGCGTTCTTCGGGCGCACATTCGACTTCGCGCACCATGATCGGCTCGTCTTTGCGAACGATGACCGTGCTGAATCCGGCTTCGTTCAGACTGACGACTATTTGATCTTCGTCGAGTTTTTGCCGAATCAGCCATTGAGCTTCGCCCAGATGTTGCGGAACGATCATTCCAACCGTCCAGCGCATTTGTTTGAAAATGTTTTCGTACTGCTCCAACACTCTGCGATGAACCGCCGTGACCAGCCATTGCGGACGGCCATGAAAGTCATTCAGTTTGGTGTGGCTGGTTTTCAAGTCGGCGAATTTTTGACCGAAAGTCCGCTCGATCTTCCATTCGATCAACTGCGAAAATTCCAGTCGCGAAGCCGGAACCGAATCCAGCGAGATGACGTGGCTGCGTGCGCTGCCTGAGGGCAGAGCGACGCTCAACGCGCGCGGGCGAGCGATGCCTGCCTGAGTAGCTGTACGGTTCAAATGTTCGATCAAAGAAGATTCGTTGGAAACGTTCGGTTCGTTGAAGCTGGCGTTGACCAGTCCCGCCGGCAATTTCAGCACGCCCAGATTACGAGGCTCGAACTCGCCGCCGCTTCGTCGCAAGGTGATGATGGAAAGATGTGTTTCGCCAATGGCCAGCGCAGTTCGCGGAAGATCAGGTGCGGTCAAATAATCCCATACGCCTGAGATAACAGGTAATTGTTGCATAAGAATCAAAAAGAATGAGGAGACTGACGATCAATACTCTCTGTAGGCTTTGCCGTTTGAATCCGCGCCTTCGGCTCGGCTTTTCACGTCGCCAATGCCGCCTTGCGCGCTGAAATCAACGCCATCGTTTGGAGCGGGAACTTCTTCCCATCCGCAATCCTGACAAAATGGGTCTTTGGGAATTTCGCGCAGGTATCGCGCCGAAACCAGGTCTTGCAAGCTCGACGGGGGCGCGTCTTTATCGGTGGTGTAAAAATCTATCGCGCGACGCATCGCCCACAGGTTTTGTTGCAACACGACTTCTTTGGCGTGGCGCAGATGAGCCAGATATTTCGGGATGGCGACCGCCGCCAGAATGGCGATGATTACCATCACAATCATCAGCTCCATAAACGTAAAGCCGCGCTGAATTCGCGCGCGCAATCGCCGGTCTGAAAATGTCGTTTTTCGAGTATCCATCATTTACCAGTTCTTGTAATAAGTCTTTCCGTCCAGAGCCAATCCGGGGTGCAGGCTGTAAACGTCGTACAAATTTTCTTCGCCCCAGCTTGTTGAACCCGGTTCGTCCTGAACCGAACGTTTACCCCATTCCGCTCTGCCGGTCATCGGATCAACCGGAACGCGGCGCAAATACCGCAACATTTCTCCGGTCGGAGTAATGCCCATATTTCCTTTTTGAACGCCTTCGACCAGTTTTTCCAACGATTCCGGGTAACAGGAGCTTTTCAACTTGTTGGTTTCCGCCGCGTACAGTTTTCCTTCCTGACAATCGCGGTGATAAATATCAATCGCCCGGCGAATTTCGCGCAGCGTTCGTTTCAATTCGATTTCCTTGTCGCGCCGGTTGACGTTTCGCGCGATTGGGATGGCTCCAACGGCCAAAATCGAAATCACCAACAAGGTAATAATCAATTCAAACAGCGTGAACCCTGATTCGGAGTTCGCGGAACGGATGCGCCGACCGAAAATGCTCCGATCAGTCACGAAGCCAATTTTGTTTCGTCGTTGCTTTACCACTTGCTGTATTCCGTGCCGTCCAGTGCCTTGCCGGAGGCTGTGCTGTAGACATCAAAAATGCCGTTTGTCTGACTGACCCGACCGCTGCCAGTGGAAAACGGATCGTCTTCTGTTGAACGCAGTCCCCAGGAATCGCTTCTGCCTGTGAACGGATCAATGGGGACTCGGCGCAGGAATCGAACATAAGTGTTCGGCGGATTTTGAGGTTCAAAACCTTCCACCAGAGACTCCAACGATTGCGGATAACAATCTTCTGGCCATTCAGAGGCTTGCAGAGAATTGCCTTGTCTCATCGGCAGGCATTGGTTGTGGAATGAATCAATCGCTTTGCGAATTTCGCGCAAACTGCGACGAAGCTCCATTTCCTTTTCGCGTTTAATCATGTTGTGAGCAAACGGAACCGTGCCGGCAACCAGAATGGCGATGATCGTCAGCGTAATAATCAGTTCCAGCAAAGTGAAACCTGATTCGCCTGGTTCGGGTTGGCGGTGGCCGTTGGCCGGATTTTCACCGGGCAACGACCGCCGATTCCCAAACATTTGTTTCAGTCTGTTCATCATCAGTGTTTACTGGTTTGAACTGGTGACTGCGTCGCGTGTGATGACCACTTGAGCATTTGAACCAGCCGCCGCCGCACTCTTGTTGTTGGCCCCGCTGATTTTCGTGTCGGAATTATTGAACGCGACTTGAGTTTCGCCTTCTTCCAACGCGATGAATTCGATCACGACGACCTGGCCGTTGGCTCCCACCGGAGTCTTTTGCGCGTTTTTGATGACAATCTTCAGATTGCCTTTGTTGACCTCGTGGCTGATTTCCGGCTGCTGGCCGAACAAATCGCCGCCGCGAACGGATTTGACCTTCAATTTCTTGTGATCGAAATTCAACGCCAGCGTCGCGCCGAACATTTCGCCTTGTCCGTTGGCGTCAACCGTCAGGCTGAACGTTTTGCCCATCTGTTGACGGGTCGGTGCGGGCGAAATAGAGAAATTCACTTTGTTGCGAACGCTGTTGAGCGGACTGGGAAGCGCACGATCCACTTTGCCTTTCGGCGTCATCCCAAGTTCGGCTGGCAGCGGAACAGGAGCGGATTCAGGCTTGGCTTTTCTGGCCTTGGCTTCTTCCAATTCCTTCTTTTGCTGCTCTTCCCATTGTTTCCGAATCTGTTCGCGTTTTTTGCGAACTTCCTCGGTTTCGACGCCCATTCTGACGACAGCTTGCGGAACCGGATTTTCAGTTTGGTTTGAATTTCCGGCCAGCAATTCTTTTTCAATGTCTTTCGGGTCTTTGGCTTTTTCAGGGTCGCCACTGGCTCCCTGACCGCCGCCAGCACCGCCATTAACCGCCGCGCCACCGCCATTGGGCGGATCGGGTTGAGCCGCAGGAGCTTCGTAAAATTGATTGTTCGGCGAAGATGAAGATGAGCCGCTGCTTCTGACCGGGATCAAATCCTTATTGTCCAATTTCCGGCGTTGAGCCGCCGCAGCGCCATCATTATTGTTCGAGGTATTTTGAACCGGCGGTTGCTGCACGCCGAGTCCCGGAGAAGTTGTTTGGCGTTGAGCACCGGCAATTTGATTGTCAGGAGTAAGCTGTGTGACTTGTGGTTGCGCTCCTTGTTGCAGAGCGATCAGGCGTTTTTCCTGTTCGTCTTCCATCTGAGCGCGGAAAACCACGTCTTCAACGCTGGGAGCAAGACCGCCACCTTGGCCGACGCTGGCGACACCGGCTTTGATGGCCAGATAATCTTTTTCGCTGATGCCTGCCGAACGAATGATGTGCGGCGTGACGGTGATCACAATATCGCTCTGGCTGGCAGTTTGGCGCGGAGTTGAAAACAATCGGCCAAGAATCGGAATCATTCCCAGCACGGGAATTCCCGCGCGCGAATCGCCTTTGGTTTCTTGATTAACACCGGCGACCACTGCCGTGATGCCGTCTTTGATGCGAGCCGTGGTTTGCAGTGAACGCTGTGTGAAAGTTGGCGTCAGATTGACGTCGCTGCCTGAAGAGGCAACGTCGGACGTTTCAAACTTCATGACGACTTCGACATAACCTTCATTGCTGATGGTCGGTTTGGCGTCAATCACCAGGCCGACATCTTTGTATTGAATGTTGTCAATTCCACCAAAACCGCCGCCGAAGCCTCCGGTACCAAAACCATTATTGAATCCGCCAACTCCGCCAACACCACCGACTCCGCCAACACCACCGACTCCACCAACACCGCCGACTCCGCCAACACCGCCGACTCCGCCAAAAGGGCTACCAAAACCGCCCAAGCCATAATTGGTTCCAGTGCGGACAGGAACGCTTCTACCAACCTTGGTGACGTTTTGCTGACCGTCGAGCACGTGAATCTGTGTTTTATGCAGCAGGCGTGAATTGCCTTTCGATTGAAGCAAGGACAAAGTTGTTGGCGGCAAGCTAAGCAGGAATCCTGCCGCTCCCAACGTACCGAACCCCGCAACTAATGAACCGACGTTTGTGCCTGCCGGTAAAAGGTCTCTTGTCCCGAACCCACCAAGCGCGCCAAGAGAGGTCGTGGTTCTGTTGGAGTAAATCGGTCTGCCGGTGTCTTTATCCACGTATTCGACTGTGTTGGTTGATCTTCCTTCTGTGGCAATCTGGTTGCCGATCTGAGTCATGCTGTCGTGCGAGACTTCATAAATTTCGACATCAAGCACGACTTCGTTCTTGTTTTTATCAACCATGTTCAGCACGTCCTGAACCAATTGCAGTTCCTGGGGCGTGGCTTTCACCAACAAAATGTTTCCGCCACCACCGCTGCCGCCGCCCGGTCCGCCAGCATTTGAATCAAGCGGTTGAACCTGTCGTCCCTGCCCAAGAACGAGTTGAATGGCGCTACGAGCTTGGTTGGCGTTGATGTTACCGAGATAGAATGGTTTGACGTAAAGCCTTTCAAAGCGCGGTCTATTGGTGGCGTTGTCCAAATACACCAGAATCGTGCGCCGGTCGAGTTGCTCAAACGAGTGTTTGGTCATCATCAACACGTGGTCGAAAGCTTTGGCCACTGTGGTGTCTTTTAGCTCAATATCAACGTCGTCGTCCTTAACGTCTTTGTCGAAGATGACGTTGAGGTCGAGTAATTTACCGAGCGATTTGGTGATTGCTTTGAATTTCGCTTTTGGGAAGGAAACATCGGTCAAGGCTTCGCGGTTGCGCTCAGGGCTTTTAACGGCGACATAGTTTGTCGGCCTGACGTTGCCGGATGCAGACGTATTGATTGGTTCAAGGCCACTGGCTACGGCTCTTTGCTGATCGAGCATGCGCTCCATCTTGATTCGTGCAACTTCATTGCCCTGATCGTATTGGAAGGCCGTACGGTAAGCCGTGTACGCTCCGGCGTAATCATTCTGAGCGTCCAGCGCGTCTCCGCGTTTGAGGTACATCAGCGAAGCCTGTTGCAAGGCACGAAGATAATTAAGCCGATATTCAGGATTATTCGGCTCCGCCGAAACAGCCAGCGCGTAAGCTTGCGCCGCCAAATCCCACTGTTGCGTGGCTTCGTACTTTTTGCCCTCGTTGAAGTTTTTCTTTCCTTTGCCGCCACCGGCCAGGGCGGTTCCTGGCAACAACAGACACAAGGATAAAAACAAGGCAAGAGTTCTGCGAATCGTGATGTTTGTGTTCATGGTGACCTTCTCTTTTTCTTGTCGGATTCGAGATTCGATTAGCTTCAGGTTAAACCAATGACAAAGTTAGGCGTTCTTTGTCACTTATTACCCAGCCGTCGAAAGCGGTTAAAACTACGCCGTCAAAAGCGCAAAAGCAATAAATCAAAATTTGCGACTGTCACTCAGTCGTCTTGTCGGGTGATTGGGAGCGGGACCGGGGTTTGGCTGAAACTCCTGTAGCGAATTCATCGCAACGGCAGCTTCAACGCTTATGACTCCAGCAGCGTTCCAAATTACTTCACTTCATTTCTTCTACGAACGTCACACGGTTGATCTCGTGCAAAGTCGTTTGTCCTTCAAAAACCAGGCGCAGAGCGGATTCGCGTAAGCTGCCAAGCCCTTCCTGGATGGCGGCGCGTCGGACTTCCGAGCCGGGTTTGCGCTGGATAATCAGTTCGCGGATGTTGTCAGTCATATCCAGCAGTTCGTGAATCGCCGTTCGTCCGCGATAACCTGTGTGGTTGCAAATCTCGCAACCGACGCTGGTGTGATAAACACGATCCCGGTAGTTTTTTGGGTTCAAACCGGATTCAAGCAACTCAGCGTCCGTCGGCTGGTACTGTTTTTTGCAGCGCGAACAGAGCACGCGCATCAATCGCTGCGCCAGCACACAGTTTAATGCCGCAACAAAGTTGTACGGTTCGACTCCCATGTTGATGAAGCGTCCGATCACGTCAATCACGTTGTTGGCGTGGACGGTGGTGAACACCAAGTGTCCGGTCAACGCAGAGTTGATGGCGATTTGAGCGGTTTCGTTGTCACGAATTTCGCCGACCATGATCTTGTCAGGGTCATGGCGCAAAATTGAACGCAAACCGCGCGCGAAAGTCAGACCTTTCTTTTCGTTGACGGCGATCTGTGCCACTCCGCGAAGTTGGTATTCAACCGGGTCTTCAATGGTAATGATCTTGTCTTCGTCGTTGCGAATTTCATTCAACGCGGCGTACAGCGTCGTAGTTTTACCGGAGCCGGTCGGCCCCGTCACTAGCACCATTCCGTATGGTTCCAGGATGAATCGGCGAAATTTTGCCAGTAATGTCGGGTCAAAGCCTACGACTTCCAATCGCAAATCCTTGAACGACTCGTTGATCTGCTCCTTGTCGAGGATACGAATCACCGCGTCTTCTCCATGTACTGTGGGAATGATCGAAACGCGGAAATCTACTTTTCGCCCTTTGATTTTCATGCGGAACCGTCCGTCCTGCGGCACGCGACGTTCGGCGATGTCCAGTTCCGACATGACTTTAATACGCGAAATGATCGTCTGGTGGTGGCGAATATCAATCGGGTCGCCCGCTTCATATAGTGCGCCGTCAATACGATAACGAACCGTCATGTCGTTATCGCGCGTTTCCATGTGAATGTCGGACGCGCGTTTTTCCAGCGCGGTGAACACAATCGTGTCCACCAATTTGATGATCGGCGACATTTCGCCGTCGCCGGAAAGCCGATCCAGATCAAGAACTTCTTCGCCTTGTTCCGTTTCGCGCACCAGCGAAACGCGGAATCCTTCAGTGGCTTCCTGCAGAACGCGCTGCGAAGCGTCGCCTTTTCGTAAAACACCTTCGATGGCGGTTGCTGTGGCGACTTCGACTTTGAGCGATACGCGAAGCTGCGCTTTCAATTCATCAAGCAGCATCAAATCTGACGGATCGGCCATGGCTATAACCATGTGGCCGTTTTCGCGGCGCAGCGGCACAAATTTATTTCGCAGCATCAAATCAACCGGCAGCGATTGCACCAGTCCATAGTCCACCGGGTAATTTTCGAGTTGAATAAAATTGAGTCGGTAACGCGAAGCCAGACGTTCGGCAGTTTCCCGCTCCGCCCACTCAGAAGGTTGATTGATTGTTTCAGTAGCAGTGGCCATCTTGAATTCTTGAGAAGTTAAATGTTTACGCGCCTGCCTTGCTGACCATTTGCAGCAGCGGCAGGTAGATGGCCAACAGAATCGTAATGACGACTCCTGCCATAACGAACAAAATTGCAGGTTCGATCAAGCTGGTTAATTGACCGAGTTTGACTTCGGTTTCGGCGTCGTAAAAGCCAGAAACTTCATCCAGCATTTCCCGCAACGAACCGGATCGCTCGCCGACGCCAATCATGTCCGTCGCCAGTTCAGGAACCCAGCCTGCCTCAGACAGACTATCCGTGAACGGATTTCCTTCGCGGACTTTCGGAAGCGCAGGTTCGGTAGAACGCAGCAATTCGCGGTTGGCAATTGAAGCCAGTGCGATCTGAAACGATTCGACTACGGTAATTCCCCCGGCAAGTAATGTCGCCATACTTCGAGAAAACTGCGCGGTGGTCATTTGCCGGATCAAATCGCCAATGATCGGAATCCTTAACGTCCAGCGATCCATGGTTCGACGCCCGTTTTCCGTCTTTCGCCACGAAACGATTGCAGCGATTACACCAGCCAGAGCAGGGGCCAGCCAAAACAGGTTTTCCCGGACTGCGGTTGAAAAGCCTACGACGATAACCGTGATGGTCGGCAATTCTGTGCCCATATTTTCGTAAAGCGACGAAAACTGTGGAATCACGAACGTCGTCAGAACCGTCACAAGAATTGCCGCTGCACAAAGCAGCAAGATCGGATACGTCAGCGCACCACGAATCTTGCGGCGAAGCTGGGCAATCGCTTTCGTATACTCTACGTACCGACGAAGCACTTCGTCCAAATTTCCTGACCGCTCACCGGCAAGAATTGAGGCTGTATAAATTTTCGGGAAGGTTTCACCTTGCGATGCGAAAGCTTCAGAGAGTGCGCTACCTGACTTGATGCGTGTTTCGACATCGGCAAGCACTGTGCGCAATTTGGCGTTGGGCGATCTTTGCCGCAGCATTTGAATGGATTGCAAGACGGGTAATCCGGCATGAAGCAACGCCGCCAATTGCTGGTTGAAAAGCAAAAAATCGTCCAGCTTGATTTTGACGGCTCGTTGGCTTGCGCCTCGACTTCGACTACCAACCAGACCCGATCCTTCAACGGAAAAGATTCGATAACCTTCCTGTGCAAGTCGCTGACGTAATTCCTGTTCAGACAGTCCTTCGACTGTGCGCGTCACGATCTCGCCTGCCGGGGTTCCCAGTCTGCAAATAAATTCTGCCATGTTGTGCTGCTCTCGCTGAAAATGTGTTCGCTAGTGTGAGTGGATATCTGTGTGAAGGCCAGACGAAAAACTAATAACCAGTTTCCAACGGCTTCATGAGGGTGTTGTTGGTGACTGGCAACTGAGACTATCTGTAGGGCAATTGCGTCGGATTGAGGGTTCCGCTTCTTGTATATTTCTTTCAGATTCGTCAGCATAGTTAGATCGCCAGAACGCTTGTGCAAGGGAAAATTCTGATCGTCAAACCGTGCTTAAATAATTCAGTCAGTCGGCAATACACACTTCGCCTTTTTGAAAAAGAACTCCGCAGGTTCCACGCTTCAAGCTCCGTAGAGTTTCAGAATTTTTTCTATTTTTGGAGAATAGAAAGGAAAGCTGGCAAGATGCAAAGTCGTTGAAAAAAAGAATGAGCGCAATTGCCGTAGCAACTGCGCTCTGCAAGAAATTGCCATTGCGAACAACGGCAATTCTGCGGTGGCCAGTGTGTGAGGTTTGTGTGAGGTAGCCTTCCGCGTCGGTCAAAACTTAGTCACTGCACAAACTGCTTCCTCTGGTCGGGTACTCAACGCTGGATCCGCAACTTGGCGGAATGACGGGAATCTTGATGGAATATCCCGGAGCATTAAAGGTCGTTGCGTAGCGCAAATTATGTCCGCCAGTGAACGAACCAACTCTTGTTGCGGTTGCGCCCATCAGCGGTACAGTGTTGAGCGTAACGGTAGCGCCCGAAGTATCGCAATCAATCCTTTGAGCACCATTGCCAAAAAACGCCGCCCATCCTGTACGCCCAGTGGGAACGATTGAGTTGAGTGGGGGAGAGGTGCGGACTGAAGTAATTCTTTGCTTATCGGATGCCAGGTAACAGTTCAATGGTAGCTGGCCTGAGAATGTATGTTCTGCGTCATCATGCATCAGGAAAAACAGCGTTCCTGCAAAAGAATTGCCGCCAATAATGAGGTTGGGCAAGGGGGTGTAAACATAAATTCTGGTATCGGCCAGTGGCGCACCGACTGCTCCGACCTGACTCGGGAAACTATCCAGCACCATCGAATACGGCAGGTAGTCATATTGCGAGCCATTGAAGAACATTGTTGAACTGACGCCGTCCGAATTGACAGGAGAGGCGAAATTGCCGTCTCGCCGGGCAATCGCCACTGCCGCTAATCCGAAGCGGTGTGCCGTTCCGGTCACGACCAATTCATCGCCTGCAAGGAAGTTAAAGCTGACAGGACGGCCTTCGTTATCAACTGCAACCGCAACCAGATAACCTGTCACGTTGGGATCAAGGTCAGACGCCAGAAATGTAGTTGTCTGATTGCCGGTCAAACAGAGAAAAGCGTCTGCAATGCTGCAGGTGATGCTATCAACGAAGAAAACGTGAACAACTATGTCTTGAGATGGATTAACGTTGGTGATGTTAAAACGTGTGTTGACCGAAGAGCTAAGCGCGTCGCTGGTGTAATAATTGAAAAATAAAACGCTTCCGAGCTTGTTTTCACTGGGGCCAAGACCTAAAGCTGCATCATTGGCGCTGCCTGGAAGCCCCTGAATGCCTTGCCCTAAAG
Organism: Acidobacteriota bacterium; assembly: GCA_033763255.1. Classification (GTDB taxonomy): domain Bacteria; phylum Acidobacteriota; class Blastocatellia; order RBC074; family RBC074; genus RBC074. The sequence continues at coordinate 8,349 of JANRKX010000154.1, read as the reverse complement.
TCAGGTTGCTGAAACCGGCAAGGAAAACCAACACGCAAAGCGTGATCAACGAAAAACTGAAAGATTGAATACGGCGATGTGAGGTTCGCATCCTGTTCTCCTCTTGACGCGGCGTCAGCCCTAACTGCACTTAACTGGCTGTGAGCAAAAATGTATTACTCAAGCCACACGGGACTAGGCACGGCTCGCCGAAGAAATAGAATTCAAAGTAAAACGGAAAATTGATGGCTTCCCAGTTGCCCAGTGAGAAATATCAACGGGGAGGCAATTAAGTTCGCACAACTGCAAGAAAGCTTGAAAACGATTGATAATCCCTAGCAAGAACTGCTGATCATTTCTTGAACTGATCGTTATGCGGTTAGTTGTCAGGGACGGGGTCGCGGCTGCGAAAAGGGAACTTCTTTTTGAAGCATTTGAGGTTCGCTGCCAACGCGGCGCGGATTGTAGCTTCGATACTGTGGTGAGTCAACCAGCTTTTCACCACCGTAGAGGTTTAATAATCGCGCAAATTTTTCGCCTATTTCATTGAGTGTTGAACGTGCGATTGTCTTGCTGAAGCAAGCTTTGCGCCATCTGTCTTTGCCGTAAAGCTGGCTAGCCAAAGGTGTAACGTCGTGCTAATCTGTCGCCTCTTTTGGCTAAGGCCTGTTTGGCATAAACAGGCCTTGACGCCGCCGATTCGCGGACGCCTCGACGCACACAGTTGTGACTAAAATCAGAATCATTTTTACCGTGTTGTCAGTAGCGGTGTATTTTCAACTTGGTTCAAGGGGATTGAATTCACAGTGATTGGACAGGAATATGAATTTACTCGTCCGCTTGAGTCTCATATCGCCTTTTCGATTGGCAAAGGGCGAGCGACTGCAAGTTCCCCGCCGGGCAAGCTAAGTTTGAGCTTTGTCGGCGGTTTATGCGCTGGGCGTACGGGTTTGCTTTTGATCAGGCAACGCACCTCAATTGGAAGAGGAGAGGATTGCGACATCGTTCTGGATGGTCACACTGTTTCGCGCCTTCATTGTGAGATCATTCAACACGGACAGGTGTATGTGCTTCAGGACTTCAGTCGCAATGGCACATTTTCCAACGGTCAGCGAGTTCAGAAAACCCAACTGCAAGACGGCGATCAGATTCGTATTGGCCAGAACATACTGCTTGTTCATCTGACCTCGTCTGTGGGAACAGGCCTTTTATCCGGGCGTCAAACTGTTCCGCATCGGTTGCCGCCAGTGATTGCGCTGAACCCGCACATCGTCGTCAAAGGACTCGAAGACGGGGTCACTCAACCGTTCAGCGAAAACCGCATCACCATTGGGCGTCGAACTGACAATCAAGTCATTCTTGACGGAGACAACATTTCCAGAAATCACGTCGCCGTCGAACGACGCGAAGGCCGGTATTTTGTTTGCGATCTTGGCAGCGCCAACGGAACTTACCTGAACGAAGAACGCATTGAAGATTCGGTGGAACTTTCGGAAGGCGATCGCTTGCGAGTGGGCAATTTCACTTTGGCGGTCAGCTTTCACGAGCAAGACTGTGTTTTGAATTTCAAGAAGCCGACAAAATGATTGCCAACTGCTTGAGCATTGACTCAACAGATCGCAGCAGGCAATCCAACCTCTTTATGCTCGGACGCACGATTGGCAATTACGAAGTTGTCAGCCCGTTTGGTGAAGGCGGGATGGGAGAGTTGTATCTGGGCCGCCACACACGGCTGGCGCGCGAAGTCATCATCAAAACCATCCGCACGGAAGATTTCAGCCCGCGTCAGGTCGAACATTTGCGCGAACGACTGGAACGCGAAGCCTTTGTTCAATCGCAACTCGATCATCCGAATATTGTCCGAGTTTACGATTTCATCGCCAGTGGCGACACGACCTGTATCGTGATGGAGTATGTTCCTGGGCGCGATCTGAGAAAGATGATTACGCGCGAAACCGGCCCGATTCCAGATTACCGTGCGCTGAAACTTTTCAAACAAGTCCTGGCCGCAATTGATTACGCGCACAATTTCATTTACGCCGACAAATCAGGCGCCAAGCATCAAGGCATCATTCACCGCGACCTGAAACCCGCCAACATCCTGGTTACTCCTGACGACGTGGTCAAAGTCACGGACTTCGGCATTGTTAAAGTGCGAGGCGTCAAAGGCGGCACACAGATGGGATTCAATCCCGGTACGCCTGAATACATGAGTCCCGAACAGGCACGTGGCCGCGAACTGGATCATCGCTCGGATATTTACGCGCTTGGCGTGGTGCTTTACGAAATGCTGACCGGACGTGTCCCATTTGAAGGCGACGGCAGCGGAACTTCCGATTACGAAATCCGGCGCGGACACATCGAGATGGCCGTGCCCGCGATGGCGGAATTTTATCCGGGAATTTCGCCTGAATTGGAAAAGGTCGTACTGAAGGCGTTGGAGAAAAATCCCGACGATCGGTTCCAGACCGCCCGCCAGTTTCTTGAACTGCTTGAAGAATACGAGATGACTGGCGCGGCCAAAATCACCGGTCGTATGTTGGGAGCGCGGCAAACACTTGTCGCCGAAGGTCGCGGAACCGCGCGGCAAAGTCTGGCCGATGCTCCGACCGTTGGCATTGGCAACACCGTTGTCACCGATCCCAATCGGCCTTCAGTTTCGTCTCCCAGGTCTGGCAATAATGCTGTCAGTCTGCCGTCGAATAATTCTTACGGGGCAGGTGGATACTCCCACCCGAATGTCATCAATCCGGTTGCCGAGCAAAAATCGAAGATGCCGCAAATCCTCGGCATTGCCGTTACAGCATTGTTGGCCATCGCTATTTCCGCCTGGCTCCTGACTCGCCCATCGAACCCGCCTGTTAATAACCTCCCAGACGGAACTCCATTGGACATGAAAGCCATACCGAGTGGTGAATTTATGATGGGAAGAGATGATGGGAGCGAGTTCGAGAAACCTGCTCATAAGGTTTCTGTCGCGCCATTTTTCATGGACGCTTATGAGGTCACCAATGAGCAGTATTTGGAATTTGTGCGCCGAAATAATCGCAGTGTACCGGATCATTGGGTAAATGGAGCGCCTCGTTCCGGTGAAGATAGATTTCCTGTGGTGAACGTCACTTGGTTTGATGCCAGAGATTATTGCGAATCGCGCGGAAAACGTTTGCCCAGAGAAGAAGAATGGGAATTCGCTGCTCGTGGGAAGGAAAATTATCTTTATCCATACGGGAATGAATGGAAGCCACAACTTTCCAGTGCTTCTCCCTCACCGGATCAAATTGGTAAACTTAGTGTGGTTGGAAGTTATCCGGCAGGCGCGAGTCCTTTTGGCGTGATGGATATGGCTGGCAATGTCGCGGAGTGGACGGCAAGTGATTACAAGCCTTACCCAAATAGCCCTGCCAGACCGGACGAAGGAAACAAGATTCAACGTGGTGGTTCGTTCAACAATTTGCCGAGCCAGCAAACAGCAACGGATCGCTTCTTCAATTTCCCGGTGAAAAAGTTCGAGTACGTTGGGTTCCGTTGCGCCAAAGACAAACAGTAACTTTATCTGTGCTGGTAAAAATGAGAGTTCTTAAGCCGCAAGTCGTAATCAATCCATTCTTTTTGCCACTCATATTTTGTCTGGTTCTTCTCTCCACCAACGCGGTAGCTCAACGCGAATACACTGTAGTCAAACCGCGCGACCGATCTGCGTCTGAAAGCGTTACCGTTCGCACCAAAGCCGCACAAGCCAGTAAAGGAGTTTTGGCTGTGGTGCTTGATCCGGTTATCAATGGGCAAATCATCATCAAAGATCCCGCGACAGGCAAACAAATCGAAAAACGTGAAGCGGGGGACTCCGGTAAGGCGGAATTCGAGCTTCGACGTGGCAAGGCATATGATGTTGAAGTTTCATATCCTGGTTATTTGAGCGCATCAGGTAAATCAAAAGCATTGAGAGCCAGCGAAATTCTAAGGCTTAAGCTGACTCCCCAAACAGCCCGTGTCAATTTGCTAGGATTGCCTGAAGGAGCGCAGGTATTTCTCGACGATAAGCTGCAAGTTACCGTGACGAAAAATGGAGTTGCGGCGGTAAACGATATTGCTCCGGGAAAACACTTGCTTCGCATCAGTCATTCCGAATACAACGATTTCATTGATAACTTTGAAAACCTCGAAGCTGGTTCCGAAATCAATTACAGCCGTATTCCTCTAACACGTGTCGCTAAGTTGACGATTCAGGGAACTCCGGGCGCGACTGTAATGATTGATGGTGCTTTGCAGGGAAAGATTCAACCTGATGGCACTGTCAGGATTGATTACGAGTTGAATAGTGCGGCTGAGCGAACGATCAGTGCCGAATTGATTGGCTATCAACCATGGTTGAAAAAGGAAATTCTTTCTCCTGGCCCGCTGGAAATTGAAATCCGTTTGAACCCGATTGTGACTTCGGGCGGAGTGTCCGACGGATTTGATAGCTTCTTTAACTGGAGAAATCCGCCTTCCTGGGAATTGGTCAAAGCCGGAACCGAAAGCAACAAACGTTTGAGGGTCAAAGGTGCTGAGTTGGGTTTGTTGAAAGATCAGGTGTACCGCGACATTCACGAAGATAGCAATTTTGTGATCTGGCTCGATGATGGAAAGGGCGCGACCTGGGTGGTGAAAGCCGACAAGGAAGGCCGAAATTATTATCTGTTCCATCTGGCTGGCCCGAAATCCACAACACACGCGCCAAACAAGTTTTACACCTACGTCGTTAAAGACGGCGGCGCGCCAAAGGAAGTCAGTTTGCCGTTTCCGGTCGTTGCGAAACTCAATCAAACAGCCTCGTACGAAATCAATATCGAAGTCAGCGGAGAAAGGATTCGCCATTGGATTACTTCCAGTGAGGAAGGCGAAAAGTTGGGACTTGGTGTTTGGACGGACAACAGCCCCAACAAAGACAAATTTCTATATGGCACATTCGGGTTTCGTTCATTGAGTGGCGAGGTCTTTTCTGTGGATGATTTGACACTGGCTACCCAAAAGCAGAACTAACATCTCGCTCGGCGTTCAATTATGGCCAAGAAAGCAAAATACAAAAACACGCGAACAAGTTCGGCTCAGTCGGGGCCGATGGCGAATTCTTCACTCCAGCGCCAGGCTCCGAACTGGTTTGAAAAACATCTTTCCCGGCGTCAGCTTGGCAAAGGGCTGGCCTGGACAGCGGGGCTGAGTATGGCCGGTCTGGCGCTATATCAGCTTGCGGGCGACGACGAACCCGAAGTCGCCGAAGATTCGCTGGAACTGCAAAAGAAAGAAGGCTGGAACATCGGTTCAACCGAAAAGGCGCTGGTTTTTCCGGCTGCTGTTTCTCCGACTGACAGTGTCGGCAAAGCCTGGAGCGCCTTCGATCCCAATTACCTGATTTCGATTTACCAGCCGCGCGATGCCAAATGGCAGCCGTTTTTCTCGCCGACCTTGCTGCAATCGCTTTCGCAGGTTTCGCTGAACAAAGAAATCAAACTCATTCGCACAGGCGAGATGATCGAGGCTTATCAGCGCGCCGAAGGATTGCGCTCGTTGATTGCTTCGGGAAAAAACACAAACCAGACGTTGATTATTTCCGATTTGCCTGGCACGGCTTCGATTGCCGTCGGAGCGGCGATGGCTGATGTCGCAACGTTGGTTCCGGTTTTCGATAACTGGCCGCATCCGCTGGGCGTAGTTCGGTCGCACGAAACGCTGTCGGCGATGGGTTATTACGCCAACGAAATTGAAGAAAAACGCAAAAAGCTTCCTGAAAACGCTCCGGCTCTGTTGCTGCTCGACAGCAATCGGTTATCGCCTTACAGCGATCAGGACAATCAGTTCGACAACCGGTATCTGGCCAAGTTGCCGCCAGCCGAGCAGTTGAAACAGCGTGGTATTTTGCAGGTGATTTATCTGGCCAAAGACCAGACGCAGGCAGCGGAACTGGACGACATCAACGAAGATTTCGTCGAATGGCAAAAAAACGGCATCAACGTTCGGCTGCTGCGGTTGTCAGAATTCAAACCTTACGACCAGTCGCTGACGGCCAGCAATGCGACCTCGACGACTTCAACGAGCGGGTCAACTTCGACGGTCAGGCATTATTACTACGGCGGTTATCCGTATTCGCATTGGTGGTTTTACGATCACTATTACTACAGTCGCCCGACGACGATCATTTATGGAAACGGATACGGGTATGGCAGTGGTTATGGCAGCAATTACAGAGTCCCACCGCCTGTGAACTCGCGTCCGACGTTCGATCCGCCGAGCTATCGTCCGCAATCGCGGCCAACCATGTTTAGCGCCTCGCGTGTGGGGACTTCGCCCGGAGCGACCGGCGTTGGCAGAACCAGACCAACGGGCTTCGGACGCACCAGTGTGCGACGAGGCGGCGATGGCCGAGTCAGCGGAGTTCGTTCGGGGCGTTCAGGTTCTTACGGGCGAAGCGGCGGTGGTTGGTTCAGCGGTTAAACGTCTCAGGAATACAGCTTCAACGCAAAGGCGCGAAGGAGCAAAGCCGCAAAGAGGTTTTTAGGTTTTGTTGATCGCCAAACTTTCTTAGCGTCTTTGCTGCTTTGCGCCTTTGCGTTTGATGAATGGGTTGAGAGGAACCTTGATGAGCATTTTTCTTTTCATGTTGATTGGCACGGGGCTGTTCTGGCTGTTGATGCTGGTGATGGCGGCAATCTTTGCTGGCGGTGTTTACCTGGCAACGCGCAGCGGACAGGGACGCATTGACGGCAGTCGCCGTTCGTTCCTGACCGGTCGTCAAAACGATCACGCGGTGTTTTTCGGCATTCAACTGGTGATTCAAGTCTTTGGCGGAGATGAGTTGCGCTCGCGGCTGGCTCGTTTGGTCGAAGCTGAAGACGAAACCGATTCAGCCGCTGAAAAACGCCGCTTTATGAAATCCATTGCGTCGCTGCTGATTGAAAACCAGTATGCCTGGGAATACGGCTACTGGGATTTTCAGAGCGATGCCGAAACTGCCATCAGCAATTTCAATCAATGGCGTAACGAAATCGAAGCTTCGATGGCGACCGAAGGCGATGAACTCGGCAACGAAGTGGATCGGCTGCATCGCTTTTCGGATCAGAAAGAGTTTTTGATCGTTTCGATGTTGATGTTGATTGATAACCGCGAAGAGCCTGTCGAAGACGATGTCGGCGATTACCAGTTCCGTCCGACGTACGCGCAACTGACTCAGCCGTTTCGCCTGCTGGTGGAAAATTTGGAAGAGAGCGAATACTTCCGACCGGCTACGTTCAAACAGTTGCTGCACGGGCTGCAATCGCTCGACCCGCGCGCCATCGAACGCGATGGCATTTACGTTTATCCGGGAACTGAGGAAGACGGACTGTCTTCGATGGATTTGATCGCGGACGAAGGCTGGAAGTACCTGACCGATCATTCGCTTCGATATTAACCCTCGCAAGAATTTCCAAGCCGCAGATAAACGCAGAGAACGCTGATCAGCGAACATCTGCGTTTATCTGCGGCTTGGGCTTTTCACGCACAATCTTCAGGGAGAATAAAATGCGTTGTTTCAAGATTATGCTTGGTTTGGCTTTGCTGCTTGTCACACCGGTTATTGGATTTTCTCAGCCAGCCGATGGCGTGACAGCGAAAGTGGACGCGATTTTTGCCAGCTTCGACAAGCCGGATTCGCCCGGATGCGCGCTGGGCATCATCAAAGACGGCAAGCTGATTTACGCACGAGGCTACGGTAAAGCCAATCTGGAACACGGCATTCCGAACGGCTCGAAGCTGGTTTATGACATCGGTTCGACTTCCAAACAGTTCGCGGCGGCCAGTATTTTGTTGTTGGCGCAATCTGGAAAGCTTTCGCTGGAAGATGACGTGCGAAAGTTCATTCCCGAATTGCCGAGTTACCAAAAAACGATTTTGATTCGTCACTTGATTCATCACACCAGCGGATTGCGCGATTACCTGACGCTGTTTTCGCTGGCAGGAATCAATTTCGACGACACGACCACCGAAGCCGACGCGCTGAAAATCATCATTCGGCAAAAGGCGCTCAACTTCACGCCGGGCGACGAATGGCTTTACAGCAACAGCGGATACTTTCTGCTTTCGATCATCATCAAACGTGCCAGCGGCAAGTCCTATCTGGAATTCGCCAAAGAACATATCTTCGATCCGTTGGGGATGAAGCACACGTTGGTGCTCGACAACCACAAACGAATTGTTCCGATGCGCGCGACAGGGTATTCACCGAATCCAAAAGGCGGCTTTCAAACGGAAATGTCGAATTTCGAGCAAACCGGTGATGGTGCGGTGCTGACTTCCGTCGAAGATTTGTTGTTGTGGGACCAGAACTTTTACGAGCCGAAAGTTGGCGGCAAGGCC
>JANRKX010000153.1:0-12753 GCA_033763255.1 Acidobacteriota bacterium | reverse complement strand
GGCGAATAACGTGCTGAACACCATCACCTTCCGCGCTTCGGGAGCGTTGCGGCAGTTGAATTACGGCAACGGCAGGCGGTTGACGATGGGGTACAACGACAATCGCAACCAGCCGACCAGCATGGTGGTGGATCGGACGAATAACTCCGCCGACAAAGTGGTGGATTACGCTTACCAGTATTACGACGCGAACGGCAAGAACAACAATCGCATCCGCCAGATTACGGATAACATCGAAACGGCGTACTCGACCACGTATACCTACGACAATTACAACCGGCTGACCAATGCGACAGCGAACGCCTTCAGCCGCAATTACCAGCACGATCCGTTCGGTAACATCACGAACTTTTCGGGCTTGACTCTGAATTACCAAACCAACTCCAGCGGAGCGCCAACCACCAACCGAATTGACACCGATAGCCAGAGTTACAGCTACACGTACGACTCGGCGGGCAACATGACCGTCGGCGCAGGACAGAGTTACAGCTACGACGGAGCCAACCGGCTGAAGACGGCCTCGACCGGCACCAGCAGTTATGGCTACGACGGCGACGGCAAGCGGGTCAAGAAAACGGAGAATGGAGCGACGACCTATTACGTCTTTTCGTCGAAACTCGGCCAGTCGGTGATGGAAGTGACGGCTTCAAGCGTCCAGCGAGCGTATGTTTACAACGGCAACAAACTCGTAGCGATGCAGGCTACGGATGGGCAGTTTTACTGGCTGCACACGAACCACCTCGGCAATTCCCGCGCGATGACCGACGGCAGCGGCAATCTGACTTATAAGGGCCACTTCGATCCTTACGGAGCGACGCTCACCGAATGGTCAGGATCGGGAAACACCAACCTGAACTCGAAGAAGTTCACCGGGTATGAGAGAGACTCAGCGACGGGCTTGGATTACGCCCAAGCTCGGATGTATAACTCTTCGCGAGGAAGGTTCATGACTCCAGACCCGATTGGGTTAGAGGGGGCGGATCAAAAAAGACCACGGAGTCTAAATCGTTACAGCTATGTTGAAGGTGACCCAGTAAACTTCAATGATCCATCAGGAACATTCTTGAATAACCCTTGGTGTTCAGACGTGTATTGGGATGGATTTCTGATGGGGAATACTTGCGGATATGGTTTTTGGGGAGATTTACCGCTACCGCTTCCTTGGCCTTCTCCGGAACCTGAACCTGAACCAAAACCAATTACAACTTGCACTGTCACCTTGGGGTCAAGGGGGTTGGACTATACTGGACTTGACAGAATTTTACACCACATGTTCATTACAACTCGGCAGTGGTCAACTGACCCTGACCTGAACAAAGTCACACCGACCGTTTTCCAGGGAACACACGAAGGGGCATACCTTCGTGTTAGAGAGAATCCTTTCGTCGCTGGTAATGAAGATTATGACAATTCGAGATCTAGCGCGGCTATCTTCGTCTCTGTCGAATTTGCCGGTACCTGTGATGAAGTAAATGCCAGTTTCCGCGCGACAATGGGCAAAATAAACGATGCTAATATAAAATACGAAGTACCATACTTTCCAACAAATCCATTTCCAGATAATAGTAATGCTGCTGCGTTCACACTATTGGAAAACTGGAGCCCAGTGTGGCGTGCTGTTTTATATGAAAGATACAGGGAAAAAGCCCCGAGACCCGTCCCTATTTTTGCTCCCGGCTGGGGAAATAACTTATTGTCAAGATGATAAATAGTTGAGTGAATGCTTTTCAGGCTTTAGAATTTGAGAGTGGCCGTTAAGCAGCAACTCCACTTATCTTTATCCCGAAAACATTTGTGTGGGCGATTACATAAGCGTTTCTATGTTGAGATGTTAAATTGCTTTTGATAAGCATTGGCTAAAATATTAGCACCCCTCAAAAGCATCTGAACTAAAAACGCTTTAGATCGCAAAATAATTGGAGCTAAGGCGATGTCAAAATCTCAAACCCTTTTCGCTATTTTTCTTCTTTTTTTCTTTTTTGCAGCTTGCAAAAAGGAAATCAAGGCTCAGCAGGATACTCAATCAATAAGCACTGGCTTGGTTACTGAGATAAGAGTAAAAGTTCTCAACACTAAAATTAGCGGACACGAATTGTTTAAAACTATTTCTACACCGACTGAAATTGACAGTCTAGTTAATTTTACAAATGAGAATGCTTTAGCTAGGTCGAATTTGAAATCTAATATAGATAAAATATTTAATGTTCAAGACCGATCTACCCAAGTGGATATATCTTTTTATCAATCTGATGAGTATTTGGGAACTCTAGGGCTCGGATTTTATGACCACAACAAATGTTTCATCAAATACCGTCAATCTGGCAAATCTAGGGTCGCTGTTATCTCAAGCCAGCAAAAGAAAGAACTTCTAGATTTGATAGGACTCTCTGAAGAACGGTTCAACTCCTTATTAACTAACTGACCTAAGTTTTCTCTTTTACGAAACGGGCTATCGCCATCACAGCGGATTGAACAACGTCAAAGTCACGATCAACGGCGCAGACGCCGAAGTCCTGTTTGCCGGAGCGCAAGGCGGGTTTGTCGGCTTGGATCAATGCAATGTTCGGCTGGCGCCATCGCTGGCCGGGAGCGGCGAAATCAGCATCGCGCTGACGGTGGACGGCAAAACCTCCAACACGGTCAAAGCCAGAATCAAATAGCTCCTTGCACAAGGCTTTTCATCCGGCTCGCCAACCGAATAAGATACGCTCCGTTCACATCAAACCAACACAAGGAGCAATCAACATGAGTTCAAGCCTGCAAGGCAAAGTCGCCATTGTCACCGGCGGAGGCCGCGGCATAGGCAAAGCCATCACCAAACGGTTGGCCGAAGCCGGAGCGAACGTCGTTATTGCCAGCCGCAAACTGGAAAATCTGGAAGCGACGGCACAGGAGTTTTCCGCGCTGCCCGGCAAAATCGCGCCGGTGGTTTGTCACGTCGGGCGCGCCGAAGACCTGACCAATCTGGTCGCCGAAACTGAAAAGCTGTTTGGCTCGGCGGACATTTTGGTCAACAACAGCGCCACCAACATCGGTCAGGGGCCTGCGCTGGATGTTACAGACGAAATGTTCGCCAAGATGTTTGAAGTCAACGTGCTGTCTTCGTTGCGATTGATTCGTCACGTGGTGCCGAAAATGATCGAACGTGGTTCGGGCGGTTCGATCATCAACATCGCTTCGATTGCCGGCTTGCGTCCGCAAATGGGCGGTTTGTTGTACAGCGCCACCAAAGCCGCGCTGATTATGATGACTCGCAATTGGGCGATGGAATTCGGCAAACACAACGTTCGCGTCAACACCATCGCGCCCGGATTGATCGAAACCGATTTCAGCGAGTATTTCTGGAAGAACGAAAATTACGTCAAAAAGCTGGAAGCGACTCAGCCTATTCCGCGCGTCGGCACGCCGGATGAAGTCGGTGGCATGGCGTTGTATCTGGCTTCGGGAGAATCGTCGTTTGTCACCGGTCAGGTATTTGTCGTTGACGGCGGCGCCACAGCCATCTGAGTTTGACTGACAACTGAGTCAGGACAAGCTACATTCAGACACGGCGATCAAAACAGGATGGATAAGATTTTCGACAGGATTTACAAGGCCTTCAATTTTCGAACCGATTCAGCCGATGCTGAATCTTGTGAATCCTGAAAAAATCGTGTCCATCCTGTTTCAAGTTTTGCTTCGATTTGGCTTAGGTGCCGTCGTCTGGCTGTTCAGTGGAAATGGGTTCGTCTTTGCCTTCCAGCGCGGCTTTCAGCGTATGCCAGGACAGGCTGGCGCATTTGACTCGCGCAGGGAATTCGCGGACGCCGGACAGAATCTTCAACCGGCCAAGATGGTTTTCTGTGGTTTCAGGGTCGAGTTCGCCTTTCACCATCCGGTGAAACTCCTCGAACATCGTTTCGGCTTCTGCTTTGGATTTGCCTTTGACGGCGGCGGTCATCATCGAAGCCGAGGCTTTGGAAATCGCGCAGCCCTGGCCTTGAAACGCCACGTCTTTAATCGCTTCGCCTTCCATTTCCAAATACAAAGTCAGTTGGTCGCCGCACAGCGGGTTGTAACCTTCCTGTTGACGGTTGGCCGTTTCCAGCACGCGGAAGTTCCGGGGCTTTTTGTTATGGTCGAGAATAACCTGTTGGTAGAGTTCGCTTAAGTCAGCCATAGGTTTCAGGTTGTAGGTGGTAGGTTGCAGGGGCTGCGGCTTGGTTCGTAAACCTGCCACCTAACACCTACAACCCATCACCTAGGAAAAGACCTCAATCGTTTTTTGAATGCCTTCGGCCAGCGCGTCAATTTCGGCTTTGGTGTTGTAGAACGCGAAGGAAGCGCGCGCCGTGGCTGGAACGCCGAAGCGTTTCATGACCGGTTGCGCGCAGTGATGACCGGCGCGAACGGCTATACCTTCCTGATCCAGAATCGTGCCGATGTCGTGCGGATGAATGCCGTCAATGGTGAATGACAGCACGCTCGCCTTTTCGCGCGCCGTGCCGATGAGCGTCACGCCGGGAATTGCGCCGATGGTTTCGGTGGCGTAATCCAGCAACTCCTGTTCGTAAGCGGCAATCTTGTCCAGGCCGATGCTGTTCAGATAATCAATCGCCACGCCCAAACCTATGCCGCCTTCGATGTTTGGCGTACCGGCTTCCAGTTTGTAAGGCAGCGAGTTGTAAGTCGTCTTTTCAAAACTGACCGAAGCAATCATATCTCCGCCGCCGAAAACGGGCGGCATTGCTTCCAGCCAATGGCTTTTGCCGTAAAGCGCGCCGATGCCAGTCGGGCCGCACAGTTTGTGACCGGAAAAAGCGTAAAAGTCGCAATCCAGATCGCGCACATCAACTTTCAAATGCGGAGCGGCCTGAGCGCCGTCAATCAGCACTGGAATGTCGAAGCTGTGCGCCAGTTCGATGATTCGTTTGACAGGGTTGATCGTTCCCAGCGCGTTCGAGATGTGAGCGACGGCAACCAGCTTTACTTTGGAACTGAGCATCGCGGCAAATTCATCAATCAGCAATTCGCCAGCGTCGTTGATCGGAATGACGCGGAGCGTTGCGCCGGTTTGTTCGCACAGCATCTGCCACGGAACTATGTTCGAGTGATGCTCCATCGTGGAGATGATGATCTCGTCTCCGGCGTGAACGAATTTGCGACCATAACTCAGCGCGACCAGATTTATGCCAGCCGTTGTGCCGCTGGTAAAGATGATTTCGTGCGAATCCGCTGCGTTGATGAAGTGCTGAATTTTGACTCGCGCGTCTTCGTATTCGCGCGTCGCCAGTTGGCTAAGGTAATGAACTCCGCGATGAATGTTGGAGTTCTGTTCGGCGTAATACCGCGTCAGCGCGTCAATCACCATCTGCGGTTTTTGCGAAGTCGCGGCGTTGTCCAAATACACCAGCGGACGACCGTGAATCTTCTCGTTCAAGATCGGAAAGTCGCAGCGAACCCGTTCGACATCAAAATTGTTTTCTATCGGCGCGGCTTCGCGCCCAACAGCGGCTGACATTTAATTGACCTCCAAACTTTGGTGCAGCTTGTCCAGCACCAACTTGTCCAAATGTTTGCGGACGGATTCCACTTTGATTTTGCTGATGACGTCTTCGGCAAAACCGAAGGTCAGCAGAGCCTGCGCGCGTTCTTGAGGAATGCCGCGCGAAGCCAGGTAAAACAATTCGTCGCCTTCCAGTTGGCCGACAGTCGCTCCGTGAGAACACTTCACGTCGTCGGCAAAAATTTCCAGTTCGGGTTTCGTGTCTACGTGGGCTTCGGGCGAAAGCAGCAGATTTTTGTTCAACTGTTTGGCGTCGGTCAGCAGCGCGCCTTCGCGGACGAAGACTTTGCCGTTGAAAACCGCGCGGCCACTTCCATCCAGAATTCCTTTGTAAAGCTGGTGACTGTTGCAATGCGGTTTTTGGTGGTCAATCACGGTGTGATTGTCGGTGTGCTGATTGCCCGTGACGACGTACAAACCGTCAATCGTCGTTTCGATGTTTTCATCGCTGACGGCCACGTTCAGATTGTGACGCGCAAGCCGGCCACCGAGCGAAACGGAGTATGACGTGTAATTGCTTTTGCGCTGTTGATGAACTTCGGTGGTGGCGATGTGAAAGGCTTGCTCGCTTTCTTCCTGCAAACGGTAATGATTCAGCACTGCGGCTTCGGCGGCGAAAACTTCGGTGACGGCATTGGTGAAGTAAACGCCTTCGTCCGGCGAAACGTAACTTTCAATCACGGTCGCTATCGCGGCTTCTTCGGCGACGATCAAGCTGCGCGGATGCGAAACCGTCGCCTCTGTCGAAGTCGAAATGAACAGCAAATGAATCGGCGTTTCGACGGCTTTACCTTTGGGAATGTGAACGAAAGCTCCGTCGCCAACGTTAGCGGTGTTCAGCGCCGTGAAGATTTGATCTCGGTAATCGGCGTAAACGCCCAGATGATTGCCGACCGTTTTGCCAAGCTCTGCCGGGACTTCAGCCAGATTGCAGACAGTGACGCCGCCGGGCAGCGCGGTCACATCAGACAATTCGCGCGCGAACAATCCGTTGACGAAAACCAACTGGCTGCGGCGCGATTCGGCAAAGGTGAACGGCGCGATTGATTCCGCCGTCAATCCGTCCAACTCCAAATCGAGCAACTGCCGAAACGGAGTTTTCAAAATCGCCGCGACGTTGGTGTACTTCCACGCTTCAACGCGCGTAGTCGGGAAGTCGAGCGTTTCAAAACTTTCGCCCGCGCGCCCGCGCAAATTCACCAGCCACGCCGGGTCTTTCGCTTCGCGGGTTTTGGCGAATAGTTTGTACGCTGAAAAATGGTTTTCCTTCTCTTTTGCTGCTTGAGCCATAAAGTTATCGAACTGCTTATCTTGGGAAAAAGCTCTCCCGAAAGAAGATCACACCGACGGCAACTATCAGAACAACTAACAACATGAATCCATAAAAGCTTAGTCCGGCGATGTTCATTGCACGCCTGAAGGGCGCTATCTTTGCGGGGAAGTCGTGGTATTTGTTGCTGGTTAGTTTGGCTTTTGAGTTGAGATAGATCAGCGAGCCAACATACGCAGTCAAAATCAGCAACACGATGATCAACCCAAAATCCATAAATCCGAATTCACTACTACGCTGCCGCGCTGGCGGTCTTGATCCAATCGTAGCCTTTCTTTTCCAGTTCCAACGCCAAATCCTTGCCGCCGGATTTGACGATCTGGCCTTTGTAAAGCACGTGGACAACATCCGGTTCGATGTAATCCAGCAATCGTTGGTAGTGCGTCACCAGAATGATGGCGTTGTCCTTGTTGGCCAGTTTGTTGACGCCGCCGGCGACGATTCGCAGCGCGTCAATGTCCAAGCCGGAGTCGGTTTCGTCCAGCACCGCCAGCTTCGGTTCCAGCACGGCCATTTGCAGAATTTCGTTGCGCTTTTTTTCGCCGCCGGAAAAACCTTCGTTGACCGAACGGTTGATGAAGCTCTTTTCCATTTCGACGACTTTGATTTTCTCTTCAATCAGATCGTCGAATTCCAACGGATCGAGTTCTTCGCGGTTTTCGTGCTTGGCCTTTTCGTTGTACGCCATTCGCAGGAAGTTGGCGTTGCTGACGCCGGGAATTTCAATTGGGTATTGAAAGGCCAGAAAGACGCCTTCGCGCGCGCGTTCATCCGGTTCCAGTTCCAACAAGTTTTTGCCGTTGTAAATCACTTCGCCGCCGGTCACTTCGTAGCTGGGATGCCCGGCCAGCACTTTGGCCAGCGTGCTTTTGCCGGAACCGTTCGGCCCCATAATCGCGTGAATCTCTCCGGCTTTGACCGTCAGATTCAAGCCTTTCAAAATCTCTTTGCCATCAATCGTGGCTTGTAAGTTACGAATCTCTAGCACTGAAAATCTCCCTCCCGCTCCTGCAAAGTCGCGGTGCTTGTTCTTATGACAACTTCAAACTTTCGCCGGTGCGCTGTTTGGTCAACAACATGATCTGCCCGGTGTGCAGCGCGAAATGCTGGACGATGCGCAAAATCGCTTCCATCACCGTCACATCGCAACCCTGAATCTCTTTGCGTTCGAGCAAACTGTTCGGATTAACTTCGGCCAGCACTTGATCGGCTTTGGCCAACGTTTCTTTCAACCGAGCCAGCAAATCCGCGCGCGTGAAACCGCCGCGTTCGCCGAATTCGTGTTCGCGGTCGCGGGTGTAAGGCAGATTGCCTACGCCGCCGACAATCCATTGTTGCACGTTGCCGGAAAGATGCAGGATCAAATTGCCAATGCTGTTGGAAGCTTCATTCGCTCGCCGCCAAACGTCTTCATCGGTCAACTGAGCCAAACAACTTTCGATCTTCGGCAAATACGAAGAAGCGAAATACCAACGCGCTTGATCCAAAAAGTATTGCGACGTGTCCATTGCTTAGTCCGTTACTTCGACAATCGCTTCGATTTCCACCGGGATGTTGTGTGGCAGCGAACCCATTCCGACCGCCGAGCGCGCGTGACGACCTGCATCGCCGAAAACTTCGACAAACAAATCCGAACAGCCGTTGATGACCGCTGGATGTTCGCCGAATTCCGGCACGGCGTTGACCATTCCCAGAACTTTGACCACGCGCTTGACGCGCCGCAGCGTTCCCAATTCCTGCTTCATTACTGCCAACAGGATCAAACCGGTTTCGCGCGCAAACTGATAAGCCTGGTCTTTGGTAAATTCGATTCCGACTTTGCCGGTTGCCGTAGGCCCTTTGCCCGCCAGAAACAACAGATTGCCGGTGCGAACGGCGTGAACATAATTTCCCGCCGGAGTTGGAACTGGCGGCAATGAAGCTTCAATTTCTGTGAATTTGTCTGACATTTATTTGTGCTCCTGTTGATGTGATTTATCCGACGCTGCCTTCCAGTTTCATGCCCAGCAAGCGCGTAGCTTCGACGGCGAATTCCATCGGCAATTCGCGGAAAACTTCTTTGCAGAATCCGTTGATAATCATCGAAACGGCGTCTTCGGTGGAAACTCCGCGCTGGTTGAAATAGAAAATCTGGTCTTCGCTGATTTTGGAAGTTGAAGCTTCGTGTTCAATTTTGGCCGTGTTGTTGCCGACTTCAATGTAGGGGAAGGTGTTCGCGCCGCATTGCTGGCCAATCAGCAAGCTGTCGCATTGCGAATAGTTCCGCGCGTTTTCAGCCTTCGGCAAAATCTTGACCTGCCCGCGATAACTGTTGTTCGAGCGCCCGGCGGAAATGCCTTTGCTGACAATTCGGCTGCGCGTGTTTTTGCCGATGTGAATCATCTTCGTGCCTGTGTCGGCTTGCTGGCGATGATTGGTCAGCGCGACAGAGTAAAACTCGCCTATGGAATTGTCGCCCTGCAAAATGCAGCTTGGATATTTCCAGGTGATGGCCGAACCGGTTTCAACCTGCGTCCACGAAATTTTGGAATTCACTCCGCGACACGCGCCGCGTTTGGTGACGAAGTTATAAATGCCGCCCTTGCCTTCTTCATCGCCCGCGTACCAGTTCTGCACCGTCGAGTATTTGATCTCCGCATCGTCTAGCGCCACCAGTTCGACAACTGCGGCGTGCAATTGATTCTTGTCGAATTTCGGCGCAGTGCAGTTGTGTACTGCAATGCCACGCACCAGGTAGCTGTGGGTTTCATCAACATCAATGTTGAAAACCAGATCGTCCCAGGGTTCACGGGTGATTTCCTTGATCGGCACAATGAAATGGGTTTCGGTTTCGCGCACCATGTCCCACTTCTTATCTGGCGTGTAACCGACGTGATAAAGCGGCTGACGGTTGATGGTGCGCTCGCTCTGGTTGGAGAATTTGGCTTCGCCGCCCGGACGAACCTGAATCCAGGCAGCGATGTTCAAACGATTCAACAGCATCTGCACTTGGCGCGCCAATACTTCCGACCCGGTGCAGAACCGCACCATCGTCGAATTTCCGCGCTGATGCACATTCCCATCTCCGGCCAGATAAGCCTTCAACAAAATATCAGTTTGTCGAACTGGCAAACTCATCAACTCGCTGCTCAAGGATTTGGAACAGGCTCCTTTGCCGCAGTGCTGGGCAAACCACTCCGAGTGTTTTTCCGAATAGAAAGAGATGCCCAATCCGTTTCTATCAGGCTGCTCGGTCTTGTAAGCGCGTTTGCCAGTGATCTTTTCGATCAAGCTGCAAATGCGGTCAGCTAGGTCTTTTTCCTGCAGTCCCAAGGAAAGCTGATTGGTGAATTGTTTGTTGGCGCTGTTGAAATATGTGCTGCCTTCGGCCAGGTAATAGCCCAACAGTTCGACTTCTTCATCGCTGAACATTTCGTTCTCTTGCGCTCGCAGCTTCGGCACTAAAACGAAGTCGCCCTTTTCCAGTTCTCCCGCTTTTATCCATTTCGGCTCTGCATTGAGCAGTTGTTTTGTATCCACTTCCGGCAGCCAATTTTCTTTTCGCGGCGCGCGCTTAACTAAAACCTGCGAACGGCGAATTGCCAGCACAGGATGTTCTGGCGTCAGGCGAAAAGCGTTGTAACGCGACATAGGGCGAATCGTAATCATTTCGCCTTGATGATGGCGCGTCATTGCAGCACGAACTTTTTGCGGATTGCCTTCATGGTCGTAAACCACGTCGCCCGCTTTCAGGCTTTCGATATTCACCCAGCCATTCGGCGTCGAAACCTGCTCGCCCGCAGGATGGCAGCCTTCAAGGTAAGAAACATACGCGCCGTCTTCGGCAACGATCAGAGTGCGTTCAAACTGGCCGGATTCCGAATTGTTGATGCGGAAGTACGAAGACAACTCCATCGGCGAGCGCACGCCTTTGGGGATGAAGCAGAACGAACCATCAGAGAACACCGCCGAATTCAGCGCCGCAAAATAATTGTCGGTGTAAGGCACAACCGATCCCAGATACTTTTTGATGAGTTCCGGGTATTCGTGAACAGCTTCGGAAAACGAGCAGAAGATGACTCCGGCCTTCGCCAGCTTTTCGCGGAAGGTAGTGGCGACCGAGACGCTGTCGAAGATGGCATCCACGGCCACGTTGGCCAGCATTTTCTGTTCGCTCAGCGGAATGCCGAGCTTTTCAAACGTATCCAGCAACTCAGGATCAACTTCGTCCAAACTCTCCAGCTTCTTTTTCGGCTTCGGCGCGGAGTAATAGATGATGTCCTGATAATCCATCTTCGGATAATTGACGTTCGCCCATTCCGGCTCTTCCATTGTCAGCCAGTGGCGAAACGCCTTCAGCCGCCATTCCAGCAACCATTCCGGTTCGTTCTTTTTGGCGGAGATCGTGCGAACGATGTCTTCGTTCAGCCCGCGCGGAATAGTTTCGGCTTCGATGTCGGTGACGAAACCGTATTTGTATTCTCGGTTGGCTAATGCTTCTACAGCCGCTGTGCTCATCTTTTATCCTTCCTCTATGCCTTCTAAGTTGACAAAAGTGTCAGGTACGGGGGCAAATTTTTTAACGGTTCAATCTCCGGCCATTGCCAATGCTTTTACCGAAGGCAATCGGCTGCCGTTCTTGCTGGTGATTTGAACGAACTTCACGTCAATTGCTCCGGTCAGCAAAGACGAGACCGGGACTTTATCGAACACGCTGTTGACGAAATCCGTGATGCTGGTCCAGACGGGACGCAATCCGCAATCGTCGTGATGCACGCAAGTGTCTTGATTGCCTGTGAACTGCGAACAGATTTCCTCTTCTGAAGGAATGCCGCCCAACACGCGCATGACTTCGCCCAGGCTGATTTCGCTGCTGGGGCGCGTCAAACGATAACCGCCTTTCGGCCCGCGAACGCTTTCGACAATGCCGCTGCGGCTCAAAGTCCACAAAATCTTTTCGACGTAGGCGATGGACAAACCTTCGCGGTCGGCAATGTCGCGGACGAACATGGCACCCGGCTCCAAATTGGAGTCGGTGTTGCCCGCCTGTTCGCGCGCCAACTGCAAAATGCAGCGCAAGCCGTATTCTTCTTGAGAAGTGATCTTCAATGGTTTTACCGCTAGCCGGGAGCGCGGGCATCTTGCCCGCAGCCTGTAGTTAAGGTTCCGAACTGAAGCCGGATGCTAGCACGCGAACCTGTACCTGACAAGTTTGTCGGGTATTGAGAGCGATTATGGAAAGAATTTTTCAAACGCTGAGCCGTTTCTGAATTTGTCTCCGCTTCAAGCGGTGAGAGCAAAAAGGAAAAACAGGAGGTGTGTATGCCGGTTCCACAAACTTTCGTTTTGCGTTGTCCCAATTCTCGGTGTGCGGTTGCCAAAATTCACGGCGCTGGGTTCGTTCCAGTGGAGCGAACGAATTATCAGCGGATGCGCTATGCGGGCAGCATTCACATCGGGCTGCTGACCAGAGTTTTCCGATCAATGCTGAACTTGACCGACAACCTGCCGATGGGAACCTATCATTTGTACTATTGCCCGGTTTGCCGCGAAGAAGCTTTGTACACCGATAAACACGGGCTGATGCGGCAAGTGTACCTGACTGAAAACGGCGATCTGAGGCTGCTGGCTTGAGAGTTCATTTGATAAGAAAAGCGTCCGACAAAGCTGCCAGCTTGTCGAAGTCTCCGCTGGCAAGCCATTG
The DNA here is from genome assembly GCA_033763255.1 of Acidobacteriota bacterium. Taxonomy (GTDB): domain Bacteria; phylum Acidobacteriota; class Blastocatellia; order RBC074; family RBC074; genus RBC074. Next base: position 195 of record JANRKX010000153.1, on the reverse strand, counting down.
GCTTTACTACCACGACGCCGACAAGCTGGCAGCCTTGTCATTACCCACATTTTTTTCTTTGCGCCGGAGGCGCAGCGGATATTAGCCGGGGGTGGAGTCTTCGGAACCCCCGGAAACAATGGCGAAAGACCGCCAAGCCCTGAAAGGGCGACGGACGAAACTCCGGTCAGTCGCCATTTCAGGGCTGGAAATAAA
>JANRKX010000152.1:0-23513 GCA_033763255.1 Acidobacteriota bacterium | reverse complement strand
TCAAACTGGAGCGACTCAAGATCAAAACCAAACTGAGCCACTTTGCTTTGAAGTCCAAACTCTACCTTTCGGCGGTGAAGTCCGCCTACTCAGAGCTTGTCAAACTCAAAGAGCAATTGGCTGCCGCGTAACATCAGTTACTCACATGATTACGAAACTGAAAAACTTCATGAAAGACGAAACCGGCCAGGATGTCGTTGAATATTCGTTGTTGTTGGTGTTGATCGGAACCGTCGCGATGATTTATTTGACCGGGGTCGGCCTGAACATCTCTGCATTGTTACAAAACATCGGAGCCAAGCTTGATCTGGTATCGAAGGCAGCCGATTAAGGCTGCCAACGGCTTGATTCAACATCAGTAAATTCCCTCCTCAGCCAGCAGACTCATTCCCACTGAAAGCGACGTTGAAACTTTGATCCTTCGAGATTACAGTTGCGCCTCTTTTACTCATCGCTGAAATCCAAAATTCGCAACCAACACTGTTATGCCACACAAAGTCACTCTCATACCCGGTGACGGGATCGGTTCGGAAATCACCGCCGCCGTCGTTCGCATCATTGAAGCTTCCGGCGTTGAAATTGAATGGGAAAGTTTTATCGCCGGAGCCGAAGCTCTTACGAGATTTGGCGACCCATTGCCGGAACCGGTGCTTGATTCTATCCGGCGAAATAAGGTCGCGCTGAAAGGCCCGTTGACGACTCCGGTTGGCAGCGGTTTTGCCAGCGTCAACGTTCGACTCAGAAAGACGCTTGATCTGTATGCCAACCTGCGTCCGGTTAGAAACTTGCCAGGCTTGGTGACACCGTTCGGTGATCTTGATTTGATCGTTGTGCGCGAAAACACTGAAGACCTGTATTCCGGCCTTGAACATGATGTCGTTCCCGGTGTGGTCGAAAGTATCAAGATCATTACGGAAAAGGCTTCGACGCGCATTGCCCGCTTTGCTTTTGAGTACGCACGCCGCGAAGGCCGCAAAAAAGTCACAGCAATTCACAAAGCCAACATCATGAAGCTTTCCGACGGATTGTTTCTGGATTGTTTTCGCAAAGTTGCAGCCGAATATCCTGAGATCGAAGCCGACGACAAAATTGTTGATAACACCTGCATGCAGTTGGTGATGAAGCCTCAACAATTCGACATCCTGCTGCTCGAAAATCTGTACGGCGACATCGTTTCGGACTTGGCTGCCGGATTGGTTGGTGGACTGGGAATTTGCCCCGGAGCGAACATCGGCGAACTCGGCTCTGTTTTTGAAGCGGTTCACGGCAGCGCGCCGGACATCGCCGGAAAAAATCTGGCGAACCCGACAGCTCTGCTGCAAAGCGGCGTGATGATGTTGCAACATTTAGGGGAACGCCAAGCCGCTGATCTGATCGCTCGCGCGACAATTCACACCTTGTCGGAAAAGAAAATCCGTACGCGCGATCTGGGCGGCACAGCTCATACAACTGAATACACCGAAGCCATCGTCGCTTCGATGAAAGAGTTGTCGGCTTAAAAACTACTTGCTGCCGTTTCTCTCTGCCTGACGCAACAACTTCACAGCGCGTTCGTGGTCGGCGGAACTGGCCGAAAACTTGTGCGAGCCGTCGTTCTTCGAAACATCCACGACGAAAAACAAATAATCGGTTTCTGCCGGATTAAGCGCCGCTTGCAGCGAACGTCGCCCGACCGAAGCAATAGGCCCCGGCGGCAACCCGGCGCGTTTATACGTGTTGTAAGCCGAATCTCGATCAAGATCGCTCTGGTAAATTTTGCCGCGATATTTGCCTTCGATCAGAGCGGCGTAAATCACCGTCGGGTCGCAAGCCAGCGGAATGCCCATTTTCAATCGCCGATGAAATACCGAAGAAATCAATTCGCGTTCGGCGTCTACTTTCGCTTCTTTTTCAATCAGCGAAGCCAGCGCGACCACCTGCCGAGTCGTCATTCCCAACTCAGCCGCGCGCTGCTGAGAATCCGCCGTGTACACCTGCCGAAAGCGTTTGACCATTGTTTCCACTAATTGTTCGCGCGTGGAACTGGCGGTGTATTCGTAGGTGTCGGGAAACAGATAACCTTCCAGCGTTGACGCTTGAGGATCAAGATCGGCAATTTGCGAAACATTTCTGAACAGCTTCAACATCTCGTCCTGAGTCGTTGAAGGTTTTGAGCCAGTCGAAGATTTCAATCCATTCAACCCGGCCAACACGCGGGCGATGTCGTATTGGTTGTAACCTTCAGGAATGGTGAATTGCAGTGTTGTCACGTCGCCTTTTACCAGTTGATTGATGACCTGGCGTGGCGAAATTGGTGATTTGAACCGGTAATCCCCGGCTTTGAAACTGGCGCCAGGTTCAAAAAATCGCAGCCACAGTTTGACCGCAAAATCATTTTCCAACACGCCTTCGCGTTGAAGCCGAGCCAAAATAACGGAAGTGCTTGCGCCCGGTTCGATGGTGATCGGTTTTTGCGCCGATTGATGATCGTGAGGACGATTGATTTCGCCATTCAGCCACAAGCCTCCTCCGACGAAGGACACGACGGCGATTACAAGAACGGCAACAACGAGCTTGAACAGCTTGAAAGGTTTTCTACTTACCGATTTTCTTTTCATTTCTGGTTTATCAGTTGGGTAACGACGAAGAGTTTTCATGATTTTGCTGGCGCGCCAGCCCATCCAGGTAATCTTGCAGGATCAACACGGCGGCATATTCATCCGATTTGGCTTTACGCTCTTTCAACCCCACGCCCATTTCGCGCAGGATTTGGTCGGCTTCGTACGAAGTCAGCCGCTCATCAACCAACTTTATCGGAACGGAAACCTGCGGCTGCAATTCGGCGACGAAGGCTTTGACCTTTTCCACCGCTTCGCCGCTGGTTCCATCCATGTTCAACGGCAATCCGACGACCAGCGTTTCGATGTCATATTCTTCAGCCAGTTGGCTGATGTGCTGCGGAGCCTGGCTCAATTCGGGATGGCGAATGGTGGTCAGTGGACGAACGGTCAATTGCAATTCGTCGCAAATCGCCAGACCAATTGCTTTCGTCCCGTAATCCACTGCCATTACTCTCATCGTTCAAGCTCCAAAAAACGCGCACGACGAACCAACCCAGCTTTTGTTCTTGTTGAAATCCACACCCATCATTGCGCCTTTGCTCAACCGAGTCAGCGTAGTCACGGCAATCGGTTCGGCGGCGGCATCCGGCCAGACGAACATCACGCGCACTTCGACTTTGCTCGGTTCGTCAGGAGTTTCCACGATCGGCGCGTAAGTGATTTTTTCCTGTAACAGATAATCGCCGCGTTCGGCGATTGGAACGGCGTCCAGGTCTTCGCGGGTGATGCTGACTTTGACGCCGCTGCCAGCAAAGGAAAACAACGGTTTGAGCACGAAGTTTTCAGGATCAGCCGGATACTCGCTCAACTGATTCAGAAACCACGCGCGAGGCACGGTCGGATGGTTCAAAAACGGCAACGAAAACTTGCTCATGCGAAAATACCAGTTCGGATGCCCTGCCCATTCGACATCCAGATCATCCCGAAAATCGAATTTCGCCGTGACTCCTTTCCGCACAAACTCATCAATAATCACACGGTTGTAGATGCGACGAATTTCGACTTCGCGTCCGCCGCGCAAGTAAGACAATTTATTGCCGCGTTTGATGACATCGGAAACGTTGACCGTTGAAATACCAAACAGTTTTTCCGTCATTCGGAAATCCGGCAAAGTTTTTTGATGAAGCGGATCAATCTCCATCAACACAACTTGTTCTGGATCGTGCTGCGCAAGAAAAACTTCCTTCAACAATTCGACATAACTTTCGTCGGTCAACTCATTAAGCAGGTAATTCAATCCGTTCAGATCATAAACTCGCTGGTATTCGTGCGGCAGCAACATCTGAAAAGCATACAAAGAAGCGCAGCCTTGCAACTCAATCAGCTTGGCCGAAAACTTCCCGTCGGCGTCGTGCGTGACAGCAAAATCCACCTGGATGAATTGCGGATGCGAACCTTCGTTTGGCACATTGAATTCCGCAGGCACAGCGCGCGACGAAGCCGCCAGATATTCGGGCGTGTTCAACTGGGCGATCAATTCTTTTCCGGCTTGCTCCATTTCCGCCAGAAAGTCTTTGGGAAGAAAAACCGGTGTTTCGCACGTGCGAAATTCGATTTTCGCGCCGACTGCTTGATCCAGCGCCAACAAAAATCGCTGATACTTTTCTTCGGTAAATTCGCGGTTGAACTTTCTTCGCTGTTCGGGAATCACAAGCTTCTCCTGAATTGATAACGAATCGCCAATCGGGTTTGAGAGAAAAACGCGGCGCGGATGATAGTCGTTTGTCGCCGGAAGCGTCTAGTCGCGCGTCTTGCCGGACGTTTTACCGCCTTCGGCCATTTCTTGAATCTTGGCTTTATGACGCAGGATGTAAGCTATAAACGCCCGCGTCGGCGAAGGTTGAAATCGTCCCAGCGAAACCAACGCCACCGAACGTCGCAACCGATGCCCGCTGATTTGTAATTGAGCCAGTTTACCGTTCAATACTTCGTCGCGCACTGCCCACGCCGGCAGCAACGAAACTCCCAAGCCGCGTTCGACCATTCGTTTGATGAAAAACGTGTCGTTCGATTCCAGCGCCAGATCAGGCCGAACCCCCAGTTGATCGAAAAACTGATCTGTCGCCCGGCGAATCGAAGCTCCCCGCTCGAACAAAATCAGCTTGTCTTTCTGAATTTCCTCAACTGTGGCCGAGCGTTTTTTTGCCAACTTGTGTTCTTTGCTGACAACCAGCACCAGTTCGTCTTCAAAAAGTTTCGTCACTTGCAGATTGGGTGAATACACCGCCAGCGAAGCGAATCCGACATCGGCTGCTCCGTTCAGAATATCCGCGACCGTGTGTTCGGTGCTGACCGTAGTTCGGAAAGCCAGATCAATTCCCGGATGCGAATCCATGAAGGATTCAAACAGCGGCGCGAATAGGTAAACAAACGCCTGAGTCGCCGCCGCCACGCGAACACGCCCAACCGGCGAGCGTTCGCGCCCGGAGATTCGCTCTCGCAAGGCTTCGGTGTCGTCCAAAATTCGTTCAACGTATTCCAGTGCGATCTTTCCCGCTTGAGAAAGCTTCACGCCGCGTTTGGCGCGAATGAACAGCGGCTCGCCGAGTTCTTCTTCCAAAGCTTTGATCTGGTGACTGACCGCCGATTGCGTCAAATGCAACCGTTCAGACGCCCGCGTGAAATTCAGAGTTTCGGCCACAGCACGAAACGTGCGAAGCTGCGTCATTTCCATTAACAAACCTCCTTGCTCATAGCCATTATGATTATTGATTGGATGGATTAGAACAATGAGTTAGACAGATGGCAAGTCGGCAGCAATAATCCGCTCGTGCTTTTAGGTGGTTTGTATTTGTTGTTGATGTTTTTTGGCTGGTGCGCGTAAAAGCACGCAGGAGAAGGAGGGATGTTCCGATTCAGCTCAACAGAAGTCGAACGGCAATCGTCCCGAAATGTTTTACGAACAGATTGCACAGGTGATCTTTGCTGGGATTGAGTTATTGCTGCCGCTCAACGCCGAACAGGCATGGGCTGATTTGTCGGAATGACAAAATAGGTTGCTTGCTCAGCATCGCCGAATCGTCACTGATTTCGTCGAAGCTGCAGCAACGGCGGCAAGCCAGATTTTTTGCAATGTTTGTTTCATTATCTCTCTGCTATGGTGCATTTTCAGGCTGCGGTTTTAGGATCGCAGCCTTTCTTTTTTACCTTAACAGCCGCTCCACCTTTTCAAACACTGAATTGAGAATTTCCCGTGCGCGCGTTTCGTTGCGGGCTTCGGCAATCAACCGAATGATCGGTTCCGTGTTTGATCCGCGTACGTGCAGCCAGCCGTCGGCAAAACTGACTTTCACGCCATCGCGCAAATCCAATTGCTCGGCGGCGAAATCACTTCGGATCATTTTCAGTACGTCGGCGATTTTATCCGACGGGCATTCCAGCTTTTCCTTAATCATCGCATAACGCGGCAAATCGTTGAGCAAGCCGGAAACGGATTGCCCGGTTTCGGCCAGCAAATGCAGTATCAAAGCCATTCCAACGTGACTGTCACGGCAAAAATTGATCTTCGGATAAATCACGCCGCCGTTGCCTTCGCCACCAATGACTGCTCCGACTGACTTCATCAATTCGGTGACGTTGGCTTCGCCGATTTTCGACCGATGCAATGTGCAACCGTACTTTGACGCCAGGTCGTCCATTGCCGAAGTCGTCGAAAGATTCGTCACCAGCGTTCCCGGTGATTGGCTGACGACAAACCGTGAAGCCAGCGCCAGCGTATTTTCTTCGCCTATGGGTTCGCCACGTTCATCAATAACCGCCAAACGATCTGCATCCATATCCTGCGCGAAACCGACATCGGCTCCGCTGTCTTTGACCAACTGGCACAATGCAGTCAGATTTTCGGCAATCGGTTCGGCTCCGCGCGGAAACGAACCATTCGGCGTGGTGTTGATCGAAACGACTTCCGCGCCCAGGGCTTCAATCAACCGCAGCGCAAGGATCGAACCGGCTCCGTTGCAGGAATCCAGCGCGACTTTCAATTTTCGTTTTGGCGGCAAAACTCCGACTGCGTCCAGAATCGTTGTGATGTGAACATCAAGCGCGCCCTTAAATGCTTCAACACTTCGCATTTCGCTGCCGCCGACTTTGGTGTAATCGCTCTGGTGATAAATATCCAGCAACTCGCGCGCCTGCCCCGGACTGAGAAACAGACCTTCAGAATTGACGAATTTCAGTGCGTTCCATTCCGCAGGATTGTGGCTGGCCGTGATGGCAATGCCGCCCGAAGCCTTTCGTTGTCGTACGATTAATTGCACGGTTGGAACCGGGCACACATCCAGATCAATGACTCGGCATCCGCTGGAGAGCAATCCGGCGATCACGGCTTGCCGAACCATTTCGCCCGAAGTTCGCGGGTCGCGTCCGATCACAATCGTCCCCGAACCGACGTAAGTTCCAAATGCCTGGGCAAAGCGCGTCAGCAAGGTTGGCGTCAACGAACCGCCAATCACGCCGCGAACGCCGGAGATACTGATTTTGAGTGAAGGAATTGCTCGCATTCGTCAGCCTTCGTATGGACTCAGGTAAAGCTCCTGATCGTATTCCACCAAAGCAATTTGCAGCCGATCCAGAAAGCCTATGCGCCCAACTACGTTTAGGTAGAAGTTTTCCGATTCGGCAAAGTAAACGACCGCCTGCCACTCCAAACCGCAAGTGGCGAGTGTGACTTCGTGCCCATAGGTCAAAAACGATCCTGTTGCTGTGCCAATCCATTGCCGCTGACCGCGTTCCAAATCGAGTTCCAGCAAGTCCGCAAAATGACGCTGAAATACGCAAAAAGTACTGCCGGTATCGAGCTTGGCGTCTACGGGATAGAAAATTTTGGAATCAGAAGAAAAGGCCAGAGGAACAACAATATCCGAGTAGCGGGAATAAGCGACTCGATGGGCAAAGGAGAATCGAAACTGGCTCACATCCAGCCTCCCATCGAAGGCAAGGTTTCGTCTCGAACGTATTTGGCAAACGGCATTTTGACGCCTTCCGCTCTGGCTTGCGCTACCAACGGTCTGGGATCAGAACCATGCCCGATCAGTCGCTCGCCATCCAACACGACCCATTGGCCAAGATACTCCCGCCAATGCTCGCGCAACCATTCAAGCTCTTTCTCCAAATTCACGACAACGGAAGACGCTCTTACTTCTGATAAAACGTTCGTGACCATACGAAACCTCCTGTAGAACTGAAGCCACAGGCATTATGCGTAGATGAATTATCAATCGCAATACGGACCTCGGTCAGTTTCTATTTCAACCGATCACGCGCCCATGCCAGCAGTTCTTCAGCGCGCGTTTCGCTTTCCGCTTCGGCAATCAGTCGAATCATGGATTCCGTGTTCGACGCGCGAATGTGTAGCCAGCCGTCCGGCCACGAAAGTTTGATGCCGTCGCTGAAATCAACATCGGCGGCTCCGGCGGTTTCGGCTTCGGCGCGAATTTCGCTCAGCACGGAAAACAGCAAGTTGGGCGCAACGGGAACGTAATGCTTCAACATCGTCAATCGCGGCAAAGTGGCAACCAGTTCGGAAATGCTCTGCCCGCTTTTCGCCAGATGTTCCAGGATCAAGCCAATCGTTGCGGCGGAATCGTTGGTGGCGTGAATCGCGGGAATCGCCACTGCGCCGTTGCCTTCGCCGCCCAGAACTGCATTGTGTTCCAGCATCGCTTCGGAAATGTAAGCTTGGCCGACTGGCGTGCGAACGACCGTTGAATTGTGCCGAGCCGCAATCGCTTCGATGCTGCGCGAAGTCGAAAGATGTGTGACGACAACACCCGGCTGTTGACGAAGTGTGATTTCGGCAGCGATGGCCAGCGTCATTTCTTCGGACAGGGCTTCGCCGGTTTCGGTGACGATGGCCAGACGTTCCCCGTCCGCATCGTGAGCAAAACCGATGTCGGCTTGCCCGGCTTTCACCACAGCGCGAAGCTGCGCCATCGTTTCGCGTTTCGGTTCGGGATTGTGCGGAAAAGGCGAAGCGATTTCGTCGTTGATCGCCAACACACGGCAACCCAACTCTTCCAGCCAGATGGGTGAGAGCACCGCACACGCTCCGTTGCAACAATCCACGGCCACAGTCAGCTTTCGAGCACGAACCGTTTCAATATCAAAGGCGGCTTTCAAAACTTCGATGTGGTGTGCAATCGCGTCACGCGATTCGATCCGGGTTTGAATGGTGTCCCAACCGGCTTTGGCAAATTCGCCCTGATGAAAAATGTCCAGCAGTTCTTCGGCTTGTCGCGTGTTCAGGTACAGCCCGTCGCCGCGAACGAATTTCAGCGCGTTCCATTGAGCCGGGTTATGGCCGGCGGTGATCGAAATGCCTCCGGCGGCGTGGAAGTGTTCAACCGCCAGTTGCATGGTCGGCGTGGGGCAAATGCCCAGATCAATCACTTCGCAACCCGAAGCCAGCAATCCAGCCGAAACCGCCGCGCGCACCATCGGGCCGGAACCGCGTGTGTCGCGGCAAATCAGGATTCGACCTGAATCCTGATAAGTTGCGAATGCTTGCGCGAACGCGATGACCAATTCCGGCGTCAGCGTTTCGCCGACGATGCCGCGAACTCCGGCAATGCCAATCTTCAAAGGTTTCATATTCGTCTTACTAATCCCTGTTCAGTCGCGCGCGTGTTGCGAACCAACGACAACACTAAAACCATTCCGACCAGCGGAACCAATCCTGCAACAACAACAATCAAATCAAACGAAGTCGTCGCCTGCCCAGCGCGCGCGTCGGACAATTGCCCAATCAACAAAAACGCGACGATGGTAATCATCTGCGCGGCAGAACCGCTCATTCCGCTGACCGTAGCGACCGAATCGCTGGTGAACAAATCCGCTGGCAACACATTCGCAATCGTTGAAAACGCGGCATAGGCAAACGTCGCCGCTCCGAACAACAAAGCGATGGCAAACAGGTTCGTTGTAAAAATTGTCGGGATCAACAACGTGACTCCGACGCCGCCAAACACCGCCAACGCCCGGCGCGATGCGCCCAAAGACCAACCGCGTTGAATCAAAAAACCCGACAACCATCCGCCAAAGAAATTTCCCAAGTCAGCGGCAATAAACGGAATCCACACGGCAATCAATCCGCTTTTCAAGCTGATACCTTTGGAAACCAGATAAATGGGAAACCAGTCAGTCACGAAAAACCAAACCGGATCGGTCAGAGCTTTTGAGGCTATCGTTCCCCAGGTTTGCGGCAGCTTCAACAAATCAAACCAGCTTTTGCGCGGAGCGCCTTCTGCCGGTTCGTAATCCAGCTTGTCTTGCCGGATCATCTGCAATTCTTCGGCACTGATGCGCGGATGAGTTTCGGGTGTGTGATAAAACCGTCGCCACAGAATCAACCAGAAAAACCCCAGAACGCCGGGAATGATAAACGCCGGACGCCACCCCCATTGCAGATAAATCGGCACAATCAGCAGCGGCGCAATCGCTCCGCCAATCGAAGAACCGCTGTCGAACAAAGCCGTCGCCAACGCGCGTTCCTGTTTCGGAAACCATTCTGAAACGGCTTTGGTGGCGGCTGGCCAGTTGGCGGATTCGCCTGCTCCCAACAAAAAACGAAATCCGGCAAAGCTATAAAACCCACGCGCCAACGCCGTCAGGATCGAAACCAACGAATACCAGATGACCGACAATGTCAGCCCCAATCGAGTGCCTATGTTATCCAACACTCGCCCGTTCACAGCCAGCCCTATCGAATACGCGACACGAAACGAAATCGCCAACAGCGCGTAATCGGTGTTCGTCCATCCGAATTCGACTTTCAGGTACGGAGCCAGGTTCGACAGCGTCTGCCGGTCAATGTAATTGATGACCGTCGAAAGAAAGAGCAACCCGCCGATCCACCAGCGCAGTTTGCGTATGGGGTTTGTGTTGATGTTTGTCATAACTGAAGAGGAATGTTTCGTTCATTACCGAGAGGTTTCAGATTGCGCTGGCTTTGTAACGCATTGATCTGTCAGCCGCAAATTCTCAGGCGGAAAACACAACAATTGATCTATGCCAAACGGTTGTTGTTTACTGTGCCAACTTGTTCATCGAACGACATCTGAGCCGAATCGTTTTCTGCTCACAGCAAATTTTTTGAAGGAGGAATTCGTCATGTCACGAATTGTCAGATGCGGCTTGATTCAAGCCACGAACGTGGAGCCTGCCGGCAGCTCCATCGAAAAAATCAAACAGGCGATGATTGATAAACATGTGGCGATGATTGCCGACGCCGCCAAGCAAGGCGTTCAGATCATTTGCCTGCAGGAACTGTTTTACGGCCCGTACTTTTGCGCGGAGCAGAATCCGCACTGGTATGGTTTGGTCGAACGCATTCCCGACGGGCCGACGACGAAGTTGATGCAGGAGATTGCCAAACAACATCAAATGGTGATCGTCGCGCCAATTTACGAAGAAGAAATGACCGGCGTGTATTACAACACCGCAGCGGTGATTGACGCCGACGGCAGCTATCTGGGCAAATACCGCAAGACGCACATTCCGCATTGCTTGCCGGGTTTTTGGGAAAAGTTTTATTTCACGCCGGGCAATCTGGGCTTTCCGACATTTGAGACGAAGTACGCGCGCATAGGCGTTTACATCTGTTACGACCGGCATTTCCCTGAAGGCGCGCGCGCGTTGGGATTGAACGGTGCGGAGATTGTGTTCATCCCATCAGCCACAACCAAAGGCCACGCCGATTACCTGTGGGAACTGGAACAGCGCGGACACGCCGTGGCCAACGGGTATTTCGTCGGCACGATCAATCGCGTCGGCACGGAAGCTCCATGGAATGTCGGCGAATTTTTCGGCTCGTCGTACTTCTGCAACCCCGATGGCCGCATTCTGGCCAAAGGCAGCGAGGACAAAGACGAATTGATCGTCGCTGATTTGGATTTGGATGAAATCCGCGAAGTGCGAACTCACTGGCAGTTTTACCGCGACCGCAGACCGGAAATGTACGGCTCGCTGGTCGGGATGGACGGCGTGAAAGGTTGAAACAATGACGCCAGAACTGGTTCTAAAAAATGGATTGGTTGCTGACGGCACAGGGCGCGGCCTGATCCCTGCTGACGTAGCGATTCGGCGCAATTACATTTTGGCGATTGATGCTCCGAATTCGTTGCACGCGATGGAAGAGCTTGATTGCAAAGGGCTGGTCATCGCGCCCGGATTCATTGATACGCACAGCCATTCGGATTTGCGCGTGCTGATGGAACCGGAATTGCCGATGAAAATCCGGCAAGGCATCACGCTGGAAGTTTTCGGTCAGGATGGAATTTCCGTCGCTCCAATTCGCGCTGAAGACCAACCGCAAGTAGCGCGTTCACTGGCTGGATTGGATGGCGATCTGGGTCGCGCTTGGGATTGGCAATCGGTGGCGGAATACTTGTCGGCGATTGAACGCGCTCGACCGGCGATTGATTGCGCTTACTTGGTTCCTCACGGAGCAGTTCGCTTGTCGGTGATGGGAATGGAAGATCGAAAGGCTCGCCCCGAAGAAATCGCCGCGATGCAGGAACTGATTCGCCAGTCCATGCGCGAAGGTGCGTTAGGGCTTTCGACTGGGTTGATTTATCCGCCCTGCTGTTTTGCCGACACCAATGAATTGATCGAACTCTGCCGCGCGGTCGTGGAATTTGACGGCATTTTCGTTTCGCACATGCGCAGCGAAAGCGATTACATCGAAGACGCTGTCGCCGAAATGATCGAAGTCGGCAAACAGTCCGACGTGCGAGTTCACATCTCGCATTTCAAAATTGCCGGGCGCGAAAACTGGAATCGCATTGACGGTGTGCTGGCGATGATCGAACAGGCGCAAGCCGAAGGCGTGCGGCTGACGGCGGATCAATACCCTTACGTTGCCGGGTCAACGATGCTCGGAGCGATTCTGCCTCCGTGGGCGCACGCGGGTGGAGTCGAAGAAACTTTGAAACGACTGGCCAGCAATTCAGAACGCGAAAAGATGCGCGTGGCCATGCTCGATCGTTCGCCTTCGCCGTGGGATAACTTTTGGAAATGGTCTGGGCCGGCGGGCATCGTCATCCCGGACATTCCTTCGGGCAATCACCCGGAATACCTGGGCAAAAATTTGGCTGAGGCCGCTTGTTTGAGACTCCAACACGATCAAGTCAGCGAAGCCGATGCCGTCGAATTCGCTTTTGATTTATTGCTGGCTGAACGAATGGGCGTAGGCATGATTTCCTTCAGCCAGTCGGAAGAAGTCGTCTGCAAAATCATGCGACAGCCTTACGTCAACGTTTGCACCGACGGCTTGCTGGGCGGCAAACCGCATCCGCGAGCTTACGGAACCTACCCGCGAATTCTTGGCCGGTACGTGCGCGAACAAAATCTGATTTCTCTGCCAGAAGCCGTTCGCAAAATGTCCGGCCTGGCGGCGGAGACCTTCCAGCTTAGTTATTTCGGAAAAATCCAGGACGGTTATCAAGCCAACATCGTCGTCTTCAATCCGCATCACGTAATTGATCGCGCGACGTTTGAAGACCCCAAACAATTTCCCGAAGGCATTGAACACGTCATCGTCGCGGGCACGCCCGCTATTCGATACGGCCAATCGTATTCACCTAATCAAGGCAAAGCTGTTCGCCGCACATCCAACGAGTAATGGCCAATCACCCCGATCCCCAAACGAATCCAGGAACCCATCAAAGGTTCTTAGAAATGGGTTCTTAGGTTGCCAGCCAGAAATTGCAACTGAATCGTCGTTCATCATCAAACCACGTGTTTACAGGTTGAAAGCCTGTCGCTTCGGCCAACGTCGCAAGCTGCGGCAAATCGTATTTGTAGGAATTTTCGGTGTGTATGGTTTCACCCGCCTGAAATTCGATGCGCAAATCCAGCGCCCGGATGTTGACGGTTTGCGCTAAGCGGCTGACCAGATGCATTTCAATTCGTCCGGCGTCTTCGTTGAACACTGCTCGATGCTGGAAATTCTTCAGGTCGAACGTCCCGCCAAGTTCCCGGTTGATGCGCGCCAACACGTTCAGATTGAAGGCCGCCGTCACTCCTAGCGGATCGCTGTAAGCCGGAATCAACACATCCGGCGATTTTTTCAAATCTGCGCCCAACAACAATCCATCGCCCGGACGTAGCGCGGATCGAATGCTTTTCAGCAGCGCGCGCGATTCTTCGGGTGTGTAATTCCCAACGTTCGAACCCAGAAAAAGCGCCAGCAGGTGTTCACTTTCTCGCCGCACGATGGAATCCAACCCGCAAGTGTAATCTCCGACGTGACCGGTGATGTGCAGCCGAGCGTAATCGCCCAGCAATTTTTCCGCGCTGTGTTGCAGAATCGAAGCGGAAATATCCATTGGCTGGTAATGCAGTTCAGGCTGGTTGGCCAAAATCGCCTCGATCAATAAACGAGTCTTGACCGAACTGCCGCTGCCCAATTCGACAACGCCGACCGGCGCGGGCAATTGCGAAACGATTTCAGCCGCATGGCGATGGAAAATTTCCGCTTCGGCGCGCGTGGGGTAGTATTCGGGCAGCAAGCAAATCGCTTCGAACAATTGCGAACCGAGCGCGTCGTAAAAATACTTCGGCGGCAGAGTTTTAGGCTGCACGGTCAAACCGGTGCGAACGTCTTTGGCAAACGAATCTTGATAGGCTTGCCGGGTGGAGTGATGAATTACCAGTCGGGAGTCGTTCATAACTCGACAAGCTTCGCACAGTAATGCAGCAATCGCCAAAAATAATCCCCTTGCTCACACGCGGGGTACTGACACATTGACTGATGAAATCGAAACTAAAAGAAAGGTTGGACAAATTGCTGGTTGAACGCGGATTGGTCGAAACGCGCGCCAAAGCTCAGGCGTTGATTCTGGCAGGGCAGGTTTTCAGCAACGAACAGCGATTGGAAAAAGCCGGGCAGTTGGTTGCTGTTGAAGCTCCGATGTTGGTCAAAGAAACCATGCCGTTTGTCAGCCGCGGCGGATTGAAATTGGCGGCGGCGTTGGATCATTTCGGCGTGAATGTGACCGGCAAAATTTGCCTGGACATAGGAGCTTCGACCGGAGGTTTCACAGATTGTTTGTTGCAGCGCGGAGCCGCGCGCGTGGTTGCCGTGGATGTAGGGCACGGCCAGCTCGATTGGAAGCTGCGACAAGACGCGCGCGTCGAAGTCCGCGAACAAATCAACGCGCGTTATTTGCAGCCGGGCGATTTTGCGGAAAAGTTTGATCTGGTGGTCGGCGATGTGTCGTTCATTTCGCTGACCAAAATTTTGCCGGTCGTGCCTGCGCTGGTTCAGCCGTCGGCGTTGGTCGTGATGTTGATTAAGCCTCAATTTGAAGTCGGGCGCGAGGAAGTCGGCAAAGGCGGCATTGTTCGAGACGAAGCGGCTCAGCAAAGAGTGGTCAATGAAATTGTCGCGTTTGCGGATTCGATTGGATTGCGTTCGCGCGGCGTGATTGATTCGCCGATTTATGGAGCGGACGGCAATCGTGAATTTCTGGTTTGTTTTGGAGTGCGGCGGGCTTGACGCCGCTTTTCTTTCTTTACCTGAATCTTTCTGTTGAAGCGGGTTGGTATTAACTCGAATGCAAAAGCGGCGCTTTACGCCGCACTCCAAATTTATTTCTTCGGCAGATTGATCTGCTCTCGATGAGTCAATTTGCCAGGCGATTGGCCGTCGTTTTTTTTAGCTTCGACGCGAAGTTTGATCGTGCGGCGTTTGGCAGAGGGTTGATCTACGCCTAAAACATAAGACGATTGAATGCGCGCCAGCAGAATTTTCAGCAGCGATTCCACGTCATCCACTGTGCGACTGAACAACGTCACGCCGCCCGAAGCCAAAGCAATTCGTTCCAGCCCGCTTTGGTAAGCCAGATTCATCGAATCGGTTCGGTAACTCAGATGCAGCACGAAAATCGGCGCGGTGAATTCACCCAGCGCATCGGATTGACGGCTCATCTGTTCCTGAATCGCCCGGTCAGAAAAGCGGCGGCTCAGGTCGCCGGAATCGCTGGAATTGACCACAGGGTTCAGATAATCCGCGCGGTAATTGGCGATGCCGCTGTCTGTGACATACAGTACGGCGACGCGCACATTGGCTTTTTGCATCATTCCGGCGGCCAGTTTGGAAACAGGTTCCAGCGTGTCCAACAATCCGGCTTTGCCATTGACCTGAATCGCCTGAATTTTATCAACCAACACTTTTCGATCCGCCGTCGGTTCCTGAATTACGGACAGTCCGTCCTGAGCCTTCAACAATCCAACCCAGTAATTTTGGCCAAGCGTTTTAATGGCTTCGTTCAGCGCGGTGCGCGCCTGATCTACGCGAGCCAAATCGGCAACAGTGTCAAAGACGATCAACAAAATGGTAGAGCTTTTTGGCGTTTGAAAACTTTTCAGCGGCGATTCTTTTTCTTCGACAAAGACTTTGAATGCCTGGCGATTGCCGTCCAGCCAAAATTGATCGTCACTTTCTTCCACCCAGACTGGAATCTTCAGCAAGCCTTTTGGCGCGGTTTCGGGTTTGGCGGTTTGGGCAAAGATTGGCGTAGTAATCAGGAGTAAAAGAATCAGAACTTTCGTCACTTTCATCGGGGAACGCTCAATGTGGAGTGCTGCGGCTCGACGCAGCTTTTCTTTTCTTGCAGGAAGCTCTCGATTGGTTCAAAGCACGTCTGAATCGAACGCCAAAGCTGCGTCGAGCCGCAGCACTCCAAACTCAGAATAAAATTCTCAATCCGAACTGCATCACTCGTCCGCCCGTCGAGCCGATGATTTTACCGGCGTTCAGGTTCGGATTGGCTTCGGAGCCGATGCGCGTGTCTGGATCGTTCAGGTTGGCGTGGTTCAAAAAGTTGAAAGATTCGCTGACGAATTCCAGCGACGTATCTGTTGTCAGTTCAAAACGTTTGGTCAGCGACAAATGATGAACGTGCGCTCCCGGATCGCGCAATTGCGGATGCGTTCGCGGCCCGTTGCCCAGCGTGAAATCGTCCGGTTGGGCGAACGCCGCCGGATTGAACCACTGATCCGGCGAAGGTTTTTCGACTTTTGGATCAACGCCCCGAACGACGTTGACGCGCAAACTGCCGACGACTCCGCCGGTGCGATTGAACAGCGGACGCAAACTCAGCGGCTGGCCACCACGCCAACTGCTCAGCCCGCTCAAACTCCATCCGCCCAGTGTGCGCGTGACAAATGCGCTGTCAGGCAAAAACTTTTTGCCTTTTCCGAACGGCAATTCATACGTGTAACTGGCCGACAATGAATGCCTGATGTCGCCGGTTGAAAGCGACCATTCCAATCGGCGGTTGTCCGGGTCTTGCGGAGTGCCGGACGAATAATTATCCAACACTTTGGCCAGGCGATAACTAAACCGGCCAAACAATCCGCCGGTCAATCGCTGGTCAATCGTCGCCGACAGCGCGTGACTTTTGTAAGCTCCTGCCGGAGCCAATCCGCCCATATCAAAGCTGCGATATTGCGGATAAGGGCGCAGCGAATTGCGAAATGCTTCGTCATACAACTGGTCACGATATTTCAGGTTGGCGACCGGAACCAGATTGAATCTGGCAAACCCATCCACCAACAAATGCGAACCGCGTGTGCCCGTATAAGCGACATTGGCCGTCAACGAACGCGGCAATTCGCGTTGAATGCTGAACGTCCATTGTTGAGTCGTCGGCAACAAACCGGAACGATCAATGAAATCCGGTTCGATGCCGTTGACCGCAGTCGGGTCGAGAAACGGCGGCAACGGAAAGTTCGTCGGCATTCCATCGCGCAGCCAAAACGCCGGTTGCAATTGGTCGTTTGGCGAAACGAACACCGGAGTGGCATTGAAACCTTGCGTGCCGAAATGCCGCCCGTAAAGCGGATACTCTTCGTAACTTAAGCTGTAACTGCTGCGAACGACTGTGCGGCGATTATTCCAAGGGTTGATGGTCAAGCTGACAAAGGGTTCAACGCGCGCGGTCACAGGTTGCAATCCGCGCCCTATACCGTTGCGCCCGGCAAAGATCAAAGCGCCGGGTTTACCGTTGGCGGGGTTTGTGTGATCCAGCGAAACGGTTGATTGACGGTCGTATTTTTCCACTCGCGGAGTCGAAACTTCAAAACTCAAACTGCCAAACAAACTCAATCCCGGTCGCACACGCCATTGATCGCTGAATGTGCTGTCGAACGAATTTCGGCTGTAATACGACGGATGCAACACGACGCCCTCTTCGGCGCGTGAAACCGTTCCCAGCATAAAACTGGCGAAGCTGCTGCCGGTGTTGCGAACTCCGGGCAAACCTGTGATCGAGTTGGTGAACGAAAACCAGCCAGACGGAAAAGATGGGTTCAGCGAATTGACGAAGCTGCGCCGAAACAGTCCTGACATTTGAATGGTGTGCGTTTTGCGATTGATCGAAACCGCCGCCGAGCCGGTGTAGTTATAGCTGCGGTCTCGAAAGACCGCCGTTGAAGGCCCGATCGAAAGATTTCCGTTGCTGAACGTGAAGCGCGGAAAGTAACCGGCGAACAATCCTTTCAAACCGAGTTGTTGCGGATAATTTTGCGCGGCGCTTTGTTCAAACGAAGTCGTCGCGGAATAAGCGGCGACGGTTCGCAACGTCCAAACCATGCGTGGCGAAGCAGTAAAAGTGTTTTGTGCGCTGAGGCTGCCGTTTTCGTAATTGTAACTGGGCGCTCCGGCGTTGGCAGGGCCGGGGTAATACTCCGGCGATTTGCGAAGCCCGCGCGAAAGGTTGAAGTTAAATCCTAGCTGCTGTTTTTCGGTCAGGCGATGATCCAGTTTGGCTATGGTTCCATCGGCGCGATTTTCAAACGGCGAATTGACCCAGTAATTGTTTTGCAAAAACGGCCCGACGTTGATGTTCGAGCGCGGATACAGCGCAACAGCGGCTTTGGCAATCGGTTCCAGCCGATTGGCCGGGATGATGTTGTTCGGAAATTGATCGCGCAAGTATTGCAGATTGGTCGCCGAAATCGGTTGCGATGGATCGTAAGCCGGATTCGGGCGCGTGGTCAGCGGATCGTAAATCGGAATCGGTTGGCCTGCGCTGTCCACCAGATCGGAAAAATCTCCCAGCCGCTGTTTGTCAGTGGCGACGGTGAACAATGCACTTTGGGCAATGCGTTCTCGCGTGGCTTCAAAGTTGGCGGAGAAAAAAGTTCGCCCGCGTCCGTCAAACAGTTTGGGAATCCAGACCGGCCCGCTGACGCTGAATCCGTACTGATTTCGCCGGAGCAAAGATTTCGTTCCGCCGCGCTGGCGAACTTCATGCGGCACGGCGTCGAAAAAATCGTTACGCAGATTTTCGTAAATCCGCCCGCTCAATTTGTTTTGCTTGCCAGCGGATCTGGCTTTGCCGGTTCCGCCGCTCACTGTGTTCATTTGCGTGCGAAATTCCGTCAGAGCTTTTTGCAACTCCGTGGGTTGCTGTGGACGTGGAGTTGGCGAAGGCGTTGGAGTCGGTTTCGTTTGAGGTTTTGTTTGGCTCTGGCCGCGAACCGCCGAAGCGTCAAACAACGCGAACAGAACAACCAGAATGGATATGACAAACAAAAAAGCCGGAATTCGACAATGAGCTAATACTTTCATTGGTGATAAAAACGGTTATGGAATGATTCATAAAAAGACCCGCGCACAGGCCAATACGATAAACGAAAAAGTTGGGATACGAAATTTTTCTTTACGTTTTGATGCTTGTCACGTTTGCAGACAGCGGCTTATGCTTGGCCGCACTTTCCGCACTTCAACCGAAAAATTCAAGGAGCAAGTATGCACATCTCCCGGCAACGGATAGTAATTCTTTTCTGTTTTGTTCTTTTGCTTTCCACTTCGATTTTACCCACGTCAGCACAACAACGCCGCCGAGCCTCCAACTCAACCAAAAAAGTCCGACTGGTTGTCGGCATAGTCATTGACCAGTTTCGCGCCGATTACCTGAACCGGTTCGGCGATCAATTTGGCGAAGGCGGATTCAAACGTTTGCTGGATGGCGGAGCCGTTTTCACCAACGCCAATTACATTCATACACCGACTTACACCGCCTGTGGACACGCGACATTTATGTCCGGGGCGGTTCCGGCCATGAATGGAGTCATTGGCAACGACTGGTACGACCGCTCCAGCAGCAGGCGTGTCTCCAGCGTCAGCGACGACAAAACCAGGCTGGTTGGCGGCAGAGAAGGTTCGGGAATGTCGCCGCATCGCTTGCTGGGTTCGACCATCGGCGACGAATTGAAACTGGCCAGCGCAGGCCATGCCAAAGTCATCGGTCTGTCATACAAAGATCGTTCGGCGATTTTGCCCGCCGGCAAACGACCGGACGCGGCGTATTGGTTCGACGGTTCGACAGGCAATTTCGTCACCAGCACGTATTACCGCAGCGAATTGCCTGATTGGCTGAAAGCCTTCAACCGCGACAATCATTGTTTCAGCTACTTCGGCAAAAAGTGGGATCGGTTGCTGCCGGAATCGGAGTATTCGCGTTCGGACAAGGATGATGCGTCTTACGAAAAGTCGCCTTACGGAACGAAGTTCCCATACACGTTGAATGGCGGCGAAGAAAAGCCCGGCACGAAGTTCATCGCTCAATTTGAGGCTTCGCCGTTTGCCAACGACCATCTGGTCAATCTGGCCAAAGCCGCCATCGAAGCTGAAAAATTGGGCGCAGATGATGTGACCGATTTGCTGACAATCAGTTTTTCGGCCAACGACCTGCTCGGCCACGCGATGGGGCCTTACAGCCAGGAAGTTCACGACATGAGTTTGCGAACCGACCGCACGTTGGCTGAATTGTTCAGTTACCTGGATAAGAAAATCGGACTGGATCAAGTAGTCATTGCGCTGACCGCCGACCACGGAGTTGCGCCGATTCCTGAACAGGTTCAAAAGCTGGGTTACGGCGGCAGAATCGAAGCCAGGCAAATTTCCGACGCTGTAACCAATTCGCTGAACCAACGCTTCGGTGAAGAAAAATGGGTGCTGCAAACCGTCAACGGCAACGTTTATCTGGACGAATCCGCCATCGAACGCCGTAAGCTGGACGCCGCCGAAGTCGAAGCCGTCGCCAGCAAAGCTCTGCTGAAATTACCGGCTCTGGTCGAAGCATTCACGCGGTCGCAAATTCTGGCTGGCAAATTGCCGAACACTGCGATTGCGCGCAGCGTCGCCAACGGTTTTCATCCGCAACGGAACGGCAATCTGGTCATCATCACCCAACCGTTTTATTTCGTCGGCGAATCCGCCACGACGACACATGGTTCGCCGTACAAATACGACACGCACGTGCCTGTGATTTTTTATGGCGCTGGAATCGCAACAGGAAGCTTTCATTCGGTCAGCAGCCCGGCGGACATCGCTCCGACGTTGGCGGCGTTGCTAAAACTGGAAACTCCCAGCAATTCAGTCGGCAGAATTTTGACCGAAGCCATCAAATCAAAATAACTGACGCCTGCATGTGGAGTGCTGCGGACTCGACGCAGCTTTGCGTTCTGAACCGCAGCGCTTCACAAATTTATTTGCCTTGCTGGCCGGCTTTTTCCCACGGTTCGCTGTTGCGACCGTTTTGATCGAACATCACCTTGCCATCCAGCAACGTCATTTCGCATTGCAACCGCTGCGAACCTTTCATCGTAAAACCGTCGCTGTCCACAAATCCAAACTCGCCGCGTTCCAACCGAAACACTGCCACGTCAGCAACCGCACCAACCGATAAATGGCCGAACTTTTCTCGACGAACTTCTTTGGCTGGGTTCCAGGTGGATTTTTGAATCACTTCCTGAAGCGGCATCCCCAGATTCAGAAACTTCGACATGACGTTGACGATGTCTTTCATCCCGGAGTTCATACTGCCGGTGTGCAGATCGGTCGAAATCGAATCCGGCGAAAAGCCCTGCTTCATTGCGGGCACGGCGTAACGCCACACCAAACTGCCAGCGCCGTGTCCGACATCGAAAATCACACCACGTTTTTTGGCTTCGAACAGGTATGGGCGAACTTTGCCGTTGTCGTCAATCGTCGGATCGAACTTGCGATACATGTGAGTGTAAATGTCGCCCGGACGCAATTTTTTCAGGTACAACTCATCGTGCGGGCGTTCGGGTTTGATGATGCCGAAATCAATCATCACCGGCAGATTCGTCACCTTTCCGGCTTCCAGCAACCGATCAATCGCCGTCCAATCACCAGCGGCGTAATGCGCTGTTTTGAAACCGACAACCACGTCTGAATGTTTCCTGGCCATTTCCGCCGCCGCTCTGGAATCCATATCGGTGGTGTCCTGTTCAATCTTGCCGCCGCCCATTCCCAAACCGACAATGTTGATAAAAGCGAAGACGCGCGTTTTGGCTCGGTCAATCACGCGCTGGCGAAAGTCTTCGAAGTTGCGCGCGCCCGAAGTCCCCGCATCCACCATCGTCGTCGTGCAAGCGCGAAAACTAAATCCATCGGGATAAACACTTTGGTCGCCAGTCAGAGCTTTCTGACCGGTTCCTGCGTAAACGTGAACATGAATGTCCACCAAACCCGGAGTGACATACAGTCCGCGAGCATCCACGATTTTGGTCGCCAGAGTCGGATCAATGTTTTTCTCGACAGAGGCGATTTTACCGGCAGCAATGGCCACGTCGCGCACTTCGTTTATGTTGTTTTTGGCGTCAATGACGTGACCGTTTTTGATGACCAGATCGTAGCGTTTCGTCGGTTGCGCCTGAACCGACGCCATCGCCAATGCAAGCAGACAAAAAGACAAAGCAGAAGTTTTCATAACTGGATGCTCCTTCAAGATCGAATTTCGTTGTGATGAATTCAAACGATGGTACTGCCGGGAAAGACGCCGCAACCATAAGCCGCGCTGTTTGTGGCGTCAAGATTTCGAGCCGGAGTTGGTTAGACAGCTTTGGACGCTCTGCGTATACTCCGCGCGCATGCTCGCCAAGACGATTTTCTTCCTAGCATTGTTGTTCGTCGTCACGCCATGGGCTTCGCCGCCGATTGCGCTGGCTGTGGGGCTGGCCTTTGGATTGTTTCTTCAACATCCGTACGCCAAACAAACCAAATCGCTTTCCAAAACCCTGCTGCAAGTCTGTGTTGTCGGTTTGGGTTTCGGCATGAACCTGCATCAGGTCATTCGCGCTGGAAGTTCGGGCTTCGTTTACACGGCGCTGGGCATCACGGCGACGCTGGCGCTGGGAATGGCGCTGGGGAAATGGCTGAAAGTTGCCGACACCAACTCGCTGTTGATTTCCGTCGGCACGGCCATTTGCGGAGGAAGCGCCATCGCCGCCGTCGGCCCCGTTGCCGGAGCCAAAGACGAAGAAATGTCCGTTTCGCTCGGCACGGTGTTCATTTTGAATTCCGTCGCGTTGCTGATCTTTCCGGCGATTGGTTTGGCCGTAGGTTTGAACGAATCACAATTCGGATTGTGGGCGGCGCTGGCCATTCACGACACCAGTTCAGTGGTTGGAGCTTCGGCCAAATACGGCGCAACGGCGTTGGCGGTCGGCACTACGGTCAAACTGGCGCGCGCATTGTGGATTGTCCCGCTGACGCTCGGCACGGCGTTCCTAAAACGCCATGAAGCCAGAATCCAATGGCCCTGGTTCATCGTGTTTTTCTGTTTGGCGGCGGTCATTAATACTTATTTGCCTGTCGGAGCTCCTGCCTACCAATGGATTTACAAACTGGCACGTATCGGTTTGACGGTGACGCTGTTTCTGATCGGCTGCGGCATATCCAAAGCGACACTGCAAAAAGTTGGCGCTCGCCCGCTCGTTCAAGGGGTGATTTTGTGGATCGTAGTCGGCGTGTTGTCGCTGTTGCTGATCCGAGCAGGCGTCATCGCGTTGTGAGCGCCAGGGTTATTTCTGCTGCCGCAAATAAGCGTCTGTGCCGTCACGCCAGTCGGCGCGAATTGGGCTGAAGACGTCGAT
>JANRKX010000151.1:0-96731 GCA_033763255.1 Acidobacteriota bacterium | reverse complement strand
TTCCAGACCGCGAGTTTGGGTTTGCGTTGATGCAGAAACGCGCTGATGACTTCGAGCAGTTGTTGTTTGTTGATCGGGCAGCCGCGTAACTCGAAATCCACTTTGACGTGCGCGGCAATCGGCGTGGATTGCGCGAGCGTGGAAATGTATTTGGGCCGCGCGTAGACGATGCGCGTGAATTCTTGGACATCGCTGAAGTTGCGCAGCGCCTGAATCCCGCCCGCCGTCGCGCACGCGCCAATCGTGATGAGCTTTTTGGATTGCTGGCGCACTTGCTGAATGCGTTCGGCGTCGTGCGCTGTCGTGATCGAACCTTCGACCAGCGAAAGATCGTACGGCCCTTTGACCATGCGGCTGGAAGCTTCGGGGAAATAAGCGATGTCCACAGCGCCCGCGACGGCAAGCAGTTCGTCTTCGCAATCGAGCAGGCTCAATTGACAGCCGTCGCACGAAGCGAATTTCCAGACCGCGAGTTTGGGTTTGCGTTTCGCCATCAAAGCTCCTGTTTGCCCGGCAGCGACGCTATCCGGTCGTAGCGAAAAACCGGCCCGTCCTTGCAAATAAAATGCGGCCCGTATTGGCAATGGCCGCAAAAGCCGACGGCGCATTTCATATTGCGTTCCAGGGAAAGATAAATCTGTTCGTCGCGCATCCCGCGCTTCCGCAATTCCTGCGCGGTGAAGCGCATCATCACTTCGGGGCCGCAAATCATCGCCACAGTGTTTGTGGGGTTGAATTGCGCTGATGGAATGAGTGCGGTGACAAAGCCTACGTTGCCGCGCCAATCGTTGTCGGCTGTGTCGAGCGTGATTTCGACTCCGCAATCAAATTGCCCGCGCCACTTTTCGAGTTCGCGTGCATAAAGCAAATCGCGCGGCGTGCGTGCGCCATACAACAACACGAATTTGCCGTATTGCGCGCGCTGCGCCAGGACTTGATAGATCACAGGTCGCAGCGGAGCCAGGCCGATGCCACCCGTGACGATGACGACATCGCGGCCAATGGCTTCCTGCATCGGCCAACTCGTGCCGAACGGCCCGCGCACGCCGATCACATCGCCGCGTTTGAGCCGTTGCAACGCCCGCGTCACCGTGCCGACGGCGCGAATCGTATGCACCAGCCGTTCATCGGTAGTCGCGCCGCTGATGGATATCGCCGATTCGCCCGTGCCAAAAACGTAAAGCATATTGAACTGTCCCGGCGCAAAACTCATCGCCCGCGCACTGTTTATCGGGAGGAGTTCCAGTGTGAACGTGTCGTGCGTTTCGCGGCGCACGCGCGCGATGCGGTATGGTTCCGGCAGCATCGGGTCAGCCATCAAATTCTCAGGAGCGATTGCCATACACGTCTAAAAGCTGAAGCCGCGTTGCCATCAGCCGTTCGGTGAAAACCTGCGCCACGCGCTTGAGCAACTCGTAACCGAGGCGCGGATTGGCTTCGCACTTGCCGCGCAAACACGCGCCGTCGAGCGCGAAGGCATGGACAAACTCGACCGCGCGCACGTCAAAGCGCCATTGGTAAGGCGGAATCAGCCACGACCAACCGACCAATTCACCCGCGCCGAGCGTTTGCAAAACGACCTGCCCGCGTTCAGGCACGTAAATCTCCAGCGCGACTTTGCCTTCGCGCAGCAGATAAAACTGATTGGCCGGTTCGCCTTCGCGGCTAATCACCTCGCCGGCTTTGAAAACCGCGTTCGTCGCGCAACCCGCGACCAGTTGAATGTCTTCCGCCGCCAGCCCTTGAAAAAACGGATGTTCGGCAAGGATTGGTTCAAGCGTTTGAGCAGTCATTGTTCCGCCTCACTTTCACGAATGGCGCGGACTTCTTCGGTAATGTCAATGCCGACGGGACACCAGGTGATGCAACGTCCGCACCCCACGCAACCCGACGTGCCGAATTGATCTATCCACGAAGCCAGTTTGTGCGTCATCCATTGGCGATAACGCGCTTTGGTCGAGACGCGCACGCTGCCACCATGAATGTAGGAAAAATCCAGCGTGAAACACGAATCCCACCTGCGCCAACGTTCGGCATGCTCGCCGGTCAGGTTGGTTGTGTCTTCGACCGTCGTGCAAAAACAGGTCGGGCAGACCATCGTGCAATTGGCGCAGGCCAGACAACGGCTCGCCACGTCATTCCAGCGTGGATGTTCGTGGTTGCGATAAAGCAACGCCCTGATGTCGTGCGTGTCCATTGTGCGCCCCATCTGTTGCGCCGCACGCGCGACAGTTTGCGCGGCTTGCCGTCGCTCATCGTCATCGGCTTCGCGCGCAGAGATTTCGCGCAACAATTCTGCGCCCCGTTCTGTGCCCGCTTCGGCGACAAAGTAATGACGGTCGCTTTCGATTACTTCAGTCAGCGCCAGATCAAATCCGAACGTCGCTTGCGGCCCTGTGTTCATTGACACGCAAAAGCACGTGCCGCCAGCCTGTCCGCAATTGACGGCGACGATGAACGCCTGTTCGCGCCGCGCTTGATAGGTTGGATCAACGTAAGAGCCTTGCAAAAAAACTTTGTCCTGAATGGCGATGGCGTGCAGTTCGCAGGAACGCACGCCGATGAAAGCGAATCTGGGCGGTGGTTCGGTTTCCGCTGTGAATTCCGTGCCGTCCGCGTTGCGCCGCGCCTGCCACAAACGCAAGTGCGGCGGATGCAGAAACTTCTTCCACGAATGCGGGCCGACGGCGTAGCCGAACAGCGCATTATCGGTGCGTCGTTTGAGGCGGTAGACGCCGCCGTCCTGCTCATCCGTCCAGCCTTGCGGTAAATCTTCCAGCGCCGTCAGTTCGTCATAAACAATCGCGTCGTCGCGCACGACCGGCCCGATGACGCGGTAGCCTTTCCGGATGAGCGCATCAATCAATCGCTGAAAATGCTGTCGTTCGATTATTGCCGGCTGATCGGTCGGAACGCTCATGTATGTTTTTGTCCTTTCATTGCCGTTTTATGGCTTACCCTTTCCACATCTTTATCTTGCCGACCCCAAATGCCTGCGCCCGCTCATCCGGGTCAGCAGACTGAAAGTTTCAGCAACGCCCCAACTCAGCAAAATGCTCAGCAGCAACCACCCGAAGGCCGACCATGGCAACGCTTCCAGACCGAGTATCGCCCGTAGGCTCGGCGTGGTGACCACCAGCATTTGCAGCCCCACTCCCAGCACGACCGACAAATGGATCGCGGGATTCAGCGGCGGCTGATTGTTGCTGCGCCGCGTTGGGAACAGGAACGCCAGCGGAACGATTGATTCAAAGAGAAAAACCGCCGTGCGCGTCGCGCCGAGAGTGAAAGCCAGCTTCGGCAGGAAGAACAGCAGCAGACCGCCAATCAGCGCCTTGACCGTTCCGACAAAGAAAATAAAGCGTAGCGACGCGGCATCGAGCAGCGGCGATTGGGGATTGCGCGGTGGTTGTTGCATCACGCCGGGATTGCGATCCAGCCCCAGCGCCAGCGCGGGTGGGCCGTTGGCGATCACATTGATCCAGAGCAATTGCACAGCGGTCAGCGGCAGCAGCAGTCCGCCCGCTTCGTCTGCCAACCCCAGCATAAATGACCCGACTGTGCCGCCTACAACGAGCAGCACCAGCGCCACATTGACTGAGAAAAGGAAGCGGTTGAACTTCTGGATGTTTTCGTAAATGCTGCGCCCTTCTTCAATCGCCGCGACAATGGTAGCGAAGTTGTCATCGAGCAACACGAGATGCGCGACTTCGCGCGACACATCGCTGCCACGCTGCCCCATCGCCACCCCGACATCGGCCCGTTTAAGCGCGGGCGCATCATTCACGCCGTCGCCCGTCATCGCCACGATTTCGCCGCTGTCCTTCAGGGCTTCGACCAAGCGCAGCTTGTGTTCGGGCGCAACACGCGCAAAAACATTGGTTTCCTTGACCGCGCGGCGCAATTCGTCGGCGGAGAACTCTTCGAGATCAAGCCCCGTCAGCACGCGGCTGGGTGGGATGCCGACTTCCGCCGCAATGCTCAGCGCGGTGGCCGGATGATCACCCGTAATCATCACGACACGAATGCCTGCTGCCTGCGCGTGGCGAATCGCTTCCGGCACTTCGGGGCGCGGCGGATCCCAAAGCAACACCAAACCGAGCAAGCTCAGGTCATCGTCACCTTCACCCGCGCGCCAGCCGAGCGCCAGCACGCGGAATCCCTCGCGCGCGTAGGCCTCAGCCTTTTCTTCCCAGTTGCGGCGTTCGGCATCGTTGAGATGGCTGCGGGCGATGATCACTTCGGGAGCGCCTTTTAGATAGCTGGCCAGTTGCCCCTGCTCGCTGACGGTAACGCGCATGTATTTGTGCGCGCTGTCAAAGGGCAACAAGCTGTGGCGCGGTTGTTCCGCCTGCAACTGCGCCATCTGCACACCGTGCGATTGCGCGTGATCGAGCAACGCCAGTTCGAGCGGATCGCCCGCGCCCGTGTCGAGTTCGGCGTCGTTGGCCAACACCATCGCCCGCAACGCGCGCGTCGTGTCTGGCGTATCCACATTCTTCACAAACATCTTGTTCTCAGTCAGTGTGCCGGTTTTATCCGTAGCGATGACTGTCACTGAACCGAGGGCTTCGACGGCGGAAAGACGGCGCACCACGGCTTTGCGCTTTGCCATGCGTTCCACGCCCAAGGCCAGCGTCAAGGTCAGCACAGCGGGCAAGCCTTCGGGAATCGCGGCGACGGCCAGCGCAACGGCGAACATCAGCACATGCCCGATTCGTTCGACGCCTTCGATGAACAGGCCGCCGATGACCAGAATGACCGACAAGATCAGGATGACGATGGCAATCTGTCTGCCGAAAACTTCCAGCCGCTCTTCCAGCGGAGTCTTGCCGGTTTCAATCGCGCCGATCATCACCGCCAGCCGTCCCATCGCGCTCTCTGAGCCGGTGCGCGTGATTTCCAGATAGCCTTTGCCGCGCACAAGCAACGTGCCGCTGAAGGCTTCATCACCGTGTTCTTTATCCACCGGGATGGATTCGCCTGTCAGGATGGATTCGTCTACCATCACGCCTTGCGCTTCGATCAGCGTGCCGTCAGCGGGGACGCGATCTCCGGCTTCGACGCGCGCCACGTCACCGGGGACTAATTCCGTTGCGGGCAGATGCGCCAGCTTGCCGTCGCGCAAGACCCAGACCAGCGAAGCCGCCAGCGCCTTCAATCGTTGCAGGGCGGCTTCTGCTTTGCCTTCCTGATACACACCCAGTCCGGCATTGAGTAACAGAATCACAGCAATCGCGAGGGATTCCACTGGCACCCCACGCGCGCCTTCGATCACCCAGATCAGAATGTCTATCACGAGCGCGGCCAGCAGAATGTAAATGAGCGGGCTTTTGAACTGGAGCAGGAAGCGTTGCCAAACAGACTTCGGCGGTTTTTCCGGCAACCAGTTCGGCCCGCATTGTTGCAGGCGCGCGTGCGCCTCTGCGCTGGACAGTCCCGGATGGGATGCGAGAGATGGCGTCAGAGGCGTCTGGTTTATCAGGATTTCATTTTCAGATTTCATAGTTGATTTTTGCCTTACGATTTCTACTGAGCAATTCGCGTGCACAGCTACCACATACGAAGCTAAACCGGGCAGAAATCACCAACATCTGCTCGAAGAAGTTTGGCAACCGGGTGCCTTATCAATTGCCGCAGTCAACAACGCGCCAGAGCGAGTCAACAAAAGCGTCATTTACTTTGGGCACTTTGGGAAATCGTGAGTGTGGATTGAGAAATTTTACCGAATGTTTGATCTGTTGCTATCTGAAGCCTGACCTGCCGCACTATTGGTGTGGAATTCCGCCCGCTGATCGGGCAGAAAGCCACACGTCGAGCGCACCAATGACGCCGATCAGCGAAGCCAATCGCGCCAAGCTGGGACAGGTGTTGTCTGAATCCGGTTTGTTGACGATGGCGGCAAAGGCTTGAATTGAAACTGAAGACAAAAATAGCGGCTTCGGTTTCCCGAAGCCGCCAATTCAGTCAAGGAGTGAAAGTGAGATGGAGGTGCAAAAATTTATGATTGCAGTTCCTTGCCTGGTTTGAATCGAATGGTTTTGCCTTCCGGAATTGCCACTTGAGTTCCCGTGCGCGGGTTACGACCGATTCCGCGTTTGCGAGGTTTGACGACAAAAACTCCGAAGCCTCGAAGTTCAATACGTTCGCCGCGTCGCATGGCGTCTTTCATCGCCTCAAAAAGAGCTTCGACAGCTATCTCAGCCTTTTGCTTCGATACGCCGGTTTTGTCAGAGACGTTGTTGATGATGTCCAGTTTGATCACTGGCGCTCTCCTTCAGAAGCTCAGAAAAACAAGTTGGTTAAATTGGCAAATTTGATTTGGTTATCGCAAAACCGGGCGCATTATAAAAACGGCCTGTTAGGGTGTCAAGCTTATGGCAAGCCAGCCAATCGGTTGCGCGCAGTGTTTGCCGTGTCGGTTTGCGGAGCGATGTCGGAGGCGCGTTGATATTTCAATTTGGCTTCAGCGGTGTTGCCGGTTTGTTCGTAACATTGCCCCAAACTCAACCAGCCTTGTTGATGTTGCGGCTGGGCGTTGGTCAATTGCGTCAACACGCCGATGGCTTCCTGGGTGCGATTGGTTTTTCTGTACACTTCGCCCAGCGTGTAAAGCATGACTGGATTGCCCGGCTGAGTTTTTCGGACAAACAGCAACTGCTCTTCGGCTTCTTTCAGCCGCCCGGAATCATTCATGACCGTCGCCAGGTTGATGCGCGGTTCGGCGTAATCAGGTTTGTAATTCAGCGCGTTCCGATACGAAGCCTCAGCTTGCGGCAACTTGCCTTGCTGTTGATTCACCCAACCGAGATAAAAATGCGCTTCGGCATAATTCGCTTGTTCGGCAATGGCCATCTGCAACGGTTGTTCGGCTTCGGCGAATTTGCGTTGTTTGGCGCGCGAATCCGCCAGGTTGTACAGCGTCTGTGTGTAGCGCGCTCCGGCAGCGACGGCCTGAGCGTAATACTTTTCCGATTCAACGAAATTGTTTTGCTTGTAGTAAATGTCGCCCAGATTCGACATCGCGTCGTAATAATCAGGTTTGGCAGCGATGGCCTGTTTGTAAAACTTTTCGGCATCGGCGGGTTTGGAGTTGTTGGAGTAATACGCCGCCAGATAATTCAACAGGAACGGTCGTCCGGGAGCATAAACCAGCGCGTGCGTTGCCATCGTCAGATCGTTTTGCCAGGTAAAGTTCTGGGCAAAAGTTATCCCCGAAAGCGCAATGACGATTACGGCAACTCCCGCCATCACCAACTTTTTGCTCGAATCCGCGACGCGGTTGTACAGCCAGCCAAGCCCCATCGCCGCCAGCAGGCAAAACCCAACTGAAGGCAAATACAAATATCGGTCATGAATAATGGACTCTTCCGGGTTGAAAGCTTTCAAATTCATCACCGGCAACAAAAAAATCAACGTCCACGCCAATGCCAGCAAACCGACTTTGGAATTTCGCACCAGCCAAAACGCGATGGCCAAAACGACAACCGCCAACATCAGCGGCAACCAGAACGGCGGTTGGCTGGGCGAACTGACGAATCCGTGATCGTAAATCACAGACAGCGGATACGGCGCAAACAGCATTCGAATGTACGCGAACAAAACCGAAGGCTGGGTCAGCAAAACTTGTTCGGTGGTGATGCCTACGGCTTTGGGTTCGGGTTTGCTGATAAAGCCCAACACGGCGATGCGCGCCGCCAGATACAAAAACGCTGCGATGACAAACGGAGCCACTCGCTGCACTGTGCGGTTCAATTTTGCGCTGAAGTGTTCTTCGCCGCTATCTCGCAACCATTCGCGCAAGGCGACGGCTCCTGCCAAAACAATGGCGACTTCTTTGGTAAACAGCGCCAACAACGTCGCGCCCAGACTGACCAAAACCCATTTGCTGTTCGAGCTTTTCAAATCATTTCCGGCGCGCACCGAACGTTCGTGAAAGATCAGCGCCAACAAGACAAACACCGCTGCCAACGGATCAGGCACGCCCGAAACCCAGGCAACCGATTCCACGTGAATCGGATGGACGCCAAACAACAACGCCGCCAAGGCGGAAACTTCGCGCGACAAACCCCACGACCGCGCCAATCGGTAAGCCAGAAAAGTCGCCGCCAGATGCAGCAGCAATGACACCAAATGCCAGCCGAAAGGCGAAAACCCGAACAACTGATAATTGACGATCAACAGGCTGTTGAACATCGGACGGTAATACAACCCGACGGCATTGCTGGTGTCGGAACTCATAAACTGCCAAACGCCTTGCGTGAACATCGCCGGAATGTTGCCAGTGGATTGCAGCGTAGGGTTTTTCAAAATCTGATAACCGTCGTCGTACACAAATTCGCCGCCAAGCGAATTCAGAAACACGACCAGCGTGATGGCCAAAATCAAAATGACGGCGTTGCGTTCGGACTTGCCGGGTTTGATGGAAAACGACGGCGAATCAGAGTCACGCGAAACTTGTCGCGCAGGTTTTGCCGCAGCAGATTCGGTTTCAGGCTGGTGAATTTCAGCCAAAGCTTCCGGTTGAATTTGAGATTTGAATTGAGGCGGAAGTTTCTTTTTGCCTTTTGACTTCATGGTTGCGGGACGACCTCCTGCGCACGAGTTTTTGAGTTCCGAATTTTGGTTTGGATTTGGCCTCTGTGCCGATACCTCTGGTATGATGCCCAGCACGGTATACCTGCAAAAACTTGATGGTTCAAGAGCTTCAACGAACGAGAAAATTATGGCGAAAAAGAATTCTCAAAAGCTGAACACCGGTTCGCAGACTGCGGCCAAAACGACCACAAACAATGCTTCGAGTGCGAAAAACTGGCTGGCTCCGCTGGCAATGGTAGTGATGCTGGGCGCGGCGGCGGCGATTTACTTTTATGGCGACACGCTGTTTGGCAAATCGAATTCATCCTCAAATTCCGAACCTGACATGGGGTTGAAAGAGCCGATCAAAATGAACATCGCGCAAGCAGTGATGGTCACGGTTGATTTGGATTTTGGTCGCCCGGCAACCATCGCCGAAGCCATTCAGCAAATCGAACGCGGTTATCAACCGGACGATGGCGCAGGGCGAACCTTCGCCGTGCTGGATGCTTATGGCGAGATGACTCCCGAAGGAAAGTTGCACATGTCCATGCACGTCAGCAGCGAAAAACCCGGTACGGGTTGGTTGAAGTTCAAAAAGACGGGCGAAACGTTGTGGCGCGGGCGATTCGGCAACCCCGGCGACGCTCCGGCTGGGCCAAAGAGTTTGACGATTTACATGGACAACGGCGCAGGCGGGAATTACGTGCTGGATGGCAGTCGCAATCCGGCTTCTGCGCTTGATGCGAATCTGCAAAACTCTACGCAGAAATTGCGCGACGTATGGCCGGACGGTTCAGACCGCGAATTCACCTTCATTTACAGCGCCTGCGGTTGTCCGGTGAAAGCCAAAGTTCGCCGCGTTGGAGAAAAGACTCAGCGAGCGTCGGATTTGCCCGTGATGTTCCCTGACGATCCGGCGGTGGTTCAGGTGATTTCCAACCTGATGAAGTGGTAATGGCTGAATGAAAAGTTCAAACCTGATGTTCATAAGCCACCGCGCCTGTGCGAATGGTGAACCCAACAGAAAAATCCGGCTTCAACACAGCCAGATCAGCGTCTTTGCCAACTTCAATCGAGCCTTTGTGGTCAGTCACTCCGCAAGCGCGCGCCGGAGCCAGTGACGCTGTGTGCGCCGCGTCAATCAAACTCATTCCCGTAAAATCCATGGCGTTGCCGACAGCACGGTTCATCGTCAGCACCGAACCGGCGATGGTCACGCCGTCCATCAAGGTGCAAAGCGGCCCACGCACCTGAATCTGAAAATCGCCCAGCGTGAACGTGCCATCGCCTACGCCCTGAGCCGCCGTTGCGTCGGTGATGAGCGTCACGCCATCGCGGCCTTTGGCGCGCCAGGCCAGTTGCGCCATTCGCGGATGGACATGAACTCCATCACAAATCAGTTCCGCCTGAATTCCCGGTTCGTTCAAAACCGCCGAAGCCAGCCCTGGTTTGCGGTGATGAACGCCCGACATCGCGTTGTACAAATGCGTTGCGCGCGTCGCGCCCGCTTCAATCGCCGCCAGAGCCGTATCGTAATCGGCTTCGGAATGTCCGAGCGAGGCCTCGACGCTGTTAGCTTTCAAGAAAGCAATCAACTCCATTCCTCCCGGCAGCTCCGGCGCCATCGTCATAATTTTGATTCGGCCATTGGCCACCGCCAGCAATTCGCGGCATTCGTCGAAGTTCGGATCGCGTATGCCTTCGACCGGTTGAGCGCCTTTGTATTTCAAATTGATGTACGGACCTTCAATGTGCAGCCCAAGGATTTCAGCGCCTTCGGGAGAATCACTTTCGGCGGCGATTGTATCTTCGGTGGCTTTCATCAAATCCGAATGTCGCGCAGCAATCGTCGTCGCCAAAAACCCTGTCGTGCCGAATCGCATCAACGCGCGCGCAATGCGGCGAATGCCTTCCGCGCCGTTGGCCATCACATCGTCCCCCGCGCTGCCGTGAAAGTGCGTGTCAATGAATCCCGGCATGACGATTCCGCCGGTCGCGTTCACAATTTGCGAACCCGGTTCCGGCGCGGCGTCTTTGCCGGAGCCGACAAAAGTGATTTTGCCGTCTTCGCACAACACGACGCCGTTTTCGATGACCGAGTGCGGCGTGACTATTCGACCGCCGATGATTGCCAAACGATTTGCCATAAGCCCTCTGTAAGTGGCGCGCTGCCTAAATCGAAGCAACAACCCTTGAAACAGGATGGACAGGATTTTGTTCAGGATGAACAGGATTCAGGCTTGGCAGGGTGGCCCCAACCACCAATGTTCCTGTCAATCCTGTCAAAAATCTTGTTCATCCTGTTTTCTTACGCTCTGTCCCAATGTTGTTTGTCCGACTTAGATTGAAGCTTGACAGCGCAAACGGTGGAGTGAATAAATCGAATCGAGTTAATACCACATCACAGGAGATTTCATGAACTACAGAACTTTAGGCAGAACGGGCATCCGCGTGTCCGAAGTCGGTTATGGCGCGTGGGGAATCGGCGGCGTGCAATGGACTGGCGGCGATGACGATGAAGCACGCCGCGCATTGAATCTGGCGATTGATCGCGGGCTGAACTTCATTGACACGGCGCTGGCTTACGGACGCGGTCACAGCGAACGACTGGTCGGCGAAGTTGCTCGCGCGCGCAGCGAACAGGTTTTCATCGCCACGAAAATCCCGCCGAAAAATTTGCAATGGCCAGCGCAGGCTGTTGCGCTGGAAGAAGCTTTCCCGGCGGATTACATCGTCGAATGCACCGAAAGGAGTTTGCGAAATCTGGGCGTGGACGCGATTGACCTGCAACAATTCCACGTCTGGCACGACAACTGGGTCGAACGCACTGAATGGATCGAAGCCATCGCCAAATTGCGCGAACAAGGCAAAATTCGTCACACCGGAATTTCGATCAACGATTACCAACCGGCGAACGTCATCAAAGCGTTGCGAACCGGTCAGATTGACGCCGTGCAGGTGATTTACAACATCTTCGAGCAAGCTCCGAACGACGCGCTGTATCCGGTTTGCCAGGAATTGAACATCGGAGTGCTGGCTCGCGTGCCGTTTGACGAAGGCGGATTGACTGGAGCGATCACACCCGACACGGTATTTCCTGAAGACGATTTTCGTTCATGGTTTTTCCGAGGGGATCGCAAACAAAAAGTCTTTGACCGAGTGGAAAAGCTGAAAGCCTTGCTCGGTGCCGAAGCCGCCAGTTTGCCGGAACTCGCGCTGCGTTTCACGCTTAGTCATCCTGCGGTCAGCACAGTGATTCCGGGCATGCGTTCGACCAAGCACGTTGAATCGAACATCGCGTGTTCAGACGGCAGAAAACTGTCGAGAGAAATGTTGGAACAGTTGAAGACCTTCTCGTGGGATAGAACCGGCAATTGGTAGTCAGAAAAAATAGGGGGATGTTTGGTCGTCGGCTGACGGACGCAAAATTTCGGGCTTCACCCAAAAATATAGGCGCGACAGTCGTGGGATTGCCTGTCGCGCCTGATAAGTGCGGTTACCTTCCTCACCCTCGGTAACCGCTGACACCGTCAGTGGGATTAACCACCTGGTATCTCGTTGCCCCACACTTGCTAGAGCAACCACGATGCCACAAAAACCTGCTCACCTGAAAAACGCCAAAAGCTCAATAAACACAGGCTTTTTTTCAAATGTGAGCCGTTTTCAAATTCTGCTACGCTAATCTCTTTCAGTAAAACTTACCTTGTTCGGAAAAAACTGCCGTAGAAAAATTTCAACGGCTAGGAATTCTTTGCCAGAGATTATTTAGCAGCCATTTTGATTCCTGATTTGGAAATTCGATAAAGCTTGGTCGCTGTGCGGATAATCAAACTGCCTTTGGCAATCGCAGGCGTAGCCATGCACATTTCATCCAACGAGTTTTTGCCGATCAGTTTGTATTCGCTTCCAGCCTGAATGACGAAGGTGTCTCCGTCTTCGCTCAAGGCAAAAATCTTTCCGTTGTACGCCCACGGCGAAGACGTGAAAGCTCCTGACGCCGGGTCAATGCGCTGTTTGTCATACACCAGCTTGCCGGTTTTGGCGTCGTGCGCGGTGAAAAAGCCTCGATCCAGCAAGGTGTAATACAAATCGCCGTAGACAATCGGCGAAGGGTTATACGGCCCGGCCTGGCGCTGATACCACGCGATGAACTGGTTGCTGGTTTCGCCGGATTTCAGAGAAATGTCGCCCGAAGCTCCAGGCTTGATGGCGTAAACCGGGCGATGCTGGTCGCCGACATAACCCGACGCGATGTACAGCAACCCGTGTTTGGAAAACGGAACCGGAATGGCGATGGATGACATGCCTTTGAACTCCCACAGCGTCTTGCCATCCAGATCGTACGAACGAACGGCTTTCGTGCCGGGAATCACCAATTCCGTGCGCTGGCCATTTTCCCAAATGTACGGCGTCGCCCAGTTCGTGCCGATTTCGCGGTCAACTTTCCAAAGCTGTTTGCCGGACTTTTTGTCGTAAGCCACCAGATACGATTGTTCATCGTTATCAACGACGATGAACAGCTTGTCTTTGTGAACCACAGGCGAAGCTGCCGTGCCCCAACCGAAGCGAGTCTTTTTGGCGTCGAACATTTGTTTCCACAGCAACTTGCCTTTCAGGTCGAAGACGAACAAACCCACATTGCCAAAGTAGGCGTACACACGCTCGCCATCGGTGACGGGAGTTTCCGAAGCGAAGCTGTTTTTCAGATGCCGCGAAAATGCCGGAATGCCTTTATGAACCTCGCGTTCCCACATGACTTTGCCGGTTCGGAAATTCACGGCGTACACCATCCAGCGATGTTCAGACGGCGGAACCGGGCGTTCGCCGCCGAAATACAATCCTTTCTTTGGCGGTTCGGTGTCGCCCGTGTTGATGACCGAAGTCAGAAAGACCTGATTGCCCCAGACAATCGGCGAAGACCAACCGATGCCGGGAATCTCGGTTTTCCAGGCGACGTTTTCCGTCGCGCTCCACTTTTCAGGCAGAGCCAGGTCTTCGGCTACGCCAATGGATTGCGCTCCGCGAAATTGCGGCCAGTGGGTTTGAGCATTGGCAACGATGGATGAAGCGCAAAGGAACGTCAGAATCAATAGGCGGCGAATCGGCATTTAACACCTCGCTTTTATTTTGATTTGCCTTGATTGGCGACAGCTTCGGCGGCTTTGGCAATCGCGTCGGCATCACCCAGATAATAATGCTTGATCGGTTTCAGGTTTTCGTCGAGTTCGTAAACCAGAGGAATGCCGGTTGGGATGTTCAGATTGATGATGTCTTCTTCGGACATATCGTCCAGATACTTCACCAACGCGCGCAAACTGTTGCCGTGCGCGGCAACAATCACTCGTTTGCCAGCTTTGACCGCCGGGGCAATTTGTTCGTGCCAGAACGGCAACATGCGCGCGACGGTGTCTTTCAAACATTCGGTCAATGGCAATTCGGCTTCGCTCAAATCGGCGTAACGCGGATCGTTGCCGGGATAACGTTCGTCCGACTTTTCCAGCACCGGCGGAGGAATGTCGTAACTACGCCGCCAGATTTTGACTTGATCGTCGCCGAATTTGGCGGCGGTTTCGGCTTTGTTCAAACCTTGCAGCGCGCCGTAATGGCGTTCGTTCAATCGCCACGAATGGTGAACCGGAATCCACATCAAATCCAATCCGTCCAACACCGACCACAACGTGCGAATCGCGCGTTTCAACACCGAAGTAAACGCCACATCAAACGTGAAACCTTCGGCCTTTAAGACCTGCCCGGCGGCTTTGGCTTCTTCGCGGCCTTTGTCGGACAGGTCAACATCCGTCCAGCCGGTGAAGCGGTTTTCCTTGTTCCAATCACTTTCGCCATGGCGAATCAAAACCAATTTGTACATCGAAAAAATTCTCTCCAAGTAAAGGTTGTGTCCAGTCGCAACGAGGAGTTTCGACCGGACATTCATTGATTCAGGCTGCTTCTCGTTTTTCCATCAGTTCTTCAAGCTTAAAAATGCGATTGCCGTAATCATCCCACTCAGCTTTGGCCTCGAACAAAACGGTGTTTTGCGCCCGCACAAGACGAGCGACTTTTTTGGCATCTTCGCTGACGACAGTCAGTTGTTCTTCCATCTTGTTGAAACGGGCGTCTACCTGCTCAAATTTTTCGCGCATTTCAAAGCGAGTATCCGCGATCTCTTTGTGAATCTTACCAAGCATCGGCTGAGTATCGCGCGAACGGTCTTCGATGAAAGCATCAACCTTCGTTCGCCAGATTTTGAAGTCAGCGAGTTCGGCAAGAATCAGATTCAGTTTTTCGCTATCGGTCAAATCTTTAGTGATTTCTTCCATTTGTACTCCTTGGATAAAAACCAATTACAGAGAATTGAGCACAGGCAATTCCCGATGGCTGCCGGTAATGATAGGCGAAGTCGCAAACAACTGCTCGCTCAACTTGTGAGCGTTTTCCGGTTTGTGTTCGTGCGCGTGATAACTTGACCGAACCAGTGGCCCGGATTCGACATAACGGAATCCCATTTCCAGACCGATGCGTTTGAATTCGGCAAACTCGGCGGGCGTATAAAACTTTTCAACCGGCAAGCGACGTTCCGATGGTTGCAGGTATTGGCCGATGGTCAGAATGTCGCAATCCGCCGAGCGCAGGTCGCGCATGGTTTCCAGAATCTCTTCGGTCGTTTCGCCCAGACCGACCATGATTCCTGATTTGGTCAGCATCGTAGGCAAAACGCTGTCGCGGTAATTGGCGGCGCGGTGCAGCAAAGTCATAGTCCATTCGGCATATTGCGCGTGCGGACGGACTCGGCGATACAAACGCGGAACGGTTTCGGTGTTGTGATTTAACACGTCCGGCTGAGCCTCCAGCACGACCTGCAAAGCCTCGGCATTGCCTTCGAAGTCAGGAATCAGGACTTCGATTTTGCAATCGGGATTCACGGCGCGAACGGCCTGAATTGTCGCCGCCCAATGTTCGGCTCCGCCGTCGGATTTGTCGTCGCGGTTGACTCCAGTGATGACTGCGTGTTGCAGGTTCAATTTTTTGACGGCTTCGGCGACATGCATCGGTTCGCCAACGTCCAGCGGTTTCGGTTCGCCTTTGCTGACGGCGCAAAATCCGCAACGCCGAGTGCAAACGTCACCGGCAATCATGAAAGTCGCTGTGCGATTCGACCAACATTCATAAAT
Organism: Acidobacteriota bacterium; assembly: GCA_033763255.1. Lineage (GTDB taxonomy): Bacteria > Acidobacteriota > Blastocatellia > RBC074 > RBC074 > RBC074. The sequence goes on along the minus strand of JANRKX010000151.1, from coordinate 80,979 downwards.
GTTCGGACAGCGAGCTTCCTGGCAAACCGTGTTCAGGTTCAGATCGCTCATCATCCGGCGGACTTCCAAAAAGTCTTCGCCCATGTTGAGTTTGATCTTCAACCATTCCGGTTTTGGCAATTTGTCCTTCAAACTTCTCATAAACAATATACGGTTACTCGGCGCTTGCTTGCGCGCCCGCTTTCAATCTGGTTGCTTCGGAACGTGCGATGAAACAGGCGGCGGTCAAATCTCCCGTGACGTTCGGCACTGTGCGCGACATATCCAGAATGCGGTCAATCCCCAAAATGATAGCGATGCCGCCGGGCGGAACCCCAACAGTGTCCAGCACAATCATCAACAGCGGAATCGAACCGCCGGGAACGCCCGCCGTGCCGACCGCCATCAAAACAGACAAAATAACGACGATCAACTGTTCGGTGATTCCAAGTTGAACGCCGAAAACCTGCGCCAAAAACACGCAGGTGACGCCTTCAAACAGCGCCGTGCCGTTCATGTTCATGGTCGCGCCGAGTGGCAAAACGAAACCGGCTATCTGCGGCGGCACGCCTAATTCTTCTTCAGCGGTTTTGATCGAAGTCGGCAGCGTGGCGTTCGACGAACTTGTTGAAAACGCAGTAACCATGACCGGCGTGACTTTGCGGAAAAAAGCCACAGGATTCAAATTGGCAAAAATCTTTATCAACACCGGATAAACGACAAATTGGTGAATCAACAATCCGGCAATGACACAGGCCGCGTACCACAACAAACTTTGCAATACGCTCCAACCGAACCGCGCCGTCGTGCTGAAAATCAGAGCCGCCACGGCGAACGGAGCTATCTGCATGGCCATTCCGACAATTTTGATGATGGTTTCGCCCAAACCTTCCAGAACCTTTTGAACCGGTTCGGACTTGTCGCGCGGAATCAGCGTCAGCGCGATGCCGAAAATCAACGCAAAGAAAATCACCGCCAGCATGTCGGTTTTGGCTGCGGCGTCAATCGGATTGCGCGGGACTATGTTCACGAAAGTGTTGATGCCGAATCCCTGATCGGATTTCGCCTGCGCGCCTTTTTGTTCGGCTTCCTTGCCGAAAGTTTCCATCAATCTGGCTTGTACTTCCGGCGAAAATCCAACGCCGGGTTTGATTACATTGACCAAAGTCAAACCGATGGCCACAGCCAACACAGTGACCAGAATAAAATAGGCGAAGGTTTTGAACCCGATTCTTCCCAGTTTTTTCAGATCGCCAAGCTGGGCCACACCGACCGACAGCGAAGCGAAAACCAGCGGCACAACGACCATAAACAACATGCGAAGAAAAATCTGGCCGACAGGATCGGTGATGTATTTGGCCACCCACATCACTTTTGCGTTCGCGCCCGGATTGGAAGCGGTCAGAAAATTCAACCCAATGCCGAAAATCGCCCCGACGGCCAATCCAATCAAAATCTTGGTGTGTAAAGCCAGGCCGTCTTTGTCGCTGGTGGTTTCGTCGCCCCGATCAATCGGAGCGCCTACGGTTTCGTCGTTGGGAATCATAAATGGTGAGTTCTCCTGATTTTCAGATTGCGAAGATTTCGGTTTGTCGCATTTGTCGTTCAAATACTTCGCCGAAATGGCGCTCGGCTGATTTTACAACCTCGCTCATTTCGACCGGGCGATCCAAAAGCTTTTCCAGGGAAATGACGCCGTGCCCGTTTTCAGGTTTGATTCCGCACGGCACGATCAAACGAAAGTAATTCAAATCGGTGGCGACGTTCAGTGCGAATCCATGCATCGTCACCCAACGAGAAATGCGAATGCCAATTGCCGCTAATTTTTCGTTGCCAACCCAAACGCCGACAAACTCTCCGCCGCGCGGTTCAGCCGTGACGCCGAAATCGGCGGCTGTGCGGATCAATACTTCCTGCAAATCGCGCACATATCGGCGTATGTCCTGACGACCCGGCATCAGTTTGATGATCGGATAGCCGACCAACTGACCTGGGCCGTGATAGGTCACATCTCCGCCGCGTCCGGTTTCGTGAAGCTCAACGCCCCAGCTTGCGCGCATCGTTTCGTCAGCCAGAATGTTGGTTCGGTCTGCCGCCCGCCCCAGCGTAATGACGTGCGGATGTTCGAGCAGTAAAAACGTATCGGGAATTTCGTCCGCTTTACGTTGCTCGACCAACTGTTTTTGCAGTTCGTGCGCCTCGCCGTAAGGCGTCAAGCCGAGATAGCGCGATTGACAAACTTCCATAACAAACATTCCCGCGAATCACGCGGATTACGCAAATCACCGCCAGGTTGAATTCGCGCCATTCGCGTAATTCGCGGGCAGGTTTTACAACAATGCTGAAAAGTCAGTCGTTTCAATCGTCTTTTTGATGTGCGCCAGGAATTGATCGCCGACGGCTCCATCAATGATGCGATGATCGAACGACAGGCTCATCACTCCGATGTGACGGATGGCGATGGCATCCCCTTCAGGAGTCTCAATCACCCACGGTTTTTTGTGGATGCCGCCCATTCCCAAAATTGCCACTTGAGGCTGGTTGATGATCGGCGTTGCCGTGTAACCGCCGTACAAACCGAAATTGGTGATCGAAAACGTTCCGCCGGAAATTTCGTCCGGCTTAAGCTGTTTGGCGCGGGCGCGGGTCGCCAAATCCTGCGAAGCGCGAGCCAGCCCCGTAATGCTCAAAGCGTCAGCCTGTTTGATGACCGGAACGATCAGTCCCCAATCCAGCGCGACGGCGATGCCGACGTTGTAATCGTGTTTGTAAACGATGTTGTCGCCTTCGACCGAAGAGTTGACGATTGGCAGAGCCTTCAGCGCGTCAATCGTCGCTTTGATGACGAAAGGCAGGAAGGTCAGCTTGGTTCCGTTTTGCGCTTCAAAGCTCTTTTTCACTTTGTCGCGCAAACGGGCGATGTTGGTGAAGTCCACTTCAAAGAAAGTGGTCACGTGAGCCGAAGTGCGTTTGCTGTTGAGCATGTTTTCGGCGATGCGGCGGCGCATGTTTGTCATCGGTTCGATGGTGACGCGGTCGCCAGCGGCGAACACCGGAGCGACCGGAACTGGCGGCGCGGCAACTGGCGCGGGCGCAGCAACTTGAACTGGCGCAGCGGAAACAGCCGGAGCGGCAATTGGCGCAGCAGAGCCTTTGCCGCGTTCAATGAAACCCAGAATGTCTTCTTTGGTCACGCGACCGCCGAGTCCTGTGCCGGGAACCGCTTCCAGATTGACGCCGTGTTCGCGTGCGATATTGCGAACCAACGGCGAAGAACGAACCTTGCCGCCAGAGGCTTCTTCATTTGCAACAGGTACGGATGGCACAGCCGGAGCAACCGGAACGGGCGGAGCCGCAGGAGTTGGCGCAATGGGTTCAGGCGGTTTTGGAGCTTCGACAACTGGCGCAGGTGCGGCAGCAGCCGGAGCGGACGCGCCAGCTTCACCGGCTTCGCCCAACCGACCGATGACGGCGTTTACGCCGACGGTTTCGCCTTCTTTGCCAAGAATTTCCAGCAGCACGCCTGCGGCGGGCGATGGAACTTCGGCGTCCACTTTATCGGTCGAAATTTCCAGCAACGGTTCGTCGCGCTGGACGCTGTCGCCAACTTTTTTCAGCCATTTAACAATCGTTCCTTCAGCAATTGATTCGCCCATCTGGGGCATCAAAACATCAGTAGCCATTCAACTCTCCTAAGTTATTAACTTTCAGCTTTAAGCCATCAATTTTTTGGCCAGATAGACGCTGGCCGCATCGCTTAAATAAACCAGTTTAGATACTTGTTGCCATTCCGTGTACGGCTTCGGCGGCTTCCATCACGGCTTCGCTCAGCGTGGGGTGAGCGTGCATGATATGACCGAATTCTTCGGCTGTGGCTTCCAATCCCATCGCCACGCAGGCTTCGGCAAGCAAATCTGTGGCGTGCGGGCCGATCATGTGAACGCCCAGCACCTCGTCGTATTTGGCATCGGCGATTACTTTGATGAAGCCTTCGGTTTCGCCCAGGATCATCGCCTTGCCCAAGGCTGAAAACGGGAATTTGCCAACCTTGATGTCATAACCCTTTTCTTTGGCCTTGGCTTCGGTCAGCCCGACGCTGCCGATTTCCGGTTCACAGTACGTGCAGTTCGGAACCAGGTTGTAATTGATCGGACGCGGATTTCGCCCGGCAATGTGTTCGGCGGCCAGACAGCCTTCTTTCGAAGCAACGTGCGCCAGCCAGGGCGTCGGAATCACGTCGCCAATGGCATATACATTCGGTTCGGCGGTTCGCATGAATTCATCCACCTGAATGTATCCGCGATCCACTTCGCACTTGGTGTTTTCCAGTCCCAAGCCGTCGGTCACGGGACGGCGGCCAATCGCCACCAACAAAGTGTCGGCGTTGATCGTTCCCGGCTTGCCGTCGGAGCCTGTGAAATTGATCGTCACATCGTTGGCGTTGACCGTAGCCGATTCAAATTTAGTGCTGGTCATCACTTTGATGCCGCGTTTGCGGAAAGCTTTTTGCAGTTCGGCGGAAGTTTCGGCGTCTTCGATTGGAACCAGCCGATCCAGCAATTCGATGACGGTCACGTCCGACCCAAAGCGTTTGAACACCGAAGCGAATTCGACCCCGACGGCTCCTGCGCCCAGCACGACCAGCGATTTCGGCACATGGTCAATGTCCAGCAATTCGTCGCTGGTGATGATGCGCGGAGCTTGCGCCGACATGCCCGGCAACAATCGCGGAGCCGAGCCGGTCGCCAGAATCACATTTTTCGTTGGAATTTCGGTAACTTTGCCGTCAGTGCCGGTGACCGTCACGCGGCCTTTGCCTTCCAGTTTTCCCTGACCTTTGAAGACGGTGATTTTGTTCTTCTTCATCAGGAACTCTACGCCTTTGGACAGCTTGGTGACGATTTTGTTTTTGCGATCCATCACCTTGTTGAAATGCAGCTTCAGGCCGGTGACGCTGACGCCGAATTCTTCGGGATTGTTGATCAGATCATACACGTGCGCCGAATGCAGCAACTCTTTGGTGGGGATGCAACCGCGCAGCAAGCAAGTGCCGCCGAGCGATTTGTCTCGTTCAATGATCGCAGTTTTCAATCCCACCTGCGCCGCGCGAATGGCTGCGACATACCCACCTGGCCCGGCGCCGATGACGGTTACGTCAAATTTTTCCGGCTTTTCTGCCATTGATCTCCTTGATCGAAAAGATGGAAAAATCCGCGCCGAACACGAAGAGACACGATCAAGGCGGTAAAACCTCTTCGTGTCTCTTCGTGATCTTCGCGGACGAATTTCATAAGTGATTGGTTGATTTGCGTATTCGTTCGGAAATGAGGCGCGATGATAAACACCGGTCTGGCTTTTTGCAAAGCTGGGGATAACGTCCGTTGTTGCCTACTAACCGATGATTTAGGCTGCCGCGCCAGGCAGGAGAGTCACAACTTCAGCGACCGGTTCTTGCCCTTCAGCCGGCTGAGTCTTCCGATTTCAAACACGAATCGCACACGCCGGCTTCCCATACTGGCAGCGACAACATGATGAAAATTCTGTACACTTTCTCCCGCACACTTTCTTTTGAAGCATTTCCTTTTGAAACTGGACTAACAGATGGCTCATTCGATTTTGATCGTGGATGACGAAGCAGGAATTCGCCAATCGCTGGGCGGCGTGCTGGAAGACGAAGGTTTCAACGTTTCTACAGTTGGCAGCGGTGAAGATTGCCTGCGTGCGTTCGACAAAAGGCTTTTTGCCTGTGTGTTGCTGGACGTATGGCTGCCGGGAATGGACGGGCTGGAAACGCTGGAACGTTTGAAAACCGCTTACCCTGATGTCAGCGTCGTGATGATTTCCGGCCACGGGCGAATCGAAACCGCCGTTCGCGCGACCAAACTCGGCGCGTATGATTTCATCGAAAAACCGCTGTCGCTGGAAAAAACCGTGCTGGCCGTCAAAAACGCCATCCGCCAGCGAGAACTCGAAGCCGCCAATTCCGAATTGCAGGAAAAACTGGAACGCAGCTACGCGATGATCGGCGATTCCGTGCCTATGCGCGCTCTGCGACAGCAAATCACTTTTGCCGCGCCGACCAGCGGTCGCGTGCTGATTTACGGCGAATCCGGCACCGGCAAAGAACTGGTTGCGCGCTCGCTGCATTCGCAAAGTTTGCGCGCGGCGCGCGCCTTCGTCGAAGTGAATTGCGCCGCCATTCCCGAAGACTTGATCGAATCGGAACTGTTCGGTCACGTCAAAGGCGCGTTCACCGGAGCGACGCAGGCCAAACGCGGCAAGTTCGAGCGCGCCGACGAAGGCACGATCTTTTTGGACGAAATTGGCGACATGAGTTTGAAGACGCAATCGAAAGTTTTGCGCGCGCTGGAAGAACAAAGCTTCGAGCCAGTCGGTTCCGAAACCTCAATCAGCGTTGACGTTCGAGTCATCGCCGCAACGAACAAACGGCTGGAAGCCGAAATCGAGCGCGGCCTGTTTCGCGCCGATTTGTTTTACCGCTTGAATGTCATCCCGTTTGAAATTCCTCCGCTGCGCGAACGCCTGGAAGATGTGCCGTTGCTGATCGAACATTTCAACCGCGAATTTTCGCTGGCCAATCGCAAACTGCCCAAAGAATTCGCTCCCGCAGCCATCGAACGCATGCAGAATTATCACTGGCCGGGCAACGTCCGCGAACTCCGCAACACGGTCGAACGAGTCATCATCATGCATTCGCGCCACGAAATTACCGCCGACGATCTGCCGATCCTGAGCGGTGAAGCTCCGCCCGCTTCCAGTTACAATTTCGATTCTTACCGCGAAGCGTCCGAAACTTACGAACGCGAATACATCCTCAGAAAACTGGCCGAAGCCGACGGCAACATCACTCGCACAGCCGAATTGATGGGCATTGATCGCAGCCACCTGTACCGCCGCATGAAAGCTCTGGACATCAACCGTTCCTAGCGCAAAGCGCCGGTACGGAACCGGGAGCCGTGGCGACCGGGTGGGTTTGTAATAAGCGCCCGCCGAAGACACCCAGTCGCTACCGCTCCCGGTTCCGCACCAAATTTCTTCTTGCGCTGACTTAGTGTCTTTTGTACACTTTGCGCTGTCGTGTACCAAGTACACTAAGTCAACAAAAGGAAACGAAGGAGGCAGAGAGGATGAATCAAGTGATTGCAGATCGAACAAGCGGCGCGGCGGTCGCGCTCAAACGCAGCGAAGCAAAACCGATTGACGAGTATTTGAACCTGAGCGAAGCGGAGTTGTTCGAACGGATTCAGGCGGCGAAGAAAACTCTGGGCGACCGTGTGGTGATTCTCGGTCATCATTACCAGCGCGACGACGTAATTTGTCACGCCGATTTGACCGGCGATTCATTCAAGCTGTCGCAGATGGCTTCGGAGCGTCATCAGGCCGAGCATCTGGTTTTTTGCGGGGTGCATTTCATGGCCGAATCTGCCGACATTCTGAGCGCCACGCATCAACAGGTGATTTTGCCGGATATGGCCGCCGGATGTTCGATGGCGGATATGGCGCGACTGGATCAGGTCGAAGACGCCTGGGAACAGTTGCAGCAACTCGGCATCACAGACGTGTTGCCGATCACGTACATGAACTCAGCGGCGAACATCAAAGCGTTTTGCGGTCGTCACGACGGCGTGGTTTGCACTTCGTCGAACGCCTTGCCGTTGTTCCAGTGGGCGTTTGCCCAACGCGAAAAACTATTCTTCTTCCCCGACGAACATCTGGGGCGCAACACCGGCATCAAGTTCGGCATTCCGCTGGAACAAATGGTGGTGTGGGATCCGCGATTGGAACTCGGCGGCAATACTCCGGAGCAATTGCGGCAAGCGAAGATCATTTTGTGGAAAGGGTTTTGCTCGGTTCACGGACGGTTTCAGGCTCGGCACGTGGATGACCGTCGAGCCGAACATCCCGGCATCAAGGTTTTGGTTCATCCCGAATGCCGGTATGAAGTCGTGGCGAAATCTGACTTGAATGGCTCGACAGAGTTCATCATCAAAACCATTGCCGAAGCTCCGGCGGGCAGCAAATGGGCTGTGGGAACGGAATTGAATCTGGTCAACCGACTGGCCAAACGTCACACAGATAAGTTCATCACCTTGCTGGCTCCCGACCTGTGCATGTGCGCGACGATGTTTCGCATTGCGCCGGAAAACCTGTGCTGGTCGTTGGAAAACCTGGTTGCTGGTCACGTCGTCAATCACATCACGGTTGACGCCGAAACAGCTCGATGGGCGAAGCTGGCGTTGGATCGAATGCTGGCGATTCAGTAGCTGAGACTGAGGGATTGAGAGACGGAGGGATTGAGGGATAAAAAACTCTTTTCTCTCCTTCCCTCTTTCCCTCCATCTCTCCATTCCTCTATCTGCCGCCGGTTCGCCAGAGAAATTCAATGAAAAGAACCGCCAGCGCCAAATCAATCAGCGCCGGGACGAACGCCGCAAACTTCAGCCTGCCCTTTCCCCACGCGGTAATATAAATCAGGAAGAAAATTGTTTTGGAAATCACGCCCAGCCAGGCGAAGTTGCGAAAAAGCACCAGATCGTAAGCAATCAACGCATAGCCAATTCCCCAAGCCGACACGCTGGAAGCAAAAGATTGCGCCAGCAATCGCGCCGCCGGATCGCGGATTTCCAATCGCGCCAGCATCACGTCAGGTTTGAACAACAACACGGCAGCCATGCTCAGATTAAACGCCGCCGACGCCGCGAACAGTATGTGGTAATAAATTTGCAGCAAAGAAGTTTCAGCCATTTTTCAATACTGGATGAGAACGTCGCCGTTTTCGATTTTGGTTGGATAGGTTGCGACGCGCAGATGCGAAGCCACCTGGCTTTCTCCGGTCTTCAGATTGAAGTCAAAACAGTGCAGCGGACAAAAGACCTTGTCCTGTTCCAAAAACCCTTCGCTGAGCGACGCTCCGCGATGCGGGCAGAGGTCATCAATGGCGAAAAATTCTCCGCCGACGTTGAACAGCGCCAGATCGTCGTGGTCAATCATGACTTGAATGCCGCTGCCGAGCGGAACGTCGCTGACGGCGGCGACTCGATGAAAGGGTTTTTCCGATTCAGAACTCATTGGATTCTCCTGGTTGGTGAGTTGGTTCGGTGACATCTTAGTCTCGAAACGGCGTCTGGCTAAAGCCATTCTTGCCTAAGCTTTCGGCATACTGTAGGCTTCGACCCTCGCGCGCTGGTTGACGATTTATTGACGATGAACCGACGGACGATCAACCAAGCCCCATCATCACAAAACTCCCAAAGCGTGTCGAACCAATCCCATTGAAAGAGCGCCCACAGCGCCCGCAAAGCGCAATGAAGATTCTTGTCGTTAGCCTGTATTACGAACCCGACCGTTGCCAATCAAACGGCCCGATCATCCGCGCCTTGTGCGAAGACTGGGCCGAAGCCGACCACGAAGTCACCGTGCTGACTTCGTTTCCGCATTACAACTGCGACGAAGTCTGGCCGGAATATCGCAGACGGCTGTTCCAGCACGACCGCGTCGGCAACGTAAACGTCATTCGGTCGTACATCTTCGTCCCGCACAAACGCTCTGGCTGGCAGCGCATTTTGAATTATCTGTCGTTCAACATTTCTTCGACGCTGGCTGGATTGTTCGCTGGCAAGCAAGACGTGATTTTTGTCATGTCGCCGCCGCTGACCATCGGTTTGACGGCTTATGTGCTCGGACTGCTGAAACGCATTCCTTATTGTTACAACTTGCAAGACATCTGGCCGGAAGTCGCCGTCAAACTCGGAATGCTGCGCGGACAACGACTGATCGCCTTTTTCGAAGCGATGGAAAAATTCATTTATCGCCACAGTCGTCGAATCTTTGCCATATCCGACGAATTCAAAGCCAACTTGACGGCCAAAGGCGTCTCTGCCGACAAGATCGAAGTCATTCCGAATTTCACTGACACCGATTTCATCAAACCGATGGAAAAGGCGAATTCGTTTTCGCTGGCGAATGGTTTGGCGGACAAATTCACCGTGCTTTACGCGGGTAACGTCGGTTTGTCGCAAGGCCTGGAAGTCATTTTGGACGCCGCCGAACAGTTGAAAGACCGCAACGATATTGTCTTCGCCATCGTCGGCGAAGGAAGTTGCCGCGACGAATTGATTGCTGACGCCCGGCGGCGCGGTTTGCAGAACGTGAAGCTGTTGCCGTTCCAGCCGGAAAGCGATGTGGCGATGGTGTATGCCGCTGCTGACGTGGCGTTGATTCCGCTGCGGCATGGCATTACGGAAAATTCGGTTCCGTGCAAAACCTACAGCATTATGGCCGCCGCTAAACCGTACATCGCCGGAGTTGACGAAGGCAGCACGGTTTGGAAATTGACCGATCAAGTCGGTTGCGGCGTGTGCGTCGAACCGGAAAACGGACGGGCGTTGGCCGAAGCGATATTGAAACTCCAAGCCGACGCCAAAGCGCGAAACCGCATGGGCGAAAAAGGTCGTCAATTCGTCGAACACAACTTCGCGCGTGAAGCCATCACGGATCGTTATCGCGTCGCTTTGGAAAGCTTGGTTGAAAAACGCAGCCTGCCGATTGCCGGTCAGGCTTCGCTGTCGAGCGAGTAATGAACGACGGTGCAACACAACGTTCGGCGTTTGTCACCGGCGCAACTGGCTGCATTGGCAGCGCGCTCGTTTCCCGATTGGCTGGCGACGGCTGGCGAATCGTCGCGCTGGTTCGGAATCAAGCGCGAGCAAGTTTTTTGACTCAATGGCCGAATGTCGAACTAGCCGAAGGCGAGCTTGCCGACTCGGAAAAGCTGATTGCAGCAATGCGCGATTGCCAAACGGTGTTTCATCTGGCGGCAAAAGTTCATGCCAAACCAGGAACTTCTGCCGAAGAGTTCGAGCACGACAACGTCATCGGCACTCGCAATGTCGTCGCGGCGGCGATTGAAAATCGAGCCGAGCGATTCTTTCAGTTCAGCACCGTTGCCGTTTACGGCGAACGCGACGAAGTTTTGGACGAAAACAGTTTGCCGACGCCAACCACCGATTACGGCAGAAGCAAGCTGGAAGCTGAACAAATTGCGTTGGCCAGCGGGTTGAAAACCACTGTTCTGCGATTGCCCGTAGTTTACGGCGCGCGTGATCGCGGCAACGTGGCTAAACTGATCGAAGCCATTCGGCGAAACCGTTATTTCATCGTCGGCGACGGACAGAATTTGAAAAGCATGGTCGCGGTCGAAAACGTCGTTGACGCGGCGCTGCTGATCGCCAGCGACGAACGCGCCATCGGGCAAACGTTTATCGTCACCGACGCGCGGCCTTATTCGCAGTTGGAAATTGCCGCAACGATTGCCGAATTGTTTGGCAAACGACAACCGATAAAGCTGCCTCGCTGGCCGCTCGTGCTGGCGGGCAAAGCAGCAGATGTGATTGAAAACCTGATCGGCATCGAATTGCCGATTTCTTCGGATCGGGTTCGCAAACTGTCGTCCAACACGGTGTTCCGTGCTGCGAAAATCGAACGCGAACTCGGTTTCAAACCTCGTGCGAGTTTGCGCGAAGTGCTGGCAAACAATCTGTGGCAATTTGAAAAATTGCCACACCGGTAGATTTTATGTTTCGAGCAAGCATCTTTTTTCTGGCGGGTGTTATTGCGTATCTGGTCACAGGCTGGCTGGCGACCGCTCCGGCCTGGTTTCGTTCGCTGGATATGCCGAACGCGCGCAGTTCGCACACGCAACCTACGCCGCGAATGGGCGGGCTGGGCATCGTCGCTGCGTTCGTCATCATTTTGCCCCTGCTGTGGGTGATGCTGATTGGAGCCTCCAGAAACTGGATGCTGGCGATGAAATTCGGCTTTGCGTTGCTCAGTTACGTCATCATTGCTGCGGTCGGTTTGGTGGACGACATGCGCCGCATCGGCCCGCTGGCCAAATATCTGGGACAACTGGTGGCGGCACTGATCGCGTTGTGGAGCGGCGTCACGTTTTTATACCTGCACATTCCTTTTGTCGGGCGGCTGGATGTCAGCATCGTTCTAGGAGCGGTCATTACCATCATCTGGATGACGGGATTCAGCAACTTGTTCAACTTCATGGACGGCATTGACGGGCTGGCTGGCGGCGTAGGTGTCATTTACAGCCTGGCTCTGGCGGCGGTCAGCATCGGAACCGGCCACCGATTGATCGGAGCGGGATGTTTGATGTTGGCGGCGGCCTGTCTGGGATTCGTCGCACACAACTTCCCACCGGCAAAAATCTTCATGGGTGATGTCGGCAGTTTGTTTATCGGCTATGTGCTGGCGGCGTTTGCGACCGTAACATCGAACAGCGGCGAACGCCCTGTGCCGTTCATAGCCGTGCTGTTGATTCTGAGCAGCTTTTTGTACGACACAATTTTTACGTTGATTCGCCGCGCGCGTCGGGGCGAAAAACTTTGGGAAGCTCATCGTTCGCATTTGTATCAACGACTGGTCATCGCCGGACAAAGCCATCGCCGCGTGACACTGACTTATTACGGTTTGAGTGCGGCGCTCGGCACAGGCGGTGTGGCCTATGCTTTTGCCGAAAAACTGGTCGGCGATGGGTTGATGGATTGGATGCGAATGTTGATTTTGCTGGGCAGCATTCTGCTGTTGGCGGCATTTACGGTGTACGTTTACTGGTACGAAACAGTGGCGCAACGCGCCAAACAAACCTTCGCTTCAGAGGCTCCGGCTGAAGCGATCGAAGGTTGATTACTACGCGGATTCCCCGCCGCGATATTTGATAAAAGGCAAGAAAGGAAATTCAAAACAGTGGGAAATCAAAAACTTTATTTGGTGACAGGCGGAGCGGGATTTATCGGTTCGCACATTGCTGAAGCTCTGGTTAAACGCGGCGAACAGGTGCGCGTACTGGACAACCTGATGACCGGCAAACGCGAAAATCTGGCGCATCTGGCAGGCAAGCTCGAATTCATCGAAGCCGACATTCGTGATGCCGACGCCATTCGGCAAGCAATGGCGGGCGTCAATATCGTTTACCACGAAGCAGCCATTCCATCCGTCCCGCGTTCGGTCGCCGAACCGCAACTCAATCACGATGCCAACGTCAACGGCACATTCAACGTGTTGATGGCTGCGCGCGACGCCGGAGTCAAGAGAGTGATTTTTGCTGCTTCCAGTTCGGCGTACGGCGACACTGAAGTGTTGCCCAAAACAGAAACCATGTTGCCGAATCCGCTTTCGCCGTATGCAGCCGCAAAGCTGGTTGGCGAGTTGTATTGCCAGACCTTCACGCGCGTGTACGGACTGGAAACTGTCGCTTTGCGTTACTTCAATGTCTTTGGCCCTCGGCAAGACCCGACTTCGCCGTATTCCGGCGTGATTTCCAAATTCGTCACTTCGCTGCTGAACAACGAAGCCCCGACAATTTTCGGTGACGGCGAACAATCGCGCGATTTCACCTATGTCGCCAACGTCGTTGATGCCAACCTGCGAGCCGCCGAAGCTCCCGAAGCCGTCGGTCAAGTCATGAATCTCGGCATCGGCCAGCGCATCACACTCAATCAATTGTTCGAAGAATTGCAGAAGATCATCGGCACTAACCTGAAACCGAACTACGAAGAAACTCGCGCCGGAGACGTTCGCCATTCGCTGGCCGACATCACGCGAGCGGAGAACCTGCTCGGTTATCGCCCGCTGGTCGGTTTGGCCGAAGGACTGAAATATACTGTGGATTGGTACCAGGAAAACCAATAATGCTTACGCGTGACGTTGTGACACGAATCGGAATGAGAAGCTGCGTATAGCGTCCAGGCCATTTACAGCCTGGTTGGACAGCAAGCGCAAGGCTTTTTTGAACGACGGAGCCAAAGCTGCGATTCCGCCGCGCAAAGGCGCTCGAATATGACATCACAGCAACAACAAAGGCTTCGGAATCTTGTCAGAAGTGAAGTGGACGTTTATAAGCATCTCGCATTTGGTTTGAAGTTTCCCTGCGGTTCACTCTTAAACACTGATGTTACGCGCTAAAGAATCGAACATTCGTTTTGACACGGTTTCGTCCCGGCAGGGACGGTTTGATATTAGCCCGGCAGTTCACTGCCGGGAAAGCAGCGAATGAGTCGGCGTCCTGTAGGGACGCCTGAGTTTCTGCCAAAGCAGGGTTCAAGCGTCCACTACGGGACGCGGCGGAGAGAGGCACTGCTACCCGGCGTTGAAACGCCGCGCTAAATTCAACCGTCCCTACCGGGACGAAGAAACTGTCAAACGCTTTATTTGATCTGCCATCGCGTAACATCAGTTCCTCAATTTTCCATCAGCAATTTTAATTGAAGCCTGTGCGAATAAAAGTGGCTTGCCATCAATAATTTGAGCGATGGTACGGAACCGGGAGCGATAGCGACCGGATTAGATTGAAGTGTAACGCTCACGAAAGTATCCAGTCGCTACCGCTCCCAGTTCCGCACCGGATTACGCACAGGCTTCATTTTAATTGCGCGCTCTCCATAGAAATATGGCTGACTCAAATTTCATCATTGCGAACCGCAAAAGCTAAACAATCTGCCAACCCTCCGGTGAAAAACAGGTTTTATCGAACTGACTGGCAAATGGCTTCGATGCTAAGGTTTATACAATTTCGCAGCCAAGTTCGTCGTGTTATATTGCCGACTCATCAAGAGGACAAACGCAAATGCCTTTTTTATCCATCGTCATTCCGGCTTACAACGAACAACAACGAATTGGCCGAACGCTCGAAGGCACGTTCGAATATCTGAACGCCCAGAGTTATGACAGCGAGGTCTTGGTCGTCAACGACGGTTCGCGCGACCGGACAGCAGAAACAGTCATGGAATTCGCCCAACGAAGTGCCGGACGGTTGAGGTTGATTGAAAACCCTGGCAATCGCGGCAAAGGCTTCGCGGTCAGAAACGGCATGCTCCAGGCCACAGGTGACATCGCGTTGTTTTACGATGCCGATCTGGCCACGCCAACCAGCGAGATTGTCAAAGTCATCACGCCGATTGCTGACAATCGTTACGACGTCGTTTTCGGTTCGCGTGCGCTTGATCGCAGTTTGATCGGCACACATCAATCCTTAATGCGCGAAACCATCGGCAAAGCTGGCAACCTGATTCAGTTCGCGCTGACCGGGTTGAGTTTCAAAGACACACAATGTGGATTCAAAGCATTTCGGCGCGAAGCCGCGCAAGCGGTGTTTCCGCTGCAACAAATTGACGGTTTCGGCTTCGACCCAGAAATTCTTTTCATCGCCCAAAAACAAGGCTGGCGGTTGTTGGAAACTCCCGTCCGTTGGAATCACGTTGAGGGTTCGAAGGTAAATCCCATCGGTTCGCCGATCAAAGTCCTGATGGAAGTTTCGACGATTCGCTGGAACGATTTGACCGGCAAATACGATCAGGCGGCCAATTTATCGAACCTGAAATCCGAAATTGCTGAAACAAAAAGATGAGCAGACTGAACGTCAACATTGACCACATTGCAACTATTCGTCAGGCCAGACGCACCAACGAACCCAACCCGGTTTCGGCGGCGGTAATTTGCGAACTGGCCGGAGCCGACGGCATCACAACCCATTTACGCAGCGATCGGCGGCATATTCAGGATTACGATTTAATCGCGCTGAAACAAGCGGTCATCACACATCTGAACGTCGAAATGGCTGCGACCGATGAAATGGTGGAAATCGCCGCGCGCGTCAAGCCTGACGTGGTGACGCTGGTTCCCGAAACTCCGCAGGAAATCACAACCGAAGGCGGATTGGATGTCATCGCCCATAAAAGAACGATCAAGACTGCCATCGCCAAACTGAAAGACAACGGCATTTTCACGGCTCTGTTTATTGACCCGGACGTTGAACAGATCAAAGCTTCGGCCAAACTCGGAGCGTTTCAGGTGGAAATCTGCACGGCACAGTACGCTCACCTAAACGAACATCCTGGCGATAAAACCGTTCGTCGCATCGAAGCAATTGAAAAAGAAGCCGCGCGGATCAAGGCTGCTGCCAAAGCCGCCGCCCGCGAAGGATTGAAAGTCGCCGCCGGTCACGGGCTGACTTATCGCAATGTTGGCCCGATTGCTCGCATCGCCGACATCGAAGAATTCAACATCGGCCACAACATTATTGCTCGCGCGGCGTTGGTCGGGTTGGATCGAGCCGTGCGCGAAATGATCGCCGCCATACGCGAAGCGCAAGGGAAGTGATGCAATTCAGAATAGTCCCGACAGTTTCAGCAATCCTGTTGTTACTAAACTCGCTCTTTGTTGCTGCGCCACAAGCTCAACAACCGAAGCCGGTTACGACTACGACCGGCAAACCTAAAGCTCCGAAACTGACTTCGCACATCGTGTTGATTACGATCAGCGGTTTGCGCGCCGACCACGCCAATGAACCCGAATCCTTTCGGCTGAAAACCCCCAACCTGCAATCGCTGCGTGCCAATGGTTCGCATGCTGTCGGCGTCGAAAGTGTTTATCCGTCGCTGCGAATTCCCGCTCACGTCAGCATGATGACGGGTGTGTTGCCGGCAGATCACAGCATCACGTCCGACTTCCCGTTCGATGAACAAACCGGTACTCAATCGGCTTCGCCGTTTCAATCAGCCAAAACGATCAAGACCGATACGATCTGGGAAGCCGCTTACCGCGCCGAAATGACGACCGCAGCCATTGGCTTTCCGATGACAACCGACGCCAGCATCAAATTCAATCTGCCAGAAACCGAAAAAGATTCCGATATTTCCAAAACTGAAACGGCAATCGGATTGATCGAAAAGCATCAGCCGAATTTACTGGCCGTTAATTTCACGTCGCTTGACACGGCTCAAAGTCGTCACGGCCTGCTTTCGACAGAAGCAAAATCGGCGATGGAAAAGATTGATGGGCTGATTGGCAATATCGTTTCAGCGATTGAAAGCGCCAAGCTGAAAACCGAGACAACGTTCCTGATAGTTTCCGATCGTGGAGCCAGTAAGGTCGAGCAGGAATTCCGACTCAATGCCTGGCTGGCCAAAAAAGGTTTTCTGACGACCGACAGCCAGGGCAACTTGAAGACGTGGCGAGCAGTGGCTCAGACGTTTGGCGGTTCGGCAGCAATCTATTTGAAAAATACACAGGACGAAACGACCACGAAAGAGTTGGAAAAGCTGTTTTTGGAACTGGAAAAGGATTCCGATAATCCTCTGTGGCGAATCATCGCGCGGCGCGAAGCCGCTCGGCTGGGCGCTGATCCACGCGCAGCATTTTTTCTGGATGCGGCTCCTTCGTTTCAAATCTCAGCGCGCGCCAACGGTTCGACAACTGCTAAAACCACTGACCGCACGGCTTACGGATATTTGCCATCAAGAGCGGAAATGCGAGGATCGCTATTCATGAGCGGTAAGGCAATCAAAGCGCGGCAGAGAATCGAATACATGCGACTTATTGATGTTGCGCCAACCATCGCCCGGCTGCTGGGGTTGGAGATGAAAACTGCTCGAGGTAGAGTTTTGTCAGAGGTCATCGTGCAATGAACAAGATCAAAATCAACGACTCGGAACTCGCATTTCGAGACTTAGGGCAAGGTCAGCCAATTGTGTTTCTTCATGCCTTTCCGCTGAACCAATCCATGTGGGACGAACAGGTTGCAGAGTTTTCCCAAACGCATCGCGTTATTACGCTCGACTGGCCAGGTTTTGGCGACAGCAGTTTGAGTGCCGCCGATTCGACGATGCCGAACTTTGCCGATGTCGTCGCTGGATTGCTGAATCAACTCGGCATCGGTTCTGCGACGATTTGCGGTCTTTCGATGGGCGGTTATGCAGCGTTGGCGCTCTGCCGAAAATATCCAACACGAGTGAATTCGCTGATCCTGTGCGACACGCGCGCTGTCACCGACACAGAAGAAGGCAAACGTGGACGATTTGAAACTGCGGAACTGGTCAGGAACAAAGGTGCCTCTGCCATCGTCGAATTGATGATTCCGAAACTGCTGGGTGAAACCACACGAAAAACTCAGCCGCAAATTGCCGAGCGAGTGCGAACAATGATCGAAACCGCCAATCCCGAAGGCATTGCCAAAGCATTAATTGGGATGGCCGGGCGTGACGATTCGACGGATTTGCTGGCTAAGCTCACCTGTCCGACACTGGTTGTTGTCGGCGAAGAAGACACACTGACTCCGCCAAGCGAGTCTGAAAAAATGAACGCCGCAATTCCCGGTTCGCGGTTGGCCGTGATTCCGAAAGCCGGGCATCTGGCCAATCTGGAATCGGCAGCGAGCTTCAATCAGATTGTCGGAGATTTTCTGAAACGAACATAATCACGGCTTCACGTTTTGTAACTCATACCGGAGCATGCCCTATGTATTGCAATCAATGCGGAAAAAACCTGGCAGACGGTAGTCAGTTCTGTAACTACTGCGGCAATAAATTGCCGGATGCTGTTTCGGGAAGAGTTTCTCGTCGCCAATCGCGCGGGATTCCGCCGCCAATTTCTCGTCCGGCTCGCCGCAGGATGAATTTTCAGGAAGAGTATTACGAAGAGGAAGACTTCGCTGAAGAAGTAGACGAAGGCTCTGAGTTGCTGGAAGACGATTACGACGACGAAGTTGAAAGCTCGCACGACGATGAGGAAGTCATCTTTTCCATTACTCCGGCTTTTTACGAAGTAGGGATGAAATACTTTTTCGCGATTATTCTGTCAGTCATGACGACGGCGTTGATCGCTTATTACTTCAAATCTTATTGGACGGCGGCGGCTGTCGTTGTCATTTTGTTCATCAGGCCAATCTATCACCACATTCAACACAATCACACTGTGTACACATTGACGACTGTCAAAGTCGAAATAGAAAACGGCGTGTTTTCCAAATCTTCGCGCAACATTCCGCTGCGCCATGTTCAGGATGTAACCGTCAATCAAACTCTGAAAGAACGCATGATCGGCATCGGAGACATCGAAATTGACAGTGCAACCATTGAAGGTACAATGCCGATGCGGGCGATCAAAGACCCGCGCAAGTACGCAGATTTGATTCTGAACGAATTGCAGTACTGGAATTGAATCGCCTTCCCGTCATCAAAGCCTTAACACAAGAATTTCATCTTGCTTTGAGTAGAGCGGGGCGACCCATCGGCAACAAGCGTTTTTAGGAGGGTTGCATTGCCCAAACTCAATCTTTTGTTTCATCTCAACATCACTTCGATCAAAACCTGTTTTGCCGCGTTGTGTTTGCTGCCATTGTTGGCAATTGGCAGTTACGCTCAGCAAACAAACTCCAAACCAGTATTGCCGGAAAAGCTTGGCGAAACCTGGCGCGCCAGCAGCCCGGTTCGCACCTTGTCGGCAGAACAATGCGCCGTTTTGCCAGACGGTGATGTTTACAAAGAGTTCTGGCTGGAAAGCATGGTTTCGCGGCATTACACCAATAGAAAAGATTCCGTCACAGTGGAAGTATTCCGTATGCAGTTCGATTCTGGCGCCTATGGGTTGTTCACCTTCAATCGCAACAAACTGGCGGAAAATCGAAGCGAATTTCTTTCCGGTCGGTATCTGGTCAGCCTGACTTCAGAAACGACAAATTCTGCGCCGCAGGATTTGCTGCAAACGCTGAAAGAAAATCTGAATTCCAGCAACGGTGAATTACCGCTTCTGCCATCCCATTTACCGAGCGAAAACAAAATTGCGGATTCCGAAATTTATTTGGTTGGCTCTTCTGCTCTGGCTCGACTTGATGGTTTTTCTGATCTGAAAGACGTAGTGAATTTTTCCGGCGGAACTGAAGTCGCATTCGCCAAATATCGCAACGGAAACTCCGGTTTCAATCTTCTCCTTGTCGAATATCACACGCCTCAACTGGCCACCGACGGAGAGACTCAATTTCACAACTACTTCAGCAATTTGCCGGAACAGGAACGAAACCAACGATTGCTGAAACGAATTGGCAATTACATTGTCTTGACGACCAAAACGGAAGATTTGCCAAGTGCGGAAAAAATTATCTCCCAGATCAAATACACTCCTGCCGTGTATTGGGAAGGCAAAAAGATGAGCCACATTCCGCTGGCATATCGTCCCCCAGACCCGTTCGCCCTTGAAGAAATGTCCCAGACGGCACAAGTCATCCTCAGAACATTTTATTGGGTGGGCATCATGTTATTTGTAGCAATCATTCTGGGATTTATATCTGGTTGGACTTACTTTTATTGGAATCGGTATCGTCGCAGCAAATTTGGTTACGACAACCTTTACAGCGACGCGGGAGGCTCTGTTCGATTAAATTTGGACGAATACTTGCTGCCGCCCGGCGATCCTGCAACAAGCAAACGAGATGACGATGAAAATTTGAGAAGTGTTTAGTGGAAAAAAAGATGGCGGCCACATTGAGAACCCACCCCAGACTCTCTGTGACCGCCATTATCAGGAGGTTCACCCGTGCCTCCCATAACGAATCAAGCAAACAAAGGTTCCGCACTAGGGCAATTAATTGCGGCTAAAGAAGAACGACAGAAAACTGACAAAAGATCATCACTATGGAACAACCTATTTGGAATTTTGAGCAAGAACCATCAGATAAACCGATGGATGAAACCGGCGTAAACTTGCGGGCTTATTTCGACCGAATGGATGATGAAAAGATGCGGCAGTATTCAACCGCGTGGGCAGATGAACAAGTCATCGAATGGGATGGAAATTTCCGCGATGACGGTGTGCTGATGTTGTTGTGTTGCGAACGCGATGTTGATGTTGCCGAATACCGGGAAGTGCTGGAAGAGTGCATCAATTATCGCAATCGTGTGCGCGGTTCATTGGTGACGGCTTGAACTATTACGGCCATCATCGTTCTGGCTTTCCGATCAGTATTCGCACAGTGAACTGCGAACCGTATATCGCACCGGAGTTTTGAAACTGTCGGCGGCGTGACATTCGCTGCAAACCGGCGCGCGCAGAATGCGCCGATGGCGGAGCGTGGGATTCATTCCGCCTGCCGCGTGAACCTGATGGCAACTCAGACAGGTGATTGATTCATCGCCGTTGACCACCACATCGCGCACGTTTCGCCAAACGTGACGATCTCCGGGATTCAAATTCGCGTCATCTGCCTTGGCCCAATCCGCAGCCAAATCCTGAAACAGATTGTCGCCCGAAACGAAGTTGTTGGCATACGGCAATCCTGAAGCTTTCGATTTACTTTCGCGCAAATGACATTGAGCACAAATCGAAGTAATGACCTTCACATCGTTTCGGCGTTTTTTCGACAACAGCACCAGCGAAATGTCGTTGGTGTGATTCAGGTCTACGCTGCCATGGCAGGTGTAACAATCCAGCCCGAAGGCGGAAAACGTTTTGGTTTTGGCATCAACTGCCGTCGTGTGACAGCCAGCGCAACGATTTGCGAATTTCTCCTTGTCCCATTTTGGGTTGTCAGCCGATTCCCAGCGTTCGACTTTTCTTTCCGCATTCAACACCGCCTGCGTATTCAGAATCGCAAATTTGCCGTAGCCGTCTTTCTTCAAAAATCGCACGCGATGGCGACTGCCAAGAAAGTATTCGATCTGGTCGCCCATTTCTTTCAGCTTCGGATTGCTGTTTTGCAATTCTCGCAACTCCGCAGCGTCTTCGCTGTGGCGAAGCGCAACACCGTGCGCGTTGCTCTGCCACGTAGCGCCAACCGTATTGCGATGACAAAACAAACACTCATCGCCGGAGACAAATTCCGGGAGCGGTTTGCCCACATGGTTGCCACCCCAAGCCGCCGGGTCCAACTTTTTCGGCTGCGTTTGCTGCGGCTCAGCGGCTTTTTCCTGCGGCTTGTCCTGAGCCGATAACGGTTGAAAACCTGACAACCAAAAGAAAACGCTCGCGGCAATAACAACCACGAGCGTTTTGGCGACAAACAGAATTTTGACGGTTCCCGATGTTTTCATGACTTCACCAAAGGTTTCAGCCTCACAGTCCGAGTGAGAAAAAAACGATTACTCCTTTTTCGCGTGACCTTCGATTACTTCGATGCGGATTTTGTCCGGGCCTTCGATAAAGCCGAATTTGATTTTGCCATTGGCCAGCGAACGAATTTCATCGGTGACTTTGGCGCCGTCTTTTCGCAGCTTTTCCATGGCTTCGGTGACGTTGTCGAAACTGACGCCGATGTGGTCAACAACGTGGCCTTTGGTGGATTCCAAAACGACCTTGTCTTTCCAGCGGTCGGGGTAATCTTTCTTCAGGTACTCCGCCGGAAAGATGATGATGTTGACGTTGTCCAACATCAACGAAGCCGATGGGCCAATCTGATAACCTTTGTACATTCGTGGAGTGCGCGAAGTCGGAATCCGACCACGAGCGCCCAAATGTTTGACATACCATTCTGCGGCAGCAACAGGGTCTTCGCTGAACAAATGCAGATGACCGAAACGGTGATGATTGGCCGTGTTCAATTCGATCAAAGCCTTGTCGGGGCCTTCGACGTAGGCGTAATAAAATAAATCCTTCGCGCCAGTGTTGCCGCCTATGTCACTGATGTCGGTCAGCGGTGTGAAAAACTTCGTGCCCAGTTTCAACTGCCGTTCATATTCGTCTTTCATTTTTTCCGCGCCCCAACCGAAATGCCAAATCGAAGTGTTCAGTTCCGAAGGCGGCGGCGTAGCCACTTTGGTAAACAGAATCCACGATTTCTGAGCAAACACCGCGTCCACCAAACCGGCAAACCTGCCTTTTTCGCAATCGAACTTAGCGGTGTAAAAATCAATCGCCGCTTTCGGATCGGTCGTGTTCAGGTGCAGATGATGAAAGTGAGCTTCGTTGGTTGATGGTGTGGCAGTTTGTTGAGTTTGCGAAGTTTGATTTTGGCTGCTGCTGGGAATTACCAGACTGAACACACACGCCGACAAAATCAAAACGAACGAGGCCACGCGAGCGGCAAACTTCACTGAAACATTTTGAACCATAATTCACCTCAAAAAAGTGGGTTGGCGATAAATCAGGTTGAACAAATAGAAAAACGGAACTACGGAAAAAGCGGATCAACCGACTTGCTTCCGTTCATTCCGTTATTTCTGTTTGTTCCGTATTTCGATTTGCCTTATTTGGAACTGCTGCTGCCCGAAGCCGCCGACTTCGGTTGATTCGCCGGAACGAAATCGAAGAAGCCGTTCATCATCTCTTCCCAAGTTTGTTCGCCGAATCGAACCGCTTTGTTCGGATCGGGGTTCACAGGGTTTTTGGTCGAGTTGTCGTAATGAGCGATGGCTTCGATCTTGGTGCCTTTCGTCATGCGCAGCGGCTTGACCGGGTAGTAATACACCTGCCAGCCGAAATCGTAACGCGGAACCGACAGCAACACTTCCTGGCGTCCATCGGGGTAATGCGCGATGTATTTGTAATCTTTGCCGCGCAGATGCATGTGCGGCATCAAGCTGATGACATCTATGTCTTCGTCAGCAACATACGTCGCGCGGACTTCGTGGTTTTCGGCGTTCGGCGGAATCACGAAGCGAGTATCCCACGCCGCCGTCGTTGTGATGACACGATCCACTGGCCCTTTGGCAAATTTCAAACCGATGATCGAACGATCTTTGGTCGCTTTGCCACTGGGCGTGTAATGCATTTGGAAGACGATCTGCGAACCGGCTTTGATGAGCTTGGCCGTTCCCGGCGAAGCAATAAACGGCGTGTTGCCCGGCGACAAAGCGCCCAGCAGCCCGGTTCCGATGTCCTGACGTTTCGGCGCTCTATCTTTCGGATCGCGGACGTAAACCACGATGTGATGCACAACGGACAAATCTCCGGCGCGAGCTTCCATCGCGGCGATGTATTTGTCTTCGGTGAAATTGCTCGGCACGGTGAAGTACATGTACGGAACGGTTCCTTCTGCCGGGACGGTGAATTCTTCCGGCATTTGGAACGTCACGTCCGGTTCGCCAATCTGCCAGCCTTTTGCAAATTTCGGAGCCGCAGGTAGGTCTTTCGCTTCGCCTTCTTTCGTGCCGCCGTCAATCCAGGCGACGATGGTGTCAATTTCTTTTTGCGACATGCGTTTGTCATTCGACCATTGGCCGTGAGCCGGGTCGGCATGCCAGGGAGGCATTTCGCGGCTGACGATTTTTTCGCGGATGGCTTTTGCCCACGGACGAACTTCCTTGAAATTCATCAGCGACATCGGAGCGATTTCTCCCGGACGATGGCATTCGGCGCAGTTTTTGAAAAAGATCGGCGCAACGTCTTTGCTGAAAGTCGGCGCAGCGGGCGCTGACGATTTTTCGCCGCTGACTTTGCTGGAAATCCCTACGGCAGTGATGGCCAAACAAACAGCCAAAGCCAAAATTGTTATTCGGGTGCGTTTCATTCAAATCCTCCAGATAGTGAAGACAGGTTGAAAGCCTGAATCCAAATTTACTGAGCTTTGCTGTACACGGCGTTGCCCAATCGGACGAACGGGCCGCCGTCTTCTGATAATTCGTCGGTCACGGAAAACGAATGCGCGGCAATAATGGAAATCGTCCGACGCAATTGCATCGTCTGGCCTTTGACTTTGATCGTCACCGGCGCAAAGCGAATCGAAATCGGGCTGGTCCAGTCGCCAGTGCCATTGACCTGAACTCCGCTGGCCAGTTTTTCGACGCTGGTCAACATTTTGGTGGCGGCGTCAAAAGTCAGCGCAAATGTTTCCTTGTATGGTTTGCCGTCGGCGGTTCCAGTCACGACGCCATCAACCGATTTGCCATCGGCGCGTTTGGTAAATTCGACAACACCTTCGCGCGGAGCCGAAGCAAATGCGCTTTCGCGGCCAATGAATTTGAAGCTCCATTTGCCGACGAAATAATCAATGGACTGTTTCTGTTGCGGCTGTTCGACAGTCGCGCGTTGCTGTTGGCGTTGAGCTTGTTGCGGTGCGGGAGCAGCCGTAGCCGCGCCGCCTGTGTCGCGCTTCAATTCCACGTCGAAGGTGATCGCATTGCCGCTGAATTCCAACGAACCTTGTCCGTTCAGATTGTCGCCCGCCAGCGTAAATTTGTAGTTGATGGTGATGGTCGCCATCGGCGTTTCGACTTCGGCAATGGCGGTAACTTTGTCGCCGTCCACTTTGATGTCTTTCAACTCCATGTCCTGGCCCGGACGCATTCCTGAAATTGTGCCGATGTATTTATCGCCTTCTTTTTTGATGGTGGCGTTGGCGTCGCGTTCGCCTTGAATTGATTTGACCTTGCCGACCCAACGGCCTTCCAATTTTGCCTGTGCCAAAGCGGAACCAGCCAGAAGTTGAATGAGCAACAACGCCGCTCCAACAATCACTACTCGTCGCATCGAAATCTCCTTGTGGTGCTAACTGATATTAGAGGACAGGATTTAGCAGGAAACTAAATCCTGAAAAACCCTGTCCATCCTGTTTGTTGAATTTTGTCGCTAGTAACTACTCAACCTGGAACCAAAAACTCGGTACGGAACCCGGAGCAGTAGCGATGGGATGCTTGCAAAGCCCACGCCTCACGAGAAACCGGGGCGCTACCGCTTCCCGTTCCGTACCGGCTGATGTGGTTACTGTCATTAATCGTTGGCGCGAACCCAGCCCGCCGCAGCATTGCTCGGCTGACCGCCATTGTTCAAATAAGCGATTTTGGCTTTTTCCAGCGCATCCGCAGGCAAAGCTTTGCGTTTGGCTTTGACGTCCACTTTGTACAACTTGGCGGCGTTCAATCCCAAAATCTTCGCCTTGTCTTCTTTGGTGAGTGGTTTGTAGCCGAATTTTTCGCACATCTCGTCCGAAATCTGGAAGCGTTTGAAGGCGTCAATCGCCCATTGCGGTGAACCCCACCACAGACAGTCGGTTCCCCAAACGACGTGATCCGCGCCGTAATGTTTGATGTTTTTGCCAATGCCGTGCATGGCCATCACCGGATCGGTCACGGCCAGAATGTTGAAGAAGCTGCCGACTTCGCAATACACGTTGTTCATCTTCGGATTGCGCTTTTTGATGTCCATTAACACGCTGTGCCATTCGAAATCGCCCGTGTTCGGATCGTACTTGTTCGATTCTTTCCAGTTGGGTTCGTTCGGGCCGTGTTTCAATGCCGAGTGATAAACCACGAAATTGAAGTCTGGGTTTCGCAGCGCGGCTTTTTCGACATCTTTCGGATTGGCCAGATGACCGAGCGTGCGCGACTGGTAAGAGTATCCCTTGTGCGTGCTGATCAGGTTGATGCCACGTTTGCGCGATTCTTCGATAAAGAATTGCGCGTTTTCGTCATCAAGTTGGAATCCGTTGCCGGTTTGCGCCGGATCGGTGTGGCAATACCATTTCCACGAACTGATGCCGTAGACCTTGATCTCGCGTTCCATCTGTTCGATCAACTCAGCTTTATTGATCTGATTTTTAGCCTTGTCCCAATAATGATTCGGAGCGAGGTTGCCCTGATTCAACGCGCGCTGCGAACCGGCCATGTCGTTGATCTTGGTGCGCGCCTGGTGCATCACCCAGCTTGGCAGAATGTTTTCGGCATAAGCGCGTCCTTTGGTGCGGGCGGCTCCTTCCAACACTTTGCCGTCGGCGTCGCGCAGGTTTTCTTTGCCCGGCACGCCGGAAATGACGACCATCGAAGTTTCGCTGTCAAAGAACATCTCTTTGACGAAATTCTGGAAGCTGTACGAATCGGCGTCGTCTTTCAGGTTGAAGCCCATGTTTTTGACGAACTCCATCGTGCGGAAACCGGGAATTCTCAACCCATTAGTGAAATGCGCCTGCACGTCAATGACGAAGTATTCGCTCTTCGGCCATTTTTCCTGAGTCGCGGCGGCCTCCCAGGTTTCGACTTCGTCAACGTCCCAGACTTTGCCGAAGACGGAATTCGACGCCAGAAAACAGGTCGCCAATCCCATCGAAGTCCGCATAAAGTCGCGGCGTTGCATGCCGAGTTTCTTGGCCCGAGTTTCTGACAGTTCGCCAATCAATTGTTCGACCTGTTTTTGCGGCTCGCTTTGCGGACGCGGCAAAAACTCTTCGTTCGAAACGGCTTGCGTTGGCATCGGCGAATCAACGCCTTTTTTCAAATCGCGTAATGCTTTCGGAATCCACATTGAAATGCTCCTTATTCGAAGGGACTTGGACAAGATTCACAGGATTCTTCAGGACGAAAAATAATCCTGAGAAATCTTGTGAATCTTGTCCGGTGAAGTTTGGTATGAAAACTATTTGGACGCAGATTGCGCCAACCGCAAATTCTGACTGTCAATCGTGTAATCAATCCAGCCGATCATCATCTCTTCCCAGGTTTGGTCTCCCCAGCGAACGACGATCGAAGGATCAGGATTGAATTTGTTGTTGGCGGAATTGTCGTGATGCGCGACGCATTCTATGCGGCTGCCCTTCGGAACGGCAATCGGTTCTTTGACAAAATAGGTCAACTGCCAGTTGAAATCGTACTTGGGAACGTTCAACAAAATCTTTTCCTTGCCGTCCGGGTAAACCAGCTTGTACTGGAAATCTTTGCCGCGAACATGCATGTGCGGCATGAACATGTGGATGTGAACGTCTTCGGTGAAGGTGTGCGACGAACGCGATTCAAAGTTGGCGTGGCCGGCGGGAATCACCAGCTTGTAAGGATCAACCGTCACGCCGCGCGTCAGCATTTGTTTTTCAACCGGCTGTTTGGCAAACCACAATCCGATTTTCGTGCGGTCTTTGGCGGCGACTCCCGTCGCCGTGTAGTGCATCTGGAACACCAGCGTCGAACCTTTGCGAACCAGTTTGGCATTGCCAGGTTGCAGCGTCAGCGGATCCATTCCCGGCGCCCAACCAACCAACATCGCGTCTTGATTTGCTGAGCGACGTTGATTGCGTTGTTCATCGTTGGCTTCGGGATTGACGCGGCGTGTATTGCCACGAATTTCGCCAGCAGGGATGCCGCCGTCGCGGACGCTGACAATCACGTGATGGACGACGCTGGGTTCGCCGCGTTTGATTTCAGCAAATTGAATGTACTTGTCTTCGGTGAAGTTGGTCGGGATGGCGTAATACCTGTACGGAACGGTTCCATCGGCGGGAATCACAGCTTCTTCGGTCATTTCCAGCACAACATCCGGCTGACCGAATTTCCAACCGCTTTCGGAAAAGACAGGCGCTTTCGGCAAATCTTTCGCTTCACCTTCTTTAGCTCCGCCAGCAACCCAATTGTTGATGGTGTCAATCTGCGCTTGCGTCAGGCGGGCATCGTTGCGGAATTCGCCGTGATTCGGATCAGCGTACCAAGGCGGCATTTCACGACTAACGACTTTTTCGCGGATGGATTTCGCCCACGGACGGACTTCTTTGTAATTCATCAACGACATCGGAGCGGCTTCGCCCTGATGATGGCAAACCGCACATTTGGCGTACAAAATCGGCGCGACATCTTTACTGAAAGTGGCCGCTGCCGCTGACGGCACGGCCTCTTTGGCGTCGCTGGCCGGCTGCGAATAAAACCATCCAGCCAGTGCCAGGCTGAACACAAAAAACAGGGTAAAGCTGCGTTTCATGAAACTATTCCTCCAGGGTTGTTGCGTATTACGAACTCAGGGTTTTGCAGATTGTTTGTTGATGATTTCCTGCACGGTTTTGATCTCGCCGAGCATTTCGCCGGACTTGATGCGCTGCTGCAGAATTTCAAAAAAGACTTGTTGCTGTTCTGGCGACAACTGGGTTTTCGCCCAATCCCATCGCTGAAAAATCATGGTTTGCGTCTGGCGATTGATTTCCAGAATCTCCGACTGCTTGGATTCAATCGCTTTCCAGTCCGGTTGCGGCTGCGCGATCAACTGAACCGCTTCCGCCCATTTGGTTTTGTACTGTTCCTGCGAAGCCGTAATGCCGCGCACCATTTCCATGTAACGCGACCATAACTCCGTTCTTTGCTGGTCGGTCAGGTTCAACCGGTCGTAGGCGGCAAACAGATTCGTCTTGTGACTGGAAACCGGCTTGGCGAAATACAGGCTGTAACCAACTGTCGCAATCGCCGCGATGTTAAACACCAGCGACACGACAAAACCGATTTGAAAAAGTTTCTTTTTCATCGTCGCTCTCCGGCATTGCGGTTGTGGTGTTGGTGGTTGCCCAATTCGTCGCTGTGGATCAACTGAACAATGGATTGTTCAGGCACAGCCAGTCCCAGTGGATCAGCCATTTCAATTGTTGGCGGAACATCTCGCCGCGCAATTAGTTCCGTCACTGCCTGCCCGACGCGAACTCCGCCAAAGACCGCCAACAACAACGCGAATGCAGTTGCCAGCCGCACGGTCAGACTGAATTCGTAAAACCAGTTTTGTAGTGGCCACGAAACTTTGGCCGGCACGACGGCGGGCGAAATTTCGGTTTGAGCCAGATCAACGACGCGAGCGACGAAGTTCGTTGGCACGTTCAAGCCCGGAGCTTCGCCATAAAAGTCGTCGGCTTCGCGCAGAAACCGGTCGAATTCCTGTTCAGAAAATTTGTTTGGATCATTTTGGTAATTCATGGTTGTCGGTGGGTTATACAACCAAGCCTGAAAAATCCTGCGCCCGTGTCGGTATTTTTTTGAATTACCGGCTTGCTACCGAACACGGTACAGCCCCAAGTCATCGCGCAAGCTGCGTTTGGCGCGCACCAGCAAGGATTCAACCGCCTTGATCGAAACGCCAATTGTTTTGGCGGCTTCGGCATAGCTGAAATTTTCGTAATGGCAAAGAATAAAAGCCGCTCGCTGATTTTCTGGCAGTTTGGCGATGGCGTTGGCCAACGCCTGCTGCAGTTGCCGACGATCAAGTTGTTCTGTCGGGTCTTCGCTGCCAGCGCTTTCAACAACTTCCGCTGGCGGCGTGTCGAAATAAACCGGCTTTTTCTTTTTGACGGCGTTGCGGCAAAGGTTCAGTAGAATGGTGAAAAACCACGTTTTGAACGAAGCTTTTGGCTCGTACTGATTGGCTTTGCGAAAGATGATCAGGAAAGCTTCCTGCGCCAGGTCTTCGGCTTCCTGCCGGTCAATTACGAATCGCCGAGCCGCTCGCAACGCAGCTTTTTGATGGCGACTGACCAGCAGTTCAAACGCACGAATGTCGCCCTGCCCGACTTTGACGATCAACGCTTCGTCGGAATCAGCTTTTGAAAGTTGGTTTTCTTTCCACGAAGACACACGAAGAAGCACGAAGGAAGGAAAAACTTCAGACAAGATTTACAGGATTCAACAGGATAAAGCTGTTGATCGAAATCATGCCGGTGGTAATCCTGTTGGATACTGCCCTGATTCTTTTCTTCGTGTCTGCTTCGTGTTCCTTCGTGGATGAGGTGAATTTCTGTTACGGTAGATTTTCTATCGGCACTGGCTCGACCGCGTCAGCCAACTCAAAACCAAAAATGCGCGAGTAAAAATAAAGTTCGCCATCCAGCGCGCGTTTGATGTTTGCCGCTTGCCGAAAGCCATGTTGTTCGCCTTCAAAGGTGACATAAGCAACCGGCAATTTCTTTTGCCGCAAGGCTTCGACCATCATTTCAGACTGGTTCGGCGGAACGACTTTGTCTTCCAAGCCCTGAAAGAAAATCACCGGCGCGTTCAGTTGGGCGGTGTGATGAATCGGCGAACGTTCGCGGTAAAGATCGGCGCGTTCGGGATACGGCGCAACCAACGAGTGCGTGTAACGCGATTCAAATTTGTGAGTGTCAATTTCCAGCGCAGCAAGGTCGCTAACTCCGTAATGGCTCGCTCCGGCTTTGAACACGTCGCGGAACGCCAGCGCGCATAACACGGTGTAACCTCCTGCGCTGCCGCCTGTGATTGCCAGCCGATTGCCATCAACAGTCCATTCTGGCAAACCTTGCTCCGCCAAAAACCGAGCACCGTTGACGCAATCGTCCACATCCACCACGCCCCAATTACCTTTCAACCGTTCGCGGTAAGCTCGCCCGTAACCTGTGCTGCCGCCGTAATTGACATCCAACACGGCAATGCCGCGCGAAGTCCAGTACTGAATTCCCAGCTTCAAAGTTGCAAACGCCGCCGAAGTCGGCCCGCCGTGAATCATGACGAGCAGCGGCGGACGCTCATTAACCGGCGCTGCGTAATCTTTGTTCTGAGGCGGATAAAAGAATCCGTGTGCGGTCAGCCCCGACTCGGTAGGAAACTCGACCGCCCGAGCAACGGAAATGTAACCGGCATCAATTGTCAGATCGCTTGATCGGCGCAATGTTTCAAACCGTCGCGTTGCCGGATCAAAACGGACAATCGCCGAACCTTGCGTTGGCGCAGCGGCGAAAAACACCACCTTGCCCGCCGCAGATCGTATGCCTTCGATTTGTGTGTACGGCGATTCGATGGCCGTGAGTTCGCCGGTTTCGATTTCGATCAACGCCAGGTGCGAAAAACCATTTTGGATATAGCTGCAAAAAATCTGCGTCGGCGAAATAAAGGCATAACAGGACATGCCGAACACCCATTGCGGCATTCCGAATTCGGCTTCCATCTGGCAAACGGCTTCGACGCGGCCTACGCGCTGACGATACAAATTCCACCAGCCGTTTGAGTCAGAAACGAAATACAAATCGCCGCCGGGCGACCATTCCGGCTGAAACACCGATTCTGCCGAACCGCCAGCAATCAAGGTTTTGTTCGTCAGCAAACCGTCCGCTCGCACATCGGCCAACCAAAGCTCCGAACCATCCCAAGGCATGTTCGGATGATTCCACGCCAGCCAAGCCAGTTGATTTCCATCGGGATTCAATCGCGGCGAAGAGTAAAAATCACTGCCTTCGGCCAAAACAGTTTGCTCGCCGCTGGCCAGATCAATCGCCACCAACGTCGTCGCGGCTTCACATCCGGCAACGGAATGATCTTCGCGGACGCAGATAAACCGATTTCGCCGCCAATCCACAATGCCATCGGCATAACGAAACTTCGATTCCGCTGTCACGGCTTGCGGTTCGGCGTTCGGCGCAATTCGATAAAGCCGTTGATCGGCAAAATTGGAAAAGAAGACTTCGCCATTGCTGACCGTAAAACTGCCTCCGCCGTATTCGTTGACCAGCGTTCGCGCGTTGAACGGTGGCGGATTCACATCCATTGTCGAACTGTCCGGGATCGAACCATCCGGCGAACGCCTGACAATCACGTTGCGACCTTTTTCCGCTGGACGACCTTCGCTCCAAAAAACGTTTTCGCCATCAATTTCCACCTGACCCAACCTGACGGTTCCGGCAACGATCAAATCCGAAGTGATCGGCGAACGCCACGAACCGTAAGGCGCAATGCTTTTTTCTGTCATTTCAAATTCTCCTCGACAAACAATTTCGATGATTCGGCTTGTCTTTCCAAGTATTCCGCAGCCAATAATCACATTATGAACTGCCAGCGAAAGTCTGAAAATGGATTCCTTGCAATCACTTTTTCGTTCTGTATACTCGCAGCCCTTCCAAGTCAGGAAAGTTCTGTAAAGATTTCAAAACAGTCAGTTCCGCGCGCGAAAAGCGAAGGCTTTTGCGCGCCAAACTGACGGCGTCAACGTTGCCTTATGAGCGAAAACATCTGGGAATCGGTACTCTCGGCAGTCGAGAAAAGAGTGAACCACGAAAGCTTTACGACGTGGTTCAGGCCGACCGCTTTCCTGGAGTTGGACGGTTCGACGTTAAAAGTGAAAGTTCCTGATCGCGTGTTCGAAGACTGGATTTTGAACAATTACAGCGACGTGCTGGAAGAATCTCTGGACGAAGTCGGCATCGCCGGTTGTTCTATCGCCTTTGAAGCAATGGCAAATTCCGAAGCGCAGATTCAAAACGGACAAGCTCGTCCGGCTGCCAATGCCGATTTGATTCATGTTCAACAGCCAACTGCTCGGACAATGGCCGCGCCTTCGCGTCAGTATTTTTCAACCGCGACGGTCACAACTCAGCGATACGCTGACGCTGACCAATCAGAAGTCCATCTGAACCAGAAATACACATTCGATACGTTTGTCGTCGGTTCCTGCAATCAGTTTGCCCACGCCGCGGCACAGGCTGTGGCTGATACTCCGTCGAAAACTTACAACCCGCTGTTCATTTACGGCGGAGTCGGTTTGGGCAAAACGCACCTGATGTGCGCCATCGGCCATCGCATCAAAGAACAATATCGTCATTTGCGGCTCTGTTACATTTCTGCGGAACGGTTCATGAACGAATTGATAAATGCGATTCGCTACGACCAGACAATGGCTTTCCGCGACCGGTATCGTTCGATAGACATTTTGTTGATTGACGACATTCAGTTCATCGCCGGCAAGGAGCGCACTCAGGAAGAGTTCTTTCACACCTTCAATGCGCTGCACGACGGGCAAAAACAAATTGTCATTTCGGCGGATTGCGCACCCAAAGACATTCCCACGTTGGAAGAGCGGCTGCATTCGCGGTTCGAGTGGGGATTGATTGCCGACATCACTCCGCCCGATCTGGAAACCAAAGTCGCCATTTTGCGAAAAAAGGCCGAAAGCGAAAAAATTGATCTGCCAGACGATGTGACGATGTACATCGCCAAACGAATAAAATCGAACATACGCGAATTGGAAGGTTCGCTGGTTCGGCTGACGGCGCTGTCTTCGTTGCGCGGCGACACGATCAATCTGGCGCTGGCACAGGAAGCGATCAAAAACATCATCGAAGAAGAAGAGCGCTCCGTCACCATCGAAATGATTCAGAAAATCGTTGCCGAACATTACAAACTGAAAGTTTCGGAACTGAAATCCAAATCGAAC
This sequence comes from Acidobacteriota bacterium, assembly GCA_033763255.1. Lineage (GTDB taxonomy): Bacteria > Acidobacteriota > Blastocatellia > RBC074 > RBC074 > RBC074. Next base: position 47,322 of record JANRKX010000151.1, on the reverse strand, counting down.
TCGCGCGAAATCGCCTTTCCGCGTCAGGTGGCAATGTACCTGTGCAAGACTCTGACCCGGTCAAGCCTGCCGGAAATCGGACGCGAATTCGGCGACAAACATCACACGACGGTGTTGCACAGCGTCAAAAAAATTCAGACGTTGTGCCAGGAGAAGAAAGGAAATATCCACACCGTTATCAACAGCTTAATTGCTAGCTGTAAATAGGCTTTTTCGATTTTTCACAACTCATTTTTATAACGGCCTGTGAATGGCGGTGAACATCTGTGGATTTTCCCAGACCTTTTTCGCCAATCGCAGTTTTCCACAGCCAATGCCCACAGGACGGTCAGTTGGTCAACAAGTTTTTTCACAGGCTAAAGTTCGGTTAAACTGAAACGTAATAAACAGCTTAAGATGGTTTTCCACTTTTCCACAGGCCCTACTACTACTGCTGGATAAATATAGTTTTTTAGGATTTAGTAAGTAGAAAGAAAACTAGCCAGAGGAAATCTCTGAAAGGGAGCAATTCATGCATTTCACTGTTAGCAAATCAGCTCTGCTGAAAGAACTAAACTTGATTCAAGGTGTCGTCGAAAAGAAAAGCACGATTCCGATCCTGTCAAACCTGCTGCTGGAAGCCAAAGACGGCGAGCTTTCGATCAAGGGAACCGACCTGGACGTAGCCATTTCGACCATTTGCCCGATTGAATCGAAAAAGGGAGGAGCGATTTGTCTTCAGGCCAAAAAACTGTTCGAGATCGTTCGCTCGCTGCCCGAAGCCGAAATTGAATTCAAACAGGGAGATAACGACCAAATTGCAATTGTTTGTGAACGATCGCGGTTTCGTATGGCTGGATTGCCAAAAGACAATTTTCCAGAAACTCCAGAATTCACTGGCCATTTCACATCGCTGCCGGCGGAAACGCTTCGCACCCTGATTGCGCGCACGCAATTCGCCATCACCGCCGAAGAATCGCGTTACACATTGAACGGCGCGAAGTTCGAGATTCATTCGGACAAAACTCGTATGGTGGCTACCGACGGCCACAGGCTTTCGTACGTTGAAAAACCTGCCAATCTGGGTGAGGCCAGTCTGGACGTGCTGATTCCGAAAAAGACTTTGGCTGAACTGTCGCGGTTGAGTGCCGACACCGAAGAAACAGTTGAAATCGGATTTAACGAAAACCACTTGTTTTTCCGGTTCGGCAGACGGTTGTTGTCTTCGCGCACGCTGAGTGGTCAATTCCCGAATTACGAATTGGTGCTGCCGAAAAACAATGACAATCGCGTAGCCATTCCCGCCGGACAACTTGCCGCCGCGTTGCGCCGAGTCGCGCTGATGGCCGATGAACGTTCGCACACGATTCGTTTCGACGTGACGGAGGGCAAGGTGACGATCTCCGCTCCGGCTTCGGAATCCGGTGAAGCCAACGAAGTCTTACCGGTCGAATACAACGGCCCGGAAATTTCCGCCGCGTTCAACGCCAGTTACCTTTTGGATTTTTTCGGTGTAATTCAGGAAGGCGACGTGCTGTTGGAATTCAAAGACAGCAATTCGCAAACACAGCTTCGATCAAAAGACGAGAGCGACTACGATTTCCGATACATCGTTATGCCGATGCGACTGTGATCTGGTGTTGAATCGCAAGAGCGATAAGATCATCACCCGCTTATCGCTCTTGCGAACTGGTTTCGTTGACTGCAACCCCCAAAATAACCAACATTACCTTTCGCAATCCCCCCCTTTTTAGTTCATCAGAAAATCAGAACTTTCAACGAGCGTTGAAATTGAATTGGAGTCACAAGCCATGCGCGACAACGGGTATCGCTTGCTTGATCGGCTTTTCATCGTTGCCCTGACGCTGTTGATGGCTTATTTCGCTTATCAGATTTATTCGCCGGGCTTCGGGTGGAAATCGGTTAAGGAGGCGTTGGAAAACGCGGCGGGGTTTATTCGGTAATTCCGCAGTTATTCTTTTTTGGCGCGCGCAACGTCGAGCCGCATCAACGTTGCTGCGCTTTTGGCGACAAGTGTGCCGTCTGCTGTCGTCATCGTCACTTCGGCGTAAGCCAGTGTGCGGCCAAGATTGAGAATGGTGGCTTCGCAATACACGTCCTGATCTTTGACGGCTTTCAGGAAGTTGATGCGCTGTTCGACTGTGGTCGGATACTGTTCGGGCATGATTCGCGTCATCAAGGCGTGAGCAGCCGCAGCATCGGCCAGCGAATAAATCGCTCCGCCGTGAACGGTGAACGGTTGCAGGAATTCCGGGCGAAAGCTGAGCTTCATTTTTACCCAGCCTTCGCTTGCGTCCAGCAATTCGATTCCCAAAAAGTTCAGATATGGATTTCGTTCGGACAATGGTTTCAACAGGTCAAACTCTTTTCCGGGCATTGGTTGATTTCGATCTCCTTCGGTAAATTGTGATTGATTTCAAAATTGTCCCACAGGCTTGGGGAAATTGTCGCTAGAACTTTTCAGGACTTGTCTGCGTTTTCGGAGCTATGCGAACCAAAAAAAATCGTGATCCATTGTGGTTTTTGCTCGGCGCTTCGGTGCTGACCGTCGCGTTTTCTTATTTGCCGCTTGCCTGGGTGGTGGTGTACCCGATTCGATTGTTCGTAACCTTCATTCACGAAGGCGGGCATGCCATTGCTGCGTTTATGACCTTGGGGCAGGTGGAGCGGCTGCACGTGTTTTTGGATGCCAGCGGTGAAACCCTGACGCGCGGAGGATTTCCGCTGGCAATCGCCAGCGCAGGGTATTTGACCAGCACAGTTTTTGGAGTGGCGTTGTTAGTTTTGGGCAGTTACACCACGCGAGCCAAAGCCGCGTTGACGGCGTGCGCCGGTGTGGTTCTGTTGGTGACCGTGTTTTTGGCAGGGGACTGGGTTACTTGGGTGATGGGAATACTTCTGGCTTTGGGCTTGGCTGGAGTGGCGATAATTTCCAATCCTGACTTCGCGCATTTCTTTCTCAGTTTTCTGGCTGTGCAATGCTGCCTGAACGCTTTTCTGGATTTGCGAACATTGTTCGTGCTTTCCGCGACGACGACTGTGCATTCTGACGCTGTGACGATGCAGCAAATGACCATGATTCCTGCGACGGTCTGGGCAGTTTCCTGGATGGTGATTTCGCTGTTTGCGCTGATCGTCGCGTTGCGGAGTTACGTGCGGCATCTGTGAGGGCCGGGTTGTCAGCAGCTTGGCAAATCTCAGCAGCGGTGTGTAATATTGGAACTGTCCTGATCTTCCATCGTGACAAGCATCGTCGCAATGACCCTCAACAAGTTTTCCTAAATCTGGAAGGAGCTAAGAAGTTTTATGAAGCACCAACACTCACGCCGCCGCATTGAAGCGGGATTTTCATTGATTGAATTGCTGATCGTCGTCGCCATCGTAGGCATTCTGGCCGCCGTCGCCGTTCCCAAACTGCTTAAGAATTTGGAAACGGGGCGCGAAACCGCCGCCATTCAGACTCTGCGAACCGTTCACAACAATCAGGCTCAGTTCAGCGCCATGAAGGGCAAATTCGGGTCTCTGTCCGAATTGAACCAGGCCGGTTTGATTGACGCCAACTTCGCAGGCGGCACGGCTGTCAGCGGATACGTCTACACCTCCACCGAAGCCACTCCCGATCAATACTGCGTGCAATCCACGCGGTCGAGCGCCACAACGGCTTCGCGTGATTTCAACGTCATTGAAGACGGAACCATCCGTTACGTCGAATCCAAAACTCCCAGCGCAGTCCCGCACGGCGGAGGTTCTCCGCTGGCTGGCGCTGGCGCTGGCGGAGCAACCGGTCAGGAAGCTCCCAAAACTACTACCCCGTAAACTTAACCGCTTTCACAGACAAAATTTCAGGCAGGCCTTTGAAACGTAATTTGGTTTCTGGCCTGCCTGAAGTGTTTTGGTCGAAGCTGCGCCCGCTTTACTGCCAACTTCCGCGCAAACTATAATCCTGGCCTCGTTCATTCCCTTGAAATCATCGCAGTTAATTTGGAGGTCGAGTTATGAAGAAGCGTCGCTGGTTTGCCTGTGCGGCTGCCATTTCGGTTGTGGTTTTGGTGTGCGTCGGAGTGTTTTCCGCCAGCGCACAACAGGCTCAATCGCAGAACTCACAGCAGAAGAATCAGCCGCCCGCCGGTCAGCAGAAATCCGGCGACCAAACCAAACCCGCCAGTCAGCAAGATCAGGAACCTGCCAAGTTGCAGGAATTCACCGTCAACGTCCGGTTGGCTGTCACCGTGACCGACAACAAAACCGGGCGGTATGTGGTTGATCTGAAACAGGCGGACTTTGAAGTGTATGAAGACAAAGCGCCGCAAGAGATTTTGAACCTGACGGCTCAAACCGATTTGCCGCTGGACGTGGCGGTGTTGATGGACACGTCGAACAGCGTCAAACCTAAGTTGAAATTTGAAAAAGACGCGGCAGTTTCGTTTTTGCAGACGATGCTGACTTCGCGCAAAGACCGCGCGTTGTTTGTGACCTTCGATTCGCAGATTGAACTACACCAGGATTTCAGCAATCGCATTGATTTGCTGACCAAGGCGATTGACAAAGTGAAGGCGCAGGGGGAAACAAAGATGTACGACGCGATCTACCAGATTTGCGAAGAGAAGATGTTGTCGCCTGCCTTGGCCGGACGCCGTCGCGCGATGGTCGTCATCACCGACGGCGAAGATACTGTCAGCGAACGCGAACTGAAAGACGCGATTGAAATCGCTCAGCGGTCGGAAACCATCGTGTATGTCATCAGCACCAAAGCCGCAGGCTTTTTCGGAGTGCAGGCCGGAATGGTAGACAAAAAAGAAGACAAGGATTTGAAGCGACTGGCCGAAGACACCGGCGGGCGGGCGTTTTTCACTTCGGAAGTGATTGAACTCGAACGCAGCTTTTCGGCGATTGCCCGCGAACTTCGCAGCCAGTATTCAATCGCTTACGAACCGGTCAACAACAAATACGACGGCAAATATCGCAAGATCGAAGTGCGTTTGCCGAACCACAAAGATTACAAGGTCAGAACGAAGACTGGTTACACGGCGACTCCGCCGCGAACTGTGACCGGCGCGCAAGCAACTCCGCAGTGAGTTTACGAAAAGCCGTTTGCCACCCCTTCAGCAACGGCAATCAGCAACCGCCAAAACGCGGTCAAGGAGAAGGCAGTATGAAACAAATCAATAAAGTTCGAATCGTCAGTTTGATCGTCGTGTTGGTGGCCGCGGCGATTGCTTTTGTTCCGGCGGTTTACGTCGGCGCTCAGGACAAAAAACAGACGCAGCAAAAACAGGACCCGCAAAAACCGCCGAAAAAAGACGAAGAACTGCAAACACTGAAAATTGGGACTCAATTGGTCAACGTGCTGTTCAGCGTTCAGGACAAACAAAACCGTTATCTGAATGAACTGACTACTGAAGACGTCGTCATTTTGGAAAACGGCCAGCCGCAGGAAGTTTTCGCGTTCAAGAAAGAATTCGATCTGCCGTTGACGATGGCGATTCTGGTGGATGTCAGCGGCAGCGAACAATACACCTTGCCGCTGTTGAAAGAAGCCGGCGGCCGGTTTGTGGATTCGGTGATTCGGTTTGGCAAAGACACCGCCGCCGTTCTGAAGTTCGAGGGCGAAACGACCATCATGCAGGATTTGTCTTCCAATCCTGCGCGCATTCGTCGCGGGCTGGAACAAATTGAATTCGTCGCGCCTCCTCCGGTTGGAGTTTTTGGCGGAACGACTCCGCCGATCAATGGCGGTTCACGCCAAGGCGGGACTTCGATGTATGACGCGATTGTCGCCACCAGTGCAGATATGCTGGCTCGCCAGCCAGGACGCAAAACCATTATTTTGATTACCGATGGCGAAGACACCACCAGCCGCATGAAAATCGGCGACGCGATTGATGAAGCTCTGAAAGCGGAAGTGGTGATTTACGCCATTGGCATAGGCGATCATGGGCGATACCGCGTTGACGAAGGCACGTTGCGAAAAATTTGCGAAGCCACCGGCGGACGCGCCATCATTCCGAAAAGCAACCGCGATATGGAAGACGCTTTCGCTCAATTGGAACGCGATCTTCGCCAACAATACTTGCTGGCTTACGAACCGAAAAACGATGCGACGGACGGCAGTTTCCGCAAGCTGGAAATCAAGCTGAAGAACAAAACTGACAAAGAGATGAAAGAACTGAAGGTTCGTCATCGCAAAGGGTATTACGCGCCGAAAGGCTGAAATCAGGAGTTAGGGGCTGGGAGAGTTGGTAGATAGGATACTTTCCAACTCGCAGCCCCAAAACGAAACGCTGATATTGAAGAATTGACTCCCAACTCCCAACTCCCAACTCCCAACTCCCAACACTCAACTCACCACTGGAAAAAAGACATCTACCTTTGGCTGCCGCTGGCCTGCGTTTCGTGGTGGCTGGCCTGGAAGTATCAAGACCGGTTCATTTCCGACTGGGACGGATTCGATTACACCAGCGCCGTCGTCGAAGGGAAGTACTCCGTGCTCGGATTAGGGCGAGCCTTGTTTCTCGGCTACAACCATTTGCTGTGGCGAGCGGCGCGTAGATGGTTCGACTGGCCGCCAGATCAGGCTTACTTGTTGTTGCGATACGGAGTCATCGCCCAAACCGGTGTGGCCATCATCGGAATTTACGCACTGTGCAAAGAGTTATCGGCCAGTCGGCTGGCGGCGTTTTTCGGAGCGTTGATTGTCGCGGCATCGCCGTACTTCATCACCTACAGCGGTCGCGCGATGAGCGAGATTCCGGGCTTTCTGATGTTGAGCTGGTCGTTGTGGTGGATGCTACGAAGTTTGCGGTTGGGGAAGTTGTACGGATATTTGATTGCGGCAACGCTGATTGGTTTGAGCGCGAACGTGCGCGAATTCGCGGTGTTTTACTTTCCGTTTGTTGCGTTGGCGGGGTGGGTGCGCGGCGTGAACTGGCGAATCATCGCGTTGGCGTTGATGCTGACGGCGCTGGCTGCTTCGTCCGGCATGATCTTTTGGTATCTGCGCGCAGGGAGCTTGTACCTGGACGCCGTGACGAAATGGTATCGCTTGAGCGCCGAAGAGCGCCGCCGCTTTCCGGTTTCCGCCAACAATCTTTGGTTCTTTGGCAAGTTCATGTTCGTCGGTTCGGCTACGGTGGCGACGATTGCGCCGCTGGCGTTGGTTTGGTTGTCGGCAAAAAAACAATTGCGACTGTTGTGGTTGTTCGGACTTTGCGGATTTCTGGCTGATTTGGTCTTGCTGGCCAATCACGATTTGCCGGTGAACCCTCGTTATGCGCTGACCGGGTTGTTGGGATTGGCGGCAGTTAGCGGATGGTGTCTGGCTGAGTTGTTGAAACTCCGTCCAATTCGCGGAGCGATCTTACTGCTTGGATTGATCGTCATCACCAAAGCCACCTGGAATCACGAAGCCAAAGAACTCTACAGCGCCGAATGGAATGCCAACGCGGCATTGCGCTTCATCGCCAAAGTCGAAAAACTCCCCTGGAACTCCGGGTTCATTGTCGGCCAACGCTCACCGCTGATTCATTACTTCGCTTCCATTGGAGTGCAACCGCACTGGCGGACGATCTCGCCTGGTTCCGGTTGGCCGGACGCCAAGCTGGATAAAGCGATTGACGATTTCTTTTTCGCTGGTCGAGAAGTCTTCGTGGATTTCGATCCTGAAATCTGGCAAACCGGCGTCCGCGAAAACAGCCGCGAAGCTGCCGGGCTGGAAATGATCCGCAGTCGCTACGAACTGGAACACATCACCGAACAGTTTTACCGCGTAATCAGAAAGAACCTATGAGTCATTGACGATCCTTGTTTGCTGCTTCAACATTCAGCTATGAAACCAATGGCAATGGACACGTCGCCGGAAATTGAACAGATGCTTATCGAGGGTTATCGGAAGATGTCGGCGGCAGAAAAGCTACAAATCATGCAGGACTTGATTCGTACCGCACAATTGCTAACGCTTGGTGAGATTAAACGGCGCCACCCTATGGCCAGTAAGCGTGAACTGCAATTGCGTTTAGCGTCTCGGTGGATCGAACCGGAGATGATGAAAGAAGTTTTTGGATGGAATATTGAAAAGGAAGGTTACTGATGTCACAAGAGCAAACAACCTTACTTGATCTGCTTCCTGATTCGATCAAGGTGGCGCTAATCGTCACCGGTAAGCTGGAAGAGCTTGGGGTTTCATATTTGATTGGCGGTTCAGTGGCGAGCATCATCCATGGAATTCCACGCCTTACCCAAGACGTTGATCTGGTCGCCGACATCAGAGAAGAACAAGTTTCGAAGTTGGTTTCTGCCTTTGAAGAAGACTTTTACATTGACGAACAGGCGGTTAGCCGAGCCGTTCGCACTCGCGCCAGTTTCAATATGATCTACTTGGATAAGATGTATAAAGTTGATGTGTTCATTCCCAAAGGCGATACGTGGTCAAAAGAGGGGATGCAACAGCGCCAATTGAAACCTCTTCTTGCGGATGAAGATTCAACAGCCAGATACATCTCAAACCCTGAAACAACTGTGTTGCAAAAACTGCTTTGGTTCAAAAAAGGCGGAGGAATTTCTGAAAAGCAATGGGATGACATTCTGGGTGTGTTAAAAGTCCAATCGGACTCGCTTGATTATGAATACTTGCGTCGTTGGGCTTCGGAGCTTGGCGTTGCCGATTTGCTCAGCAAAGCTTTGGCGGATGCCGGGTCCACTGACTCACAACTGGCGTGATTTCATCCCCCATCGTGCAAGTTTGACGAACAACGTTCAGCCAAAGTAGATTCCGCTCGCTTTCAGTTGATCTACTGATTTTCCAAACAACCAATCAACTTTCCCGGAGGTGTAGCCGTGTTTTTGCGTCGTCACTTTTCTTCTCGCAGTGCGTTGCTGCTGGCCGTGGCCGCAGCCGTGTTTGCCGTTGCTTCCAGCCTGGTTTCTGCCAGCAATGATCCGACAACTTCTGCCGTCAATGGCGCGGTGGATGCCAAAACCTTCGAGCGGTTGGAATGGCGCAGCATAGGCCCGGCGATCTTCGACGGGCGCGTAGCCGATGTTGAAAGCGTTCCCGGCAATCCGAACATAGTTTTTGTCGGCGCAGCCGATGGCGGAGTCTGGAAAACTACGAATGGCGGCGTCACCTGGAAGCCGATTTTTGAAAAGCAAAACACGCTTTCCATCGGCGACATTGCCCTGGAGCCAAACAATCCCGACGTGATTTGGGTTGGAACTGGCGAAGGCAATCCGCGCAACAGCGTTTCGTTCGGCGATGGAGTTTACAAATCCACAGACGGCGGCAAAACCTGGCAGCATTTGGGGTTGAAAGACACTCGGTACATCACACGCATCGTCGTGCATCCAACCAATCCGAACGTCGCGTTTGTCGGAGCGATGGGGCATTACTACGGCCCGAACGAAGAGCGCGGGGTTTTCATGACCACCGACGGCGGCAAGTCGTGGACAAAAACTTTGTTCGTTGACGCCGAACACGGCATTTCGGACATGGACATTGATCCGCAAAACCCAAACATTCTTTACGCCGGAGTTTGGAAGTTTGAGCGCAAGCCATGGACTTTTGTCAGCGGCAGCGAAAAAGGCGGCGTCTTTCGTTCAACTGATGGCGGACGAACCTGGGCTAAGCTGACCAACGGATTACCAAAATTGATTGGACGCATAGGGGTTCGCTGCGCGCCAAGCAATCCGAATATCGTTTATGTAATTGCCGAAACTAAAGAAGGGGCAATGTTCCGCTCTGACGACAAAGGCGACACTTTCCGCAACGTTTACCGCCAGTCGAACATAGTTTCGCGCGGGTTTTATTACACCGACGTGCGCGTTGATCCGCAGAACGAAAATCGAGTGTATGCCGTTTCGTCAACGCTGTTTTCTTCGATTGACGGCGGCAGAACTTACCGCGCCATTGCTCCGCAAGTTCATATTGATTACCACGCGATGTGGATTGATCCGTTGAACCCGAAACGCATGTGGGTTGGACAAGATGGCGGCGTGGCCGTTTCAACCGATCAAGGCGAATCGTGGGAATACGTCAACAACTTGCCGCTGGCTCAGCCGTATCACGTGTACGCCGACAACCGGCTGCCGTTTTACAACGTGATGGGCGGAATGCAGGACAACGGTAGTTGGACTGGCCCTTCGCGGACGCGCGAACCTGCCGGAATTCTGAATGACGATTGGCGAATGACCGCCTTCGGCGACGGGTTCAAAGTATTGAATCATCCCGATGACCCCGAAATTTATTTGTCGCTTTCGCAAGGCGGAAACATTACTCATACCGACATGCGAACGCGCGAACAGCAATCCTTGCGCCCGTATGCCTTCAGTTCCGGCGGTGCGGCGGAAAATCAAAAGTACCGGTTTCATTGGAACTCGCCGCTGGTGTTTTCGCCGCACAACAAAACGACGATTTATCTGGGCGGCAACGTGCTGTTCAAATCTGCGGACTTCGGCAAGACGTGGGAACGGATCAGCAACGATTTGACGACCAACGATCCGACAAAATTGAAAGAACCCGGCGGGGCGATTTCCAACGAAAACTCCACGGCGGAATATCACTGCACGATCATCAGTGTGAACGAATCGCCCGCCAAAGCCGGAGTCATTTGGGTGGGAACCGACGACGGCAATTTGCAGTTGACCACCGATGGCGGCAAAACCTGGTCGAACGTGGCAAAGAATGTTTCTGGTTTGGCCGCGAACTCACCAGTGTCGCACGTTGAACCTTCGGCCAAGAGCGCCGACGTGGCTTATGTTTCCTTTGATCGCCACATGCTGGACGATTACAAACCTTACGTGTTCAAAACCTCCGACGGCGGAAAAAGCTTCGCCAACATCACCGGCAATCTGCCCGCGCAAGCTTATGTTCACGCGCTGAAAGAAGACCCGAAAAATTCCAACCTGCTGTACGCCGGAACCGAACTTGGTTTGTATGCGACTTACGACGGCGGAAAAAACTGGATCGAACTTGGTTTGAAAAATCTGCCGCGCGTTGCGGTTCACGACATCTTCGTCCATCCGCGCGAAAACGATTTGATTCTGGCCACGCACGGACGCGGGTTCTGGATTTTTGACGACGCGACAGCGATTCAGCAGATGACCGCCGACATTGCCGGCAAAGATGCCACCTTGTTCGACGTTCGTCCGGCGATTCGTTTCACGACGCGCTTCACTCGATATGGCATCGGTGACAAACCTTTTGCCGGGCCGAATCCTCCGAGCGGCGCGCTCATCACCTATTTCCTGAAAGACAAACTTGACGCCAAAACGACGGCGAAGATTCAGGTGTTGGATTCGACGGGCAAAGTCATTCGTGAAATCACCAACATTTCCAAAGAAAAAGGATTCAACCGTGCGACTTGGGATTTGGCGATGGACGGCGCTACGCAACGTAGGCAACTGACGCCGGAACAGCAGGAACAGGCCGGTCGTTTCGGTTTTCGCCCGCGCGGCCCAGAAGTTTTGCCTGGTACGTACACCATCAAACTGGTCATTGGCGATAAATCGCAAGAAAAGAAGGTTCAGGTTGGCGTTGATCCGACGGTGAAAGTCACTGCCGCTGAGTTGCAGGAACAATACGACCTTTCGATGAAGTTGCAGGAAATGATGTCGAAGGTGAACGTGACATTGCGAACGCTGGACAATGCCAAAGAACAACTTCAGCAGATAGATCGTACCGTCAAAGCGCAAATGTCGGATGCGCCGAAAGAACTGGCAACCGGGATTGCCGATTCGATCAAACAGATTGACGCGGAGATCGCCAAGCTTTCTGGCAGAAGCGGCGATGCCGATGGCGGGTTGCGTGGGGGACGGGCACAGATCAGCGAAAAACTCGCGTCGTTGTTTGGCAGCATTCAAGGAGTGAATGCTGCGCCGACCAAAGCCCAGAAAGAATTTTTCGACGAGATTCAACCGGAGTTTCAAACCAAAATACCCGAAGTCGAAAAATTCATCCGCGAGCAATTGCCGAAGGTCAACGATCCGCTGAAAAAACATAATGCGCCGACTGTGATTTTAGGGAAGTAAGGCATACGTGGACATCAAGCAGTATTTCAAACGCAAAGGCGAGTTGATAGACGCAGAACTGAATCGGTTACTGCCTGCGGAATCAGAAACCCCGCAAACGATTCATCAGGCGATGAGGTACAGCGTTTTTGCTGGCGGCAAACGGTTACGACCGATTCTGGCCATTGCCGCCGGTGAAATCTTCGGGGCGGACGAGAGGGAATTGTTGCCAGTTGCCAGTTCGCTGGAAATGATTCACACCTACTCGTTGATTCATGACGATCTGCCCCCGATGGACAACGACGATCTGCGGCGAGGAATGCCGACTTGTCACGTCAAATTTGGCGAAGCGATTGCGATTCTGGCCGGAGATGCGTTGCTGACTCAGGCGTTTCTGACTTTAGCCGATTACGAAACGCCTCACCCGGAACGAAAGGCGCGAATCCTGTCCGAAGTCGCTCGCGCGGCGGCGACGAAGAATGCCTTGATCGGCGGCCAGGTGCTGGACATTCAATCGGAAGGGAAGCCCGTCACCGGTGCGGAGCTTGAAGAAATTCATCGTGGCAAAACCGGTGCGCTTATTCGGTGTTCGATTCGCATTGGAGCGATTCTGGGCGGAGCGAATGAAAGTGAATTGGCTGCGTTGACCGTTTACGGCGAAAAAGCCGGATTGGCGTTTCAGGTTGCGGATGATTTGCTGGACGAAACCTCCACCAGCGAAGAACTCGGCAAAACTGCCGGAAAAGACGCCGCCAGTCACAAGGCGACTTACACGTCACTATACGGAATTTACGGAGCGAGTGAGATGGCTGAGCGACTTTGCCGCGAAGCCATCGCTGCCGCTTGCAATATGGAACGAAACACTGAAGTGCTGGAATCCATTGCGCGGTTCATTGTCGAGCGCAAATCGTAATAGATTGCGCGCCAAAGCCGCATTCCTTGACACTCCCAGAGGCGATTGTTAGTCTCTGCGTTTTCAAAATCAGCACTTTACGCAATCTATGTTAAGGAGATAGATCATGAAGCGAACTTTTCAACCCAATAATCGTCGTCGTGCGAAAACACATGGTTTTCGCGTTCGCATGAGCACCAAAGCCGGGCGGTTGGTGATTAAGCGCCGTCGCGCCAAAGGCCGCAAACGGTTGACGCCGCATCATTACTAATCCGTCCGAACTTTCACCGCCAGATTGATTGCCGATTGTTGAAACATCGGCGAAGTGAATGTTGTGAAGAAGCTCAAAATGCTGAGTAATACTCAGCAGTTTCGCAAAGTTTACGATCAAGGGCAGAGATTTCACACCTCTTACTTTTCGGCGTTCATTTTGAAAAACGACGTTGGCGAATTGCGATTCGGCATAACCGTTACTAGAAAAATCGGCAATGCCGTTGTTCGCAATCGTTGCAAGCGTAGATTGAGAGAAGCTCTCAGAACCCGGATTGATTTGTCAGGGCTGACAGGGGATTTGGTGCTGAATGCCAAGTCCGATTTTGTAAAAGCCGAGTTCACTCAGATTGTCGAGGCGCTGGAAAAAACCATTGCCCGGCTCCGCGAATTGCTTTCCAAAGTAGACATGTGAGGTTGGCCATGAAGTCGGTAGCGATTTTTCTGCTGCGATTGTACAAACTGGCGATTTCACCTTTGCTGCCACAGGCTTGTCGTTTTAATCCGACTTGTTCGCAATATGCTGCTGAGGCGATTGGAAAGCACGGTTTTTGGAAAGGTTCGGCGCTTGGTTTGAAGCGATTATCGCGCTGTCATCCTTTCAGTGAAGGTGGGTATGATCCTGTGCGCTGACTTCGGTTGGCGCATTGGTCTTTTCAGAAAGCTCGAATTCCCCAGGTCTCGTTGCTTTTGAGTTTATAGATGGAAAAGAGACTCGTTTTATTCTTGATGTTGTCAGCCGCAATTTTTTTCGGTTGGTCTTATCTGTACACGAAATTTTATCCGCCAGTTCCTGAAGTTCCACAGGAACAAGCGGCTTCGATTGCTAATCCTTCTGTCTCTCCATTGCCAACCGCAACGACTGTTGCCGAACCTGCTCCAGTTCAAACCGCGAATCCATCGCCTGTTGCTCCAACAATTCAAGTAGAGCTGCGACAGTTCAAAGTCAAAACAGATTTTTGGACGGCGAGTCTGTCTAATCAGGGCGGCGTGATTACAGAATGGGTGATGACTCACTTCCCTGACGGTAAAACGATTGACGCACCAACAGGTGTTACGCTGATGTCACAACAGCTAACTCAGCAGATTGGTGGGCCGTTCCGATTTCACATTCCGTCTGATTCCGGGCTGGAACAGACATTGAATTCGGCAGTTTTTGAGATCAAGAGCGGAGTTGAGCAGGAGATATTTTTACCTCGTAACGAAAAACGCGAAGTCACGTTTTTCTATTCCGGCAATGGAATCGAAGCGAGCAAAACCCTGATTTTCAAAGGAGCCGGTTTTGAAAATTCGTCGGGTTTCGATTTCGACTTTCGTGCGAACGTGACGCGCAATGGCCAACCGATTCAAGCATTTGTTGTCATTGGTCCGAGCTTCGGCGATCAGGGAGTTAAGGAAACCAGCATTTATAAACACGCGCCGCAGATTTCTTATGCCGTTGGAACCGATGTCGAGCGTGAAACGGCGGATAGCCTGAAACTGCCTGCAACTCCGATTTCTGCGCCTGTCACTTGGGCGGCGGTGGATGACAATTACTTTGCGATGGCGATTGTGCCGTCGAAACCGGTTCCAGCTATTCGGCTGCTCAATGACAAAAAAGTTTCGATGGCTGTTCAGGTGAATCATGGCGAAAACAACCGTGTTTACGCTGGGCCGAAAGACCTGGAATTATTGAAAACGGTCAGTACGAATTTCGGGCTTGCCAATAATGGTACTCAGTTGGAAGACATCGTCAGTTATAACTGGCTGAACTTTTTGAAAGTCATTCTGAAGCCCATCGCGCAATTTATGCTGATGGCTTTGCGTGCGATCAACACGCTCACGCACAATTTTGGCTGGTCAATTGTTGTGCTGACGGTGTTGTTGAACATGCTTTTCTTCCCTTTGCGCTGGAAGAGTTCGCAATCCATGAAGCGCGCCGCGTTGATGCAGCCGAAAATGAAAGAGCTTCAGGAGAAAATGAAGAAGCTCGACAAAAACGATCCGCGCATGCTTGATCTTCAGAAAGAGCAGATTGCCTTGATGAAAGAAGGCAATCCGTTGATGGGATGTTTGCCTTTGCTTTTGCAGATGCCATTTTTCATGGCGGTGTTCACGGTGTTGACGGTTTCAATCGAAGTTCGCAATGCGCCGTTTTTCGGTTGGGTTAAAGACCTTTCGGTTGCCGATCCCGTTCACGTCTTGCCAATCATGATGTGTATAACGATGATTGCCCAGTCGGCACTGACGCCTTCTCCGGCGAACGCCGATCCTGTGCAGAAGAAAATTCAATACATCATGCCGCCGATTCTGACTTACTTTTTCTTCTGGTCGGCTCCGGCGGGATTGGTTCTGTACTGGATGGTCACCAATCTGGTCGGCGTGGCGCAGCAATTCATCATTAACAAATTAAGCCCGCCGCCTGCGCCGGAAAGTTCGTCGAAAAACGACCAATCGCTGCAACCGCCTGCGAAGGGGAAAAAAGCCAAGCAGGCGTTGGCAAACTCATAAGCTTTTTTGTAGAGCATCGGAGCTAGTTATGACACAAGACAATTTTGAAGGACTCCGCGATCAGGTAGAAAACTTCGTCAAAGATTTAATTGACCGGTCTTCGCTTGATCTGAAAGTTGACGTGACCGAACCTGAACCGGACGCGATTGAAGTTTCGTTTCAGGGCTTCGACCTGCCGTTGCTGTTGGGGCATCACGCCGAATTGCTGGACGCATTGCAATACATCGCGCGCCGCGCGTTTGCCAAAGCAGTTGCCGAAGGCATTCAGATTGATTTCGACGCCAACGGTTACCGCGATGCTCGGCGTGAAGAACTGGCATTGATGGCACAAAAAGCCGCCGAGCGTGTGAAGACCACCAAAGTTCCATTTGTTTTTGATCCGATGAGCGCTCAGGATCGTCGTGCGATTCACACCGCGCTGGTGGACATCGAAGGCATCAAGACCGAGAGCGAAGGCGATGGACAAATGCGCCGAGTGAAAGTTTTGGCCGCGTAACATCAGGTTGCACGGTCAAAAACTTCCCGCCAGCTACTTCCCTACTTCCCTTACGGTTTTCCGGCCAGCCAGTTTATGCCCAACTTGTGCAATGAAGACTTCCGATTTGAAGACGATTGTGGCCGTTGCGACGCCGCCCGGTTACGGCGGCTTGGGCGTCATTCGGCTCAGCGGAAGTCAGTCTTTGTCTCTGCTGCGAAAATTGCTTGCCGACGGGCACGAACTCAAATTCGTTCCTCAGCACGCTTCCCTGCAACATCTGCTCAATCCTGGAACCGCCGTCGAAATTGACGAAGCTGTCGTCACCTGGTTCAAAGCTCCGAATTCGTTCACAGGCGAAGACGTTGTCGAAATTTCCTGTCACGGCAGCCCTGTTGTTTTGGCTGAAGTGGTGCGGCTGTTGACTTCGCTCGGCGCGGAACTGGCTCAACCCGGCGAATTCAGTCTACGAGCATTTTTGAATCAACGGCTTGATCTGACTCAGGCCGAAGCCATCAAAGACTTGATTCATTCTCAAACTACTTATCAAGCGCGGCTCGCTGTTCGCCAGCTTCGCGGAGAAATGGCTCGGCAGTTGAAACCGATCAAAGACGGCCTGATCGAATTAATTGTCCACTTTGAATCGTCAGTTGAATTTGTCGAAGACGATCTTGATCCGCTGAACCTGACTCTGTTCCTCAACCGGATTGATGATTTCATCGAACAGCTTTCCCGACTCGCTTCCAGTTATCGCGTCGGAAAATTGATTCGGTCGGGAATCAAGCTCGCGCTGATCGGTCGCCCGAATGTCGGCAAATCTTCTTTGTTCAATTTTCTTCTAGGACGAGATCGTGCCATCGTTACGCATCTTCCGGGCACGACACGCGACACTTTGAACGAGTCGTTTTCGATCAACGGAATACCGATTGACTTGGTTGACACCGCAGGCATTCGAGAAACCGAAGACCTGATTGAAAAAATCGGCGTCGAGCGAACTCGCTCTGCCATAAGCGAAGCTGACTTTGTGATTGCTGTCGTCGAATCGAATTCGACTTTGCCGGACGACGAAAAAGAATTGCTCGCTCAATTCCCTGTCAATCTCTTCGTCGTCAACAAGTGTGATCTCGGCGCGGAATTGTCAGCAACGTCGCTACGTTTTTTGACTGACCGCGCGCCGATGCTCCGCGTGTCGGCTCTGACCGGCGAAGGCATAGAAGAACTGAAGCAGTTCATTTATCGCCAATTCGTCGCCGAAAACTGGCAAACAAACGAGAGTGCTATAATCACGAACGAACGCCACTATCAGGCTTTGGAACAAACGCTGATCGCACTGAACCAGGCGAAACAGGATTTGCTTTCCGGCTTCACCGAAGAAATCGCGCTGGCCAATCTGCATCAAGCTCTGAAAACTCTGGGCGTCATCACTGGCGAAACGTTGATCGCCGACATCATCAATCAGATTTTTTCCACGTTCTGCATTGGAAAGTAAGCCGCAGAATTTTGGCTGAGGTCGTATGTCGCAGTTTGACGAAATCTTCGATGTGGTTGTCATCGGCGCGGGTCACGCCGGATGCGAAGCCGCGAACGCCGCCGCGCAACTGGGAGCCAAAACCGCCATCGTTACCTTCAATCTCGACCTGGTCGCGCAGATGTCCTGCAACCCGGCTATTGGCGGAATTGCCAAAGGCCATCTGGTTCGGGAAATTGACGCGCTCGGAGGATTGATGGGGCGAGTGATTGATCAGACCGGAATTCAATTCCGCATGCTCAACCGCAGTCGTGGCCCGGCGGTACAGGCTCCGCGAGCGCAAGCCGACCGCGCGCTCTATCGCAAACAGATGCGCCGTGAACTGGAATCCATTCCGAATCTGTTTTTGCGGCAAGGTGAAGTCACTGAAATTCTGGTCGAAGATTGTCGCGTCATCGGCTTGGAGTTGATGGACGGGCGACGGTTGCGAACCGAATCCGTTGTCGTCACCACCGGCACGTTTCTGAACGGATTGATTCACATCGGCGAAAAGCGATTCTCTGCCGGTCGTTCGGGAGAACTGCCTTCGATCAAGCTCGCTGAAAATTTGCGCCATCACGGTTTTTGCATTTCCCGGCTGAAAACCGGAACGCCTCCGCGTTTAGACAGTCGCACGATTGATCTGAAACAGTTTGAAGAGCAGCCCGGCGATGAAAACCCGACGCCGTTTTCGTTTACGACTCGCGCGATTACGCAGCGGCAAATTTCCTGCTACATCGGTTACACGTCGAACAAAGTTCATCAGCACATACGCGACAACATCAGTCGTTCACCGCTGTACAGCGGGCAGATCGTTGGCATAGGGCCGCGCTATTGCCCCTCCATCGAAGACAAAGTCGTCAAATTCCCTGACAAAGACCGGCATCAATTGTTTCTGGAACCGGAAGGTTTCGACACGTACGAAACCTACCTGAACGGATTTTCAACCAGCCTGCCCGCCGATTTGCAGCGCGAACTGGTTCGGCAAATTCCCGGAATGGAAAATGTAGCGATTATCCGTCCGGGTTACGCCATCGAATATGACATGGTTGATCCGACGGAGCTTTGGCCGTCGCTGGAAACCAAACGATTGAAAGGTCTGTTCAACGCCGGTCAGGTCAACGGAACAACCGGTTACGAAGAAGCTGGTGCTCAGGGAATCATCGCCGGAATCAATGCCGCCCGGTACGTTCATCGGCAGGAACCAGTGATAATCAAACGCGACGAAGCTTACATCGGAATTTTGATTGACGATCTGGTGACTCAAGGCGTGGACGAACCGTATCGAATGTTCACTTCCCGTGCTGAACAACGTTTGAAACTCCGAATTGATAACGCCGACGAGCGTTTGAGCGAGATTGGTTATCAGTTGGGAATGCTGCGCGAAGATCGCCATCGGGATTTTGTCGCTCGACTGAAGCGCAAAGAACAGCTTCGAGAGTTTTTCCGCCGCACAACCATTTCTGCCAAGTCAGACGGTTTTCAAAAATTTTCCGAAACGTCAGGCGTCAATTTGCCGGAAGCGGTCAATCTTGCTCATTTGGCCAAACGACCGGAAGTCCAGCCCGAACATTTGGTTCATTTATTGCCCGCAACTCTGCGACCGGCTGACGATCTGAACGAACTGATGACGGTCGTGACTGATTTCAAGTATCAAGGCTACCTGGCTTCGCAGGAAACGATGGCGGCTCGATTGGCCAAAGCTGCTGACCGAATCATTCCGCCAAGCCTAATTTTTTCGCAGCTTCCCGGTTTGTCGAACGAAATGATCGAACGGCTGAATCGCGTTCGCCCGCAAACCATCGGTCAGGCGATGCGAATTCCGGGAATTACTCCGGCGGCGCTTTCTCTGCTGACCGTCCACGTAGAACTGATTTCCCGCCAGCAACAATCGTGAGTCAAAGTCAGCTTCGTCAATTTGAAGACCTGCTCGTTGATCGAAGACGCTCGAACGGAGTCGCGTTTTCAGATTTTGAGCGCGAACGACTGATGACTTATTACGAACTGGTTCTGAAATGGAATCCCAGACTCCATCTGACTACGCTGACCGATCCTTTCTCTTTTTTTCACCGTCATATTTTCGAATCGGATTTTGCCGAGACTTTTATATTGCCTTCCGTAGGTCAACTTTGGGACTTGGGGACCGGATTGGGAATTCCCGGAATTCCTATTTCCGTGCTCAGACCGGAACTGGCGGTCAATCTGGTCGAATCACGCCGCAACAAGATCATATTTTTGGAAGAGGCGGTTTCGTCGCTGAAGCTGACGAATGCCAAAGTCGTTGAGGCCAGAATCGAATCGCTTGGCGGTTTTTCGGAAAATTCCTGCCTTATTGCCCGCGCAGTTGAGCAAATGGAAGGGATCGTTTTCGAAATGGTCGCCTTGGGGAGAAATTGTCGGCAATTGATCGTTTTAGGGGCGGAGGATTTTGGCAATTTGTTCAGGCTGGAGCTTGAATCCTCATTTCGACTGAAGATGGCTCCAATTCCTGAATCTGACCGCCGCTTTGTTATCGCTGCCGAACGTTTCACGTGAAACCTATCAAGCTGAGTTTTTCCACTTCATTCTTCTCTGCCGCCTGAGTTCCATGTGAAACGATTCAATGCTTATGGTAATGTGCCGCTTCGCGTGAAGCGTCAGTTGAAAGTCTCCTCAAGCAGGTACAAATGGGAAAAGTCATCGCAATTTCGAATCAAAAAGGCGGTGTTGGTAAAACCACAACCGCAATTAATCTGGCAGCATCCTTGGCGGTCGCTGAAATTCCAACTTTGCTGATTGATCTTGATCCGCAAGCCAATGCGACCAGCGGAATCGGTATCAAAAAAGGCTCGTTCAAACGTGGCGTCTACCATTCACTGGTGATGCAAGAGCCAATCGGAAAAATTCTGCTCAGCACCGAACTGGAGTATTTGAAAGTTGCTCCTTCTGATCGCAATCTGGCTGGCGCTGAAGTCGAATTGATTGACAGTGAAGGTAGAGAGTTTTTTCTGAAAAATGTCCTGGCCGAAGAACGCGCCAATTTTGAATACATCATTTTGGACTGCCCGCCGAGTCTGGGTTTATTGAATTTGAACGCTCTGGCGGCTTCCGATTCGGTGATTGTCCCGATTCAATGTGAGTATTTCGCGCTGGAAGGTGTCACGGACTTGTGGGACACGCTGGTCAGAATTCGCCGCAGCTTGAATACGACTTTGGCAGTCGAAGGTTTTTTGCTGACGATGTACGACGAACGAACCAATCTGGCGAATCAGGTCGTGTCAGATTTGCGGGATTTTTTGGGCAGCCAGGTGTTCGACACTGTGGTTCCGCGAAACATAAAACTGGCCGAAGCCCCAAGTCACGGCAAGCCGATCATTTTGTACGACATCAAATCGCGCGGGTCGGAAAGTTATATGAACCTTGCAAAAGAGGTAATGGAAAATGACAAAAAGAGCTTTAGGGCGCGGGCTTAGTGCTCTGTTGGCCGATTCGCTGGCTCAAGGCGATGAATTGCTGGAAGTAGACATTGACTTAATTGAGCCAAACCCGGATCAGCCGCGATATCATTTCAACGAAACAAAGCTGGAAGAACTGGCTCAATCCATCAAAGCCAATGGCTTGGTGCAACCAATTCTGCTGCGCCGAATCGCTAGCGGGCGGTATCAGATTGTCGCGGGTGAACGCCGCTGGCGCGCCGCCCAGCGAGCCGGATTGCACAAGGTCAACGCCGTCATCCGCAGCATTCCCGACGCCAAGTTGTTGGAACTGGCGCTGATCGAGAACATCCAACGTGCCGAACTGAATCCGATTGAAGAAGCTCTGGCTTATCAGCGGCTGATTCAAACCCTGGGATTGACGCAGGACGAAGTTGCTCAGCGCGTAGGCAAAGACCGATCTTCGATTGCCAATTATCTGCGGCTCCTGAAACTTCCGGCACAAATCCAAAAGATGCTGGAAGAAGAGCTACTTTCGATGGGACATGCTCGCGCCCTGCTCGGATTGGAATCGGAAGCTGACCAATTGAAACTGGCCGAAGAGATCATTGCTGGCAAATTGTCTGTCCGCGATACAGAACAAGCGGTTAAACGTGCGACTTCTGGCGCATCAATTAGAGAAAGCTCGACACCAAAAAACAATGATGCTAACATCCGCGCTGCCGAGTTAAAGTTGAAACGGTTTCTTGGCACTCCGGTCAAGATCAACCAAAGTCAGAATGGAGGCAAGATCGAAATTGAGTTCGGTTCGATGAGTGAGTTGGACAGGATATATTCGATCATAATGCGGAAGTCAGACGCTTAGCCCTCCCCTGCACACCGCGAACACGGGTTTCCACGCGACAATCTTCTATCATCGGCAAAGCCCCTTCTTACAAATCATCGTCCACAAATTCAGTTTAGGAGGCGTTTTTTATGAAATTTGGCAGCAGATCATCGTCCAATGACGGTCCCACCGATCTTCGCAGCTTTCTGGGTGAAGGCACTGACATCGTCGGAGAAATCAAGTTTTCAGAAATTATGCGAGTTGATGCTTCGATTTCCGGCACGATCACGTCCGATTCCGGCAGTTTGCTGGTGATGGAAAAAGGTCGTATCAAGGCCACCGTCAAAGCCGGAATTGTCGAAGTCAGCGGCACTGTGGAAGGAACCATCACGGCGAAAACCAGCGTGAAGATTCATCCCAGTGGCCGCGTTTACGGAGACATTTACACGCCATCGTTGATTATCGAACATGGTGCGGTGTTTGACGGCAAATCCCACATGATTGACGGTAAAGATATGAAAGGGTTGAACAAACCTGACCCGAAAATGGCTGAGATGAAACCGTTCAAAACGGCTGACGCTGTGTAAGCGCAAAGTTAATTCAAAAAACACAAAAGCCGGTAAGTCGTCATTCGATTGCTTACCGGTTTTCGTTTTATCAGTCGCGCCGATAAATGGCGGCGAATCGCTGAGCCTCTTTTTCAGCTTCCGTTATTACCTCAACTTCGTTTAGTGTCAGCAATTCTCTTTCCTTCATCACCACCCGACCATCAATGATCACTGTTTCGACATTGCTGGATTCTGCCGCGTAAACAATCGCCGAGACAGGATCATAAGTTGGCAAAGTGTGCAGCGATTGTAAGTTCATCAAAACCAGATCGGCTCGTTTGCCAATTTCGATGCTGCCGATTTGGTCGCCTAAGCCCAACGCCTTGGCGCCATTGATCGTCGCCATTCGCAGAGCCGTCAAGGCTGGCAACGATTCCGGGCCGTGGCTGACTTTTTGCAGCAATGCAGCCGTCCGCATCTCGGTGAAAATATCCAACCGGTTATTGCACGGCGCGCCATCGGCTCCGAGTGAAACCGAAATTCCGCGCTCCAACATATCCACCACGCGCGCGATGCCCGAAGCCAGTTTCAAATTCGACGAGGGGCAATGCGCGACGTGAGTACCCGTGCGTTGCAACACGTCCATTTCCGAATCGTCCAGGTGAATGCAGTGAGCAAGCACAATATATTGGTCAGTCAATCCAATGCTACACAAGTAATGTACATTTCGCTGGCCGCTCAAGCGTTCGACGATGGCAATCTCTTCCCGATTTTCCGAAGCATGCGTGTGAACCAGCACGCCGCGTTCGCGCGCGAGTTTGGCAACTCGCTCCAGCAATTCGCGCGAACAACTGACGGCGAATCGCGGCGCGAAGCAATACCGAATGCGTCCGTCAGCGGCTCCATGCCAGCGTTTCAACAGTCGCAACGATTCGGCAATGGAATCTTCTGTCTGTTCGTTCAACTCGGCGGGCACGCCTTCGCCAGCGTCCATCATGCATTTCCCAACCGTAGCCCTGAAGCCGGATTCTTCGACTGCCTGAAACACTACGTCGGTGTGGTTGACCGTTTCCATCGTCAGCGCACAAGTCGTGCCGCCTTTGATCAATTCCGCAATTCCCAGTCGCGCCGAAGCGTAAAGCGACGCCGGTGTGTGCGCCGCTTCCATCGGCCAAACGCGCTGTTTCAACCAATCAATCAACGCCAGATCGTCTGCGGCTCCGCGAAACAGCGTCTGGCAAAGATGAATGTGTGTTTGCACAAAACCCGGCAGCAACACGCGCCCGCGCCCATCAATCACTTCATCAAAGCCATCCGTTCGCGGAGCAGTTGGTTCAATCGCGGCAATGCGTCCGCGTTCGACGACGACACTTCCCTGTAAGACGCGGTTCTGCGCATCCAGCGTGATGATGGTGGCATTGGCGATCAAGATTCGATCAGTCATAGCGCCGGGTAAGATAACAAATCTCCGCATTCGGCGAAGAAAAAAGTTATCGCTGGCAATGCCCCGCTTTGCAAACAGTCAACGGCGTCAAAACCGTTGTTGCCAAAGAATAGCGATGCTATGCTCCCGCCCGCAGCCGAGTCCCGAAGCAGTACCAAATCACAACTTGAGCGACGATCTTGCTATGGCCTTTTTGCCGGATTTCGAGACAGACATTTTCATCAGCTACGCCCGCGTGGATAACGAAACCGCTGCGGGCGGCGACGGCTGGGTCGCGCAATTCGTCAAACATCTGGAAATCGAACTCAGCAAACTGGCCGGTCGCATTGGTGTAGTGAAACTCTGGTGGGACCCGACGCTGGACGACAATCAGTTGTTCGATGACAAAATCCAAAAGCAGATCAACGGCTCCGCCATCTTTCTGGCGCTCACTTCCAATGGGTATTTGAAATCGGACTATTGCCGCAAAGAGCTTCGCTGGTTTCGAGAACACGCCGAACAACATCACGGTTTGAAAGTTGGCGACCGGTTGCGCGTCGTCAATGTGATGCTCAACAACATTCCGCCTGAAAGTTGGCCAGATGAATTTCAAGGCGCGATTGGTTCGAAGTTCCACGACGCCGAACGTGACGAAGACATTGGCCAGCCACCGATGCCCAACGAAGAGATGTTCCGCAAGAAGCTGCGCAAGCTGAGCGAATCCATTTACCGCACGTTGCAGGCATTTCCATCCGCCGCAGAATCACAGCCGCCAAAAGCCGATGATGAAAACAAGCCCGACGATTCGTTTGTCGTCTATCTGGCGGATGTTTCCGACACGCTGCAAAATCGCCGTGATTTGATTGCCAACGAATTGCGCCAGAAAGGCGTGCGCTTGCTCGACCCGATTCCGCCTCCGCACGAAGCCGCCGCGCACGACACCAAACTGAAAACCGAAATCGCTCGCGCGGATGTCGCCGTGCATCTGTTGAACGAATGGGGCGGACGCCGAATGGATGGATTGACCGTCACCTATCCGCAGCGTCAGGTCGAACTCGGATTGCAGCATGCCAAATCGCAATTGATCTGGGTTCCGCAATCGCTGCACAAAGACGCCATCAAGGAAATCGAAGACGCCACACAGCGCGACCTGCTGGCGAAGCTGGAAGACACCAATCTGGAACGCTCGCGGTTTCGCTTCATCCGCGAATCGCCGAGCGCCATCGCCCGCGAAGTGCTCAACCATCTGGGAGAATTGAAACGCCAGCAACAACTGGCCGAAGCCGCGTTGATAGACACGCACCCCAAAGACAACCAGCACGCTTCGTGGTTGTGGACGATTTTGAAAGCCAGGGAAAACAACGCGCTCATCAATCCTCCGGTCGAAGACCCCATCAGCAGTTTGTCCGAACTGGAAACCCGTTTGCGCGAAGCCGCCCGGTTGATCGTCGTCTTTGGCGAAGTTGCCGAAGACTGGGTGCGCGAACGTCTGGGGCACGCGATCAAATTCGCCTTCACCGAAAAACGTCAGCTTGCACGGTGCGCTGTATTTTTTGCTCCGCCCCGGCTGAAGAAAGACGGCTTGTTCGATTTGGGAATCGTTCACGTAGACCATTTCGACATTCAGGATTTGCTCAACCCGGAAACGCTGGCCGACTTTCTGGGCAAAACTGACGGCCAGATGGGGAGGAAGCGATGACCACTAAACGCTCTGCTCCCAATCCCACGAATCCGTTTGTCGGATTGCGTCCGTTCCGCACCGAAGAAAGCCTGCTATTTTTTGGGCGCAATGAACAAACGGTCGAATTGTTGCAACAACTCCACCGCACGCGCTTTCTGGCGGTCGTAGGTTCATCGGGATGCGGCAAATCGTCGCTGATTCGCGCCGGACTGATTCCCAAACTCAAAGCCGGGTTCCTGATCGAAGACCGCGACCGATGGTTGACCGCGACGATGAAGCCGGGCGATTCGCCGCTGCGAAATCTGGCGGCGGCCTTGCTCGAATCCGTGTTCGGCGACACGACCGAAGCGATTCCCGAAGCTATGGTTGATGATTTCGTCAAAGCCGTTCGCCAATCGGGAGTCGAAACCATCACCACGCGGCTGGCTGCGAAACTCGGCGATGCGTCGTCGAATCTATTGCTATTGGTTGACCAGTTTGAAGAAATCTTCCGCTTTGGCGTGGAATCGAACAACGCCTCCCAGCGCGAAGAAGCCGAAGATTTTGTCGGCTTGATGCTGGCGTTGGCCGAACAGCGCACCTTGCCGATTTATGTGGTGATGACCATGCGGTCGGATTTCATTGGCGATTGCGACAACTTTTACGGCCTGCCCGAAGCCATGAACCGCAGCCAGTATCTGGTTCCGCGCCTGACGCGCCAGCAACGCCAACAAGCCATCGAAGGCCCCATCCGCCTGTTCGGATCCAGCATCACGCCGCGCCTGCTCGACCGCGTGTTGAACGATGTCGGCGACAAATCCGATCAACTGCCCGTCATGCAACACGCGTTGATGCGAACGTGGGAGCAATGGCAGAAAGAGAGACAGAGCGACGGAGAGACGGAGGGACTGGGAGACGAAGCGAATCCGCAATCCGCAATCCGCAATCCGCAATCGAAGAATCCGCACTCGGTGGATGTTCGACATTACGAAGCCGTCGGTACTCTGACCGAAGCCTTGTCGCGTGATGCGGAATCCGCGCTTGCGGCGTTGAGCGAAGAAAACCAAAAAATCGCCGAGCGGATGTTTCAAGCCTTGACCGACACCGACGCGCGCAATCGGCAAATCCGCCGCCCGGCGCATCTGAGCGAACTCTGCGCCATTACCGGAGCCGACCGCCAAACCATCGAAACCATCCTCGAAGAATTTTCTGGCAGCGGGCGCTCCTTCCTGACCGCAACCAAAGAAGCCGATCCGCTGATAGACATCTCGCACGAAAGTTTCATTCGGCAGTGGGGGACGCTCGGCGAATGGATGCGTCAAGAATCTATTAGCCGCGAGATTTACTTGCGAATGGTGAAGGGGGCCATTCGTCGCAAAGACATTCGGGCAAATCTTTGGAGTGGAGCAGATTTGCAGGAGGCGTTGGCTTGGCGAGAAGGAAAGCATCCCACTCGATCCTGGGCCGAACGCTACGATCCGAATTTTGCACTCGCCATAAGATTTTTGAATGAAAGCCAGAAAGCTGAAGAAGAGTCACAGCGCCAAAAGGAAGCAGCAGCTAAAGAGATCGAAGAACGCCGTCACCGTGAATTGCGCCGCACGCGAACGGTTGCCGCCATCATTGGTGCAGCCTTTCTCTTGGCAGCGATTACCGCTTGGTTCGCTTGGCGACAACGTGGTCGGGCGATTGAGCAGGAGAAAATTGCTCAAGAACAAGGGCAAATCGCCAGCCAACTCTATTACGCAGCCAACATGAATCTGGCACTGGAAGCCTTCGAGAAAAAAAACAGATCGCGCGGCTACGAATTGTTCAATACTTTTTTGCCAATCTCAGGATCACAAGATCGCTCCGAAGTTCGTGAATTTGCTTGGTATTACTTCTGGAATCTCAAACATCAAGAAAGCATGACACTCAGAGGGCATCTAGGTGTCGTTAATGCTGTTGCTTTCTCTCCTGATGGAAAAACAGTAGCATCCGCAAGTATAGACAAGACAATAAAACTATGGAGCATTTCTTCGCAACAAAATATCACCACCCTTACTGGACATGAAACCACTGTGTTGTCTGTTGCTTTTTCACCCGATAGCAAAATTTTAGCTTCAGCAGGTGGAGACGGAACAATCAAATTATGGGATGTGCCTTCTCATAAAAATATAGCTACTTTAAGTGGAACGAAATCGCCTATCCGTGCAGTCGTATTTTCGCCAGACGGAAAAACGTTAGCGACAGCAGGTGGAGACCGCTCTGTCAAATTATGGGCGATCACTTCTCAACAAAACATTGTCGTTTTCAATGGACATGAAGATGCTGTTTATTCCGTTGCTTTCTCACCCGATGGCAAGATGCTGGCTTCAGCAAGTGGAGATCAAACAATCCGACTTTGGGATGTGTCTTCACAACAAAATATCGTTGTCTTGAAAGGGCACAAACATGCTATTCGTTCTGTCGTTTTCTCACCGAGTGGGATGACGCTAGCCTCGGCTAGTATAGATGGAACAGTGAAATTGTGGCATTTGTCCTCTAAGCTGGATATCTTTACTTTTGAAGGACATAAAGGTTTTGTTAGCTCTGTTACCTTTTCTGTTGACGGTAAGACACTAATTTCGACAGGTGGAGACAATGCGATTAAGATTTGGGATGTTATTTCTAAACAAAATATCGCAACTCTTTATGGACACGAAGATTTTGTTTGGTCGGCGGCATTATCACAAGATGGCCAAACGCTTGTTTCGGCAAGCTCGGATAGCACGGTCAAACTGTGGGACATTCAAAAAGAACAACCCATATCTACACTTAAAGGGTTTGAAAACACAGTCAATACATTGGCCTTCGCGCCCGACGGCAAGACGCTTGCTTCGGCAAGCTATGACCAGACGGTCATATGGGATGCGCGCAGCGGACAACTGCTCAACACCCTCAAAGGGCACGAATCCCCTGTCAGTTCAGTCGCATTCGCGCCGGACGGCAAGACGTTCGCTTCGGCAAACCAGGACCAGACGGTCAAGCTGTGGGACGCGCGTAGCGGACAACTGCTCAACACCTTCAAATGGCACGAATCCCCTGTTACTTCAGTCGCATTCGCGCCCGACGGCAAGACGCTCGCTTCGGCAAGCTCTGATGAGACGGTCAAGCTGTGGGACGCGCGCAGCGGACAACTGCTCAACACGCTCAAAGGGCACGAAGACCCTATCAGGTCAGTCGTCTTCGCGCCGGACGGCAAGACGCTCGCTTCGGCAAGCTCTGATAAGACGGTCAAGCTGTGGGATGCGCACAGCGGACAACTGCTCAATACCCTCAAAGGACACGAATCCCCTGTTAGTTCAGTCGCTTTCGCACCGGACGGCAAGACGCTCGCTTCGGCAAGCCATGACAAGACGGTCAAGCTGTGGGACGCGCGCAGCGGACAACTGCTCAACACCCTCAAAGGGCACGAATCCCCTGTCAGTTCAGTCGCATTCGCGCCCGACGGCAAGACGCTCGCTTCGGCTGGTGGAGATTCGATGGGCAAGAAAGATTTTGCGATTCGGTTGTGGCGGGCGGCGACGGATGAAGAAGTGGCTCGGCAGCGAAATCGGTGAGCCTAGTCTTATTGCTTGCAGATGATGCAATCAAGGTTGGCCGCTCTCTGGGTGAATGGTGCGGCTGTACTCTGTTTCGGTGTCCCGCCATTGGCTCAAATTGAAAGAGCGGTGGCAGAAAGATCGTGCAATCTGTCAGGCATTGGTTTTTACGCAGGTTTTTTGCGCTGGAGGCGCAAGAGACAGTGGCCGGTGGTGAGGCTTTGCGAAACCACCGGAAACGACGGCAAAAGACCGCCAAGCCCTGAAAGGGCGAAAGATAAAACCGGTCTGTCGCCCTTTTCAGGGCTTGAAAACATACTGGACGCTGTTCCGGCGGTTACGCTCCGCTCACCACCGGCTACTATCTGCCGTCCTTTCAGGACGAAACCGAATCATTGGAGTTCCGGTGTTACCCTCGTTTGTCACCGGCTACTATCTGCCGTCCTTTCAGGACGAAACCGAATCATCGGAGTTCCGGTGGTTACGCTCGTTTGTCACTGGCTACTAGCTGCCGTCCTTTCAGGACGAAACCGAATCATTCGAGTTCCAGTGGTTACGCTCGTTTGTCACTGGCTATTTTCTGCCGTCCTTTCAGGACGAAGCCGAATCATCGGAGTTCCGGTGGTTACTCTCACTTGGCACCGGCTGCTTTCTGTCGTCTTTTCAGGGGGAAACAGAATCCTCCAAGTTGTGTAGAAATGAATGTCTGGTGGATTGCGTTACGTCGTTCGCCAAATTACGAATGGTAGATTTCAAAGAAAAATTCATTGCTATGCGGTATCGAATTGTTGGCATCGTGTTGGTTTGGTTGCTCGCTCCGGTGGGAGTGTGGGCGCAGGAGGCGACGGCTTCGCCGGCGGTTCGCGCGGTTCCGTTGTATGAACAATGCAAAACGCTGGTCAGCGGCGGCGAAGCGGCTCCGATGGCGATGGCGGCATTGAAAGACAAAGACCCGCAGAAACGCGTCGAAGCCGCTCGGGCGTTGGCCAAGTTGTGCGACAAGCGAGCAACGGAAGCATTGATGATCGCGGTTCGAGACGAAACGCTGGCGGTGCGTGTGGCCTCGGTTGAAGCTCTGGGGCAGTTGGGCGATGAAGAAGCGATTGCTCCGTTGGTGGATGCCATTCCCGATCAGGACTGGCAGGTACGATGGGCGATGATCCGCTCGCTGGCTTCGTTTCAGAAATACCCGTCAAACAACGCTGTGTTGAATCTGCTGACCAATCCCGGCGACAAAAAAATCACCGACGAACACGATCTGCGCGTGCGCTGTTTTGGCATCCTGATGGTCAATCAATTGCGCGACGTGAGGTTTTCGCGCAAAGCCATCAGCTTTCTGTTTGTGTTTCAGGATCACGAGCGATCGGAATTTCGTCGCATTGCCGAAGAAACCGGATTGGAATTGCGCCACACGCGCAACGGATATCACGAATTGGTAGGGATTTTGAAACAACACGCTTACCCCGATTTTCGTCGCAAGGCTGCGTACTGGCTGGGCAAGTTTGGAACCGAAGAAGCGCGCGCGGTGTTGCAGGAAGCCGCCACGACCGACAAAGATCCCAGCGTACAAAAAGCGGCTCAGGATGCGCTGGCTGCGGCGAAGAATTGAATCAAGTCAATCCTGCTGCGAAAGCAGCGACACCCTCACATTGCTCTGCCGCCCCAAACGGGGCTTGGTGTCATTTCCACACGTACCCCGCGCTTCGCACGGGGCTATTCTCTGGCGCTCTTTCAGAGCTAAGTCGGAAAGAAGCCAATTTTTATTGGTTGCTGACGCTACGCGCTGAAGAATCGAACATTGGGTTTGACACAGTTTTGGTCCCGGCAGGGACGGTTTGATATTAGCCCGGCAGTTCACTGCCGGGAAAAGCAGCGAATGAATTGGCGTCCTGTAGGGACGATTGAGCTTCCGCCAACACTGGATTCAAGCGTCCTGACAGGACGCGGCAGAGAAAGGCTCTGCTACCCGGCGTTGAAACGCCGCGCTAAATTCAACCGTCCCTACCGGGACGAAGAAACTGTCAAACGCTTTATTTGATCTGCCATTGCGTAACATCAGCTACTTCTAAAAAACCTTCACGCGTGGTGTTCCTGCAAACTGATGACGCTCAGCTTGCCGTCTTTTTTCATCGAGGCAATGGCGCTGGCGGCGGCGTTGGCTCCGGTCAGCGTGGTGAAGGTTACGACGTTGTATTGCATCGCGGCTCGGCGAATGGCGCGTTCGTCGTAAAACGAAGCGCGACCCAGCGGCGTGTTGACGATCAAATCAATCTCGTCGCTTTTGATCAGGTCCACCACGTTCGGACGGCCTTCGTTGACTTTGTACACGCGTTCGGCGGGAACGCCCGAATCGCTCAAAAAGCCTGCTGTTCCACGCGTCGCCACGATCTTGAAGCCGAGTTCGTGAAGCCGTTTGGCAATGCGAACCGCGTTCTTTTTGTCGTTGTCGTTGACGCTGATAAATGCGGTTCCGGCAATCGGCAAAGTCGCGTTGGCTCCCATCTGCGCTTTGGCAAAGGCCGCGCCGAAGCTGTCGCCCACGCCCATTACTTCCCCAGTCGAACGCATTTCCGGCCCCAGCACAGGGTCAACTCCCGGAAACTTCACGAACGGAAACACAGGTTCTTTGATGAAGAAGCTGCTGACTGTCAGTTCGTCCGGCAGATTGAATTCCGAAAGTTTGCGACCGGTCATCACACGCGAAGCAATTTTGGCCAGCGGAACTCCGGTGGCTTTGCTGACAAACGGAACTGTGCGCGACGCGCGCGGGTTTACTTCCAGCACGTACACGATGTCGTCTTTGATGGCGAATTGAATGTTCATCAATCCGCGAACTTCCAGAGCTTTTGCCAGTTGGCGCGTGTATTTACGCATCGTGTCCAGATGTTCGGGTTTGACCATGTACGGCGGCAACACGCACGACGAATCGCCGGAGTGAATGCCGGCTTCTTCGATGTGTTCCTGAATTCCGGCAATGACCGTGCGTTCGCCATCGGACAGCGCATCCACGTCCACTTCAAAAGCGTCTTCCAAAAACCGATCAATCAGAATCGGTTTTTCCGGCGAAGCTTCGACGGCGTTTTTCATGTAGGTGTCCAAACTCGCTTCGTCATAAACGACCATCATCGCGCGTCCGCCCAGCACGTAACTCGGACGAACCAGAATTGGATACCCAATGCTTGCTGCCACTCGCTTGGCTTCTTCGACGGTGACGGCGGTTCCGTTGACCGGTTGCGGAATGTTCAAATCGGCAATCAGTTTGCCGAATCGTTTGCGGTCTTCGGCCAGGTCAATGGATTCCGGCGAAGTGCCGATGATTGGAACTCCGGCTTTGTGCAACCGCATCGCCAGATTCAGCGGAGTCTGGCCGCCGAATTGGACAATCACGCCTTCCGGTTTTTCCAGTTCGACGATGTGCATCACGTCTTCAAACGTCAGCGGTTCGAAGTACAAACGGTCGGCAGTGTCGTAATCAGTCGAAACGGTTTCCGGGTTGCAATTGACCATGATCGTTTCAAAGCCATCTTCTTTCAGCGCGAAGGCTGCGTGGCAACAGCAATAATCGAATTCGATTCCCTGTCCGATGCGATTCGGTCCTGAACCCAGAATCATGATTTTGCGACGGTTGGTCGGCGCGGCTTCGCATTCGGTTTCGTACGTCGAGTACAAATACGGCGTGTGCGATTCGAACTCGGCTCCGCAAGTGTCCACGCGTTTGTAAACCGGACGAATGCCTTCCGCCAATCGTTTGGCTCGGAACTGATCGTCGGTCACTTTTACCAAATCGGCGATACGCGCGTCGGAAAATCCCATTCGCTTGGCGCGACGGATTTTCTCGGCGGAAAGTGATTCCAGGTCGTCTTCCTTGATTTCTTCCTGAAGCTCTACGACCTGTTTGAGCTGGTTCAGAAACCACGGATCCACATTGGTCAGTTCGTGCAATTCCTCAATCGTCCAGCCGCGTTCAAATGCTGCGTGCAAATAATGAATGCGTTCGGAGTTTGGAATGATGAGTTTGCGGCGCAGGGTTTCGTCGTCCACGTACCCGACGTAAGGCGAGTTGCGACGTTCCATCGAACGCACACCTTTCAGGAACGCTTCCTTGAACGTGCGACCGATGGACATGGCTTCGCCAACGGATTTCATCTGCGTGCCCAGCAGGTCTTCGGCTCCGGGAAATTTTTCAAACGCCCACTTAGGAATTTTGACGACGACGTAATCAATCGTCGGTTCAAACGACGCCGGAGTTTTCTTGGTGATGTCGTTCGGGATTTCGTCCAGCGTGTAGCCGACGGCCAGCTTGGCAGCAATTTTGGCAATCGGGAATCCGGTGGCTTTCGAAGCCAGCGCCGACGAACGCGACACGCGCGGATTCATTTCGATGATGCGCAAACTGCCGTCGCGCGGGTTAACGGCGAACTGAATGTTCGATCCGCCGGTTTCGACACCGACTTTGCGAATGATTTTGATCGCAGCGTCGCGCATCATCTGGTATTCGCGGTCGGTCAGCGTTTGCGCCGGAGCGACCGTGATCGAATCTCCGGTGTGAACGCCCATCGCGTCGAAGTTTTCAATCGAACAAATGATGACGACGTTGTCAGCCAGATCGCGCATCACTTCCAGTTCATATTCTTTCCATCCAATGATGGATTCTTCGACCAGCACTTCGCTGATCGGGCTGGCCGTCAATCCGCGTTCGACGATTTCTTCAAACTCTTCGTAGTTGTATGCAATGCCTCCGCCCGTGCCGCCGAGCGTGAAGCTGGGGCGCAGAATGATGGGAAAATCAATTTCTTCGGCGGCGGTTCGCGCTTCTTCCATCGTGTGACAAAACCGCGCTTTCGGCATTTGCAATCCGATCTCGTCCATCGCCTGTTTGAACAGCAACCGGTCTTCGCCGACTTTGATCGCGTCCAGTTTCGCGCCGATCAATTCGACCCCGTATTGCTTCAGCACGCCGCTTTCGGCCAGTTTGACGGTCAGGTTCAACGCGGTTTGCCCGCCCACCGTCGGCAACAGAGCGTCCGGGCGTTCGCGTTCGATGATGGCGGTGGCGGCTTCGACCGTCAGCGGTTCGACGTAGGTGCGGTCGGCCAATTCCGGGTCGGTCATAATCGTCGCCGGATTGGAATTGACCAGTACGATTTCATAACCTTCCTGTTTCAAGGCGCGACAGGCTTGAGTGCCGGAATAATCGAATTCGCAGGCTTGGCCGATGACAATCGGGCCAGAGCCGATAATCATAATTTTTTTGAGATCGGTTCTTTTGGGCATTTCAGTCCGGAATGTTTGGATTGAGATTCGGATTTGAGGCCGGAAAAGTAGCACACCCAACCCGCTGAGCAAAAGCAACGCACCGTTGGCATTAGGCGAGTTGATTTCAGCGATTACGCAATTTCAACTCAGCCAGTTTCCACTGCGGCCATTTGGAAACGAAGCTGTATCGGTTGGTGGCTTGCGCCAGACCTTCGACACGGTTGGCTCCGCATTGTAGGCATTCGGCGTGTAACCCGCGCGAAACTGTTCGACAGACAGTGCAAACGGTGAATTCAGGTGAAAAAGTAATGGCGGAAACTTTGGTTTGGCTGAACGCCTGGCGGACGAATTCGGCAAGCTCGGCGGCCTGCGGCAACGATTGGCCAAGGTGAATGTTGCTGGTCGAATTCCAGATCAGTTTGCCTTGCAACGCGCCTTCGATGGTCAATTGGTGGATCGGATCGGCGGACGAATTTGCCGGGAGTTTGGCGGAGTTTGTGTAAAACACGGCGTCGGTTTCTTCGTCGGAAGTCGGATTGGACGCGATCGTTCGTTTCAACGCCTGCCCGACGGGTTCGTCGCCAAATCGTCTGGCGTCCAGCCTGGCCAAACGATTGGGCGCAATCAGATCGTGCGATTCAGCCAGCACAAACCGGACTTTGTGTTTCGCCGACAACCGCACGGTTTCGGCATGCAGATGTTCGATAACACTTGCCGCGAATTCCTGAGCCGCCGCAGAATTTTCGATGGATTCGCCTGTGATGAATTGCGTCAGTTCGGCCAGCCCCACAAGGCAGACGGCATGCGAAGTCCAACTGAGTGGCAGGAATGGTTCTTTGTCAGGGCGCATCGCCAACATCGCCAACGGGCCGGCTTCGCCGCGCGCCAGCAGTTTTTCCAAAAAGACGCGCTTTTCCAGCGACGCCTGTGCGGCCAGTTCCAGCAAACCGCTGAGCAATTCAAGCACTTTTGATTCGCTGTGTTCGGCTCCGTCTATTTGATAACCGATGCGCGGCAAATTGATGGCGACCGATGAAAAAATTGCAGCGCGCCATTGCCAGCTTTGAGGACTGGCAGGAGTGGCAGCGGCTCCGCTTCCCGCACGTTGCAGCTTTTCGCCGCTGACGCCAAACCGCGATGAGAAAACCGAAGCCGCTTCGTCACCATTGCACCGATCAAATGCCAGCACCACGCCGCCGCGTTCCGAAGCCGCGCGGCAAACCAATTCCAGAAAGTTTTGGTTGGCGTCGTTTTCAAAAAACGAATCGGTCAAATGCAACACCGGGCGCGAACCGATAAACGGCAAGCCTTGTCCATCGCCTTCCAGATAAACTTCAAAAATCGCTTTCAAAAATTCGCGTGCAGTTTCGCTGGCTGCGCCGTAACTGGTCGTGAACTTTTCGCCGCCTGCGCCAACCACAGGCAGCTCGCGCAAATACGCCGGAGCGTCCCAATCCAGATGCAAATCGCAACGAATCGGCTGGCCTCCGCGTGCGACCACCGGAGCAGACAATTCAAACAACAAACTTTGGGCAAGCTGTTTGATCTCACGCTGGCTCAGGCCAGTCAGCATCGGCGCAAAAGCGAAGTTGACCGAATCCCACGCCAGCGCGTCGCTGAAATATCCTTGCAACGAAGCGGTGTATGTCACCAGATGTGATGCCAAAACTTCGGCACGTTTGGCCGGACGCGAACCGACCAAACCGCCGGGCAGCCGAATGCCCAGCCGTTTGATGAAATCAATCGAACCGATCATCGCCGTTGGCCGATCAATTTCGCCCAAATCTTCCAAATATAAATCGCCCGATAAGTGAGCATTGGCAACGGCGTCGGAAAACACCGTCAGGATGGCGTATTCGCGTTTGATGGCTTCGGCCAGCGCCAGGCTGGTTCCTTCGGGGCCATGCAATCGCGTGGTGTCGTTGATGCCGGTTTGGATCATGCGATCCACGTCGAATAGCGGCACACCCAACCGCGAATGTTTGCGGTATTCGGCGACCAGCCCGTATTCCAACAATCGCGCGTCCACCAAACCGCGAATCAACGGAGCAGTCAGCGCACGAATGCCGGAACGTTCAATTTGATCTTTGACCTCCAGGCTGATTTGCGTGGCCAGTTCCGGCGATAAACCGGTTTCCAGCACCAACGCATCGGTGATTCGTTGAGGATCGAATCGAACGACACTTTCGTCCGATTGGCGGACTAACAACTCGGCTTCAGTTTGCGAAATGCTTTCTTTGTCTTGAACGCTACTCATAAAACTGGGGAAGTAACTGCTCAACCTATAATTTCAAAACCACCGACCAGATGGTTCAGAGGCCCTGCTCCGTGTCCCAAATTCGGAGCCGATAACAGCGCCGATTCCAGATAACCTTTGGCTTTTGTGATGGCTTCCGCCGGTTCACAGCCGCCAGCCAGCAATGCAGCAATCGCCGATGACAACGTGCAACCCGTCCCGTGTGTGTTTCGCGTGGCGATTTTCGCAGAACGAAAGAGTTGAAACTGTTCGCCATCAAACAAAACATCTGTGGCTTCGCTAGGCAGATGACCGCCTTTCACTAATACGCCGTGATTTCGGACTTTCAGTTGCGCTAGTTCGTAAATCCGCTCGGCGGCACGTTTCATTCCGTTCAGGTCTTTGACCTCAAAACCGGTTAAACGTTCAGCTTCGGCCATGTTGGGCGTGATGACCTTGGCCAACGGCAACAAACGTTCGATCAAAAACTTCATCGCAGCTTCATCAATCAGATCGAATCCGCTGGTAGAGCGAATCACAGGATCAACCACTACGTTAGGCAGACGATGTTGTTCGATCATTTCCGCTGTCACTTCGATGGTTTCGCGCGTCGGCAACATTCCGGTTTTGACTGCCGCAATCTGGAAATCGTTGATGACCGGTTCGATCTGCGCGCGCAAAGTATCTGCCGATTGATGAACCGTACCGTAAACGGCGACAGTGTTTTGCGAAGTCAGCGAAGTAATGGCTGCCGTTCCAAAACAACCAAACGCGGAAAAGGTTTTGATGTCGGCCAACACTCCGGCTCCGCCAGAAGGGTCAAAACCGGCAATGGATAAAACTACACGCATGGGACATTCGATCACAGGAGCAACGGTCAATCGCGGATACTTTATCTGGTAGGTTCGGGAACGGATATTAACACTATGTTGCGCACCGGCAAAAGCTTGATTTTTGAAAGCTGAAGGCTGGTTGAGTGACCAGGACAATCGGTCAGTTGGTTTCAACCACACAGGATCGAAACCAACTGACTGGATGAAATTGTCATGGCTTTAACGGTTCGCCGTCGCGAGGATATTTCTGCAACATCCCGGTTTCCTTCATCATTTTCTCTATCTGATCCATGTCCATCGGCACAAAATCCGAAACGATTTCTTTGCCGGTGGCGGTGATGATGATGAGGTCTTCCAATCGGACGTAGATTTTCTCTTCAGGGATGGTCAACGCCGGTTCGATGGTGAAAACCATTCCAGCGCGCAACACGCCATCGCGCGGGCCGACATCGTGCGTAGCCATGCCAACCCAATGCCCCAATGTCGCGTTCGGATTTTTTGCGGATGATTGGTAGCGAGCGACAAAGGCTTTGGCTCCGGCTTCATAAGTCGGTTTGGAAAACTTAGTCGTTGCCAGCAACTGTTCCATTTCTTTGACGGCATCCTGTATCACGGTTTGAGCAGTGACGTTTGGTCGGATGTGTTTCAGCACTGATTTGTAACAGCCCAGATAAAAGCCATACAACTCGCGCTGCCACGCATTGAATTTGCCGTTGACCGGCATCATTCGCGTCACGTCGCTCATGTAATAACCAACGTCCGGCGCGAAATCCATCAGCAGAAAATCGCCATCCAGCATTTGTCGTTTGCCAGCGTTGTAGTGTGGATAAAAAGCATTTGATGCGCTGGCAATCAGCGAATAATACGCTTCGCCCTGAGCGCCGTTGCGGTAATAGACGTACTTGGCCATGGCGTCCAGTTCGTGTTCGTAAATGCCGGGTTCGGTCGAACGCATGGCTTCGATCAATGCCAGTCCCGACAACCGCGTTGCTTTTTTGATGAGCGCAAGTTCGCGCGGCGATTTTATCAACCTCAGCCGGTCGAGCGTCGGAGACAAATCCCGAACATCGAATTGCGGAAAGCGTCCGCGCAAGCTTTGCACAAAAATGCCTTCGCGCGACGGGCGACCATCAAATGGATCGGCAGCGTAATCGCCAATTACGCGCACAGCCAGATCGCGGCTCATCGCAAAGCCTTCTGCCGGGCTGAACGGAGTGAAGATCGTTCGTCCGTGCGAACGCGCCGAACGTGATAAGTGTTCGACCAGCAAATCGGTTCCGAAGACGGCATCCACGCCGCTCAGCTTTTTCACTTCTGTTGCATCTTCGGCAGAAAGCAATTTGCCTTCACCACGTTCGCGCGCTTCGTTGCGATGCGGCAGAAACAGCGTAGTCGTTTTCGACGCTCCGTCCAACAACAGGTATGCGTGAGGAACTTCGATGCCGCAAAGGTAATAAAACTCGTTCGATTGCCGAAACCGCGTGTATCCCACCGGACTGGGCGCTCCTTGCAACAGCGCCTGCCCGTTTTCGCCTATGGCTTTGAACACTTCGGCTCGACGCGCGGCAAACTCTTCGGGCGGAAAGTCTGTGGTGAACAGCGAAAAGCCTTCCTGAGCAAATGCCGACGCGCAGATCAATATCATCGGTGACAACACGAATCTGAGTTTTTGGAGATGACAAGACATGACAGCCTCCTGTGGTTGTAGGTTCTTACTTCGTTTTTGTAGATGGTTGGTTGTTGCGTTTGAAAAATAACGCAGCAGCAATCGTTAGCAACGTAATTACAGCGCAGCCAATTGCAAACCAATCACCGCGTTGTGAGTAGGTTGTCGGGTTGCGGCGTAATTGCGCGCGCCAGGTTTGCGTTCCAGCTTGAAATGACGGCAGCGGGTCAACAACCTGTCCGTTGGCTCTGATCAATGCGCTGATGCCGGAATTTGTCACTCGAACCAGATCGCGGTCATTTTCGATGGCTCGCATTCGAGCGTGAGCCAGGTGCTGGCGCGCTCCGGCGGTGTTGCCGAACCAGGCGTCGTTGGAAACGTTGACCAGCAGGGTCGCTCCGTTTTTGACAAAGCCGCGCACCAAATCGGGATACGCGGCCTCGTAACAGATGAACGCTCCGACGCGCGCGAAATTGGTCGTGCGTTCAATGGCGGCAGTCGGAACCGAATCATCGCCGCTGATAATGCCCTCGCGTTCGGTGGCCAGTCGCAATGTGTTGACCACTGGTTCTGTCCCCGGCGTGAAACCACCCACGCCAGAGGTCGCAAAAGTTTCGACCACTCTGCCCAGCAACGATTTGAACGGAACGTATTCGCCAAACGGAACCAGGCGAATTTTGTCGTACCGCTTCATCGGTTTTGCCGGCGGCAGGTTTG
The DNA here is from genome assembly GCA_033763255.1 of Acidobacteriota bacterium. Taxonomy (GTDB): domain Bacteria; phylum Acidobacteriota; class Blastocatellia; order RBC074; family RBC074; genus RBC074. Next base: position 7,547 of record JANRKX010000151.1, on the reverse strand, counting down.
GCATCACGACGGATTGATTGCCGGTTGGATTGTCCGGTCGAATGACGTGAATGCTGTTGTGATACCGCCAATCGTCGCGCGTGACGGTGTTGATGATGAAATGGCTGCCGGTTTCAGCCGCCAATTCGTCCAGCCGTTCGCGGACTGCCGAATCGTTTTCGTAAAACAAAGCCAGCGGAGATTCCGCCCAAACGACAATGTCGGCAACTTTGTCTGGTGTGCGTTCGATTGCTTCTTTGGTCAGGCGAATGTTGTTTTCCAAATCGCGGGTCGAAGCGTCAGGCGATTGATCGGCATCAGGCGGCAGATTCGGTTGTACGCCGACAATCGAAACCGAAGCGAAGTTTTGCACGGCGGGTTGCTGATTCAACATCGGCAAAGCCATCGTGACGCCTGCAAATACGGTGAGCGTTGCAGCGGCGCGCCCAACTCCCGGCGCTTTGAATTTCAGCAACAACACCAACAACGCGCTGACCGAAACGATTTCGGCGCTGAGCAAATATGCGCCTCCGTATTGCGCCAGCCGCGCGATCAAAAAGTGATTGACCTGAGTAACTCCAAGCGCATTCCAGGTGACTCCGGTGATGAACGGGCGCAACCATTCGGTTGCCACCCAGACAACCGGCGCAAATGCCACAGCAGCCCAGCCGTATGCGCCAAACCGTTTGACCAGAAACGCAATCACGACGGCAAACATCGCCGGAAACAGCGCCAGCACCGATGCAAACAAAAACGCCACCGCATAAGCGATGAATGTCGCTACGCCGCCGAAATACACCATCGAATGCGCGATCCAGTTTTCGGCAAAAAATGTGAACAACACTCCAGTCAACCAGCCCAGAGCGGCGGCTCGGCGCAGCGAAACTCCCTGCGCCAGCACAAACAGCAACGGAGCCAGCGCAATCCAGGCCAGATAATCCAATTCAAAATTCGGAAACGAAAGCAGCAGCAACACAGCCGTCAATGTGGCCATTGCCGAATGACGCAATAAACTGTCTGGCGTGAAGGAAAGCAGATTGGGGCGAGTCATTATCGGTTCACTTTCCTTTGGTTGCGGGCGTATTGGTGGAATCGGGCGGGCAATCGGCTCCGGGCGCACAGTTTTGAGCGATCTTCACCGCGCTGTAACCCGAATTGTGCAATTCAGTTGTCAGTTGTTCGGCGGCTTCGCGTTTGGCCAACGGGCCGACTCTTACCAAATAACCCTGACTGGCCGGAGCGGTTTCGATGGTGGCTTTGACTTTGCGCTGTTCCAGCAAAGCGTTCGATAACTGTTCTGCCGCCGAAAAAGTTTGAAATCCGAATACGCGAACTGTAAACCCTGTTCCGTCTTTGGACATTTCAAAAGTTCCGCTGGGCGATGAAACGTAAGTCACCAGAATTCCCGAAGCGAAATACAGCGCGCACAACAGCGCCAACGAAAAAAACACCGCCAGCGCGAGTTTGTCTCTGGAATTGAGCAGCCGTAAAGCATTTATCATGGCTTGGTTTATTACCTTGAAGTAGAGATTGTTTTTGGACGCGCGCGAATTGTAACAGATCGTCGTTTTTTCATGCCAAAGCCAAAACTTGCTTAAACCGCAAGGCGCGAACAAAATGCGTTTCCGATTTGTAACTGCTCAATCGTCATTGCAGCACTGGGAGCGTAAGCTTCTGAAAACGCAGGTCGCTTACGCTCCCAGTGCTGCACCAAACAAACCCGAAAGGACAACTTTATGCAGAAAGGCTTTTTGCTTCTCGCCTTGTTCACCGTGCTGTGCGTGCTGGCGTTTATTCCTATGGTCACTGCTCAGGACAAAGCATCTAAACCAGTTTCACTCAGCGAAGCCCGTTTGCGCCAACGCGCCAATCGGCTGCATCGCGCCAGCATCGTGGTGGATACGCACAACGACATTACGTCGCCGATCACAGACGAAAACTTCGACATGGGCGCGCGCGACACCAGCGGAAAAATCCAGACAGACATTCCTCGTATGAAAGAAGGCGGTCTGGGAGCCGAATTTTTTTCGATTTACGTTGCCGCCAAATACGCCAAAGAAGGCGGGGCCGCCCGGCGTGCGTTGGATATGATTGACGGCGTTTATGAACAAGTGCGGCGGCATCCAAAAAGTTTACAGATGGCTTTCACTGTTGCCGACATTCGCCGCGCTCGCCAAGCCGGAAAGATCGCCGCGTTGATGGGCATCGAAGGCGGTCACGCCATCGAAGACAGTTTGTCCGCTCTGCGCCAGTTTTACACGCTCGGCATTCGATACATGACTTTGACGCACACCAACACCAACAACTGGGCAGATTCCGCCGGAGGCATCAGCGTGCAAGCGGAAAAGCGTCATGGTGGGTTGAGTGATTTCGGAAAAGAGGTCGTTGCCGAAATGAACCGATTGGGAATGATGGTGGACATTTCGCACGTCGGCGACGAAACGTTCTGGGACGTGATCGAATTGACGAAATCGCCAGTCATCGCTTCGCATTCCAGTTGCCGCGCGTTGACCAACGTGCCGCGCAACCTGACCGACGATATGCTGCGAGCCGTCGCCAAAAACAATGGCGTGGTGATGGTGAATTTCTACAATGGGTTCATCAACACCGATTACGCCAAACCCGGTTCGCCCCCGCCAACCAAAGCCGCCGAAACGGCGACGATGGATATGCTGATGGCGCATTTTGAACACGTCATCAAAGTCGCTGGCATCAATCACGTTGGCATTGGTTCGGATTTCGACGGCGTAGATGGTTTGTTGCCGCCGGGGATGGAAGACATCTCCAAACTGCCGACGATCACTTATGAACTGTTGAAGCGCGGTTATTCCGAAGCCGAGGTCAAAAAAGTTCTCGGCGAAAACTTGTTGCGTGTGCTGGCTGAAAACGAGCGCGTAGCCAAAAAGCTTCAGGCTTCCGGCAAGAAACCGTCCTTCGCCAAGATCAACTCTGTCGCACCGCAAAAGTAACCGTTGTGTCATTGGTTGAGGTGTTTTCATTCTTAGGAGACTTATGTTTCGCAACATAGTGACGATCCTGGCGATCATTCTTTTCATTTCGGTGACAACTGTGAACTCTCAAAAATCCATCGGCGACAAACCGGCCAAAAGCGGCGGGCGAACTCGTTCCGCCGTGCGAGCCATGAATGGAATGGTGGCAACCAGCCAGCCGCTGGCTTCCGCCGCAGGGCTTCGTATTTTGCAGCAAGGCGGCAACGCCGTTGATGCAGCAGTAGCCGCAGCCGCGGTTCTGTGCGTGGTCGAACCGATGATGGTCAGTCCCGGCGGAGATTTGTTCGCTCTGGTTTGGGACGCGAAGAAAAAAGAATTGAAGGCGCTCAACGCCAGCGGGCGTTCGCCAAAAGCCGCCAGCATTGACGAGATGAAAAAGCGCGGCTTCACGAAAACTCCGCAAGACGGCATTCACACTGTGACCGTGCCGGGCGCGGTAGATGGTTGGGCGAAGTTGCTGGAACGATACGGCACAATGAAACTGGCGCAAGTTCTGCAACCGGCGATTGATTACGCCGAGCGCGGCTTTCCGGTGACGGACGTGATTGCCGGAGATTGGGACAACGCGAATCAACACAAGGCCAACGCCGATTTCGCCGCGACGTTTTTGCCGAATGGAAAACCTCTGGCCGCCGGAGAAATCTTTACCAACAAGAATCTGGCCAACACCTTGAAACTGGTCGCCGCCAAAGGTCGCGACGTTTTTTACACCGGCGAAATCGCGCAGAAGATTCTCAAGTTCGCTCAGGCTCAGGGCGGATTGCACACCGCTCAGGACTTCGCCAATCACACGTCGAACTGGCTCGACCCGATCAGCACGACTTATCGCGGCCACACAGTTTACGAATTGCCGCCGAACAATCAGGGTCTGGCCGTTCTGGAAATGCTGAACATTTTGGAAGGTTACGATGTGAAATCGCTCGGCCATAACTCGGCGGAGTATTTGCACCTGCTGGTTGAAGCCAAGAAGCTGGCTTACGCCGACCGCGCCTGGCACATCGCCGATCCGGCGTTTTACAAGGCTCCGCTGGAAAAATTGCTGTCGAAAGAATACGCCGCCGAACTTCGCAAAAAGATTGATGCGGGCAAAGCGGGCAGCGACACACCGCCCAGTTCGCGCGGCGGCGAAGACACCGTTTACCTGACCGTCGTGGACAAAGACCACAACGCGGTTTCGTTTATTCAAAGCATCTTCAGCGCGTTTGGTTCCGGTCTGGTTGCGGGCGACACCGGCGTTGTGCTGCACAATCGAGGCGCGGGCTTTTCATTCGATCCGAACAATCCCAACAAACTCGAAGGCGGCAAACGTCCGTTTCACACTTTGATTCCGGCGATGGTTTTCCGCGATGGAAAGCCCTGGCTGACTTTTGGCGTAATGGGAGGCGATATGCAGGCTCAAGGCCACGCGCAGGTTTTGATGAACATGATTGATTTCGGCATGGACGTGCAACAGGCAGGCGAACAAGCGCGCTTCCGCCATTTTGAAAGCGGCCTGGCTCTGGAATCCGCCATCGGCGCTGACGTACGAAAGACGCTGGAAGCCAAAGGCCACAAGCTGACTATGGCTCCGGGAATGTACGGCGGTTATCAAGCGATCATGATTGATCCGAAAACCGGCGCGCTGTTTGGCGGCTCAGACCCGCGCAAAGACGGCTGTGCGATTGGATGGTAAAACTGGTTTTTCTTCGCGCCAACGACCAACTCGGCTTTAAGCCCTTAGCCAAACTTGTTTACCAAACTGGTAAACAAGTTGTATATTGCCCAAAATGGAAATTTTGTTTGCCACGACAAAACTCAAAGAATTGTGCGAGCAGCAAAAGAAGATGCAGAAAGAGTTGGGCAATGCCTGCTCTCGCAAATTGAGAACCCGATTGGCGGATTTGGCGGCAGCAACGAACGTCAGCGAGTTGGTCGCCGGACATCCTCACCCGCTGAAAGGAGACCGTGCAGGACAATTCGCTGTCAATTTGGACGGTGGCGTTCGTCTTGTTTTTGAATCAGCCAATGACCCGACGCCAAAAACTCAAGACGACGCAATTGATTGGGCAAACGTCACTATCGTCCGAATTGTTTTCATAGGTGATTATCATGACTAACACTGCCACTTTTACCCCTGATTGGATTTCCGCTCCTGGCGAAACCATCGCCGATTTGTTGGAAGAGCGTGGCTGGACTCAGACTGAGTTGGCCAAACGCACTGGCTTTACAAAAAAACACATCAACCTGCTTATCAAAGGAAATGCGCCCATTTATGAAGACACGGCGTTAAAACTTGAGCGAGTGTTGGGCAGCAATGCCCGATTCTGGTTGGCGCGCGAAGCTCAATATCGAGAAACGCTCGCTCGTAAAAAAGAAAAAGAATCGCTCAAACGAGACGCTGACTGGCTGAAGCGCATTCCTTTGAAAGACATGATCCGATTTGGCTGGGTCCGTAACTTCAAGGATAAAGGCGAGCAAGTGGCTGAATGTTTGCGATTTTTTGGAATGGCTTCGGTTGAGGTTTGGGAGTCACAATCCAGTCAGCCACTAGCGGCATTCAGGGCATCCACTGCTTATAAAAATCGAATTGACCGGAAAAACACTGCTTCGATTGCAGCTTGGTTACGACAGGGAGAACGTAGGGCAACAGAGATTGCTTGTTTGCCATTTGATGCAGTTCGCTTTCGCCAAAAGCTGGCTGATCTGCGCGCTTTGACGAATGAAGCTGATCCCAAAATCTTTGTTCCTAAGCTGGCCGCTATCTGCGCTGAAGTTGGTGTCGCCGTTGTTCTTGAGCCAGTGCCGAAAGGTTGCCCGATCAGCGGCGCGACTCGTTGGCTGACACCGGGCAAGGCGTTGCTAATGCTGAGCGCGCGTCATAAGACCAATGACCATTTGTGGTTTACGTTCTTTCACGAAGCCGGGCATTTGCTTTTGCATGGCAGCAAACTGGCGTTTATCGAAGTTGAAGGAGAGCTTGATGGCAAATTCGAGGAGGAAGCAAATTCTTTTGCTGCCGATTTCCTGATTTCTCCTCAACAGGTTTCTCAACTCAAGGCATTGCCTCACACCAAAAATGCTGTGTCATTGTTTGCTCAACAGATAGGTATTGCTCCCGGCATTGTTGTTGGGCGAATGCAAAAGGAAGGCTTGCTAGATTGGTCTTATTTGAATGGGCTGAAGGTTTCTTACCGCTGGAACCACAATGAGTAATTGCGTATGCCCGAACGAATTGAGGAAAGGAAACAATGAATCGTCGAAATTTCATCGGATTGATTCCGGCGGCTGCGATTGCGGCGACTGCTGACGCTGCACCCAAACGTCGCACGACGGTCAGCATTCGCGGAGAGCAGTTTTTCATCAACGGCAAGCCGACTTACGCCGGACGGACTTTCAAAGGCATGAAGATCGAAGGCTTGTTGATGAATTCGCGGATGGTGCAGGGGATTTATGACGACCGCAATGCGGAAACCGTCGCTAGTTGGAAGTATCCAGACACCGGCAAATGGGACGCGGAGCGCAACACGCGCGAATTCATTGCGGCGATGCCGGAATGGCGGCGGCACGGTTTGCTGAGCTTCACGATCTGTTTGCAAGGCGGCAGTCCGCAGGGGTATTCCAAAGATCAGCCCTGGCACAACAGCGCGTTTGAAGCCGATGGCTCGCTTCGCGCCGATTACCAGGCGCGGCTTGAGCGGATTTTGAATCGAGCCGATGAACTCGGCATGGTGGCCATTGTCGGATATTTTTACTTTGGACAGGATCAGCGACTGCGCGATGAAGCGGCGGTCATTCGCGCGGTGAAAGACGCAACGAACTGGCTGTTGGAAAAAGACTACCGCAACGTGCTGGTCGAAATCGCCAACGAGTGCGACAATCGTGCCTACGATCAACCGCTCATTTGGGCGGATCGTATTCACGAATTGCTCCGACTGACAAAATCAATAACTCGAAATGGGCGGCGGTTGCTGGTCAGCGCTAGTTACAACGGCGGCAGCATTCCAAAGACGAATCTGGTGGCCGAAGCTGACTTTTTGTTGCTGCACGGCAATGGAGTCAAAGAACCGAATCGCATCGCCGAAATGGTTGAACTGACCCGCAAAGTTGACGGTTATCGCCCGAAACCGATTTTGTTTAACGAAGACGATCACTTTGATTTTGACAAACCGGCCAATAACTTTTTGAAAGCAGTCGAAGCTTACGCCTCGTGGGGATATTTCGATCCCGGCAAGAGCGATTACAGCGACGGTTATCAATGCCCGCCGGTCAATTGGGGAATCAACACCGAACGCAAACAGGCGTTCTTCAAATTGCTCAAAGACATCACAGGCGCATAAGCCTAATACTAACCATCACCATACTTTCGGAGGACTCAAAACCATGGCAGAGAAATCAGTATCCAGACGCAATTTCGTCAAAACCGGCGCTGCCGCAGGTGCAGGTTTGTTGATCGTTTCGCCGCAAACGGCTTTTGGATCGGTGGCTAATTCGTCGTTGGGGCTAGGAATTATCGGCTGCGGCGGACGCGGCAATTACGATGGCGGAGAATTTCTGAACAACACGGACGTTCGCGTGACG
>JANRKX010000150.1:0-26097 GCA_033763255.1 Acidobacteriota bacterium | reverse complement strand
ATGGGAATCGTCGCTGGCTTGGTCAACCTCCGAGCACTGAAACGAATTTCTCAAAGAACAGGCGTTGAGTTCTAAAGCAAGCGAGCCAACAGGCTTTTATCGCCTTTCGACCTTCGCGCCTTATCACGCAACAGGTTTAATCAAGAAAAGGAAAAACATGGAAAAACATCAATTCGCGGTCGGTGATCGAGTAGAACAACTATGCGCCGTCTGCGGCGAAGAAAAAGGGCATGTGGTTCTTTCGGTCGGCAAGCGAGGGCAGGTGACGCGAGTGAATTGCCCGCAATGCGGAACCAGCGGCAGGTTCAAGAGCCTGAAAGCCATCACCGAAAAACGATCCCCTGCCGGAGAAAGCCGCCCTTACGATTGGACTCGCACTTATCGCAAAGGACAGGCGATGCTGCATCCCAAATTTGGTGTTGGCGAAGTGACAGCCGTAATCGAGCCGAAAAAAATAGACGTGTTGTTCGCCGACCGCATTCGCCGACTAATTCATTCGCGTGAACAGGCATAACCGCCGGTAGCCATCCGGCAGCTTTCACCTCTCTTTTTTTGATTGTTCATTGCTTACGTGATGCTGGCCAAAGTGTCGGCAACGATCGTTTTTGACCTTCCCGCTGACCCGTGTGCTAAATCGAAGCAACGAACTTTGAAACAGGATTGCCAGGATTTTTTTCAAGATGAACAGGATTCAAATCCGACCGGAGCCTTGTTGGAATTGAGAAGCCTGTAAATTCTGCCGAAAATCTTGTCCATCCTGTCAAAAAAAGAGTGTCTCAATGTTGCGTGTTCTGATTTAGCATTCCCATCCAACTGAAAAAACAACTTGCTACCAATTGAAAAGCGGAAGATGGAAAAACTATGGCTATTTGGCTTTCAGGAGCGGTTACGCTCAGACGTTCCGCGAATACATGGAAACGACTGATTGGGAAAAATACGGGCGCAAAAGCGGCAATTCAAAATGTCAGAACTGCATGATGCACTGTGGCCACGAACCTACGGCAGCGATTGACGCAACAAGCAACCTGAAAAACATGCTGATTTCGATTCGCGGGCTGGGCTGAAGCACAACAACCAAGGCAAATGAAAGTAGACAGGATTTACAAAATTGAACAGGATTGACTCCACATCAAGTTTCATCCTGTTGAATCCTGTGACTCCTGTCTACAGCCGACCTCGTTTCACTGAGCGACTTCGATCTTGATCCATTCGGCTTCGGATTCGCGGTCTTTGACGTATTTGACCTCGACCTTGCGACCTTTCTTCAACTCTGAAAAATCGGCTTTGGTGCTGCTGGCTCGCTGTTTCGACCGGTCGAGCCAAATTCGCGTTTTGTCGGTCAGCTTGATGGTTTTGCTGGCCGAATCCGTTTTGACCGTGATGGTGCGGTTTTGTTCGTCCACCTGGTCAATCTCGCCCATCCAGGCGTACTTGCCGGACACGCCCGGGGATTTGCCCATAGGAATGAACTGCTCAGTCGTTTGTTGTCCGTAAACAACAGCCTCGCCGCCCAGCCAGACGGCTGAACAACAAATGGCTGTCACTAAAATCGCTGACAAAATCTTTCGCATATAACTTTCTCCTTGTTCAGATCAATTGTTCCCGCCCACGTTTCAGAGCTTCTATGGCTTCGCGCATCAGCCGTTTTTTGGAAAGCCAACTGCCGCGCGCTTTTTCCGCCAACCGATGAGCTTCTTTCAGATGCGTGACGGCTGCCGGTTGTAATCCGCCGCCTTCCAACACACGGAAACTGTCAAAGGTTTCCCGAATTGCTTGATCCAGCAACTGATTCGGATTGCGTCCATCGGGCGAGTTTTTGTTCAGGGCGAATTCCAGCAATTCGGTTGCCTGCCGAATGTTTTCCAGCGAATTGATCGCCCGCAGAAACGCCGCGACGGCGACGACCTGAGTCGCATCGAGTTTGATGGCGATACGGTTGGGGTCAAGGCTGGCCAGAAACTGCCCTGAAGGCGAGTTCTTGAACGCATCGCCGTTGTAAAAGGCGACCGCACCTTCGATGGTTTCGATCGCGTTGTTGTGGAAAAACGCTCCCGTGTCGGCGGCTTCAACCAGCGAAGGCGTGTTGAACGTTCCGTCGCCGGGTCTGCCGAACCCGTCATCACGCGGAATGTTGGGGTTGACCAAACGCCCCGGCTGGTCGGGCAAATCTTCGACTCCTGTGTTGAAGTTGAAATTGCCGACCGGCGGGCCGGGCAAATTGGCATTGGCTCCGGCGTTGAAATGGCAAATGTTGCATTTGCCCAGCCCGTTATCCATGAAGATGACCTGGCCGCGTTTGATGACTTCGCCTTTCAGCGGCAACGGCAGCGCCAATTCCGTCTGTCGCCCCAATGAAAGTTGGAAGGCTTCCATCGCGTCGAGTTCTTCTTCGGTCGGCAGCCGAAAATCTACACCAGCTACGCGATTCAGCGTCTTGGTGAAGTGCTGAATCACCGCGCCTGTGGCAAACGACCGTAGCGAACCGTCGCCGGGCGCTCCGTCGCCTGACCAGCCTGTGCGCGGCCCTGCCTGACTGTTGACCGACACCCGCATGCCAAGCGTGTGCGGAACTCCGCGCATGGTGAATTTGTTCGGCAGGTCGTCGAAGCCGTCCAGGTTTTCCAGAATCAATCCGAATTTACGCATCAATTCCGGCTTTTCGAAATTTTCCTTCAATGCAGGAACGAACTCGGCGACAAAGAGCGGATCGTTCGGCGGCAGTTTGGCGATGAACGCCGGATCAATCGTCAGGTTGTTTGCCGCCGGATGGCACGTGCCGCAAGTGCGACCATTGCCGTTGAAAGTTTCGTTGAAAAAAAGGTTTCGACCTTTGGCGATTAACTGGCTTTGGGATTGTGGAGTTTGCGATGAAACCGGATCGCCGAATTCCAATGCGATCCAGCCTGTGATTGCGGCGACAACCAGCATGGCGCTGATTGATTTTGACCGAAGAAGAAAAAGCCCTGAATGGGTTTTCATGTGTGAAAGGCGCCTCCTGTCGCCAGGTGGCTCAGGCAACTTCGCACCCGTCCCGCCCTCTCTGCTGGCCTGAGCAGTTGGTTGATTGGCTGATACAACGGGCTGTCCGTTGTTATTTGATTGGGGGAGATTCGAACTTACCGGCTGAAAAACAAAAACAGATAAAGGCCAGGAAACGATAAAAGTGACAACAGGTATTCACGATCTTGGCCGCAACGGCAAAGACAATTAACTGTCTTTGCCGTTGCGGTTGAAACCTCAATTGGCTGCGGCTGCCTGCTGCAACGGCGCACAGAATTTGTCGAAGGCCGAAGTTAGTTCAGCGGCGATCTGTTCGGCGCTGCGGCCTTCGATCTGGTAACGCTCCATCATGTAAATCAGCTTGCCATCTTTCAGCAATCCGATGGAAGGCGACGACGGCGGATAGCCTGTGAAATAACCGCGAGCGTGCGCCGTGGCATCAACATCGGCTCCGGCAAAGACCGTGATCTTTTTGTCCGGCTGCACGCCATGCTGCATTGCTTGAGCAATTCCCGGACGGGCTTTTCCGGCGGCGCATCCGCAGACGGAATTGACCACCACCATAACGGTTCCGGTCGTGTTTTGAATGGCCGCGTCAACAGCTTCCACAGTGCGGGTTTCCTCAAAGCCGATTCGAGTCAAATCTTCGCGCATCGGTTTAATCATCAATTCTGAATACATCTCTACAATCTCCTTCTTCGGTAAATTTTGGTTTGATTGAATTCTGACGAATGTCCGCCGAGATAGTATGCGCCCGCCAAAAACGATTCAAGCCAGCGATTGACCGGCATCACAGTTTCATTTGCCGGGCTGCCAAATCTTTCATGATTTCTTCCGCGCCGCCTCCGATCATATTCACTTTGACTTCGCGGTAAATGCGCTCGACTCGTTCGCCGCGCATGTAACCCATTCCGCCCAGAATCTGGACGGCTTGATCGGCGCAGAACTGCATCGTCTGCGTCGCCTGGTTTTTCAGCATGCAGGTTTGCGCGACCAGCAAGTTCGGATCGCCAATGCGATGTTGAACTCGCCAAGTCAGGTCTTCCAAAGTGGCGCGCGTCGCTTCCAGTTTCATTGCCATATCCACCAGTTTGTGGCGAATGACCTGCCGTTCGATGAGCGGCTGGCCAAAGGTTTTTCGCTGCCTCGCCCAAGCCAGCGCGTCTTCAAAACAGACTTTGGCAAAGCCGTAAGCTCCGGCAGACATGCCCAGCCGCTCAGAGTTGAAATTCCGCATGATGATTTTGAAGCCCTGATTTTCTTCGCCTATCAAGTTGCTGGCAGGAACTCGGCAGTTGTCGAAATACAGATGAGCCGTGTCAGAAGCCCACCAGCCCATTTTTTTGAGTGGCGTGCGCGTAAAGCCCGGCGTATCGCGTTCGATCAACAGCAACGAAACTCCGGCGGCGGATTTGTCATCGGGATTGGTGCGAACGGCGACTGTGAAATAGTCGCCGCGAATGCCCGAAGTGATAAAAGTCTTTTCGCCGTTGACGATGAAATGGTCGCCGCTGCGGACGGCAGTGGTTTTGATGGCGGCTACGTCTGAACCGCCGGAAGGTTCTGTGATCGCCAGCGCAGAAATCTTCTCTCCGGCCAGAATTTGCGGCAACACTCGCGCTTTCATCTCGCGGCTTCCGGCGTTCAAAATCGGCGGCGAACCAATCGAATGCGACATCAACGAAGCCGAAACGCCTCCGCTGCCAGCGGCTGCCAACTCCACCGAAGCGATGATCGAATAAAACCCGTCGGCTGGAGTGCCGCCAAACTCTTCGGGGTAATTCAAACCGATCAATCCGACTTCTGCTGCTTTGCGATAAAGCTCGCGCGGAAATTCTTCGGCTTCGTCCCATTCGTGGACAAAAGGCGCGATTTCGCGCGCGACGAATTCGCGCATCGTCTGGCGAAACTGTTCGTGTTCGGGCGTGAAGTAATTCGAGTTCGGATGGATGTTCAACATGGTCGGCATCTTACGGCGAAGCCATCGGATAAACCAGATTCAGCAGGCATGAAAAAAGGCGCTGTCGTCAGCGCCTTTTGACTGAAAGTCAGGAAATCACCCGGTTAATTTTCATCAGGTGGCCGATTCGGAGCATTTGGCTGCAAGCCCGGGCGCCGCTGCATCTGTTGCCTGATTTGTTGCAGATTCATTCTTCGTTGCGGCAGCACCATTTCCCCAATCAGGAAACGAAAAACATAAAACTGATCCGGCGTCAGAATCTGGCGAAACTGCGATTCGATGTAAGCCTGCGTTTTGATGATTTCGGAAGTTTTTTCGGCGGATTTGGCAGCCAGTTCCTCGACTCGTTGCGGAGTAAAATTTTCGCCGTAAATGGCATCTTCAAGCTGAGCTTCAACGGTTCGCTTTTCCGTTTGCAAAACATTCAACTTCGGCCCGATTTCGCGTTTCAGCGCCCTGAATTTCATTTTTTGCTCTTCGGTCAAATCAAGCTGGCGCATCAACACCATCATCGCCGCCGGACTGCCAAAGCCCTGAATCATCATGGCGACTTCATCCGGCTTGAACAGCGCGCGCGGCCCTTGTTTGCTGACTCCATCCAGGCTGTGTTTTTGCGGCTGCGATTCCTGGCCGGCAGTCGCCGCCGAAGAAGTATTCTCAGCAGGCGGCACTTGATTCGAACCTTGCTTGTCGAGTTTCTTTTGTAACTGCCGCTGAGCTTTTCTTTGTTGCTGAATTCCCTGCCCGAAGGCCATGCCGGTCATCTGTATCAACAGACAAGCAACCACAGCCAACGACAACAAAACAGCCGGATTGATTTGGGCAACGAATCTGTTTCTCATCTTGAATCTCCCCACGGATACGATCGGTCTTCTTCAACCGCGAAGAACGAACGCAAAGAACCGTTTTGCTGATTCGCTTTTCTGATTTCGGCGCGCAAACCGACTCTGACGGCTTCAAGTTTGGCCTGATGCTCGGCATTCGCCAGTTGCAGTTGCGCCTGATGTTCGGCGGCAAGCTGCGTTTTGAAGCTGGCAAGTTCGGTTTGATATTGCTGCTGAATTTTAGCGCGTTCGTCACTGACGGCTTTGCTGACCATTGCCTGCACCTGTTGTTCGGACAATCCAGCGCTGCCCAACCCGTCAGTTCGATTGCCGTAAACCGACAACGCTATCAAAACGATTGCCGCCGCCGCTCCTGCCATCGCCAATCCACGCGCCCAGACCGGAAACATTCCTATCAATTCGCGCAGCAAATCCATTTTAGCTTTCGGCGGGACGAATTCGGTGCGCGGCGCAAATCCGACTTGCCAGGTGCTCAAGTCGTCGCGCACGCGCCCAAAAGCTTTCAGTTCGACGCCGCAATCGTCGCATTCATTCAAATGACGCTCGAACGAAGCGCGTTCACTGGCAGATGCTTCGCCGTACAAATAGGCGACCAAATCTTCCTTGCGGTCACATCCAAGTTGGTTTCTGTTCGTGTTGTTCATGGCGTTTCGCCTCCTTACCTCTTTCCTTCTGCTGAGTGATTCCCGTTTAGAGCGCGGTTCTGAACTTTTCCAGCCGCGCCCGCATTTGTTGAAGTCCTGTGTACAGTCTGGATTTCACCGTGCTGACCGGTATAGCCAGAATGTCTGCGATTTCGGCAAAGGTCAATTCCTCATATTCCTTCATCACGATAACCTGCCGCATTTCAGGCGGCAGAGCGTGCAGAGCTTTTCTGACTTGAAATGCCAGTTGATCGCGCTGCATTCGTTCCGGCATCAATTCCGCGTCGTCATCTGCCAGTTCGAATTTACGCCCTTCGTCGTCTTCCAGATCAATAGATTGTTCAACGACGTTGCCGCGTTTCCGCATCCGCGAATGGCAGGCGTTCAAAGCAATGCGATACAGCCAGGAAGAAAACTTGGCGTCGCCGCGAAACTTTCTCAAGTTGCGAAACGCCGCTAAAAACGTTTCCTGACAAACGTCGCGCGCGTCTTCATCGCGCCCCAGCATGCGCAGCGACAGGCCGTAAATAGGCCTTTCCCATCTTCGCACCAACAAACTGAATGCATCCGTTTCACCGGCGAGAGTCCGCTCGATGATCTGATCGTCGCTGATGTCCATATCTTGAATCAGATCCGCCTTCCTCTTGTCGCTTAATTCGTTTTTCGGCCAAGCAAGTTGTTTGCCTGCTGTTTGCCGCCGACTAAGACGGCAGGCATTTAATGAAAGTCGAGTTTTTTCTTGATCTTGGAGAGATTTTTCGGCTGAAGGTTTTGTGGCCAAAACGACTTACGAAACTTGATAGTCAGGACGCTGGCCTTCGACCCAGGCTTCGCCGTCTTCAAAAATCTCTTTCTTCCAGATCGGAACAATCTGCTTTACACGATCAATCGCGTAATGACAGGCTTCAAAGGCGATTTTGCGATGCGGCGAAGTGACGACAATCACCACCGAGGATTCCGAAATCTTCATCTCGCCGAAACGGTGAACAATGCCAATGCGTTCGACTTCGGGCCAACGCTGGCGAATTTCTTCACCGACGCGGCACATTTCCTTCACGGCCATCGGCGGATAAGCGTCGTAATCCAACGTCGTCACTCGACGACCGTTGGTATTGTCGCGGACGACGCCGTCAAAAGTGACCACCGCTCCGGCTCCACCGGTTAGCAAACGCTGCTCCAAACCTTGCTTATCAATCGGCTCGCGCGTGATTTCAAAAATGTCTTCGCTCATTTCTCCTCCTGCTCGTTGTAGCGTGCGGCAATGTCTTCCAGAAATTTTTTGCTGCGGCTGACGCGCTGGCTCTTTTTGGAAACCGTCGTTTCTTTGTCGGAGTTTTCCGCCATCTGGCCTTTGGTCGTCAGCTTCACACCGGTCAAAAAGTTGGTGCTTTCTTTCAACGTCTGGCCGTTCGCCCGGTCGTAACTTTCCAAATCCACGCCGATGAACACAAAACGATTCAAGTCGGGATCGTGGCGAAACCGATAAGTCTCTTTGGTGATTTCGCGCGAGCCGTAATCTTGCCAGACGATCAAAACTCCGTTTTTGATTTCGACGTGAGTGGAAGTTTCAGCCATGCCGTAAAACGCGCCTCCGCATCGTGTGCAGAGCAAAACTTTTTCCGCCAATGCCGCTCGTTTGAATTTTCCATCAGCAGTTTTGAACAGAATCAGTAAAGCGCGTTGGCGTTCTGGCGGGTTTTCTTTATCGGCGTTGGCGGGCATTTCTTCGACCAGAACGACGGCTAAATCCGCAATCGAATCGCGATTCAGATCGCCGCCGACTTCAGCTTCGACCGTCCAACCGGCGGGGACGAATTCACGAACCGCCACCACCGTCTGAGGCAATTTGACAGCGTCAAACTGTGCGCCGGTTTGAAACAAAAATACGAACAACAAAAAAGCCAGCATAAAACTCTTTCCGAATTATCCGCCTGAAACCGGCGGAAAAATCGCCACTGTGTCGCCGTCGTTCAGCGACTGAGTTCGCTGAACATGCTCTTCGTTGACGGCTACCAACGCCGAGGCTTCAAAACGTTCCAGGTCGGCAAATTGCCGCTTCAATTCTTGCCAGGCGTTTGCGGCAGTGGCAGGCGACTGCAATTCGCAGCTCAGTTCGCTGACACCCGCCACTTCCCGACAAGCGCCAAAGAGCAGGATATTGATTTTGATGCTCATCGCTTAAAACCCCGTCGCAGGAATTCCCGCAGAACTGCTGGCCGAAGCGGCTTTGGCGGCACTGGCCATTGGTTTGTAATCTCCATTACCAGCCAGATTGGCGGCCTTGCCGCGAAACCGCAGCGATTCAACCAGAAAGTTGTCGAACAGTAATCGCCCATCGCGGCTTTCGTTGCGATGATCCCAATACTTGTCGGTTTGCCAATCCTGAAAGGATTTTTCCAGGTGGAATTGAGTGCCGTAAATCAGTTGGTCATTCGTGCGCCGAACCATCATCTGATATTCCGACAAATACCCGCGCGCCAATTGCTTGAACCCGGCGGGCAATCGGTCAATTTCCAATCCGTGATTTTGCCAGACGCGCAACAGTTGTTTTCGCTTGGTGTATTTCTGCCAGCGCGCGCTGGGGCGTTCTTCAATTCCGACAAAAATCGGATCATTGACATCAGTGATTTTGACGAACCGATATTGGTATTCGATCAATCGGCCTTTGCGTTTTTCGTGTGCCGGTTTGCCGTCAACTGTGGTGATCGTTGCGCCAAAAGCCTGGCCGACCAATTGATGACCGCCGCAAATCGCCATCACGGGAACCGTCGTCCGATGAATAAACTGATTGAAACTTTCGATCAGTTCCGGCGCATAAAAATCGAAATCGCGCAGCGTGCCGCTCAGGACAATCGCGTCAGGATCGAATTCGCGCACGGTCGCGTCGTTCAGTTCGGAAAGATGAACCGTGCGAACATCCGGCTGGCGAATCAACTTTCGGACATTGGTTTCAATGTTGCCCATCGCCATTCCGGCGATCATTCGTTCCAACCGAACCCACTTGCCAGCGTGAAAATCCGGCTCGCGCTGGGCGATTTCAGAATACTGCGATTCGTCGGCGACCAGATTGTCCACCAACAGAACACGCATCGTTTGAATGCGAGGTTTGATCGTTTCCAAAACGCAATACCGATCACCCCAAATAACATTTTCCATTCCCATAAATCTCACGAACTCCTTAATTATGAAGCTGCCAAAAGCTTACTACAGCCGCCGCAGCCAAGACAGCCGAGTTGAAATTCGTCGCGTTTGGCAAAGCCCGAAGCGCCGACTAGAATCCGCGATTCACAGATGCAACACTAAATCGAAGCAAGAAACTTTGAGCCAGGATGGACATGATTTTTTTCAGGATGAACAGGATTCAAACCAGGCTGGAACTTGATTGCTATTGATGATTCTGTAAATCCTGCCGAAAATCTTGTTCATCCTGTCAAAAGAGAATGTCCCAATCTTGCTTGCTCCGATTTAGTTTCTTTCACCGCATTGGAGCAGTTGATGTCAGACCTTTCGTCTATCACAGTGCGCGGAGCGCGCGTCAATAACCTGAAAAACATCTCGTTTTCGATTCCGCTGAACAAATTGACAGTTGTCACAGGAGTCAGCGGCAGCGGGAAATCTTCGCTGGCCTTCGACACGATTTACGCCGAAGGCCAGCGCCGATACGTCGAATCTTTGTCGGCTTACGCTCGCCAGTTTTTGGAGCGAATGGACAAACCGGACATTGACGAAGCCATTGGCATTTGTCCGGCCATCGCCATTAACCAAAAAAATTCCACGCGGAACCCTCGCTCGACCGTCGCCACGCAAACCGAAATTTACGATTACTTGCGCTTGCTCTTCGCTCGCGTCGGTGTAACTCGTTGCCGAAACTGCGGCAACGAGGTCAAGCGCGACACGCCGGAATCCATCGCCGACGAAATTCTGCAATTGACTGAAGGCACGCGCTTCTTCGTTTTATTCCCAGCCTCCGCCGGAACAGAGTTCAGCGAGGACGGTGACGCGGCAACCGGTAAGCCGCGCGCTCGCAAACCTAAAACTGCCAAGCCCAAACTGAACGTCAAAGCTCACTTGATGAGCCTGATGCAACGCGGATTCACGCGGCTTTTTGACACGACAACCAGCGAAACCACCGAACTGCAAACACCGGACAGTTTCACCGGAAAAAACTTCGACAATGTGTTCGTGCTGGTTGACCGGTTGGTTATCCGCCCGGATTCGCGCAGCCGGTTGGTAGATTCGATTGAAACTTGTTACCGCGAAGGCCACGGCCAGGCAGTGGTTCAAACCGTTGGCGAACAACCGCAGCAGTTTTTCTTTTCCGAACAGTTTCAGTGCAAACGATGCCGCATCAATTACGTGTTGCCCGAACCGCAATTGTTCAGCTTCAACAACCCATTTGGCGCTTGTCCGACGTGCCAAGGATTCGGCAACACGATTGGTCTGGATATGAATCTGGTCATTCCCAACCGCGAATTGTCGCTCGCTGACGGAGCAATCGAACCGTTCACCAAACCGCAATTCAAAGACTGGCAAACAGAATTGATCGCCTTTGCCAAACGCACTGGCATTTCGACGGCCACATCCTATTCTGCCTTGCCGCCGGAACATCAACGCGCAGTGATTGAGGGTGACGGCAGTTATCAAGGTGTCAACGGTTTGTTCGATTACCTGGAAAAGAAAAAATACAAGCTGCACATTCGCGTGTTGATCTCGAAATATCGCGGCTACACGCGCTGCCCGGATTGCTACGGAGGGCGTTTGCGAACCGAAGCGCAGTCGGTTTTCGTCGGCGAAAAGACTTTGCCGCAAGTCGTCGCGCTTTCGATCAAAGACGCGCGCGCGTTTTTTGACGATTTGAAGTTGGCCGAAGAACAAGCGGCGATTGCCGACAGGCTGCTCAAAGAAATTCGTTCGCGGCTGCGCTTTCTGGATGAAGTCGGATTGGATTACCTGACTCTGGATCGTTTGGCGGCAACGCTTTCCGGCGGCGAAGCCCAGCGGATTCAATTGGCCACGCATCTTGGTGCTTCGTTGGTTGGAGCGATGTACGTGCTGGACGAACCTTCGATTGGCCTCCATCCGCGAGACAGCGCGCGACTGATCGGTTTGCTGGAAAACCTGCGCGACATTGGCAATACGGTGCTGGTCGTCGAACACGAAGCCGAAATGATGCGCTCCGCCGATTACATTCTGGACATTGGACCCGGTGCTGGCGAACTTGGCGGCGAAGTCATTTATGAAGGCAATTTCAAAAACTTGCTGAAGAGCGGAGCTTCGTTGACCGGAAAATATCTGCGCGGCGAAGCGCAAATCAAAACTCCAAAAGAGCATCGCCAGGCAGGAAAAAATCAAATCGTCATTCGCGGAGCGCGTGCTCACAATTTGAAAAACATTGATGTGACGATTCCGCTCGGCCAATTGGTCTGTATCACAGGCGTCAGTGGCAGCGGCAAATCCACGCTGGTTCACGAATGCCTGTACGCCGGTTTGAAAA
This sequence comes from Acidobacteriota bacterium, assembly GCA_033763255.1. Lineage (GTDB taxonomy): Bacteria > Acidobacteriota > Blastocatellia > RBC074 > RBC074 > RBC074. The sequence continues at coordinate 14,154 of JANRKX010000150.1, read as the reverse complement.
AGCAGCGCGGCGATTGGACTGGCTCAGTCGGAGATTTCGCCTCTGTCGAAGGCGGCAAATTCGTTGACGACATCATTCTGGTTGACCAGTCGCCGATTGGCCGCACGCCGCGCTCGAACCCTGTCACCTACATCAAAGTTTACGACCTGATCCGAGAAACTTTTGCCGCCACGCGCGAAGCTCAAACGCGCGGGTACAACGCCGGGCATTTTTCGTTCAACGTTCCTGGCGGGCGTTGCGACGTGTGCGAAGGCGATGGAACCGTCACCGTCGAAATGCAGTTTCTGGCCGATGTCGAATTGGTTTGCGAAGAATGCAATGGCCGCCGATTCAAAAACTCCGTGCTGGAAGTGCTTTATCGCGGCAAGAACATTCACGAAGTGTTGCAATTGACCGTGCGCGAAGCCATCGCGTTTTTTTCGCAAGCTCCGCGCATCGCGGCCAAATTGAAAGTGCTGGACGATGTTGGTCTGGGCTATTTGCGGCTGGGACAATCGGCAACAACGCTTTCCGGCGGTGAAGCTCAGCGCGTCAAACTGGCGTCGTATCTTTCCAAAGCTTCGGGCAGCAGTTCGTTGTTCATCTTTGACGAACCGACGACCGGATTGCATTTCGACGACATCAACAAACTGCTTACTTCGTTTCGCCGCTTGCTGGAAACCGGAGCTTCATTGATCGTCATTGAACACAACCTGGATGTCATCAAAACCGCCGACTGGATTATTGACCTCGGTCCGGAAGGCGGCATAGGCGGCGGCCAAATTGTCGCCGTTGGCACGCCGGAAGAAATTGCTGACGTTGCAACTTCTCATACGGGGCGTTTTTTGAAGGCGCAGATCGCAGTCAGCAAAAGCTGATGGCTTCGTTGCCAGTCGTCGCTATAATGCTCGCGTTGGAGGAACTAACACTATGAGCATAACAATTGACGCAATTTACGAGAACGGTGTTTTGAGATTAGCTCAACCGCTTACTCAGTTGAAGGAGCGAACGAAAGTCCACCTTACAATTGAAGCCGCTGACGAATCGCCTGAATCAACGAATGTTCCCTTGGCGACCATTTTGGAGCGCATGGAACGTCGCCGCGAGGCGATCTATCAACGGTGTGGTGAGTTGGGAGACAGCGTTGAGTTAATACGCGAAGGACGTGAAAAGGAACTGGCATGAGCCTTTATGTGTTGGATGCCGGAGTCGCCATCAAGTGGTTCATACGGGAAGATGATTCTGTCCTGGCTCTGAAGTTACTTCAACGATACGAGCGTGGTGACGACCAGTTGATTGCTCCTGATTTGTTGATACCGGAATGCGGGAACGTTTTATGGAAACGCTCTGCTCGTGGCGACCTGACCGCACAAGAAGCTGTAGACAGTTTGAATGATTTGCTTGGCCTGAATTTCCCGTTGACGCCTTCTTCAACGCTGGTAAGGCATGCGCTTTCTGTTGCCCAAACATACCGACAAGCAGTTTATGATTGTCTCTATCTATCGCTGGCCATAACGCAAAACTGTCAATTGCTAACGGCTGATGAACGGTTTTTCAAGTCTCTTTCCTCAACATTTCCGCAAATTCAATTACTTCGTCGCCAATCGTTTTGAGCGAAAAAAATGCCGCCGCAGTCTTCGCAGACACCGCAAACAGAGAACGATGAAGTAACGTTGCCTGCACGGCCTCGCTGCTTCTTGTCCAACTCCTCTCTGTCTGCGGCGCCTGGGAAGGCTGCGGCGGCGTCAAGTTTGGGGACTGGAGATTGTGGAGGTAAAGCGTGAACGACGAGCACTCCTTTACAGTCGTGCTACTGACACTTTCAATACAGCGTGAAGTTATATTCGATCTGCATTCGCACGCTGACCGCGCGTCCGTTGCGTACCGCCGGATTGAAGCGAATTTTTTGCGCGGCCAGAATCGCTTCTTCAGTCAATCCGTGTGACAGCGGACGAACGATTCGAACGTCGAAGATGCGTCCGTCCGCTCCTAAAACCAGGCTGAGAATGACTGTGCCTTCGATTCTGTGCTGACGAGCATCTTCGGTGTATTTGGCTCGCTCTTTGTAAGTGATTGTTGGGCGCATATCGCGCGTGGCGTTGGGAATATCGCCATCCGCGTCCGTTCCAGTCGGATTGCGGCGAGTAAATCGCGGATCGTTGCCGCCCACGCCGAACTTGTTGCCATCGCTGTACCCATCACCCGGCCCGTCGCCAATTCCATTTCTCCCACTGTTGCCGAGCGAATTTTCCTTGCCTTGACCTCGCCAATCGCCGATCTCGTCTTTGTATTTCAAAAAGGCATTCGGATCAGCCACCACTGTCATCGGCGTCACCAAAGTCGGTTTGAATTTCGGCGGATCAACGTTGGGCGGCAACAATTGGAGCAATGATGCTTGCGTAGGAACTCCAGCGCGCGCAGGCGATTTATCGTGCGCGCCACCGCCACCGCCGGAATTCGGGTCACGATCAAAACTGCCGCCGAGTTTTCCGGCGCTTTTCTTGAGCGATTGAGTCGCTTCATCCGGCTTCGGTTTCAGAATTGTTACACGCTGAACCAATGGGAGAGGGTCTATTATTAAGCTTGGCTCTTTGGCTTCAATCCGCTGAGCGGGTGACGTGAATAGGCCGATCAAGATTCCGGCCATCATCACTGCCGCATAGGCAATCACCGCCGAAGCCATTCCGGCTTGTAGCAATTGTTTTCGGCGACGGGTGCTGGATTCGCCGCGCAGCAATCCGGCAAGAAAACTTTTCGGATTATGCTTGAAATCGTAAACGGCGTCGGCGAATTCGCGCGCCAATCGTCGCGGGAAAGATTCCTCTTCGAGCAGGAATTGAAATTCGTTTTGTTTCAGTTGCGCTCGCAGATCGTATTTGACCAACTCGGCTGCGTCCTGCGGGCAAAATTGAAATCCTTCAGCAAAGCTACGGGCACACTTCGGGCAGACTTTCATGAATTTGCTCCTGATGTTGCTTGTTTGAAATTATCGTGAGCCTGCCGACGGGACTTCATCAGCAGACGTATGGATGCCAGTGGTTTTCGGAGTTGGTGACGGATGAACGGCAGGTTTGAAAAATTCTTGCAAAGCTATTTTTCAAAATTTTCACGAAGCTTGGTGACAATGCGGCTGCCCTTTTCGATGACTGATTCTTCAAAGCCGAAACCTTCCAACCAGAACGTATTTTGCTGCGCTCGCCACCACGTCCATTGGCGTTTGGCGTAATGGCGCGTGTCGAGCTTCATCTGTTCGACGGCGCTTCCCAACGTTCGCTCGCCCGACAAGTATTCGACAAATCGTTTGTAGCCATGCGCGTTGAAAGCTTTGGCAGTCGGCGGAATTCCGGCGGCAATCAGGTTTTGAATTTCCTCCAGCAAACCTCGTTCGACCATCAAATCAGTTCGCTGGTTGATGCGGTCGTAAAGTTCTTCGCGCGGCGGTTGCAACACCAGATAAAACAATCGGGCGGCTTCTTCGGTCGGCTGTTCTGGCGTGGCGGTTTGCCACTCCGAGAGCGGCTTGCCAGATGAAAAATAAACTTCCAGCGCGCGAATCACGCGCGACCAATCGTTCGGCGCAAACTTCGCAGCCAGCGGCGCATCCACTCGCGCCAGCATTCGGTGCAGATGCTCAGTTCCGCGACGTTCCAGAATTCGCTGAAATCGTGGGCGCAGACTTTCGTCAATTTCCGGCGATTCAAAAAACTTCGTCGTCAACGCACGCAGGTAAAATCCTGTCCCTCCCACCAACAACGCTTGTTTGCCACGCGCTTCCAGATCAGCGATGACCGCGCGCGCGCGTTCCGCCCACTCCACAGCCGTCAGGTTGTAAGTCGGTTCGACAATGTCTATCAGATGATGCGGGATGGATTGCTGCTCTTCGGGCGGGACTTTGGCTGTGGCGACATAAATGCCGCGATAGGTTTGCACCGAATCGCAGTTGATGACTTCGCCGTCGAAGCGATGAGCGAGCGCAATGCCCAGATCGCTTTTGCCCGAAGCGGTCGGCCCCACAACGGCAATGAGAGGTTGTTTCTTTGCGGAAGTCATTCAGATAAGTTCAGCCAGCGACAGGCTGTAGTCGGCAGCAATAGGGCAGACAGCTTCAGCCAGCGAACGGCGGCAATCACCAGCAAGATGGTCAGCAACAACCAGACGCCGAGTTGTTGTTTTCGGGTCATTGTTTTCTCAACAGCAAATCCGCCCAGGTGGCTTCGGCGGGCAAACGCAACAACTGGATCAGCACATAGACCGACATCGCAATGTTGCCCAAACACATCACCAGCACGAACCAGACGATGCGCGACAGCCAGCCAGTTTCTTTGTAAAACACCCAGACGTAAAACGTGACGAACCCGCAGTAAGCATCCCACAACGTCGCCACCCACCAAGGCTCAGGCCAGACGCGCGGGCCTACGTTGAACACGCTTTCGACCAAACTGGCTTTGATCGTCACCCACAACATGCCGATCAAAATAATGACGAACAACGCGATCAAAATGGTTTTGGGCAATCGTTGGTTCATTCGGCTTGCCCCTTCAACTGTTTCAGCACGTCGTCGGTCGTCGTGAATTCGACTCCGGCGGAGCGCATTTCGGCAAAGGTCTGTTCGGTGGTTTCCGGCGCAACGCCGCGAATGGCGTCTTCGACGACTTGCACCTGAGCGCCTGCTTCCACCAAACCGAGCACGCAACAGCGCACACAATAATCGGTGGCGACGCCAAACACTACGCAATGCTCTCCGCGAAACGCTCCGCGCTGGCGCAATCCGTCCAGCCACTTGCTGGAAAACATATCGAAGACGATTTTTTTGACGACGTAGTGCGTCCCTGCCTCAAGCCGCGTGTCAGCATCGGCCACCGCATCCACCGCAATTTCCTGTCGAGGAAGTTGCGGGAATTCCGCCAACACGCGCTCGGCTCCCGGCGTGCCTTCCAAACAGTGCGGCGGAAACATTTGAAACTCCGGGTCGCGCGGCTGGTGAGCGCACCGCGACGAAATCGTCGTCACGTGCAGTTCACCAGCCGCGCGTAACAATCGTTCCAGGTTCGGTTTGACGGTTTCCGCCTGCGGCACGTACAGCGCGCCGCCCGGCTCCATAAAGTCGTATTGCGTATCCACGTCGAAAAAAATCATTTCTTCCTCACTGCTGTTTGAATCGTTCAAAGACCGCGAAATCATCCTGCGTGAACAAAACGAAAACGACCAATTCAATCGAACTGTCTGGATTCACCGTCGAATAATCGCGCGCCGCTCCGATCATCGTTTCGGCGCATTCGTCCACCGGAAAGCCCGCAACGCCGGTCGCCAGGGCCGGAAAGGCGATTGATCGCAGCTTCAATTCTTCGGCGCGGCGCAAACTGTTCAATGTCGCGTTGCGAATGATGTCGGCGCTGGAATCGGTCCCAGGCTTTTTCGGCACCAGATCATCTTCGGCGCGATAACCCATCGCGGCGGCGTGAATGACGAATTTGTTCGGCAGCGTTCCGGCGGTCGTCACGGCGGCTTCGCCCAAACGAATGGGCGCTTGCCGCTGGCCTTCTTCGTCAATGATCTTGCCGCCTTTTCGTCGGATCGCACCGGCGACGCCTGAACCCAAAATCAGTTCGGTGTTTGCGGCGTTGACGATGGCGCCCACGTCCGGCTGTTCGGTGATGTCGCCTTGTCGAATTTCGATTTGCATGACTCCTCCGTTATTTGCCTTCTAGCTGGCTCATGAGTTTCGTTCGCCGCCGAAACAGCTCATCGCTGAACCGCACCGGAAAAGTTTCGGCATCGCTGATTCGTTTGAACTGTTGCGGCAACCGCGCCAGTTGGTGTTTTGAATGCTGCTGGGTTTGTTCAAGGTTTGGCAACGATTCCGTCAACACGCCGTTTCGCATCACGCAGGTCAACAAAGCCTCTCCCGGCTGGTTGGGTTCGTCAGCCATCGCAATCACGTCGCGGCTGAAATAGCCTTCGCAGTCGGATTCGCGCCAGACTTGTTTTCGATGCGGATACGTAGCCTTTTCGCGGCTCAGTTTCATTTTCGGTTCTACGCGGTCGGGGAATTCGACTTCAACCAGTTTGTAAACGCCGCCCAGCGCCGGAGCATCGCGCGAAGTCGAAAGTTCCGTGCCGACGCCGAACAAATCCACTGGTGCTTTGGCAGCCAGTAAGTCGGCAATCTTGAATTCGTCCAAATCGTTGCTGGCCAAAATGCGAGTTTCTTTCATTCCGGCTTCATCCAAAATCGCGCGCACTTGTTTGGCTAACGCTCCGATGTCGCCGCTGTCCAAACGAACGCCGCGCAATTGCAAACCGAATTCCGTCGCCAATCGTGCAGCTTGCAGCGTGTCGTACGTGTCCAACAACAAAGTTGTGCTTTCTGGAAAAACTTTGTGATAAGCGCGAAAAGCGTCCATCTCTTTTTCAAACGCCAGTGTCCACGAATGTCCTGCGGTTCCATACACAGGCAAGCCGAACCTGTATCCGGCTTCGACGTTGGACGTGCCAACGCAACCGCCGATGAACGCCGCTCGCGCCGCATAAATCGCCGCGTCAAACCCATGGCAGCGCCGCGCGCCAAATTCGATCACGCCGCGTCCATCGGCGGCCTCGACTATGCGCGCGGCTTTGGTGGCGATCAGAGTTTGAAAATTGATCGTGGACAGCAGAAAAGTTTCGACGATCTGCGCTTCGATCAACGGTGCAGTCACGCGCAACAACGGTTCGCCCGGAAAAGCAACAGTTCCTTCCGGCATTGCCCAAACTTCGCCGCTGAATCGAAACCGCGACAGGTACTCAAAAAATTCCGGCGCGACGTGAGCGAACACCGGCAACCCGCGCAAGTAGTCAATTTCCCCAGCATTGAAACTGACGGCGCTGAGAAAGCTCAACGCTTGCTCCAATCCCGCCGCAACCAGATAAGACCGATTCGGCGGCAATCGCCGGACGAACATTTCAAAGCTGGCGCGTTCGTGTCGCTTATTGGCGTGATACCCAGCCGCCATCGTCAATTGATAAAGATCGGTTGCCAGACCGGACATTCGTGGCGCGTTGTGTTCAGAGTTCAAGTTCGTTTCTCCTCGCCCTACTTAGTGTATGAAGTACACGAAGCATACGCGCCTCGTCGAAAACCTGTCAACCGGGCTTTTCGTTGGACTTATTTTGCTGAGGCGCTACGGCGCATAATCATCACCAGCGGTTGAGCCTGTTTCACTTCGCGCAATTTAGTCACGTCTTGCTGCGCTTCCGGCGAATCGGCGCAGCAGGAATTGACGCATTCGATCAGTCGCGTGGCGTGAGCGGCCAGCGATTCCGATAAACGGTAATACACCCACAAACTGTCTTTGCGGTCGCTGACCAAACCGGCGCGCTTCAGGTAAGCCAGATGGCGCGAAACTTTCGGTTGGTTCGTCCCCAGCACATCCACCAAGTGGCAGACGCAAATTTCGCCTTCGGCAGCCAGCAGGTTCAACAACCGCAGCCGCGTTTGATCTGAACAGGCTTTCAACAATTCGGACATTTGCGTCAGCAACTTATTCTCTTCAGGTTTCTTTTTTCGCTTGGATGTTTTTTCTGCCATAGCCCGGATTATAGCCAAAGAAATTTTTCTTGGCGACAAACTATATTCGCCTTGACGAATGTAGTTCTTGCGAGTATCTTCCGCGACGCATACGGGCAAGCGTATGTAGTTTTCACAAAAACCGTAGAACAAGCTCGCAGCTTGTTCTACTTTTCCTTGAGGAGGGAGAAAGTTATGACGCCAAAAATTCACGTCGCATTGAATGTCAACAATCTGGAAGAATCGCTGAAGTTTTATCGCTCATTGTGGGGGATCGAACCGGCAAAAGTACGCACCGGCTACGCCAAATTCGATGTTGCCGAACCGCCGGTCAACCTGACGCTCAACGAATACCCGTCGAAGCTGGAACACGGTTCGGGCGGCGTCAATCATCTGGGAGTTCAAGTCGGCAGCACCGAAACCGTTTTGGCAATGCGTGACCGATTGGTCGAACGCGGATTGCCAATCGCGCTGGAAGAAAAACAAACTTCGTGTTGTTACGCAGTGCAGGACAAAGTCTGGGTGGTTGATCCGAATGGTTATCGCTGGGAGGTGTTCGTCGTGCTGGAAGACAATCTGCCAGAAACATCCGATGCTGCGGCGCAAACCGTCGGGTGTTGTACGACCGGGCAACCGGGCATGGTTCAAATCGGCGGAGCCTGCGGCCAATGACCGTTAAAACCCCAACCATCACGCGCGCGGCAGCAAGCGAACTCGATGAAGTTCTGGCGTTGCTCGGCGAAGTGAATCTGCCGACGGAAGGAGTCGCTGAACATTTCGGCGGATTCCTGGTCGCGCGCGATGGTGACAAATTGGTGGGCTGTGTCGGACAGGAACAATACGGCGACGTGACATTGTTGCGTTCGCTGGCAGTTTTGCCCGAAGCACAACGCGGCGGATTGGGAAAGGCGCTAACAGCACGGTTGCTTGATGAAGCACTGGCGGCAGGCGCCAGCGAAGTCGTGTTGTTGACGACAACGGCCAAAGATTTCTTCGCGCGGCAATTCGGATTTGCCGAAACCGCGCGAAGCAACTTCGATCAAACGTTTACTGACTCATCGGAATGGTGTCTGCCAAGATGTTCGGCGGCGGTTTGTATGTGTTTGAAACTTGGCTGACTCAAATCAGCCGATTTGTTCTTTCAACAATTGAGCAAGCGATTCGGCTTGATGACGGATGGATTGTTCGTCCGCGCCTTCGATCATCACGCGCGCCAGGTTTTCCGTTCCAGAATAACGAAGCAACAACCTGCCCTTTCCGGCCAGTTCAGTTTCGATGCGCGCGATGGCTTCCTTAACCGGAGCGATGGAATCGAGCGCCGGTTTGCTGGCAACGCGGACATTGATGATGATTTGCGGGTAGCGCGTGAAACCGCCGACAAGCTGGCTCAGCGTTTTTTTGGATTCAGCCATCACGCGCAACATTTCCAAGGCCGTAATCATTCCATCGCCCGCCAAACTGATTTCAGGAAAGATGATGTGACCGGATTGTTCGCCGCCGATGCTGCCGCCGTTTTTCAGCAACTCATCCAGCACGTTTTTGTCGCCAACCGACGTGCGAATCAATTCGATGCCGCGTTCTCGCAAAGCGACTTCCAATCCCATGTTGCTCATCACCGTCGCCACGACTCGATTGCCGGCAAGCTTGCCCTGTTCGGCCAGATGCTCCGCCGTCACAAACAACATTTGATCGCCGTCCACCAATTGCCCGCGTTCGTCCACCATCAACAAACGATCAGCGTCTCCATCAAAAGCGAGTCCGGCGTCGGCGCTCGCTGCCAACACTGCCGATTGCAACTTTTCAGGATGCAGCGAACCGCAATTCAAATTGATGTTACGACCAGTCGGGTCGGCATTGATGACCGTCAATTCCGCACCGAGCGCAGCAAACAATCTCGGCGCGAGTTCATACGACGCGCCGTTGGCGCAATCCACCACAAGCTTCAAACCGGACAAGTTCAATTCCCTGCCGATTTCATCACGCAGAAACGTCAGATACCGCTCTTTCAGCTTGGCGTCGGAATGAAGCGGTTCCTCTCGCATAGTGGCAAACCCCGTGGCGTCGGCTTCGATGCTGCGTTCGATGGCAAACTCGGCTTCGTCATCCAGCTTTTTGCCCGAAGGCGCAAAAACCTTGATGCCGTTGTCCTGATACGGATTGTGCGATGCCGAAATGACAACTCCGGCGTCAGCATCAAGCGTGCGCGTCAAATACGCGACGCCGGGCGTGGTAATTACTCCGGCTGAACGCACGTTGCCACCTGCAGTAAACGCTCCGCGAGCGATGGCTGCTTCTATCCAGTCGCCGGATTCGCGCGTGTCGCAACCAATGATGATTTGTGGCGGTCGTTTCAATCGCAACGCGAGTTCTTTTGCCAAAGCATAGCCAATGCGTTCAATGGTGGGTTCGTCGAGCGGAAACTGCCCCGCTTCGCCGCGAATGCCGTCAGTGCCAAAAAACTTACCCATTACTTTTTGAACTTCACCTCGTTTGGAATGATGTTGCGGATTTCAATTCGGGGATCGGCATTTGTGGGGAGAACAATTTTGGGCTGAACAGCAGTCGTGTCGGAGCCTGTGGTGATTTCGGCGCGCAACTCTTTTTCCTGAATCGAGTCCACAGCCGATTTCGGCCCGAACAATTCCACAGTAACGTTTTTGGTCAACAGCCGTAAGCCCGGCGACGGATTCAACCATTGAACCGCGACATTGGCAAACTGTCTGAAATTTCTTCGTTCACCAATTTCAACAGAAAGCCTGACCGGATCGAGTGTCAGCACGCGCAACGAAGGATGCGGAGTTTCAACGTCCACAACCACGCTGAACGAACTGTTACGGCCATTCAAATTTACGGTTTCGGTCATCACGCGGCTGACTTTGGCCAAGTGCGATTGCGCGCCTTCGATGACAACCATTGAAGGTTCCAACCGGGCAGAATAAAACTCCACCCCTTCGGCAAGCTGCCCTGTGTATTGCGCTTCGACCGTGACCTGTTTGCTGACCTTCGGCTCCAGCACCAGACGCAAACTCGCCGGTTCGACCTGAATAACCTGTATGGCATTATCCGGCAACGACACATCGCCCGGGCGAAGCTGCACCACACGCTCGCCTGCTTCTTTATCAGTCACATCGGCGATGACCGAAAGCTGAGTCGGCGTCAGACCGCGAACCAAATCGCGCGGCCCACGCACGCGAACATTGACCGTTTGCGTAATCTCTCCGCTGATTTCGACATCCGGTCGCTGGCCTCGAAACTCCAGCGGAACATTGAACAGTTTCACGTCGCTGATCGGCTGGCGAGAAATAACGAACAATCCAACAGCCAGCACCAGCGCCAACGCCATCAACCCTTTATTTTCAATTTGCGAGTGGCGAACTCGATGCCAAAAACGGGAAGGTTTCATCATGTTGATCCCTCCTGTGCCTCTTCGGTTTTGGCGCTATGAGTTGCCTGTCGTTCGCGTTTGCGAGCCGTCACCAACTGATCAATTTCGCGCTCGCGTTCGCGTTCTTCCAATTCCAACTCTTCGGATTCTTTTTCGCTTCGCCAGGGTTCCATCGCCTGCTGAATTCGCCTTCGCAACCCCGGACCGTCCAGATTGCGTTTCAAACGGCCTTCGATGGCAAAGGAAATCGCGCCGGTTTCTTCGGAAACGATGACGGCAAAAGCATCACTGTCTTCGGTTGCCCCGATTGCCGACCTATGCCGGGTTCCAAGTTCACGCGAAACCAGAGGGTTTTGAGTCAGCGGCAAAAAACAACACGCCGCCGCCACACGGTTGTTGCTGATGATGACCGCTCCGTCATGCAGCGTAGTGTTTTTGTTGAAGATCGTCACCAGCAGGTCGTAACTGATTCGCGCGTCCAATCGGATGCCGCTTTCGACCAGAGTTTTCAATCCGACTTCGCGCTCGAACACAATCAACGCGCCAAGCTTTTCCGAAGCCAGCGTGGTCGCCGCCAACACGACTTCGTCATACCATTCCTGGCCAAATGGGTTTCGCGCACGTTGCTGTTGCCGCGAAAACGGCAATCGAATGTTATTCCCCAACCGAGTCAGCACGGCGCGAATTTCCTGCTGAAACAAGACAATCACGCCAAATCCGAAATAAACGGCGACGTTCCGCAAAACCCATTGCAAGGTGCTAAGCCCCAAAAAACTGGAAAATGCGTAAAGTAACCCGACCAGCAACAGCCCTACCCCCATTTGGACAGCACGAGTCCCATGCGCCAACCTGAGCAATTCATAAATCAGGAAGGCGACCAGCAAAATATCTATGACGTGGCGCAACTCGACAAATTGCCAAGCCCACACTGCATAAGCCCACAACTCGTTCATAGGTGAATCGTCCGGTTAAAGCTCGCCCTGCGGCAGCCAACCAGCCTACAACGCAATCCGTTTTTCGATGAAACTATTGTTGATTGAAACCGCTCAGCGGGTTCTGGCCGCCAAGCATACCACACGCACCGAGAGCGCATCGCTTTCTGTTGCAGGATTCAAAATTTAGGCAGGAGGGTTAGGAGCTTGGCTGGTTGATGGCGGAACTTCTCGGATGCGTATTTGGAAAAAAAACAGGACGCATCCGATTTACAAATTGCCGGGCGAGGTGAGAGCGGCCAGCCGATAGCGACTTCCTTGATGCGCGTCGTTAAAAAGACAAGGCGATTTTGAGCCGGATTCCAATGTCGCTCGGCATCTGCGAAGGCGCGGAAGTTCAATCTCCGATGGCTCGCGTAGTGATCGGCGGAATGCTGACTTCGACGCTGATTACGCTGCTCTTCGTCCCAACGATCTACACCATCATCGAAGAGCGCGGCGCACGCGAAAAGGTGAAGTCCGACGACCCCATTGCCGAAGGCATGCCCGAACCACTCCAACCGATTGGCGCGGATTAGAGACGCACAGAAGGAAATCACCGTCTTCGAACCGCTCAGCAACGGCGACCCGCTGGCCATTGTCAGCTTGCTGATTCGCCGGATGAACCAAACGCTGCAACATGGCCCGTTTTTTGCAGCTTCAGGTTGCTGAACTGGCTGCGTTTCTGGTTGTACCCTAATACAAGTCGTCGGTCATTGCCGAAATGCCGATATCGGCTCGCTGCAAAGCGTCAAGTGATCGGTAATAAAGTTTATTCTTTAACTTCAAATGTATCAGACCAAGCAGGCTTCCAAGAAGGCAAGACTTTCTGTAATTCGTCATCTGTCAAATTTGGTGATTTGTCAATAACCAGCTTGTATATTTCGGGGTCATCTAAATAGACAATTTTTACCCGATATTTCCCTTTTTTTTCTGGTAAGAAAAAAGGGTTGAAAAGTATTTCTTGGCCAGAAGATATAGGAAGTGGCGGTGGACCGAAATGGGGGGCAGGACCTATTGGCTCAAAATCTTCTCCACCATCATTTTTTTTCTCAAGAGAGTTAGATAGAAAACTAGCCATATTAGTTTGGGGAGGGATCGCATAAGAGACATATATGCTTTGATTTGTATCATTCCTTAAGCTAATAGTAGCCGACTCTGGCGTAATCTCGACCACTTTAAGCTTAACTCCTAGCTTATCTTGTGAAGTATTTAAATGAGCTACATTATGATTTGTGCAGCAAATGGTAGTAGCTAAAGTTAGTGTAAGCGCCTGTAAGGCTGGCAGCTTACGCTTTATACCTCTGTGGGAAATATCTCGTAATCTATTAAATCTCAGAAGAATATTTGTCAGTAACCTGCTGTTTTCCATGATAGTAACTCCTAGTGTCAAGCTAGAGAGCAAAGCTCATTAGGCGTTTCTTGTAGCTAAGGTCTTTACGCTAAACCTCTAAAAATCAAGGTGCCAAATAGCCACTAGCTCTCAGAAATGCCTATTGAGCCATTTTTTGCTTACAAGCTTATTTAAGTTCTCTTTTATTGCCAACACGCCCCGATTGTAATCCGACTAACCCGCCAAAAACACAGGTTTCAAATGCAGCCCCCGCGTCCGGGTCACTGATGTTTTCTCCCCGCGCTGTTTTCGTTTTATACCCACTATAAGGATTAGCCACAGTTGTTTGCATGGCAAGTAAATTGCCAAGTTCGTGAATAGCAACGCCTAGGACACCAACATATTTATAGCCATTGTCACGCACTACATCACTCGCTACGTAGCCAGTTTTCTGATCAGACTTAAAAAAAGCTCCGGAATTAGGTCTACCATCACCAACACCAAGAGCTTTTAATTGTTCTCCCAACTCTTTAGCACTCCGGCTAGTAGTATTTATGTTTACTTCATGGGTTTGAGTGCCTTTCTTGCCTTTGAATTGCCCGCCATTTCGGTCAAATTTCCAGGAAACGAGATCGATGAAATAAGAGTCCATGAGGCATTTTTTGAATTTTTCTTCGTCGAATTTTGCCACAGGGCCTTGATTAAAATCACTGACTGTACTGCCAGCGCCGCTTCCGCCGCCACCACTAGACTTGTTGAGCCTTCCGTATCTTCCCATTACCATAGCCAACGGCCCGATTTGCGTTTCTTTTGAGCCTGTTCCTCCTGCCCACACCCCGCCTTTGAGATACTTGGCTCCGGCTGGCACGAAACCATACCAGCCGCCTTCCCAATCTATGACATAGGTTGGGCTGTTCGGCATTTCCACCAAGTATGCCGG
>JANRKX010000149.1:0-36703 GCA_033763255.1 Acidobacteriota bacterium | reverse complement strand
CCGGTTTGAAACGTTATCGAATCCTATCGGATCGGCTGCGAATGCACGATCTCGGTTTATACAACCTGACGTTGGGCGTCTGCGCCGGACTCTGGAACTTCAGGCTAAGTTGTTGAACGCAAACATCGCAACAATTCTATTGTAACGGTTGTCAGGTTGCCGTTTGTTCCAACCGAAGAAACTCGGGCTTTACCGGACAGCGAGTATTCTCAAACCGAACGACAAATGCGCCAGGAAGCCGAAACAACGTTGAGCGCCGCCGCTGCCCATTTTCAAGCTGGCAAAGGCGCTGAAGTCACATCTGAAATTTTGATCGGGGAAGCTGCCGAAGTCATTTTGGAAGAAGCCGAACGCTGGCATGCCGATTTGATTGCCGTTGGTTCGCATGGCTATCGCGGTTGGAAGCGTTTTTTGCTTGGCTCGGTGTCGGAACAGATTGTCAGGAATGCTGAGTGTTCGGTGATGATTTTGCGCCCGCGTAAGATGCAATTTGCGGCAGCCGATTAATTGTTGAGCGAATCTTTTTCCCGATTTCGGCGAAGCCTGCGCGAGTGGCTTCGCCGAAATTTTTTGGGTAAGTTATTTCCCGGCTATCGCCCGCCATCAATTCCCAAAACTTCTCCGGTGATAAAACTGGCTTCGTCCGAAGCCAAAAACGCCACGAGTTCGGCGACTTCTTCGGGGCCGCCTGCGCGTTGCATCGGCGTGGTGGCAATTGCCTGTTGCAACCATTCCGGGCGCGAAAACTGGTCGTGGATCGGAGTCATAATCACTCCCGGCGCGACGGCGTTGACCGTGATGTTGTATTGGCCGAGTTCTTTGGCCAGCCCTTTGGTGAAGGTGTTGACGGCGGCTTTGGCGGCGGCGTAAGGCAGCGACATCGCCATTCCGCCGAATTCCACCGCGCCGGAAGAAAGGTTGATGATGCGGCCTCGCCGTTTTTCTTTCAGGTAGGGAATGACGGCTTGCGTGCAGAGAAAGACGCCTTTCAAATTGACGCCCATCACCGCGTCCCAAACGTCGTCGGTGCAATCTTCGATCGGAACCAGCTTGACCAGACTGCCTGCGTTGTTGACCAAAATGTCCACGCCGCCGAAGTTGTCCACGGCTTCGCCAATCATTCGCAACACATCAACTCGCTGAGACACGTCAGCCCGGACGGCAATGGCGTTGCGGCGCATGGCTTGAATCAAGCCTACGGTTTCCATCGCGCCGTGTTCGTTGCGATGGTAATTGACGATGACGGCGGCTCCGTTGCGAGCCAGCGCCAACGCGGTTGATGCGCCGATGCCGGAACTGGCTCCGGTGACGAGTGCGACTTTTCCTCTCAGATCGTATTGTGCAGCCATAATTTTTCTGAGTAGACGGTAGACAGTAGTCAGTAGCTGACAATTTATCGTTGTAGTTGCCTTTGATGATTTGAAATTTGATCTCGGCTGTTGGTATTTGGTCATTCACCAGAGCCTTCCAAATGTAACTACTGTCTACTGTCTACTCCTCGTAATACTTTTTCCCTTTCAACTTCTCTGGCAAACAAACCATATCGGTTTTCGCGTCTTCGTAATCGTGAGCGTATTTGTAATCCTTGCCGTAACCGAGGCCTTTCATCAAACCGGTTGGCGCGTTTCGCAAATGCAGCGGAACCGGCTCGGCTTGGGTGGCGCGGGCGTCTGCGGCGGCGGTTTCGTAAGCCATGGCGATCTTGTTCGATTTCGGAGCGCGCGCCAGATAAATCGCCGCTTCGGCCAGAGCGTATTTCGCTTCGGGCAAGCCGATCAAGTGCGTGGCTTGTTGTGCGGCGACTGCGACGACCAGAGCTTGCGGATCAGCCAGCCCGATGTCTTCGGAAGCGTGATGGACGATGCGCCGGGCGATGTACATAGGGTCTTCGCCGCCTTCGATCATTCGCGCCAGCCAGTAAACAGTCGCGTCGGCGTCGGAATTGCGAATGGATTTGATGAAGGCCGAAATCAGGTTGTAATGCTGTTCGCCGGTTTTGTCGTACAGCGCCGAAGCGCGTTGCAACGATTCCTTCAAGTCTTCTTCAGTGATTGATCGTCGGTTTTCGGCGTCAGGCTTGGCCGAAAGCGCCGCCAGTTCCAAGGTGTTCAGCGCCGTGCGAGCGTCTCCGCCGGTAAAGCTGGCGAGTCGCCGCAATTGCTCTTCGCTGATTTCAGCGTTCAGCTTGCCAAGCCCGCGTTCGGCATCGGTCAGAGCTTGTTGGAGGATTCGCAGGATTTCGTCTTCGGTCAGTTGATTCAACACGAAAACTTTCAACCGTGACAACAACGCGGAATTGATTTCAAACGAAGGGTTTTCCGTCGTCGCTCCGATTAAGATGATCGTGCCGTTTTCAACGTACGGCAGAAAGGCGTCTTGCTGCGCGCGATTGAAGCGATGAATTTCATCTACGAACAAAACTGTGCGGCGACCGAGTTTGATTTTCAACTCGGCGGCTTCGCTCATGACCTGTTTGATTTCCTTGATGCCGGAAGTGACGGCGCTGAAGGGGACAAAGTCCGAAGCCGTTCGCTGGGCGATGATTTGCGCCAGCGTGGTTTTGCCGGTTCCCGGCGGCCCCCAAAACACCAGCGAAGTCAGCCGGTCTTCTTCGATCAATCGCCGCAACAATTTTCCCATTGCCAGCAAATGCTCCTGCCCGACGAATTCGTCCAGTGTGCGCGGGCGCATGCGCTCCGCCAGCGGAGCCGTCGCGTCCGGCACAATGGCTTTCGCGCGCGGCTTCGGCGGCGCTTCCAGTTCGGGGAAGAGGCTCGATTCGGATTTGCTGCTTGGCATAGCGGGAGCATAGCACGAAGTCTGGGGAAGTCCGGGAATGGCATGATGCCAGGACACATTTTCTTTCGAGGCTCAAATTGCGAATCCTTTCCCTGCGACAGAAAAATGTGAGACAGAAAAATGGCTATGAAAATGGTGGCAGCTCTTAATTTTTTTGCCCCACATTTTTCTGTCCGCAAACCTGGCGCGACCATTACCTACTTGTTTTTGAAATGTGCCTTGACATCAGGGGAATGGCCGACTTTCCTAGACTTCCCCAGGCTTCCCCGATAGTCTGGCGGCTCAAAATTTTATCGAGGTAGTGGGTTATGACAGCGGGCGAAAGTTTGTTGAAACTACATTTTGCCGAAGCCTTTCGACAGGTGACGCGGCGCACGGATATGCCGGAAATTCACATTGCGTTTTATCCGTTTGCCGGGTTGAACCACACGATTCGGTTGCGTCGGCAAGGCATTTATGTGCGGCTGTCGGACATTGTGCGCGATGCTCCGTCGCAGGTGCATCGCGCGCTGGCCTTTATTCTGGTCGGCAAACTGTTCAACAAGCGCATCGGAGCCGAATACCAAAACCTGTACCGGCAATACACTTATCATCCGGACGTGCAGCGAGCGTCCGACCTGGCCAAACAACAGCGAGGCCGAAAATTCGTCAGCAGTTCAGTTGGGCGGCAATTCAATCTGGATCAGCTTTTCGCCCGACTGAACCGGCGTTACTTCAACGGCGAATTGCCCACCGTGACGCTGACCTGGAGCGCCCGCAAATCCAAACGAATTTTGGGGCATCACGATTACGTTCACGACACGATTGTCATCAGCCGTTCGCTGGACAATCCCGACGTGCCCGAATTGCTGGTCGAATTCGTGCTTTATCACGAAATGCTGCACATGAAACACAACCCCAAAGTCGTCAATGGGCGCCGCATTTATCATTCGGCAGCCTTTCGCGCCGATGAACGCCGCTTTGACCAATACGAAGAGGCTCAAGCGGCGCTGGAAAAACTCACCAGCAGGAAGTAAAACCGCTTCGGAGGAATCCAATGGCAACAGCAACCGTCGAACAAATTCTGGAAACCATAGCCACTTTGCCGGCGAACGAACAAACGCGGCTGCGGCAGGCGCTTAATCAGCAACCGCGAAAAAAAGAACCGCTCGGCAAATTCGTTGACCCGATTCCGGTGTTTGGCGAAAAGGAAAACATGCAATGGATTGCTGAGCATTGGCGTGATTATCAGGATCAATGGATCGCTTTAGATGGCGATCGGTTGATTGCCCACGACACAGATTTCAAAGTTGTTGACGCTGCCGCTTCAGCCGATGGAGCATATTTGCCATTGGTTACTTTTATTGAGCGAGAGTCTGAGCGGCCTTTCGTAAATGCCGAGTTTAAAAGATGACTACTCAATTTGAATTTAGTGGGCAATATGTGTATCCCGGCGATGAGCCAGGAATTACTCTGCCTACTACTCTTTGCTATGGTGATTACGTTTACCGTACCTCTGCCAAGGTGGACACCGGTTCGGAAGTTTGTCTTTTCAAGCACGAGATCGCGCTGAAACTCGACTTGCCATTGCAGGACGGCATACCAATTACCCTCAATTCTCTCAGTGGTTCAGTCGAAGCTTACGGCCACGAAGTTACGTTGCAAACCTGTGACATGGCGTTCACCAGTTTTGTCTACTTTGCAAAATATCCGGGGCTGCGTCGTAATTTGCTTGGCCGCCAGGGCTGGTTGCGGCAACTGAGAATCGCCATCGTGGATTACGACAACCTGATTTACTTGAGCAGGTACGACGAATTTTGATGCATATTGGAATTGACGCTCACGCGATTGGCGCGCAACAGGGCGGAAACGAAACTTACATTCGCGGAGTGATTCGGGCGTTGGCTGAACTGGACGACCGTAACCGGTACACGGTTTATCTGGCTGAACCCGCCGCCGCCGCCGAATGGCGAGAAGGATTTGCGCGGCAGCATCCGAATTTTGAAATTCGCTTGTTGCCAAAACCGACTCCAATCGTTCGGGTCCCGCTGTTTCTGGCTTATGAGCTTTGGCAAAGGCCAGTTGATGTGCTGCACGTGCAATACACTGCGCCGCCGTTTTGTCGAATTCCCGTAGTGGCGACGATTCACGATCTGGCGTTCGAGCACATGCCGGAAACATTCACCCGACGCGGTTCTTTCCAACTGAAATTGACCGTTCGACGCACGGCTCAAAGAGCCGTGCGAATCGCCACAGTGTCGGAATACTCGCGTCAGGATTTGTTGCGAACTTACCAACTACCGCCGGAAAAAGTCGCCGTCACGTATAACGGCGTCGAACCGCATTTCACTCCCGAATCTTTGCCAAACGAAACCGAAGACGTTCGCCACCGGTTTGGCATCAAGCGCGATTACCTGCTGGCTGTCGGCAGTTTGCAGCCGCGCAAAAATCTGGTTCGGCTGATTCGCGCCTACGCAAAGTTGCGAAGCGAAAACGAAAACTTCACGCCGCAACTGGTTATTGTCGGTCGTAAATTATGGCTGGCCGATGAAATCTTTGCCGAGGTCCGGCGGCAGTTCTGGAAAGATGACGTGATTTTGACTGGCTACGTCAACGACGAAGACTTGCCGAAGCTTTATCGGCAGGCGACAGCGTTTGTGTATCCATCTTTGTTTGAAGGGTTCGGGCTGCCGCCTGTCGAAGCGATGGCTTGCGGAACTCCAGTAGTCACCAGCAACAATTCCAGTCTGCCGGAAGTCACTGGCGAAGCGGCGTTGCTGATTGATCCGCTAAACCAAGATTCGATTGAATCGGCTTTGCTTGAAATCACCCGCGAGCAGATTTTGCGAACTCGATTGAAAGAGAAGGGAATCGAACAGGCAAAACGATTCACCTGGCAAGGCGCGGCGGAAAAAACGCTTCAACTTTATCGAGAAGCCTTTGAATCGAGGCGCTGACGTTTTGAATTCCAACTCACCACTTTCAATTTTCACGCCTCAAGCTTGCGATTTGTGCGGCGCAACCGACGCCAAATTTGTTCTTTCGACCAACCGGTTGGATGGTCCGTTGGTGCGCTGCCGAAGTTGTGGGCTTTATTTTGTTCGCTTGAACCAGTTGAGCGACGGCTTTGTTGAGTTGGAGACTGACTCCGTCAGCGAGCAGGTCACGGCGGAAATGGTTCGGTTGGCTGAACGTGCGAAAGAACTTGCGCTGGTGGAGCCAGATGTCGAACAGAACGAACAACCCTGGCGCGAATTGATGGCGCGCGAACGGCTCGGCGATTTGAAGCGGTTTGTCGGCGGCGGACGATTAGTGGAAATAGGTTGTTCGACTGGCGAAATGCTGTTGGCGGCGAAAGATTCATTTGACACTTTCGGCGTCGAAGCTGACGCAATCAGCAGCCGAACCGCCCGCGAACGCGGCGTGCAATGTTTTAACGGCGCGTTGGCCGATGCCCAAATTGCCGGTGAAAAGCTTGCTGATGCGAGTTTCGATGTCGCGGCGCTTTATCACGTCATCGAACATTTCCCCAGCCCTCGCGCTGAACTGACTGAACTGCATCGCGTTCTAAAACCCGGAGGCTGGCTGGCGATTGAAACTCCAAATATCGCCAATGTCTGGTTTCGATTGCTCGGAGCGCATTGGCGACAGTTCATTCCCGATCACATTTTCTTTTTTACGCCTCAAACCATCCGACGGCTTTGCGAAGAGACTGGTTTTGAGATCGTCGAACTCCGCAACGTAGGCAAAGCGATGAGCGCCCGCTTGCTGATTAGCCGTATAGGGCGGTATCACCAACCGACTGCGCGCGCTCTTTCTGCAATCAGTCGCCAATTCAATCTCGACGACCGCACGATCCGACTGAATTTCGGCGACGTGATGCGGCTTTACGCCCGGCGAAAATGAGTTCAAGGAGCCAATGAAGATTGTTGGCGTTGCGGAATGGTTTGCGGTTTGTATTCGCCCGGTTTGACTGCGCCGACCTGTCCGGCGTCCCAACTCAAACTAAACGACTTGTTCTTGTTGCCGCCAACTAGCGAATTGATAAAGAGCAATTCAGCCTGGCGTGAAGGCGACTGCGAATGGAGATTTCTTCGAGTAAAAGTATGCGCGGCGTAACTTTGCCGCTCAGCAACTCCAAGCTCGCGGCGGATTTGGTTGATGAATTCTTCGCATTCGCCCGGTTCCTGGCCGTTGACCAGCGCATCGCGCAAACCCAGAGCCGCATGCCCAAGTTCGTGCAAGACAACAAAGCCAATGTCGAAAGCTTCAATCGCTTTTTTATCTCCGCGCAGATGCGCGAAGTCGCTGAAATCAATTTGAACCGGATAAACTTCGACGTGGGCGCCGCTTTCACGGCTGGTGAACGAAACAGGCATTGCCAATCTGGCAAAGGCAATTTGCGAAGTCCGGTTGTGATTTTCCAGATCAATGGCTTTGGCGCGATCTACTGCGGCAATCAATAACTCTCTGGCGGCGGTTGAACCGCCATCAATTTTCGACCTGTCGCCAAGCCGCAAAAATCCTTGCGGATCAAAGTGCATTTCCCGGAAACCTGATTTTTGGCGAAGATTTTCCAGCAGGCTGGAAAGCTGTTTTGGATTTAGCGGACGGTCTGGGCTGTTTCTGACTCCGGTTTGGTAACGCGATGTGCTGTTTCCGTTGGCTGATAATCGAGCGCACAACGTGCAGGCGATTATCAACGCAAATAGTGAAAAGCGTCCGACGAAATTCATACTGGCGCGTCTGATCATTTTTTCCTCCCATAACGATACTGAGACTTCTCCGTGAGCGTCATTTTTGTGGTGACGCATATTTCGTGTTTCGTATGTTTGGTCTTGGTTCCAGCGGCGATTTATGCTGCCGAATCCTTCAGGTCTTCACCGGGTACTACTTCTGGCTGAAATCGTAAGTTCGAGCCTAAGCGTGCAAATGGGCGTGTTGAGAGTCCTTCCGTGCAGAAAAAAACAGGCGTGAAATGACAGGTTTGAAGCCGAGTCAGATTTTTGTTGTCGCGCACTGAGGGCTTACAGGAAAACGCGAGTTGAAGCATCGAGCCGAAGATTGGCGTTGTGAAGATTCAATCGCGGAATCTTGCTTTAACCAAACTCGGATGTCAGTATGCGCGCAGTTAACACCAGCCGCCGATGCGACGCGAAAAGCTGGATACGAACGAAAGACCCTTCAACAATGAGAGCACTTCCTTACGAATATCTGACTGACTCCGGCGAAGCGCGTGCGGCGTTGGTGGCTTTTGCCAATCAACCGATCATCGGTTTGGACACCGAAACCTTCATGGATTTTTCGACGCGACAAAACCGGCTGAGCCTGTTGCAACTGGCTTCGCCAACGGGGGAGGTCATCGTCGTTGATGCGCTGGCCGCCGGATTGGAAGAAGCTCGCGGGTTGATCGAAGACCCAACGGCGATGATGGCGGCTCACAACGCGCGATTCGACGACGGAGTTTTGCGACGAGCCGGATTTGCCGTCGCCGGTTTGGTTGACACGCTGAGGCTTTCCAGGCGGACGTTGCGGCTGAAATCATTCAGCCTGTCGTCGGTTTCGGATCATTTGTTTGGAATGAGGCTGGACAAAACATATCAGTTGAGCGACTGGCGAAAACGCCCGTTAAGCCGCGAACAATTGGATTACGCGGCATTGGATGCCCAGATTGCTTTGCAAGTGTTTCAGGAATTGACCGAGCGTCTGGCGTCAAATGGCAGGCTTGAACAGGAACTGCATCGCGCGCGAATCCTTCCTTCTGAGGAAGCGGCAGAACGTAATCGTGGGATTCAACCGTTCAGGAAAAAAGAGCCGACCATTGATTTGCGCCCCCTGACCGCCGAAGAGCGCCGCGTCGTTGAAAAGCTGCGCGATTGGCGGCGCCGACTGGCTTCCAGCGAAAACGTTCCGGCTTACATGATTTGTCAGGACAAAACGCTGGAACATCTGGCCATTGCCAAACCACGCCGGATCGAAGCTTTGAGCGAAATTTACGGGCTTGGCGAATCCAAGATCACCCGCTACGGCGATCAGATACTCAGCCAATTGAATTCAGCCAATTGAATTCAATTTCATGCTCTGAATTATTGACAGTTCCGCGTGACAAAGCTTAATGTTCGCGCACATTTGACTGGGTGTGAGATTCGGTTTTTGCATTTCATCAAAATTTCACTAGAGCCACTTATTGACGGATCGTGTGGGAAGCTTGGAGGTGCCCCTCGGGCTTTTCACTCGATGAGGAGTAGGGGAGAGCTTGAATATCGTGCGGTGAGGACCCGATTCGATAAACAAAGCTCTTACCCGCTCCTCGCTTGTCATTTTCCTCGCCAGACTTTCCATATTCACTTTCCCTTTATCACTCATCTTGTTGGCCAGACGATCTTCAATCCGAGAATCTGCACGGAAATTCATTTTTTTGAACGCTCCAGGTGCGTAATCTGTTTTCATTGATGTAAAAGTTGGGACTTGGAACGATTAAGTGATTATGTCTACTTGGTTTATTTAATGATGTGAGAATTGTGAGTGTATGGAATGTCAATTGCCAAGTTTTGATGTGAATTCAAGTATTAGAATTCCATTCCTAGAACTTTAACTCAATTTGTTTAATCTTCATTTTGCCTGAAATGGCAAGGTTAGGAAGACAAGCTCTAAATAGTTTATTCGCCCGAAGGCGAATAAAGTTCGAATGGCTTTAAGTGAGTTCTGCACACTTCTCTTTAGCGTTAAAACCTAAACACCCTATTCAAAGGAGTAACCTCAAATGAAATCAATATCGCTTGCCAGGCTGAGATCGGTTTTCAGCTTTACGCTTTGCGCTGTTGTGATGGTTTTTGCGGCATCGTTGGCGATGGCGCAGGAAACCTCTGGCACGATTCAGGGAACTATTAAGGATGCTGCCGGAGCCAGCATTCCTGGCGCGACCGTCAAGGTCGAAGGCGCGGCCTTTTCCCGTACTGCTACCACTAACAGTGATGGATTCTACCGCATGCTTCAGGTTCCGCCTGGAGTCTACAAAATGACTGTAACGGCCAACAATTTCAGCACGGGAACGGTGGAAGGCCTCAACGTCGTGCTCGGTAAAACTGTTGAAGCCGATGTCGCCCTGAAGGTTGGCAATGTCTCCGAACAGGTCGTCATTACCAGCGACGATGTCGCCCGCATTGACCCGAACGACAACAAAATCCAAACCAATATCACCAGCCGAGTCATTGACGCGCTGCCCAAAGGCACGAACATGACCAGCTTGTTGAAAGTTTCTCCGGCTGCTCGCCCCGAAGGTTTGAGCGGCGGTTTTCAGATTGACGGGGCTTCAGGTTCGGAAAACTCCTTCATCATTGACGGTCAGGAAGTGTCGAACTTCCGAACTGGCGTGTTGAACAGTAACAACAACCTGCCTTTTCAGTTTGTCCAGGAAGTTCAGATCAAAACCTCCGGGTTTGAAGCTGAATTCGGCGGCGCGACCGGCGGCGTGATCAACGTTGTAACCAAAGGCGGTTCCAACGAATTCCACGGATTGGCCGATTATCAGTTTGAACCGAACAAATTGTGGGCTGGCCCGCGTCCGTTCTTGCAATCCTTTAGAACCGGCACAGGCGCGGCATTCCGACAATTCAATGACTACGTCAAACCGGCGAAAGACGACTTCACAAATCATTATCCGTCGTTTGCCATCGGTGGACCGGTCAAAGAAGATCGCCTGTGGTTTTTTACCAGCTATGCCCCGCAGATTTTCAACACCACCCGCACGACCAATTACTTTTCGCAAAGCGCTGCGACCAATGGAGCAATCGTTCCGAACACTTCGCTGGCAAGCGAGACTTACAGCAATCAGTTTCGCCAGGAATACTGGCAGAGCCGTTTGGATGCTGCTCCGATCAACAGCTTACGTTTGTCGGCCACCTACACCTGGAACCCGATTATTCAGGATGGTCTGACTCCACTAGGTAACATTGTGATTAATAGTGGGCCAGCTAGCGTAAACTTTGGTGGTTCGATTGGCACACTGACTGGTAGCCAACTGGCTGCTCGCCAAGGTGGTCGTCAGAATTCGAACAACGTTTCGACTCAGGCAGTGTGGACTCCGACCAGCAGGTTGGTTGCCACCTTCCGGTTCTCTCGCGGTTTCCTGAACGAGAAGCTGAATTCTTACTTCATTCCGCAAGAAACCCGCTTTATCTGCGGTGGTCTGACTCCTCCGGCTGGTGCAAATTGCGTTCTCGGTTTCCAGAACATCACCAACAACAACAATATCTTCTACGATGTTTCTACCCGTCGTAACTTCGAAGGCGACCTTAGCTATATTGTTAACGGTGCTGGCCGTCACGAATTCAAAGGCGGTTACCAGAACACTAAAGTCAACAATAAAGTGCTAACCGGCTACATTCCTTTTGGAATCGTTCAGGTGTTTTATGGATTTGATATTAACGATTTGACCGGGCGCAACGACCCGGTGACACCTGGCACAATCGGTGCTGGCCAGTTGACACGTTTTGGAAGAACTGGTGATGCCAGCAACCAGGCTCACTCGATTTACTTCCAGGATCGTTGGCAGCCGACCAGCCGCCTTTCGATCAACGCCGGTGTGCGTTTTGAAAAAGAAAACCTGCCGTCGTTCAATAGCTTTGCGCCGCCGATCAATTTCGGTTGGGGCGACAAGTTTGTTCCGCGTCTGGGTTTTGCTTATGACCTGACTGGTGATGGCAAAAGCAAGTTGTTTGCCAGCTACGGCCAGTTCACCGACCGCCTGAAATTTGAATTGCCGCGTGGATCATTCGGCGGTGAATTCTTCCGTCGTGACTATTTCGAGATTACGGCGGCCAACCCTGGATATAACTACTACACTTTGCAACGCATTCTTGGTAACAACCAGGATGTGCTTGGCGGCAAATGCCCGATCAACAATCCTTCCGGTTTGACTCGTTGCCAATACGATTTCCGCGTGGCATCGAACAACCCGAATGCGACCATTTTTGACGGCAAGGTTGACCCGAACCTGGATCCTTTCCGCCAGACGGAATTCACGGTCGGTTTCGAGCGTGAATTGTCGCGCCAATACTTGTTGAGCATCCGTTACTCGTACAAAAACCTGAACGATGCCATCGAAGACGCGGGCTTCCCGACGCCGGAAGGCAGCGAAGCCTACATCATCGGCAATCCCGGCAAAGGCCTCCACGCTGAAACGGCGAAGGCTCAGGGTTATTCCAAGACGACCACTCCGCAGCGCCGTTACGACGCTCTGGAAATCAAACTGGATCGTCGTTTCTCCAATAACTACTTCTTCCAGGCTGCTTACACATTCAGCCGCCTGTATGGCAACTACTCCGGTTTGGCCAGTTCCGACGAAGGTGGACGCACCTCGCCGGGCGTCAACCGATTCTTCGATCTGCCGCATTTGGGCTTCAACGCCAATGGACAGCCGGACAATGGTCGTCTGGCGACGGATCGTCCGCACGTTTTCAACCTGTACGGCGCTTACAACTTCAAATGGTTTGGTGCTGTGAAGAATCAGGAAACTCAGTTCGGTCTGTTCACGACTGCTCAGTCGGGAACGCCGATCACCAGCTTCTACAGCTTCTTTGCTGCTGCAGTTCTTAGCGAACGTGGCAACTTGGGACGTACGCCGGTCTTCACGAACACGGACTTCACCGTTTCGCATCGTTATCGCTTCGGCAACAACGAACGTTTCGGCTTGATCTTCGACTTCAACGTGCTGAACATCTTCAACGAAGCCAATGTTTTGACAGTTGTCGCCAGTCCCGGCGCTGTCAATCCAAGCATCAGTACGTTGGGGCTGCCTGCCAACATTGACGACGAGCCGAAGGCTTTGAATTACATTCTGACCAACGGCATCCTGACTAACTACAACAACTTCCTGAATGATCCCGCCAACCCACAGCGTAAAAATACTGCGCTCGGATTTGGCAATGGATTCCAGGGCGGTCGTCAAGTTCGTCTTGGTGTTCGCTTCACCTTCTAAACCTGAAGGCTGATGCTTAAAATTGAAAAGAGCCTATCCGATTCGGGTAGGCTCTTTTCGTATCCGTTCAGAGAGGAGAAGTTCCAATGTCGGCACGCGCTATTGTCCGCCTTTTTCTTTGCTTGGTTTTGTGCGCCGCGTTTGGTCAGGCTCAAGACCCTAAACCAACGCCGACTCAAAAGCAGCCGCAGCAGCAAGATGATATGACGTTACGAATCAGCACGACGCTGGTGCAAACGGATGTGACCGTGCTCGACAAACAAGGCCGATTTGTCGAGGGGCTGAAACCAGAACAATTTCAGGTGAAGGTGGATGGAAAACCGCAGCGCATTGACCTGTTCAATCGAGTCACTGCCGGAACTCCCGAAGAAGCTGCTCAATTTGCCGCCGCTCGTGGCGAAGCTCCCAAAGCCGGAACCAAAGTTTCACCTCTCAACACAGGGCAAACAATTTTCTTTTTTGTGGATGATTTGCACATCACGCCGGAACGAATCGCGCGCGTGAAATCGGTGGTGCTCAATTACATAGACAACGAAATGCAACCCGGCGATCAGGCATTGATCGTGCAAGCCAGCGGCCAGCTTGGGTTTTTGCAGCAATTGACCGACAACAAAACTGTGTTGCGAACCGCCGCCAGCAAAATCAAATTCAACCCGATTTCCAACACCGATAATGAACGCCCGAAGATGAGTCCTTATGAAGCTTACGCCATTGATGTCGGCAAGCGTGACGTTTTGGAATACAAGATGGTCGAATACCGTCAGGCTAACAGTGGTTTGGGAGCCGTTCCGCGCCCGGCGCTGGAAAACATCCTTCGCCAAAAAGCCAGCAACATTTTGCGAAACGCCAAATTGCTGAACGTGGCAATGCTGTCCACGCTGGAAACAGTTTTGCGAGGTTCGTCAGCAGTGAAAGGCCGTAAGCTGCTCTTTTTCTTGTCCGAAGGAATGTTGGTAGATCAGCGCGACCGTGAAATTTCAACGCGACTCAATCGAGTGGTTGACGTGGCCGCTCGCGCCGGAGTCATCTTTTACACAGTGGATGTTCGCGGCTTGGCCGTTGGTGGGCCAGAAGCCGCAGATGATGTCTTTCCAAGTTTTGCGGCAACCGATCAAGAAAATCCGTTCAATCAATCCAGCGCGATGGATGTCGCCATGGAAGAAGCTTCGGAAGTTCTGCGCCCATTACGCGCGCTGGCTTATGACACCGGAGGTCGCCCGCTGATTAACAATAACGGGCTGGACAAAAACGTCAAACAGGCGCTCAGCGAATACCAGAACTATTATTTGCTGGCGTGGGAACCAGAAGAATTCGAGCCTGGAAAAACCAAATTCCGTCGCATTGAAGTCAAAATCAAAGACCGCCCCGATTTGCGTGTGATGGTTCGCAGCGGTTTTTTCAGTAACCCTGTTCCGGAAGCCAAGCCCGAACCGAAACTAGCCAAAGACGGCACGCCGATCATCGAAGATACGCTGACTGCTGCGGTTCGTGCCGCTTACGAACGCCGCGAATTGCCGTTTTCGGTGTATCCGGTGTGGAAAAACGAAGCGAGCGGTTCATCCGTCATCATCAATCTGGAAGTGTCCAGCACGGTGAATTCTCCGGCCAATGCCGAACATCCGAATCAGGAAATTGATCTGGTGTATGTCCTGCTGGATTTGAACGGCAAGCTGATTGCCACCGACGGCAAAAAGCTCAGCTACGCACAGGCTCCGGGAATGGTCGCTACGTTGATGCACCAATTTACGGCTCCGCTGACTGTGGCGGGAACCTATCAAGTTCGCGTTGGTGCGCGCGACGCGCTGGGCAGAATCAGCACGCGGTTTGATTGGATCGAAGCGCCGACTTTCGCGTCGGGCAAACTGACGCTGAGCAGTTTGCTGCTCAGCGAACGCAAAGCCAAAACGACGCAAGACCCTTTGTTGAACATCGAACGGCGCTTTGCTCGTAGCTCGCGGTTGCTGTTGCAGGTATATGTCTACAACGCGGCTCGAAAAACCGCCGATGCCAAACCGGACGTGACGATGGAAATTGATGTGCTGCGGAAAGGCGTTTCGGTGCTCAATGCTCCGCAACATCCTTTAGTAACAGACGGAGCCACAGACCCGGATCGCATACCTTATTCGGCTGAGATTCCCCTTCGCGGATTGTCGCCCG
This sequence comes from Acidobacteriota bacterium, assembly GCA_033763255.1. GTDB lineage: Bacteria > Acidobacteriota > Blastocatellia > RBC074 > RBC074 > RBC074. The sequence goes on along the minus strand of JANRKX010000149.1, from coordinate 21,789 downwards.
GCACTTATTCGCTTCGCATCAAAGCCATTGATCGCAGCGGCAAAACCGAAGTCGTACAGAGCGCCAACTTTGTCGTGGAATGATTAATGGTTACTTTTTATCGCCGGGCGAGATGATCTTCACGTCGGAATCGCGCGCGTCGAAGCGTTTGAAGTTGGTGAATTCGAACCATGCGTCCCAGTTCAAGCCACGAAAGAGGTTTTCATCGCCTGCGGAGTTGATGCGAATCAGCAATGGCGACCAGACTCCGGCGGCAAGGCGTTGTTGCTGGTAAACGAAATTCAGTGGAACTTCACTGCCTTCTTCTTTCTCAGCGGAGCCGGTGAGGTTTTGGCCTTCGATGCGGACCAGCGACCGTTCGGCAGCGTCAATCCAAACCGTTCCCGACAGTTTTTGAATCCAGTCCTGATCCTGGCCGAGCCTCAACCCGGCGCGCGGGCGAAAATCCATGACGATGGTTTCGCGGTCTTCCAGCATGACCATACGCGGCGAAGAAAATTCGCAGGCTTTGAAAATCGCTTCCGGGTCAATGGCCAGATAACTAAGTTGGCGCGGTTGGCCGCGTCGTTGAACCATTCCTTCCAGGCTGGCCGACCAGTAGCCCGTATTTTTCGCTGCGACTGACTCGGTGCTGTCGGTGGGAGATTCGGCTTTAACCGTGTCCATCTCGCTTTTCAGCAATTGATCGGTTGCGGATCTGCGATTGAGGTCAATGCGAGTCAGCGCCAGCCGCGAACCGTTTTCGGCAAATTGGATCAAGGCGTGTTTGCCTTTGACCGGATAAGCTTCGAAATCCTGAAAGTCTTCGCCTTTGATTTTGCCTTTGGCGTTCAGCACGCGGCGTACTTTCCGCAGTGAATAAGTGTAATCACCCAAACGACCATACATCTGTGCGCCTGCTTTTTCGACTTCCTGCAACAGATCATTTGGCGACAGTTCAACCGGGTTGAAAGTTTTCAGTGCGACCAGTGTCAGTTCGCCGACCTTGTCAGAATTGCCAAGAGCACTGGCAATGGTTTTTTCTTCAACGGTGGTTTCTTTCGGGCGTTCGCCAGGGATGACGAAGTCCAGATTTTCTTCGCAGGTCGAACCGGATTGAGCGGCAACAGCGTGAAACCGATATTTGCCAGGGACCAATCCCGCGGCTGGAATTCCCGCTGTGAAATTGATGCGTCCGGTTTCGTCAGGCTTTGGCAATTCCGGCGAAGTTTTGGCGATGACTTTGTTGTCCAGTAACAACTCCAATTTCAACAAAGGTTTTTCTGCTGATTTCGGATCGGGGAAAATCGCCAGATCGAATGACAATTCATTACGGCCAGCGATGGAAACGCTTTGGGTCAAATCGGGAATGATTCGTTTGTCGCCGATCAAGAGAGGATTTTCCAGATCGTTGTTGGCATTGGCATCAATCTGTTCGACTTGTTTGACCAGAAACAAACTGCTGGTTTGCAGACCGGTTCGAGGCGCAGCGACGGTGAAAAACTGACGTTGCGCGCTGATCCTGTTCGACTGTTGATCGTGCGCGACGGTTTCCAGCGTGTAACGTCCCGGTGGAAGCCAGAAATGCCGCGCCATTGTGAAAACGGATTGTTTGATGCTTTCCTGACTGGCGGCTGGGAAATTCAGTTCATGAGGTTCGCTGAATCGCTGGACGATTTCGCCTTTGTCGTCTTTCACCATTCCCAATGTGGCGAATTTCAACGAGTAGTTTTTTTTGTCTTTGTCTTCCTGTTGAACGAAGTTCGCCAGTGGCGTCGCGATTAGCACCGCAGTATGTATTTCGTTTTGGCGAGCTTCAAAATGCAGCGTTCCGGCCTGGAACTGGAAATCATGCGGAACGACAGCATCATTCAACGCTGACAGCAGCGGCGCTTCAAAACTTATTTCCGGTCGTTTGATGGCTGCTGACGGTGGTAACGCAAAATAGCCGTTTCGTGTTTGCGTTTTCAGCCCAGAGCGTTTCAGTTTGACGCTGATTGTTCGATATTTACCGTCGTATTCTTGTTTGGTCGGCACATAAGAAATCGAATAGTACCGCCCCAAATCCACCGCCACACGTTTCAATGCGCCGTTCAGGTCGTTGATGTTCGTCAACAAAAAGCCGCCAGTGTTTTCACTTAGTTCTGTCAACGGGCTTTTCTTATTCATTTCTTTGTTGCGATCAACAACTTCGAACATATTGAAGTTGGTATTGATCTGGCCTCTGCCCGCAACTCGATCGCTGGTGCTGAAAGAATCCCCGACAGCTCCGTTAAAAGTCGAAGATTCAGGTCTTCGCGTTGAGTTGACGACTGTCGCGGTTTCCAATCGGCTGACCTGATTGCCTGCGCCGACCAGTAGGTTGCGTATGTTGACTGTGTAAAACGTCAGGTTGGCGCGATTGGCTTCGCTGACTACGGTACGAAGCACTTCGCTCATTCCCGAAGGCATATACAAACCGTCGGAAAAATATAGTGCCATCTTGCGGCCAGGCATCAGGCGATGTGCCCGCGCAAACGGCAGCAGAGAAAATACGTGCAGGTTGCTTTTGATTTCGCCGGAAAGTTTTTCCGACGCCGATAAAGTGTCCAGCGTCATTTTGGCCAGTTGAGCTTCGGGGCTTGGTTGGGTGTGAAGCGATTCGCTGATGGCTGCCAACGGAGAATTTTCGCTGGCAATCGGTTGCAACTCGGCGGCGATGCGTTTGGAAATTTCTGCAAAAGACTTTTCGACCGTTCCTGTGGCGCGTTCGACGGCTTTTTTCAGTTTGGCGCGATCGTTTGTGAATTGTTCTATGACATACAGCTTGCGTCCAACAACCATTACCCTGACCAGCACATTGTCCGCCAACGAATTGTCTATGAAATTGAACGCGGCGTCCCTTACCGGTTGAACTCGTTGCGCCGTCAGATGGTCAATCAGCAAGGTCACCAAATTCAATTGCGATGGCGAGTCGGTGGCCTGTTCCGATTTGGCGGTTGTTGAGTGGGTAGGTTCTCCGACCAGCACAAATTTGGAGGGGGTTTGTTTGACGCCGTCTTCGTAAATTTCGATTTCTTCCGGTTTAAGATCACGGACCGGTTTGCCTTTTTTGTCGTGAACCACGACATCCAACAACACTTCGTTGGTTTGAATCTTGACCGGGGATTGAGCGACAGGCTGCGGTTGTTGTTGACCGAATGAGCAAGTTACCAAAGCACAGCAAATCCATAAAACGGTCAACCAGCGTGTAGTGCGTGTCATAACTAATATCTTCTCCGGTCAAAGTGTCTTTTAAGGCAATAAGTTGTTCTGTTGGTTTTTGGCGCGAAGCTTTCGGATCAGAGTCCGTATGCTTTCGCCATCGCGCGCGTCAGGGGCCAGTTTCAAAAACAATTCCAATTCGTTGGCCGCTTCATTGTAACGCTGCGTGTCGCTGCATTGCTGAGCGAGATATAAGTGAACATCAGGTGGAATAGAATTCCCGCCGAGTTCTAAAGCTTTTCGCAAATGCGGCTCAGCATCGCTGTGTTTGCCCAACTTCCATAAAGCCAGCGCCAGATAAAAGTGCGCGAAAGCCGCATTCGGCGAATTCGGTGCTACTAAAAGCGATCGGCGCAAGGAATCCACTACGGCAGGTAATTGATGCATGTAAAACTGCACCATGCCCAACACATACAAAGTGGCAGCTCCGTTAGGGTTTACTTTGGCAGCCCTGGTCAGGATTTCGTACGCTGGTTCGTATTCCTGCCTTCGAACGTGTTCGATGCCCAATCGTTCCAGCGCCTGAAAGTACATTGGAAACAACCCGATTGCCTCTTTCAGGGAAGCGATTCCTTGTTCGATTTGCTTGTTGTCCAACTGACGATTTGCTCGTTCGTAAAGCTTGCGCGCATCGTCCGGTACTTCTTGCGCGAAAGTCGTCCCGGTATTGGACGGAACTGACGAGCCTCTGGTTTCGGTCAGAGTTTTGAGAACGAAATCTACCTGTTCCTGTGAACTACCACCATTACGGGCGCTGTACAGGTTTATGCGAGCGCGGTTGGATGCGTATTTGCCATCTGAATGAACTTTGATGATAAACGTTCCTGAAGTCAGATTCCTGAAATAATATCGCCCCGTTGAATCGGTGTAGGTTTGCATCACTGTCATTTCAACCTCGTCGGCGAGTTCAACCCGCATGCGATTTAGCGGTTGCCCATCAGTGTTGCTAATGATTCCGTTAATGGTGTTACGGCTTTGGGGAAAGGCAAGCCTGTTAGAGTTTGCTGCGGCCAGTGAATTGGTGACGATCAGGCTTAAGATCAGGACAAAAAAAACACATAATTTACGAATGGCGGTCATAAAACTTCCTCCATTGAATGCTCAGGAAAAGAAATAGCCTGTTGCCGGAGAGCATCGTCCACCGGGTTTCGCATTCGGGTTTTGAATTGAGGCGAGTCGGCAAAAACATTGTTTACCGGCTTCGAGATCACCAGTTCAGCTAGTCTTTTTCTTCGTCAAATAATCAGGCTTTTTTCGGCAGGGTGTGCCAGCGGCGTGATTGTAACAACGTTGGCCTTGATCGGCCAACCAAATCCGTCAAAGTTTATGCAAATCGTTGTGCCCGTAGCCTTGCTAGCGGCCCGGCTACGGGCAGGTCGTTTTCAACAGGACGGCGGAAAGGCAGGGATGGTCAGACTGACTGCCGCTCCGGTGTTGTTCAGCGTCACCACGTGCAGGTTATGTGCGCCGTTGAACGCATTGGCGGCAGCCGCTGTGTTTGGATTGTTGTTGAATGTTGCGCCCAGCAATCCGAAGTTCGGATTGTCGGCGTAAAGTTTCGTCCAACCGGTGCGACCGGCGGTGATGATCGTTTCAAAGCGCGGCGCAGTGCGCGGAAAATTGTTCGACAGCGAACTGCGAAACTGGCACGACGATCCTGAAAACGTATAACTGAAAGCGTTCTCTCCGTCGTCGTACAGAATTCCGGCCAGACTGCCCAATCCGCCGATGCCTGTTCCCAAATTGCCGCCGATGCGATTCAAGATCAGCAGCATGTCATTGCCCGTTGCTTTATCGGCGATGCCGCTAATCGCCACCGTGCGCGGCAGGTAGTTGTAGCTGTTTGGTATTCCCGGCGCATCGAACACCAACGCCGCCGTGTTGGAAGAAGCCGTGCAAGCCGTAAAGGTGTCGAATTGCGCGGCGATGGAAACGGCGGCAAGATTGCCCGTGTGCCCTGACGCGAATTTCACGTACACGTCGCCGATCAGGAAGTTATGCCTTACAGGGCAGCCGAGTTGATTGACGGCCAACACCACCAGATAACCTGTAATTCCCGGATCAAGGTCGGAAGCCAGAAAGCTGATGGTCTGGTTTTGCGTTAAACAAGCGAATGAATCCGCAACCGAACAACTGCCGCCGTCCACAAAAAACAAGTGAACGTTTGCGGGTATCGAATCGCTGGTGTTTGTGATGGAGATGCGGGAATTCTGCATAAAAAAGCTGGTGATGCTGGATGTGTAAACGTTGTACACCAGAATCGAGCCGGCTTTTTGATCGCTGACTGTTGACGTAACAGGAATCGGTTGGCCTGGGTCTGCTGCCTGAATCGAAGTGGTCAGCAGGATTACGACCAACCCTGAAAACACGTGTGAGTAAATGCGGGAGGTTCGCATACAAGTCTCCTCTCTCTTTTTTTTGTAGCCGATTTGAGGACGAACCGGCGGGGTCAACTTAACGAGGCACCATGAATTTAGGGCTTCGCTCGTGCCAGGAAGAGATCGGGGACTTCCGCAAAAAGTGGCGAGCGGGAAAAAAGCTTTGAAAAAAGAAGGCGGTTTCCCAGTGACGTTCTCCGCTCATTCTTCTCAATCAATTTCTGCGACCTATGGGATGTCGTAGAGGAATTTCGTTTTGATTGATTGGCTACCTTTGACGGCGTGGAGTATAGGGAAGTGGCTTCCGGCGGGTCAACAAGATATTTTCTGGCGAGCACAAAGGCATAGGCCGAAATTACTGCTTGCCGCTTAACTATTGCCTAAGTATGATTAGTGCGTAGTTGCCAATCCGCACGGTTGACAGACGTCTTCAGCCAGACACTTAGCCAAAGGAATTTATGGTGGCAAAGGCATAAAAAGTCGAATTCAAGTAGAAGACGCCTTTGAGTTTCCGCGTTGGGGCCAGTCACTCGATGCGGGATAAGTTTTAGGACAACAAGCCTGTTAGGGCAACAAGCCTGAAGGATGCGAACGATGCCAATGACTCCCGCCAATCAGCCGAAAGCCAATACCGTCGAATCTGGGAACGATTTTCCTGCCCGCTTGAAGGAAGCTGCCGGCGACCGAATTTCGTTATTAGCCGGACTGGAAGATGCCGCCAGGAATTCCCATGAATCATCGTGGTCAAAATTGCTGCCCGCCATTTCAACATTCCTAAAAAGCGCAGATGGACAAGCTCTTGTTCGTGCATTGGCTGTTTCTCCCGAAGCGAAGACGCGGCGGTTCGTCGCGGCAGGCTTGGTCGTCTGGCAATTGGATGAAGAGCGAAGCCTGAATGTGTTGCGTTGGTTGATGACTGACCGCGATATTTCAGTGGCAAAAGCTGCGGCACAGGCAATGGGCGCGCTGGCCGGTAGAAAGAGACAGGTTTGGAATGAAATTGAGGACATGGCGGCAGCCGCCAGTCCGAAGTCTAGGATGATTGCTGCTTGGGCGTGTACACGCCACGCTCAGCCGGTGATGCTGCGAACGCTGCAAACGCTTTCAGCCGATCCCAATGAAGATGTTCGCGTTGCCGCTGCCGAAGCCTGGCGGCAGGCGTTGAGTAATTTCAACGACAAAGCCTGGCCGGTGTTTGCCGAAATGGCCAGTCCCAAAGTGAAAACGGAAACCACGTATCACGCTGAAACGGAAGATGAGTGGCAGGTCAGGCATACCTCTGCGTTGACGCTGTTGGAAAAAGCTCGTGAACTCAGCCCGGACGAAGCTGCCTTGATGGCGCGATTGCTGAATGATGCTGAATCGAAGGTGCGTATAACAGCCGTTCGTGTGCTGGCGGCGGCGGCGGACATTTATCCGGAACTGGCGATGAGAACGCTAATGCCGCTGGCTCGCGGCGAAGATGCTCATCGAAGCTGGGAAGAGCGCGAAGCGGCAATTCCCGGATTGGCGAAGTTGCCATATCAGGAGGCCGGCAGGTTTTTACCGCTTGTCGAACGACTGGCGAGCGACAGCAATTTGCGAATTGCCACGGCTGCTGCTCGAACTATTGGCCAACTGACTTACGTTCATCCCGAATGGTCGTTGTCGGTGATCAATCGTATCGCTGCCACTTCGGATGATTTTGCGGCTTCGCTCAAACGTCTGGCTTGCGCGCGGGGTCTGACAGGTGCTGAACCGCCTTACAAAAAATCTGTGTTGCCTTTGCTGGAACAGTTTTTAGCGGATCGTGATCCTGAAGTGCGAACTGAAGCAGTGGCGGCGCTGGTTCGATTGGCCGCTTTCCACCCTGATCCGGCGATGAATTTGCTCAGCCAGCTTTCGCGTCAGGACAACGATTCTGCCAGTTGGGAAATTCGCCGAACTGCGGCTCGCGCACTGGAGTTGATTGCGCCGTTGCATCCGAATCGAACTTTGGGTTTGTTGGAGCGTCTGGCCGGAGATGCAAACGGGTTTGTGCGCCAGGCGGTTGCACAGGCTCTGCAGGAACAGGCACGACAGGCACCCGAAAAAACCTTGTCGGCTCTGCTCGAAATGGCTGTGGACAAGTCGTGGGAAAAGAAAGCAACTGTTGCCCTGGTTTTAAGCGAGCCAGCCTTACATTTCACGGACAAGCCGTTTCAGGCGCTGAAACGATTGGCTGGCGATGCGGACAACGATACGCGCGACGCAGCGTTTTTCAGTTTGGGGATGCTCGCAAATCGTTTGCCGGGCATCGTGTTGCCTGTGTTGGAGCGTTTGGTACAAAGCCGAAAAGGGGTGACGGCGTGGAAAACCGCTCAGGGGTTGGCCGAAACGAGTGATGTTTTTTCGCCCGAAGTCGTGCCGTTGATCGAATCGCTGGCAAAAGACAAAGAGATTGACGTGCAGCAGGCTGCGGCAAGCGCCGTCATCAACATGGCCAGATGGATGCCGGAAGAAGCCTTGGGAATTTGCCAGCGTTGGGACATAGAAAAAAGCCATCACTTGCGGGCGGCTCGATTGAACATTCTTGGAATTGCGGCATTTTGCGGAAACGCGCGTGCGGTTTCGCTGCTCAAAGGGCAAATGACGGATGAAGACGAAGAAAGCCGCGCGGACGCCGTTCGTGTTTGGGGTGAGTTGAGGTTTGTGCTGGAAAAACAATCGCTGGACGCTTTGTACTCTGCGGAAAAAGACGATGATTGGGTGGTGCGCGAATCTGCCAGCCATGCACTTGGCGCCCGTGGATGGATCAAACCAAAAAAGATTATTCAGTCGCTGAACCAATTGACCGACGACAGGGAATTTGCCGCCGCTTTTGCCGCCAGCGCGGTGTGGGATGCGATTGGGTTTCAAGCCAACCAAACCAGGTTGGGCGATGATGAAAGCAGTGAAATCGTCACGACGCAGTCGCTGTTTCATTCGCGGTTTGTGCGTTATCGGCAAAGCCGTCTGGATAATTACCTGACATCGCTTCTGGTGCCGCAACCTTTGGATTCTGAGAAAGAGAGCGGCGGTTTTCAGGTGCAGCGATTGCCGGGCGATGTTGTGCTGCCAACGACAATGGAGTTTTTGATTGATGATTCGGAAGCGTTTGAACAACTGCCGGTGCGACCTTCGGGATCAATTACTTTGTCGGAGCAGACCCGACCAGGTTTGAGCGCAAAGGCGATGGAACTGGCCAAACGATTCTTTAAGTGGCTATTTCGACGGCTGTTTCGTTCGGAAGTAGAAATCAGGATGAGCAGTGGGCTGGCCGACGGCGGCGAGGCTCCGCCGCAACAGCAAGGAGTTCAGCTTCACGAGTTAAAGCGACGGTTGCGCGAATTGTTGTTGCGATATGCCAACGGCGAAAGTTATTCGCTGAGCGAAATCGAACGGCTGGTTCAATTGATGCCGCGTCCGTTGTTGTTTTATGCGCTTTATCGCGGTGCGCAACTGCCCGCGACCAGACGCATTGCACGGCTGGGTTACGATCTGGCTTCATTGGTGGAAAAGGCCGAATCGGCCAATCTGGTCAAAGGCGAGGCGCAAACGAAACTACGTGGCCAATTGCCGGACGCTTTGGATGAATTCCTCAATCGCTGTTCCAGGTTGCAGGATGGGCAACGCGATCTTTACGTCGGTCGTTTTTCCTGGATGCGCGAAGCGTTGACGGTGACGGCTCTGGAGCAAATTCCGTTGTTGCTGGCTCGCCCGATTCAGGGGCAGTCCGGCTCCAAGCGGAATCACGAATGGCTTGAGCGAAGTCGCAAGGCTTTGCGTCAGGCAATGGAACCTTTACGCAGTCTGGATGCCAACACTCCTGCGGACGTGAAAACATTTTTGTTGTTGCGATGCACAATCGGCCTGGAAGAAGCTACACGAACGGTCAGCGCCGAAGCGTGGGAACCCGACCGAACGATTCTGTTGCAGGCTCTGACCGCCTGGCGCGAATTGATCAGCGAAGAATCCCAGCGTAGCCAAAGCGGGGCCAGACTGGAAATCATCGTTCCAGATCGTGTGCCTCCGGGCGAAATCACCGAACTAACGGTCAAGATCATCAATCACGGGCCTTCGCCTGTTAGTAACCTGCATTTGCAGGTTACCGGGCGAGGGTTTGTCTCGGAGGATTTTTTTTCGCCGACTTTGCCTTTGCTGACCGTTGGGCAAGCTCACACTTATCTGGTCAGAGGAAGGGCCTGGTTCCTTCCCAAATTTCCGATCACATGCATTCTGCGTTATAACGAGCCGCGACGCGAAAATCTGAAACTGCAACACAGCGTCGAAATCACTGTCGAATCCGATTCGCCGTCCCAGGTTTGGGAAGACATACGCAATCCTTATGTTGCCGGTACGCCGTTGAAACCCGGAAAGCACGACAATCTGTTTGTCGGGCGAACGGATATTTTCGATTTTCTGTACAAACAATTGGTTGAAGCCGGAACGCCTCGCCCGGTTGTGTTACATGGGCGGCGGCGAATGGGAAAAACTTCGGTGATGATGTGGCTGCCGACCAAATTGCCGACGCAGTATCACGTCGTTTACATTGACTTGCAGGCGACTGAAATTCTTTCAGGCGCGGCTCAGCACCTACAATATCTGGCCAGCACCATTTTTCGTACCTTGCCGGAAAAACCTGATCCGGTGTCGGTTGACTTGAAAGCTTATCAGGAAAACCCTGCTTTTCAGTTCGAGCAGGTCTTTTTGCCGGAACTTGAGCGAATGCTGGCCGGTAAAAGACTGGTGCTGGCGGTTGATGAGTTTCAGGTGTTTGAAGAAAAGATCAAGCGCGGCGATCTGGAAGCGGGCTTTGTCAGTTTTCTACGGTACTGGGTGCAACGTGGCGATGTCAGTTTTGTCTTTGTCGGTACTCGCTCCACCAAGGATTTCGATCACGAAATCTGGTCGGCATTGTTTAACCCGGCCATCTCGAAGGAAATTGACCTGCTCAGCTCGGAAGAAGCGAGGCAGGTGATGACGTCGCCGCTCGGTGCTGATGTTTATTACGACGACCCTGCGCTTGATCTGCTGGAATGGCTGACCGGGCATCATCCGTTTTTTGTGCAGCGGCTTTGCAGCGAAGTCGTCGAAGAATTGAATCGTCGCCGACAGCGTCGGGTCAACGTTTCGATTGTCGAAGCCGCCACGCGGCAACTGGTGAAAAGCGGCTCCATGCAACTTCGGTTTTTATGGGACGAAATGAAGGGCGCTCAGCGCGCTGTGATTGCTTCGATCAACGAGGAAATGACGCTCAACGCCAGCCGGCAAGCCCGCTGGGAAGATGTCTGGAAATGGATGAGCACCGTCAATCCGAATGTCCCGCAAGACGAATTCCAGCAGGTTACGCATGAACTGGAAAAACGCGGGTTGATCGTTGACGAAAGCGGCACATTGCGTTTTGCGTTGGGTTTGTTGCCTGCTTATTTGACAGAGTACATTCCGACGCGAGAAACGAAAGAAAGGATTTTCGAGTTATGGTAAATCCCAACTATTCAGCAGAGAAAAAGAATCCGTTTGGTCATCGTGGCACTGTAACCGACCTTGGTTTGTTTTATGGGCGCGAACGCGAATTGCGAGGCCTGGCTGACAAGATCAAACTCGGCCAATCGGTTTCGGTTTTCGGCCAGCGCACCATAGGAAAATCGTCGCTGCTTTATTATCTGGCCTACGCCAAAGACCGCTGGGCGGAATGGGGATTTGATGATTCCTTTGTCTTCGTGCCGGTTGATATTGCCAAACAGGCGCTGTTAATCAACGGAGATGAGTTGCTGCCTTACCTGGTCAGAAAAGCTGCTGACCGTATGCCGGAGCGGCCTGAGTTCGACATTTCCAACCCAAGAGACGCTAGCCACTGGTTGAGTGAAGTCACAGACAAACGCATAGTCTTTTTGCTGGATGAGTTCGATTTTGTCGGACACATTCCGGGCATAGAAGCTCGCCACTTCACTTACTTCCGTTCGATGATAAATCTGACCAATCTGGTTTTTGTCACCGCCAGCCGCGACAGCCTTTACGATTTGACCGGAACCATCAATGTGCTTTCTTCGCCGTTTTTCAACATCTTCCACGACATCAAATTGCGCCATTTCACCGATGAAGAAATGGCGCAGATGATTTTTGGCCGGGATAATGAACGAGCAGAGATTTTCGGTGAAGACGATTTCAAACGGCTGCGCGAAATGTCTGGCGGCATTCCCATGGTGTTGAGCATGGCCTGTTACCTCCTGTACGACTTGCGCGTCAATCAACGGAAGGTGGATTGGAAGAAGCTTGAAAGAGACCTGGCGGAAGACACTCGTAAGGATTACCGATATTTTTGGGATGAATTGCAGGAAAATCCCGATCAGCGTGATTTGTTGTTGAAACTGGGCAGGGAAGGTGAACCGGTTGAAATCACTTCTGAAGAAGAAAGGCAGGTAGAAGAACTGGAAGTTGTCGGGTTGGTGGTCAGAAACGCCAACAACAAATTGAAGATTGTTCCCGGATTGCGTCCTGTGATCGAAGACGCCATCAGAAAAGCCCGCCACCGCACAGGTTCTTTGTCTTTGTCTGGCATTGACACGATTCCGTTGCCGTCTCAGGTAAGCCGTGGCAGTTTGGATGAATCGGACGTGCGGATTGAACCTGCCGAAGCTTTGATTGCGCCGCCTGTGGCGCCGCCAGCATCTTATGCCCAGCCGAGTTTGGAAAATCAGCAATCGAAAATTCTCAACCAGTTGTTGGAAGCTCTGGCTGGCCCACGCCTGGACAATTACGATGGCTATCTTTGCGCTGGGCTGAAAGAGGGCGAAAACGATCAGGCTTTGAAATGGGATGGCCGGAGCGTCAGCGTGGTTTCGGGGAAAGAATATCAATTGTGCGTCTGGCTGACTCCTGACAAACCGACCGAGGCGATGTTCGACCGCGTTGAAATCAGCGACGGGCAATATGCCGGCGAGGTCAAATTCCAAATCGCAATTGACAGCGATTCGTTACGTTTTTTTCCGCGTCACCAGGATTGCCTTGCCGGGCTTCGGCAAGCTTCTCCGATCACTACCTTTTCCTGCCTGGTTGGAGAAACGAAAACCAAACATCAATTGTGGGTGCAGCTTTTTCAGAAAAACCGTTTGATTCAAGTATTGCCTTTGCAAATCACTGTCGAAGGAGAATAAAAAATGGCCATTGCACGGGGTGCTGTTCTTAAATTCAGCCTGGAGATCAGCAACAACGGATCGGAATTAACGATTACTCCGCACAACGCTCAGCCTTTGCCGCCGATAGCAGGCAATCTTAGCCTGACCGGGCTTGGCACTCTTAGAGAGTCGCTGGGCAAAGACCTGGACGATTTCAAAGACAAAGTCGGCAGCGCGCTGGAAGTTTCCAATTGGCAGAGTCTTTCGCAATCACTGCGCAAACTTCACGAAAAAGGTCGCGCGCTTGCTTTTCAGCTTTTCGGCCTGGAACTGAGAAAGATCACGGAGCTTTTGCGCCAACATTGTCCGCACAGAGTGACTGATCCGGCGCAACTGGCCAGCCCGGATTTTTTCGGCTGGTCGGAAACTGACGCTTTGCCGCGCGTCGAAGTCAATGCGTTGCTGGAAAATTTCATCCCCATGGAATTCCTGCCGCTTTTCAATATGACCGAGCCGGAAGAGGTCAAGAACCTGTCCGACCTGTACAAAGTGGCCAGCAGCTTTTTGGGATTTTCAGTGGTGGTCAAAAGGGCGGACACGAGGCTTGGGGCGGCGAAGTTACAGAATCTGATGCTGGAAAACGTGCCCAAATTGCCGATCAAGTTTTTCCGTTACGACGGGTTGGCCGGTGTCAGAGAAGAGATGGAGTTCTTTCAACACTGGGAAGAGCATATTGACCTGGAAGGCCCCTGGCCGGATGTTCATCATCCTGCTCAGGAGTTTGAAAAGCTGTTCGCCGATCACATCTGGCATTTTCGTCGCCGATTCGATGGCAACGACAGAGAATCCGCCGATCAGATTCATCATTTTTCCTGTCACTGCGACACCAAATCCGATGATTCGGCGAACTATCACGTCGAGCTTGGGCACGATCCGCAAACTCGGCGCAAAGTGACCATCGGAAAACTGAACGCCCGGTTTGGTGAACTGGCCGCAGGTGGTGACCGTTGCCCCGATTCCCCGCCGCCGTTTGTTTTCTTCAACGCCTGTGGCTCATCGAAAATCAAACCCGGCGAAATGGCTTCATTCCCGCGGCTGTTTTTTACTATCGGCAGTCGCGGTTTTATCGGCACTGAAACCCGCATCCCGGATCAGGTGGCTGCCGAATTTTCAAAATACTTTTATACCAAACTGCTCAGCGGTTATCCGCTGGGTGACGCCGTGCAAGCCGCCAAGCGTATGCTGTTGACCCGTTACAACAACCCGCTTGGCGTTCTTTATACCGTTTATGCAGACCCGGATTTGGTCGTCAGCCAGCCGGTTTTACGATAAATGGTTTGAACCACTCGTCCGATTTTTCGCGGACGAACTCTCTGCTTTTCAAATGGAGGTTATCGTGGAAAAAGACAAAATCATTATCTTTGGCCGTGAAGATTCTGGCGGCGAAGAAGATCGTGGCGGAATTCTGGAAAAGCTTCAGGAGTGGCGTTACGGAAGTTCGGAAATTGATCCTGAGCAATTGAAAACCAGGCTGAATAAATTTCTGAGTGCGATGAGCAGTGTTGTGGAAACCGTGCCGAACACTTTTGGCGAATTTGCGCTGGACAGCGTCACGCTGACGGCGGAAATTAGCGCCAAAGGCCAAGTCAGTTTGCTTGGCACTGGCGGCGAACTGGCCGGCAAAGGTGGCCTGACCTTCACGCTCAAACGCAAACCGAAGAATTAAAACGGCGTTTTGCCCTCGACCAACACCGTCACCGAAGAATTCATCTCGCGCGAGCGGTAAACACGCTGCGTCGCTTTCTGGAAATCTTCCTGACGCGCTTTGGGAATGTCCACGAACTTTTGCGGGTTGCGATCCACCAACGGAAACCAACTGCTTTGGACGTGAATCATCACGCGGTGGCCTTTGCGGAAGGTGTGGTAAACGTCCGGCATTTCGAACTTGATCGAAGCCGGTTTGCCGGGCGTGAAGGCTTCGGGTTTTTCAAAGCTGTTGCGGAACTTGCCTCGGAACGGTTCGCCGCGTACGAGTTGTTGATAACCGCCCATTCGGACGTAGTTTGACAGAAGAGATTGGCCCACTGGCGAAACGGGCTGCGGATAATCGCCCGGATAAACATCAATCACTTTGACGACGAAGTCGGAATCCGTGCCGGTGGTTGAAACATTCAAGCTGACTTTGATCGGCCCGGCGATGGTCAGGTCTTCGGTCAGCGGTTCGGTTTCGTAAACCAACACGTCCGGGCGTTGAGCCGCAAAGCGTTGATCTTCAGTCATGTAATCGCCGGTGAAACCCGCGTTGATATAACCCAGGTGAGGCACTGGCCGGTTCGGATCGCTGACATATTCATCGAAACCGTTGGCGTCTGCTGGCATGTCGGTTTTTAGTTTTCCGTTCGCCTGAAAATAAAGCGTCGTCGCTTTTGCTTCTTTCGGAGGCCAGGCAGCCAAACGCCGCCATTCATTCAATCCGGTTTGAAACATGAAAGCTTCGGGCAATTCGGTTTTCTTGTCTTTCAGGTGGCGCATGAAAAACTCGAACTGAATCTGTTCGCGGAAAATCGCGCCGGTCTTCACTGCGAAATTCACGTTGCCGAGCTTGTCTCCATCGCCTCTGCCCCAACCTCCGTGCGACCACGGCCCCATCACCAACAGGTTTTCCGTCTTTGGGTTTTCTTTTTCGACGGCTTTGTAAATGTGAAACGGCCCCATCGGGTCTTCGGCGTCAAACCATCCGCCGACGTTGAGCACAGCGCAGTTGACGTTTTTCATGAATTTCCACAACGAACGTTTCTGCCAGAACTCGTCGTAATTCGGATGGTCAATGATTTCCTGCCAGTAAGTGGCTTCTCCGCCGAACAGCTTTTGATTCCATTCGGACATCGGCAGCGGCAGTTTCAAGTAATAGTCGTACCCGTCCGGCGTGCCCATATCAACCCGCGTGCGTTGTTGAGCAGGAGTTTCCGAAGCGCCTTTGCGCGGACGAAAGCTGGAATAAAATCCGAAGTTCGCCGAAAGCATGAAAGCTCCGTTGTGGTACACGTCGTCGTTGATGTAATAGTCCGCTGTCGGAGCTTGCGGCGAAGCGGCTTTCAACGCCGGATGCGAATCAATCATGCTGGCTGCGACGTGGAAGCCCGGCTGAGAAACTCCAACCATTCCGACTTTGCCGTTGTTATTGGGAATGTTTTTCAGCAGCCATTCGATGGTGTCGTAAGCGTCGGAGCTTTCGTCAATATCTTTGTTGCTGCGTTTGACGGGAACGTGCGGGCGAACTTGCTGAAACTCGCCTTCGGACATGTAGCGGCCTCGCGCGTCCTGGTAAGCAAAGATGAAGCCTTCTTTTTCAAAATGCTCCGACGGGCCGAGCGAAGCGCGATATTGGTCAATGCCATACGGAGCGACGCTGTAAGGCGTGCGCGTCAGCAAAAACGGATACGGCTTTGAAGTGTCTTTCGGCACATAGATCGAAGTGAACAGTCTGACGCCGTCGCGCATTGGAACTTGATACTCATACTTCGTGTATCGCTCGCGCACTCGGTCGGCGCTTGGGGAAGCGGGAGCTTGCGCCAACGCCGAAAAAATGAAGAAAGCCAGGAAAAAAACTGTATTCAAACGCCTGAACAAATTTGCCATGCTTTTTCCTCTCAAGTTACCAATTCAATTCGCGGATATGGTTGAAATTCAGCACATCAATCCCGGTATTTGCCAGGTAGTGCGAAACACGGAGGTCGTCAGTCAAAACAAGATACTTATCTTTTGCCAACAAGGCGATTCCTGTATCTGTCAGCCCAAATTTCCTGAACACCAGGTTATTCGCAGATATTTCTTGAGCAAGTAAAGGGCGCTCTTCGAGAACGTCTAAAGCCTTTGAGAAAATATCAAAACAATCCGAAGCTGTTTTCTCGGGTAGTTGGCCGATGAAGTTGCTGATTTCAGTCAAAATATGGGAAGTCGTTACCCGCACTTCAAAAAACTCAAGAAGTGCCGCGATAGTTTCGTCATCTTCAGTAGAAAACGTGCAGGTACGTTTGAACTTCGGGATGATTCCTGGATCGTGGTTTCCCACGAAATAAACAAGAAGGATATTCGTGTCTACAAGAACTCCGCGCCGCTTATATCTGCGAAGCAGGTTGATGGTGTATTCATTCATACAGTGCGAATCTGCATTGCAACTGGTTCGCCCGTTCCTTTATCAACTTTGACTGTTTTATAAACACGTTCTACTTGGATGGTTGAGGAAAGCATACTGATAATAGGCTTTTCACGTGAGAATCCCAATGTGACAAGCCAGTACCTGCCATCATCCGTCTGGTCAATTTCTTCAAGTGCCAATTCGTCCAGAGCACTCTGCAAAGGGTCATACAGTTCTTTCATAAATTTTTTTGCGACAGAAACCGCTTCTTTGACGTCAATCATAACCTCTCCCGTAGACAGTGATTTAGCCTTCGACAACAATCGTAATTATGTACAAAGTTGGTGAGCCAGCAAGTCTAAAAACGTTCCCACATCTGTCACCACGCCGACTGTTTGCGCGGAGCCGCGATCAGAAAGTTTGGTGACGACGGCCGGGTTGATGTCTACGCAAACCATTCGCACCCACGACGGGGTCATGTTTCCGGCTCCAATCGAATGCAGCATCGAAGACAAACAGATGACCATTTTCGAACCTTCAATCTGCCGAGCATATTCTTCTTGCGCCTGAATCAAATTCATTTCGGTGTCTGGCAGCGGGCCGTCGTCGCGGATCGAACCTGCCAGCACAAACGGCACATTGTTTTTGACGCACTCATACATCACGCCTTGTTTCAGCGCGCCAGCTTCGACCGCGCCGCGAATCGAACCGTAACGGTTGACGGTGTTGATCGCTCGCATGTGGTTTTTGTGACCTTCTTCGATTGGGTTGCCGTGTTCCAGGTCCACGCCCAGCGAAGTGCCAAAGAGTTGATGTTCGATGTCATGAACCGCGATGGCATTTCCAGCCAGCAAGGCATCGGCAAAACCTCTGCGAATGATTTCGCAGAAGGCCGCCGTACCTCCGGTGTGAATGACGACCGGGCCGGCGACGAAAACTATGCGTCCGCCATCGGCTTTGATCTGCCGCATCATCTCTGCGATTTTGCGAACGGCGGTTTCCGTGCGTCGTTCCGAAGAAATGTCGTTGGCCATAAACGCAAAACCATGCCGGTCGCGTTCTTTGAACTCCGGTTGGATGCGTATGCCGTGAGCGCCGCAAACAATCTGGTCGCCCTGCTTTACGTCGCGCAGTTTGCGGCATTCGACTTTCAAACCTGACCCGGTCGCTTCCGGTTCCGTACCCTGAGCCGATCCGGTCGCTACCGCTCCCGGTTCCGTGCCGTCAGCCGAACCGCTGATGACGATGACGGCGTCCATACGCTGCTTGCCGACTTCCAGCCACGAACCGGCAACGCGGACGAACGTCCGGTGATTGGTGGTCGAGTAAAAATCATCCGGCACCACTCGATCCATCGGCGCAGGTTTGAGCGTTACGTCGTGAACCTGTTTTTGATAACAACCAAGCTCAATCAGCTCTTCGAGCGTTTTGTTCAACACTTCTTCGCTGGGCGCGATGACGCGCAATTGCAAGTGCGAAAACTGTTCGTTGGTGCGACCGAGACTGAAATTCAGGACTTCATACACCGCGCCGCATTCGATGACGCGATCCATGACCTTCGACAAAATTTGCGAATCCACCAGGTGGCCTTCGGCTTCGACAATTTCAGAGTAGTTCATAAGGATTGTGAATTGAGTTTCGGGTTAAGGCAGACGTTCCATTTTGACTTGAGTGATGCGGCGGCTGGCGATGGTCTCGACGATGAAGCGCGCTCCATTGTGTTCGACGCAATCTCCCTGCGCCAGCAAACGTCCGGCGCGCGCCATCAAAAAACCTGCAATGGTTGTGTAAGCATCGGATTCGGGCAGGTTCAGGTTGAACTTGCGATTGGCTTCGCGGACGGAAAGTCCTGCGTCCAGCGTGAACGAATCTTCGTTGTTGGTTGTCGAAGCTTCGGCCAAAGTTTCGTCGTGTTCGTCCTCGATTTCGCCGACAATTTCTTCCAGCAAATCTTCCAGCGTCAAAATGCCTTCGACGCCAGCGTGTTCGTCAACAATGACAGCCAGATGGATGTGATCGCGTTGCATGCGACTGAGTATATTGCCCAAGCGCGCCGAATCGGGGATGAAGACTGGCGGGCGAATGATCGTCTTCAGGTCGAATTCTTCCTGTCGCAGCATGTAACCCATCACGTCTTTACTGTGGACGATGCCGATGATGTTGTCGAACTTTTCCTCATACACTGGCAGCCGCGAATAACCGGACAACTGAAACTGTTGGGCGACTTCGGCGAACTCTGCGTTTATTTCCAAGGCGACAACTTTGGTGCGCGGAATCATGATTTCCTGCGCCGTCAGTTCCGAAAACTCGAACACATTGTGGATCAAATCTCGCTCTTCATTTTCTAGATTGCCGGATTGGTGGCTGAGCGTGATTAAGTGACGTAACTCCTCTTCGGAATAAACTGTGTGATGGCCGGGGCGAAAATCCACGCCGAACAGTTTCAGCAGCTTGATGCCGGAATAATTGATCAACCAGATAAACGGTTTGAACGTGCGATAAAACAGTTGCAACGAGCGAGCCGTTGCCAGGGAAATCGCTTCGGCTTTTTCGATGGCCAGAGCTTTGGGTGCGTATTCGCCCAAAACCAAATGCAGATAAGTAATCACCGCCAGAGCGATGGCGACGGCAATGGAGTGCGAGATCAACGTGGCGGTTTCGCCGGGAATCAGTTGTTGAATCAACGGTTCGAGCAGATGCGCCAGCGTGGATTCACCAACCGCGCCCAGCGCCAGGCTGGCCAACGTGATGCCGAACTGACTGGCCGAGAGCATGGCGTCCAGATGATCCAGCGCGTGCAGCACTGCGTTGGCGCTGTTTTTGCCGCGAGCCGCCAGCGTTTCAATCCGCGAACGGCGAACGCTGACCAGCGCGAATTCAACGGCAACGAAAAATCCGTTGGCCAAAACCAGAGCCAGAACTGCCAAAATTTTGATCAGAACCAGAGTCATAAAAGGGAGACGGATTATAGCTGAGCCGTCCGCTTACAGCTAAACCCGAATCAGGCAGGCAATCCGGTGGCGACTCCTGGCGCTGAGGCTGTGGATGATGGAAATGTCTCTCTGGGTCAAACAAAGCTGTGCCGACCGCGGCTACGGCGCGTGCCTCTTGCGCCGAGCCTTGCAGAAATTCGTCGAAGACCCGCTCTCCGAGAGCTTTGATCGAAGGCCGCCTGACCGGCTCCTCGCTGATCGAAATTTACAAAGGTGAAAATGACCTGCTGGCAATTCGCCCTCTGGCCGAAGAAGGCTTGGCCGATTTAGAAACTCTGGCAGACGGCGAAAGCAAGAACGACGAATCCTTCAAGGCCGGAGAAATGGCGCTACGCTGAAGTGGCAGTCGCTGGTTGAGTCACAGGTGGGCGGTGATCAGCGGAATGCTTGCTCCGACGATGATTACTCTGCTCTTCATCCCGACGATTTACACCATCATCGAAGAGCGTGTGCTTCGTAAAAGGTCGAACCCGACGAACCCATCGCCGAAGGCGTGCCCGAACCGCTCCAACCGATTGGCGCGGATAAGGCAAACCCAGTAGTCTTCCTTTTCCAACTACTCCGCCATCATCGTCGCCGAACAGAACGAACGCACGCGTTTTGATCTCAGCAGCAGCAACGGAGTCTTCGTGAACGCCAACTGGATTGATGCGACAAAACTGGAAACCTATCTAACAATCCTCCAGGTTTTTCCATAATCTTCGGTGTTAAGCATTGGAGCTTCTTGATTAGTAAATGATTTTAGCTTCATAGAGCCAGCACCTTTGGAGCCAATTTGCACATCACTTATAGTAGCGCGTGTAAGCCCCCAATTGGGAAGATCATCAACGGCGTACCAAACAAACCAATTTTTTCCTTCGTCTGTTGTAGCAGCAAACTTAAGCCCCATAAACACATATCCTGCCTGTTCGCTAACAAAGCGTATCTGTTGCCGTGGAATAGCAACTGGATCATCGTGGCGAGATATCATAATCTCCTTCCAGTCTTCTTTTTCTTTTGAAGCAGATTGAAAAATAAAATAGGCTCCAGCAACAAAGCCGCCATTCTTTTCAGCATGCTTATTTATTCTAACCTTAAATGCGCTATTCCCTGCTACCCAAGTGTCAACAACTTCCCCGACTTGTGGCCGAGAAGAAAGGCTGCCGCAGCTACTTACGCTTAACAAAGCTGTTGTTAATAAAAAAATAGAGCCTAGGAAAATTTTATTCACATATCCTCCTTCTTATCTGATCAGCCAATTGTCCATAATGCCCGCTTATACCAATAGCATTACCGACAAAGTCAATATAGTGGTCTAAGCTTCCAGGAGCGTTACGATAAACAGCACCTAACCAAGTGCTTTGATTATTAAGGGCAATATCAGCATCGCCAATGCCTTCAGTTTCCCGTTCATTCATAACATAACGTCCATATGGATAGCCCAATCTAAAACCTGCTATAAGCCCACCTGCGAAATGGCGAACCTGATTGCTATCATCTCTGAACTCCGGCTTAAATCCACTTACGTCAAAATCTATTCTACCTGCGGGTAATGGATTGTCTGCGGTCCTCAACATTTCGAAGATGCCACTGTGGCTTGCGGCAGTAAACGCTCTTGCTATTCGATCATAGAAATCCTCTGAACCAGACGCCTCATTAGCAATTTGTGCCACCATATCTGCCATGCGCTGGCAACTATTTTGTGGTTGAGGGTTCTGTTGATTATTCCCTCCTTGTTGCTGCTCGCCAGATAGCCCGAAGCCTGCTCGAAAAGACTTGTTGAGCCTTCCGTACCGCCCCATTACCATAGCCAACGGCCCGAGTTGCGTTTCTTTTGAGCCTGTTCCTCCTGCCCACACCCCGCCTTTGAGATACTTGGCTCCGGCTGGCACGAAACCATACCAGCCGCCTTCCCAATCTATGACATAGGTTGGGCTGTTCGGCATTTCCACCAAGTATGCCGG
>JANRKX010000148.1:0-47296 GCA_033763255.1 Acidobacteriota bacterium | reverse complement strand
ACGTTGGAATTCCCCCAGTTCCACCCCGGTCAAGGTCAGGAACTGCTTCGGCTTTCGAGCTAACTTTGTGTAAAAAGACATCGGCTTGACTCCTTCGAAGGCAAGCTAAACTTTCAACTCTTATCGCGCAACAGGTTTATTTCCGTTTGTTCCGTCATCTGGAAAGCCTTTCATCACAGGAGCCTCGAATGAGAAAAAGAACAATAAGCGTTTTGCTGATTCTGTTGTTTGCCAGCATTACGATCACCGCGCAACAACTGACACCGACCGAAGGCGATTTCATTATCCGCGATTTCCGGTTTGAAAGCGGCGAGACGTTGCCAGAACTGAAATTGCATTACCGCACGTTGGGCAAGCCTGAACGCGACGCTTCTGGCAAAGTCACCAACGCGGTTTGGATCGGTCACGGCACGGGCGGCAACGGGCGAGGTTTTTTGTCGCAATCATTCGGCGGGCAATTGTTCGGCGCGGGACAACTGCTGGACGCGGCGAAATACTTCATCATCCTGCCCGACGGAATTGGGCACGGCCAGTCTTCAAAACCCAGCGACGGATTGCGCGCAACGTTTCCGAAATACAACTACAACGACATGGTCACGGCGCAGTATCGGCTGCTGACCGAACACTTGCAGGTCAATCATCTGCGTCTGGTGATGGGGACTTCGATGGGCGGAATGCACACCTGGGTGTGGGGTGAAAAGTACCCTGACTTTATGGACGCGCTGATGCCGTTGGCCAGCTTGCCTGTGCAGATTGCTGGGCGCAATCGGTACTTTCGGCGGATGGTGATTGATTCCATCACCAAAGACCCCGAATGGATGGGCGGCGATTACAAACAACAACCTCGCGGATTGATTGCTGCCAACTACACTTTGCTGGTGATGAGCAGCATCCCTTTGCAGCAACAGAAACAGGCTCCAACGCGCGAAGACGCCGACAAGATGTTCGACAACGCGGTGGCGAATGCGGTGAGAGGCAAAGACGCGAACGATATGCTTTATCAGTTCGCGGCTTCGCGCGATTACAACCCGCAACCGGGGCTTGAAACAATCAAAGCGCCGCTGCTGGCCATCAACTCCGCCGACGATCAAGTCAACCCGCCGGAACTCGGTGTCGCCGAACGCGAAATCAAGCGCGTCAAACGCGGACGCTTCATACTGATTCCAATCAGCGACCAAACGCGAGGGCACGGCACGCATTCGCTTCCCGCGTTGTGGAAACAACATTTGGCCGATCTGCTCGAAGAATCAAAGAAGCCGTAAAACTTTTCGACAGGATTCACAGGATTTTCAGGATTGAAAAAGGCAATTGATTTCTGCTTTGCCAATCCTGTGCAATCCTGAAAATCCTGTCGAAAAAACTATTTTGGTTCCAACGTCAGCCGATCTTTCGTCGCAGCTTCGATTTTCGCTTTGCTGTACAGCAGCGGGAAGTATTTGCCGTCAGCCCACAGCGGCAACAAATCGCCGTAATGCTTGCTTCCCGGTTGAGCCGATTGACCCGGCACGTTGGTTCCCACCGAACGATCCCAATTGGCAACATCCAGAATTTCACGGAACGATGCGCCGTGACTTTGGCGAAAGCCAGCGCCGCTGGTGTTGTTGACTGTGTTGCCATCGCCTCCACGTTCGGGGGCAGGCAGGTTGAATAACGCTCGGCGGTCGGCGTCCGTCGCCAGCGCGTGATTGAACGGAGCTACGTGCAGCGTTCCCCATCGCCATTTCGCCGGGTCATTGCCCAACAACTTTTTCGCATCGGCCACTGCGTCGGCCAGAGTTTTCCAGAGCACGGCATCGCGGTTTGCAACAGCGTCTTTGCCAAACCAACGCTCAGAAGGATTCTTCAGCGCGTCAATCACTTTGCCGGGTTGAATGCGACCACCGACCATTCGCCAAGCCGATTCGGGTACGTGCGCTTTGAAAATTGCCGGAGCCAGTTTGGGCAACCAGATTTCGTACAGCGCAGCGGCAGCGGAATCTTTGCCAAGCCGACAATCCCATTTGCTCATCAACTCAACGTAAGGCCGCAAATCCGCCGGAGCGTTTTTGGCTTCGCGTAACACGGCGGTCAGCGCGCGAGCGTTCAGCGAAACTTCGTCGTGCTGCAATCGCTGAAAATCTTCGACGGTCAGTTTGGTTTTTGCCGCGCTCAGAGCTTCATCAATTCGCAAAAATCGCGTCGGGTTCGACCATTCGTAACCGAGTTCCTTGTCATAGCCCCTCGGCAAAATGTTGTGGTTGGCGGTGGCGATGTAATGTTTGGCGGGGTTGTAAGTTTGCGGTAAATCCTTGAGCGGCAAAAAGCCTTGCCATTCGTATTTGCCGTTACCGGGAACAGGCAGCAAGCCCGACCAACTTGAACCATTTGGGCCTTTGCGAATCGGAGTCATTCCGGCTGCGACCCAGCCGATGTTTCCGTCAACGTCGGCATACACCAGATTTTCCGAAGGCACTTTCCAGCGTTCGAGTGCTTTCAAAAACTCTGGCCAATTCTTCGCGCGATTCAGCGACAGCGAAGCCAGATAACCCGCCGTGCCCGGTTCGCTGCCAACCCATTTCAACGAATAAGCGCGATGCAGCTTGGGGTCTTCGTAAACGACGGGGCCGTGGTGCGTAAACTTTAAGACGACTTCGCGTGGCGTGGCTTCGCCTTTTACTTTCAGAGATTCGCGCTCGACGCGCATCGGTTGCCATTTGCCTTGCCAGCGATATTCGTTCGGATTGGCGGGGTTGGTTTCTTCGACATAAAGGTCTTGCTGGTCAATGCCGACGATGGTGAAGCCGAAGCCGACTCGTTCATTGTGACCGGCAGCGACTCCTGGTAGCGAAGGTTCGCCAGCGCCTATGACGTTCCAACCCGGAGCGTTCAGGTGAACCAGATAGCGCAAACTCGGCAGCGCAATCGTGCGATGCGGATCGTTCGCCAACAGCGGTTTGCCGGTCGCGCTCATCGTGCCGTCAATCACCCAGTTGTTGCTGCCGTCTTTGGAGTTTTGATTTGGCGCGAAGTTGACGGCGGCTCCGGCAGCGGTTGCTCCGGCCAGAATCTTTGAATCAATGCCCGCCAAGTCCAAGCCTTCGGGAAGTTCCAGCTTTCGCTTCGGTTCGGTTTCCATCCATTCGTCAACGAACTCTTTGCCGTATTCGCGCGCCAGCACGGCGCGTTGAATTTCGCTGGAAGCGTTGCGCGTCATCACGTACCCGGCCATCCGAGTCAGACAGACTTCGGGCGTCCACAATTCCGGTTCGTATCCGGCAAGCTGAAATTCAATCGGCAGTTTGCCAGCCGCTTTGACCAAAGTGATTTGCGCGTTCACGCCGCGCACAAAGGCTTCGATGATTTGTTTGGCGTCCGGCGCGTAAGATTCATATTCGGCTTTCATGTCGCCGCGATAGCGCACCAATCGCGCGAACTTGTCACGTTCGATGGCGCTGGAACCGAGTATTTCCGCCAACTTGCCTTCGCCTTGGCGACGCCACAAATCCATTTGCCACAGCCGATCCTGCGCGGCGACGAAGCCTTGCGCGAAGAAAAGATCATCCTGCGATTCGGCGTAAATGTGCGCGATGCCCCATTCATCACGCAGCACGCGCACAGGTTTTTGCAAACCGGCGAGCTTCAAAGCGCCGGAAGTTTGCGACAGCACGTTTTGCGCTTTCGCCGCCAAATCGCTTTTCGATTGGCTGGCGGCGCGCGAACGATCCAGAGAAACGATTGACAGAAAGGCGAGGACGGCGATTGCAAAGAATTTCGTTGGCTTCATTGGTTCACCTCACGGCGGAAAAGTCTGAGTGATTCGGAAACGAAGAGATAGAAAAAGAAGAATTCACCGCAGAGTCGCAGAGTTCCGCAGAGGTTTCGCCGAGTTTTTGGCTCTCTCTGCGCTTCCTTTGCGTTCTCTGCGCCTCTGCGGTGAGAAGAGTTTCACGCCCCCAACGCCTTGCGGCAGAACTCGTAACACTTCTTCACTTCGGCGATGGTGTCCGCCCCTTTATATTCGTATTCGATGTTGGCGGGAATCTTCCAGCCGCCTTTTTGCAGCGCCAGCAGGACTTCTTTGATCGGCGTGTCGCCAAGCCCAAAGACTGTGTTTTCGCCCTGATTCTTTTTGCGGTCTTTGATGTGCAGCGTGACGATGCGACCGGCGTTTTTCTTCAGGTAATCCACCGGATCGAACCCGGCGGCGATGAAATGGCCGATGTCCAAATTGATGCAGATGTATTCGGAATTGCCCGCCATCGCTTTGGCAAAATCATCCGGCGTGGCGAATTCGTTCGGGCGAATGTTGGAATGGTTGTGCATGCCTACGCGCATTTTGTGTTTCTTGGCGAAAGGATCAATGCGCTTGGCTGTGGAAACATTCGACGAAGCTGTCAGGCATTTCGCGCCCAGAGCTTTGGCGATTTCAAACCCGCGATTGATTTCTTCGTCGGTGTAATCGTCGCGGAAGCTGTAATTCAGTGCGTACAAATCAATCCCTGCTTTTTTGAACTTCTCGCCGGCCAGCGTGAAGAAGCTCAGCGGCGTAGTCGTTCTCCACGTGCGAAGCCCAGCGCGATCCAGTCCTTTCGGCTCCAGATGGCCAGACCACAGCTCGCACGTGCTCAAGCCGGTTTCGGCGTAACCTTTAATCGCTTCTTCCAACGAACGGTCGCGGAAGCTGTAGCTTTGCGCGCCAAGCTGGACGCCTTTCACTTTGGAATTGAGTTTTTGGACGGCGAAGGTTTCAAACGGCAAAGCGACAGCGGCCAAAGAGGCAAGCGCCAGCTTGCTCCATTCTCTGCGGGTCAAGTCGGACATAGAAATCTCCTGGTTTTGAAATGTGGTTTTGAAGGTAATGCAATTGCGGAAAACGCGGCGATTGTAGACGCGGCTTTCTGGCGGCACAAGCTCGGCATTGGCGCGGCAGGTGTGGTAATCTCCGGCCATCCCCAGCGTCCAAGTCTGAAGCTGATGAATTTGAACTTTACGGGAGAAAAAGAGTTATGGCGGCCTTTGATCCGACCGATACCGTGCGGATGTGTGTGTCCTGCAAAACTTGTTACGCGCCGAATCAGCAGTTTTGCCGTGATTGTCTGGTCGAACTGATTCCGGTCGAAAGAATTCCTTACACGATCAATTCGCGTTACCAGCTTGAGCGTGTGCTGGGGCGAGGCGCGACGGGCATCGTATTTGCTGCCACCAGCCTGGAATCCGGCAAGGAAGTTGCGGTCAAAATCATTCGGGCCAGCGTCATCGCAGACCCGCGAGCACAGGATCGTTTTCGCCGCGAAGCCCAACTTGCTCTTCAGTTCAAAAATCCACTGGTCGCCGCCGTGCAGGATTTTGGCGTTTTGCAGGACGCCACCGGCTACGTTGTCAGCGAATACATCAAAGGCAAATCGCTGCGCGAAGAAATGCAGCGCACAGGCAAATTCGACGTGCCGACCGCCATCAACCTGCTTTCGGAAATGTGCGATGCGTTGGATGCCGCGCACAAATCCGGGCTGGTTCACCGCGACCTGAAACCGGAAAGCATCATTCTGCCGTTCAAAACCGAACCGACCACCGGTTCGTTAAATCCGTTGGTGATTATGGTTGGGTTCAGTTTCACCAAATTTGGCAGCGGCAAACAGTTCGTTCCGGGGACTACTGCTCGGCTGCAGGGGCAAGGGCAATTGCCTTTGCGACCGACATATTTAAGCCCAGAACAGTTTCGCGGCGAAGAAGCCGATTTGCGGTCGGACGTATACAGTCTGGGAGTCATCGCTTACGAAATGTTGGCTGGGCAGCCACCTTTTGCGGCCAAGCGCGTGGGCGATTTTGGCGTCAAGCTGCTGAACGATAAGCCGCAGCCGTTGCGCCAATTCAATAAAGACATCAACGCCATGCTCGAATCAGAGATTTTGCGCGCTTTGGAAAAAGAGCCGATGGATCGTCCGCAACGCGCGCTGGAATTCAAACGCGACCTGTCCAACGCCGCCCACTTGAGTTGAGTGAACATTGGGATTAACGCAAAGACGCGAAGCGGCAAAGCATTTTGGACAAACTCGGACTTTTGCCTTTTGATATTTGCCTTTTGATTTTTGATTTTTGCTTTCTTGCTATGCACCTGCTCCGAATCGAAGCCATCAATTTTCGCAATCTTTCCGGCGCAATCGAATTTTCTCCCGGTCTGAATGTCATTTACGGTTTGAACGCCCACGGCAAGACCAGTTGGCTGGAAGCGGCGTATTTGCTGGCGACGACCAAATCCTTTCGCACTTCGCATCCGCGCGAAGCGATCAAACACAAAGAATCCGAAGCCATTTTGCGTGGCACAGTCGCACGCGGAAATCTGACTAAAGAGCTTCAATTGCTGCTGACAGCCACGACCAAGCAAACTTTCGTCAACGGCAAACGCGAAGCCGTCGTTCGTTATCTGGGAAATCTGGACGCCATCGCTTTCACCGCAGACGAGATGGACGTGGTTCGTGGAGCGCCGGACGCCAGGCGCAAGTTTCTGGATCGCGGCGTGTTCAGCACGTTGCCGTCGTATCTGGGCACGCTGAATGAATACAACCGGGTGCTGAAACAGAAAAACGCTTTGCTGCGCGAAGCTTCTGACGCCGATGATCCGTTGCGTTACCAACCGCAAATCGAAACCTGGAACGAGCAGTTGATTGCGTTCGGAACCGAAGTCCACACCGCGCGAACTGCTTACCTGGCGAAACTGCAAACGGCGTTGAATCCGTCGCTGTTTCAGGCGGAAGAAATCCGGGTACGGTACAAATCTTCGTTGGAAGGAAAAGGCGATTTGGGCGATTACGCGGCGCTGTTGCGTGAACGGCTCAACCTGCGGCTGAAGAACGAGATAGCCATTGGATACAGCTTGGTCGGCCCTCACCGTGACGATCTTGAAATCCTCTCGGATGGTTATGAAATCGCGCGGTTTGGCAGTTCGGGACAACAACGCAGCGCCTTATTGATTCTTGAATTAGCTCAGTTGAGCGTCTATTATCAGGCGTTTGAAGAGTACCCAATTTTCCTGATAGATGACCTTGATGCCGAACTCGACCGCACACGAATCGAAATTTTGCTCGATTACCTGGATGGCAAAGCGCAGACCATCGTCTCGACCTCCAAGCGTTCCATTGCCGATCGTTATCGCCAACGGGCTTCGACCTTGATGGTTGATGCCGGTCGTGTCGCGTGAGGCTGGGGCGGCACCACGCGCATTAGCAAGCGGGTTAATCACTATTGGTGCAAACCAGGTTGCAGCCGCTTCCTGTACTGCACCGCTTCCCCTATTGATTGAAAATTTATGAAAGCCAAAGAAAAGAAAAACGAAGCTGACGCAGAAAACAACGGACACAACGCCGACAATTACGGCGCAGGGTCCATTACCGTGCTGGAAGGCCGCGATGCCGTCCGCAAACGCCCTGCCATGTACATCGGCTCCAATGGCGAAATGGGATTGCATCACCTGGTTTACGAAATCGTGGACAATTCGGTGGACGAAGCTCTGGCCGGATTTTGCGACAAGATCGAAGTTACCATTCACCTCGACAATTCCATCACCGTCGAAGACAACGGGCGAGGCATCCCAGTGGATATGCACCCGACTGAAAAACGCCCTGCTGCCGAAGTTGTCATGACTGTGCTGCACGCGGGCGGCAAATTCGATTCGAACGCTTACAAAGTTTCCGGCGGATTGCACGGCGTCGGCGCATCCTGCGTCAACTTCCTTTCTGAATGGATGCGTATGGAAATCCGGCGCGGCGGCGGAGTTTACGAGATGGAATTCCGGCAGGGAATCAAATCCATTGACCTGAAAAAGACTGGCAAATCCGCGCGCACCGGAACCAAAATCAGCTTCAAACCCGACCTGGAAATTTTCACAACTGGCGAATACAGCTTCGACAAATTGTCCGAACGCCTGCGCGAAAAAGCCTTTCTGAACAAAGGCATCAAAATCACCATCGTTGACGAACGCTCCGACACCGAAAAGAAGCACGAGTTCTTTTACGAAGGTGGCATCGCCGAATTCGTCAAGCACCTGAACAAAAACAAAAACACGCTGCATCCGAAGCCGATGTATTTTGAAAAGACTGCCACAGGAGTTGACGGCGACGACCTGACCGTCGAAGTGGCGATTCAATACAACGACGCTTATGACGAAAAAGTGTTCAGCTTCGCCAACAACATCAACACTGTGGACGGCGGAACGCACCTTTCAGGTTTCCGTTCGGCGTTGTCCAAAGCCATCAGCCGTTACGCGACGACCAGCAATCTGTTGAAAGATTTCAAAGGCAGTCTGTCCGGCGACGATGTGCGCGAAGGTTTGATTGCCGTCATTTCCGTCAAAATTCCGCAGCCGCAGTTTGAAGGCCAGACCAAAGGCAAACTGAATTCCGATGTCAAAGGCGCAGTGGATTCGTTCCTTTACGAACGCTTGAGTTCTTACTTTGAAGAGCATCCTTCGGTAGCCAAATCCATCGTCGGCAAAGCTGTCGAAGCCGCTCGCGCCCGCGAAGCCGCTCGCAAGGCGCGCGAAATCGTTCGCAAAGGCGCGCTGAATTCGATGAACCTGCCCGGCAAACTGGCCGACTGTTCCGAAAAAGACCCGACTTTGTGCGAACTGTACATCGTCGAAGGAGATTCCGCAGGCGGTTCAGCCAAACAAGGGCGCGACCGCCGCACGCAGGCGATCCTGCCGCTGAAAGGCAAAATCCTGAACGTCGAAAAAGCGCGCTTCGACAAGATGCTTGGCCACAACGAAATCAAAGCTTTGATTACGGCAATGGGAACCGGTATTGGCAAAGACGATTTCGATGTGAACAAATTGCGCTATCACAAGATCATTTTGATGACAGACGCTGACGTAGACGGTTCGCACATACGCACGCTGCTGCTGACGTTCTTTTATCGGCAGATGCCGCAGTTGTTGGAGCACAAGGTTGAAGTCACGAACGAAGCCGGAGAAGTTTCGACGGATTTGCGTGGCTACATCTACATTGCGCAACCGCCGCTGTACAAAGTCAAAAAAGGCAAAACCGAACGCTATATCAAAGACGAACGCGAGATGAATCGCTTCCTGATGAAGAAGGCGACAGAAGATGTGGCGGTCAAAATCAAAAAGACTGGCGAGCAGATTGAAGGCAAAGACCTGACTGCGCTGCTGGAACGGCTGGTGGAATTCAACGGCTATTACCTGAAACTGGAGCGGCGGTTGAAAGAGCGCAAGATCGTTGATGCCGCGCTGGAAGCTCTGAGCGGCAAAAAAGGTTTGCTGCAAAAAGAAGGTCGCAAGCTGCACGACGTGTTTGCCGACGAAAGCCTGTTGGGCAAAGTCGAAGCCGCCATTGCCGAAGCCGAATACAAAACCGAACTGACTTCGGACGAAGAACACGGTTTGTCGGAAATCGAAATCAAACTGGCCAACGGTTCGACGGTGCTGATTGATTGGGAATTGGCAACGCACGTCGAATTTCAACGCGCGGTGGAGTTGTTCAAATCATTCGCTCAACTCAGCCAACCGCCTTTCGTCATTATCGAAGGCGCTTCGGAAACTGAAGTCGAATCACGGGACGACATGCTCAATCACATTTTGAGCGCGGCGAAAAAAGACCTGCACATTCAACGTTACAAAGGCTTGGGCGAAATGAACCCGGAACAGTTGTGGGAAACCACGATGGACCCGGAAAAACGCACCTTGCTGCAAGTCAAGATTGACGATGCGGTCGAAACCGATCAAGTCTTCACCGTGTTGATGGGCGATCAGGTCGAACCGCGCCGCCGGTTCATCGAAGACAACGCCCTGGATGTGAAGAATCTGGACGTTTAACCCGGCTGTTGGCGGCAAACAGATTACGGAAACTCACCTGACGTTTCCGGTTTCAAAAAGCGGTTTCCGATAATGGAAGCAAGTTTCCATTATCGGAAACCGCTTTCAAGTCAGATTCCGCATCGCTGTTAATCAGCAACGGCAGCCATAACCCATCAGCATTACCCTGCCAAAAAATCTGAGAACGAACCCGTTCGAATCGTCAATAACTACATCGGAAATTAAGGCGACGGCGTCAATAGCTGTTCGGCAAATTTGGTTAAAGGCTAAATCGCCAGAGTGATGAATTCTCGTTTCTTGGTTTCATTCACTCTTTTGTCGTTTCAGTTGTTGTAGGGCTGTCGAAAATTTTTAAGGCTCCAATCGTAAAGGCTGATTGGTTGTTCGCCATTCGCAAATCGTTTTGACCCGCATCCAAAACACCGGCAGTCGCCGAATCCGAGATTTCAAACCAAATCCGAATTTTTGAAGAGCAGGTTAGTCCATTTTTTCGTCGTTTGTGTTTCAGTCAATGAATTCAGGCTCTTTACGCAACAGTTACGCAACTGGAACAACGCTTGCGCTTAGTCCCTCCGTCATTCGACTCAATCGCTTTGGATGCTCATCCAACTGAACTCTAAGGCGAATTCAATAACAACCGAGTTTTTCAGTGAGACTCACAGGAGGGATTATGAAATTCAGAGCAGTTTTGTTGCTGCTTGTCATGTCGGTGGCAGCGTTCGCACAGACCAGTCGCGGAACTGTCAGCGGCACAATTACCGATTCCACAGGCGCTGTGATTTCCGGCGCCAACGTGGTGTTGACCAATACGGCGACGACGGTCAGCCGTTCGACCGTCGCAAACAGCGAAGGCTTTTATCGCTTCGATGCGGTTGACCTGGGGATGTACACGATCAAGGTGACAGCGTCAGGTTTTGGCGCAATCAATAAATCGAATGTCGTCGTCAGCGCCAATCTGACTTCGACTGTGGACGCGCAACTGTCACCGGGCACACAGGAAATATCAGTTGATGTGACCGCCGAATCCGGTGCGTTGATTCAAACCGAAGCTCCGGTGCGAGGCGGCAACATTGATGTCACCAGAATTGTCGAATTGCCCATCGCCACTCGAAATCCAGTTTCGTTGGCGCTGACTTTGCCGGGAGTTTCGACCAATCGTTTCGGGTTTGGCGTGGCGACGTTTTCCGTCAATGGCGGACGCGGACGTTCCAACAACTTCCTGATTGACGGAACGGAAAACAACGACATTTCGATTGCCGGTCAGGGATTTCAGATCAGAAACCCGGATGCGGTTCAGGAAGTGTCAGTGCAAACATCGAACTTCGACGCGGAATTCGGTCGCGCCGGAGGAGCGGTCGTCAACACCATCACCAAATCCGGAACAAATCAATTTCACGGCACGGCTTCGTGGCAATACGATTCAACGCGCGACGATGCGATTACCAATACTCAGTCGCTGTCGCCAGTTTTGACGCAACGAGGTTATCCGCCATACGGAACCGAACACATTTTTGCGGGCACGTTGGGCGGCCCAATCAAAATTCCTGGTTTGTATGACGGCAAAGACCGCACCTTCTTTTTCGCTTCTTACCAAAATCAACGTCAGGCATCGAATCAAACCGCGACAGTGTTGGTTCCGACAGCAGCAGGTC
Organism: Acidobacteriota bacterium; assembly: GCA_033763255.1. Classification (GTDB taxonomy): domain Bacteria; phylum Acidobacteriota; class Blastocatellia; order RBC074; family RBC074; genus RBC074. Next base: position 35,839 of record JANRKX010000148.1, on the reverse strand, counting down.
GGCAGACTTTGCGCGGGTTGTTTGCCCAGGGCGTCAATCCCGGCGTTGATTTGTTGTTGAACATCACTCAGGGAGCAATTGGCGTTTCCAATCCGACGAATATCGAATTGGGTAACGGACGCCCGGCTGTGCAGGTCGGTTCGGCGGTCACGACTTTTGCTCAAACTTTTGTCGAGCCGCAAATTATGGGACGCATTGATCACAAGATCAGCGAAAAATCGCAGCTTTCAGGTCGTTACCTGTTTTCCGATCAGGACGCGCCTGTTGGCGGCGCAACGTTGGGCTTGCCCGGTTTCACCACCAGCCAGTCCAATCGTTTCCAGAATTTTCTGATCAGCGAAACTCACGTCCTGACGCCTAGCCTGACTAATGAACTGCGAATTTCCTACAACCGCATTGCGCTGTCTTTCCCGTTGAATCCGCCCAATGAACTTGGTTTGACTTTGCCGAGCATTACCATTGCCGGATTTAGCAATGTGACCGGTTCGGCTTACAACATCGGTGTTCAAACGAATTTGCCGCAAGGGCGCATTGCCAACAATTACGTTATCCAAAACACCACGACTTATGTCAGCGGCAGTCATACGTTTCGTGGCGGATTCGATTTGCTCGAACAACGTTCGCGGCAGTTCGCGCCGATCAACGAACGCGGTTCGCTGATTTACAACGCTGGCGGAGGTTTCACCGGGCTGGCGAATTTCATTGACGATTTTTCCGGTTCGGGCGGATCGGCCAATCGTGATTTCGGCAGTCCGCGTTATTACCCCGAACTGTTTCGTCAGGCTTATTTCTTCCAGGATCGTTGGCGCGTGAACAACGCTCTGACCTTGACCTTGGGTGTGCGTTACGAAAACTTCGGCAATCCGGTCAATTCGGTTCGCACGGCGGCCTTCACAGGTTTGTTCAATGTTGATCCGGTCACTTTGCAAGGACCTTATTCGCAACCGAGCAGAGCGGCGAGCGACAACAACAATTGGGCGCCGACCATTGGCATCGCCTATTCGCCGTCGTTCAAGAACGGCGTCTTGGGATTCCTGTTCGGAGAACGCAAGAGCGTCATTCGCACGGGTTATCAAATTGGTTACGATTCTTTCTTTAACAACATCGCGTCGAACGCCGCTTCGTCTTCGCCGAACGTGGTTTCAACGCAAAACGTGGCTCCGACCACGACGGGCACGAATCGCGGTCTGGCGAATTTGTCCACGTTGTTCCCGGCTCAGGCTCGCCCGCTTTCGCCTTTTGACGGGCAAACGCTGGTTGATCCGAATCTGGTCAATCCTTACTTTCAGCGTTGGTCGTTGGGAATTCAGCGCGAATTGCCGGGCTTGTTGATGGTGGATGCTTCCTACGTCGGATCGAAAGGAACCAAACTTTACGCGAACGAAGACCGCAATCCGCTGGTTCCGGTCGCTCTGCAAGTCGTTCCGGCTGGTTACACCGGAACGCGATCAGGTCGTTTGGACGCTTTGCAGGGAGTCCGCACGATTCGTTCCAACAGCGGTTCGTCGTCTTATCACGCGGGGCAATTGTCAGTCGCGCGTCGTTTTTCAAAAGGCCTTTCTTTGAATGGCTCTTACACCTATTCCAAGTTGATTGACAACGGCAGCGAAGTTTTCGCTTCCGGCGGGTTGGTCAATTCTTCGTTGGCGATCATTCCATTGGTTTTGGGCGGCGAACGCAATGAACGCGCGGTTTCGCTGTTCGACCGCACACATCGCGCGGTGTTTACTTACGTGTATGAACTGCCGTTCATGCGCGATCAACGCGGAGTGTTGGGACAGATTGTCGGCGGATGGCAGCTTTCAGGCGTGACCACGTTTGAAAGCGGTGTGCCTTTCACGGTTGCCAACGGACAAGATGCCAATGGGTTGGCTGGCAACAACGACCGACCGGATTTCAATCCCGCCGGTTTGCCCGGTGTGCGAGCGGTTCCGAATGCGAGCAGTCCAACCGGATTCGTCAATCCCGACGCGAACAATGCGCCGATTGATCCGGCGACGGCTCGTTACATCGGTCTGGCTGCCGGCATCGGTCGCACTGGAACTTTGGGGCGCAACACCGAACGCACCAAAGGAACCAACAATTTCGATTTCATCGTGCAAAAACGTTTTCGCGTGACTGAAGGTATTGGATTGCAATTCCGCACGGAATTTTTCAACGTCTTCAATCATCCGCAATACGGTATCGGCAGCATCAGCCCGTTTTCGCCAGCCGGAACCGGGCCGTCAGCGACGGTGTTCACCTCGCCCTCCGGACGGTTTCTGCAACCGCAGTTCGGCGATGGCGGCGGTCGCGTGATTCGGTATTTGATGAAGCTGACGTTCTAAACGTCTTTAACATCTCAACTGAAAGGCCTGGCGAATGTCAGGCCTTTTTTTATGGCTGGATGAACAACGACAACCGAGAATTTGATGAGCATCAGGAAAGTATGGAAAACGGCTTTGCTCTTTGTCGGGTTTTCTTGATGGGTTTCTATCTCGAAAGTGAGAAGCATGGCGTTTGTTGTTGTCGTTTCTGTTGAAGACGTTCAATTGCGAACGGTTGAATTCAGCCGCAGCCAGTCCGACCTTGAAAGACCACAGCGTTTGATCTGAAAAAACGAAATTCCGTTCGTTTTTTCCAACAGCCGTTTCATCCGATTTGCCGCGAACGCCCTGCTAAACCTTTCGATTGCAGCAATCAATACAACTCAGAAGCACTGGAACGAAGCTTGCGCCAATCAAGTGGTAAGCAGCGGTAGTCGTTTTTGGAAGCACATTCAGCGATTGCCGTCGGAGAAAGGTTGTGAACTCAAACAAATGGAAACATCCCAACAAGGAGGGTATCGAATGAATTTGAATAGCAGAAAACCGAATCGAGTCGTTGCCTGGTTGCTGGTCGCGCTGTTCAGCGTGATTGGCGGCGCAAGCGCAATGGCTCAAACCTTCAATTCAACCGTGACCGGTTCAGTCAAAGATCAAGCCGGAGCAGTTATCGTTGGCGCAAAAGTGACGCTGGTTGATCTGGCCACTCAGCGCGAAGTCACCGCGACCACCAACGATCAAGGCGTGTTTGTCTTCCCGGAAGTTCGCGCCGGAAATTACAAACTCGTTGCCGAACGCGACGGCTTCAAAAAAGGCGAAGTCACAGGCGTGATGGTCAACGTGGGAACTCCGGCGACGGTTCATTTTGAACTGCAAACCGGTCAGATTGCCGAAATCATTACCACGTCGGCTTCCGAAGCGCAGGCCGTCGTCAACACTGAAAACGGCACGCTGCAAACCACCGTGCTGGAACGTCAGATCAATGACCTGCCGCTGAACGGTCGCAACCCGCTTTCGTTGGCGGCGCTGCAAGCCGGAGTCAACACCAGCGGCAGCAACCGCACGGCGTCGGTCAACGGCACGCGCGGCACGTTCACCAACCTGACGTGGGACGGCATCAACATCAACGACAACTTCATTCGCACGGACAGCTTTTTCGGAACCGCCGCGCCCAGCGTGGTCAGCGTGGCTGAATTCACGTTGACGACCCAGAACGGCGGCCCAGGCGACGGGCTTGGTGTGGCGCAGGTCAAACTGGCAACGCCACGCGGTTCGACCGAATACCATGGCAGCCTGTTCGAGTTTCATCGCAACGATGCGCTGGACGCCAATTCGTTTTTCAACAACGCGGCAGGCGTTGAGAAAGAGAAACTGATTCAAAACCAATTTGGTTTTGGCATTGGCGGCCCGATCAAATTGCCGGGCAAGTTGTTCGGCCCGATGGCTTATGACGGCAACAAGCTGTTCTTTTACGGTTATTACGAAGGCACGCGCGTCAAAAACGACACCAGCACATTGCGAACCGTGCTGACGCAATCGGCGCGGCAAGGCCAGTTCACGTATCGCCGAGCCGACAACGGCCAGTTGCAAACAATCAATTTGCTGACCGCCGGTGGCAGAATTGCCGATCCGAAAGTTGCCAGCTTAATCGCCACGACTCCGTTGCCGAACGATTTCACTAATGCGGACATCACGACGAATACCGCGCTGGCCAATACCGCCGGATTTCGGTTCAACAGCCCGACGGGTTTTGACAGCGATTTGTGGGGATTCCGAATTGATTACGACGCTTCGGCGCGCCATCGCTTTGAAGCGATTTACAGTCGCTTCACGTTCAACTTCCCGAACGCCGGCAACGAACCGTTTCCGGGCCGCCCCGGCGATGGTCAGTCATCGCATCGTCCGCGCGGATCGTTCGCCTGGAACTGGACTCCGACTGCTTCGATCAACAACGAACTGCGTTATGGATTCAACAACTACAACGTTGGCTTCTTCACCAATGAAAAGTTCGCGGATGGTTTCCGGCTGACGTTCCCGATCATTACTGACCCGGTTGATAACTTCCAACCACAAGGACGTATTGCCGATAATTACGAAGTGATGGACAACGCGACGTGGGTGAAAGGCAAACATCAGGTTCGTTTCGGCGGCAATTACCGTCGCGTGTTTATCGAATCGTTCGATGCTGCCGGAACTTTGCCGCTGTATACCATCGGCTTCAACACGGCGGGCAATCCAAACCCGTTGCGGACTTCGCAATTCGCCGGTGGCATTTCGTCGAACGATTTCAATCGCGCGCGCGACATTTTGGCGATTCTGGCTGCACCGATTGCCCAGGTGGATCAGAGTTTCTTTTCCACTTCGCGCTCATCCGGTTTCGTCAATGGCGCTCCACAACGCCAGCAGTTCCAATACAACACATTTGGACTTTATGGCGGCGATGCCTGGCGTTTGAAACGGAACCTGTCGCTGAACGTCGGTTTGCGCTGGGAATACATTTCCGTGCCGACCGAAAAACAGGGCTTGGCTTTGTTGCCGAAAGAAGTCGGTTTGAACGCTTTGTTCAACAAAGATGCCGTGCTGGATTTTGCCGGTTCGGGAACGGGGCGAAAGTTCTTCAACGAGGATTACAACAATTTCGCACCGAGCATCAGTTTGGCGTGGGATCCGTTTGGCAACGGCAAGACTTCGATTCGCGCCGGATATTCGATTTCGTACGTTGTGGACAACAACATCACCACGATTTTGAATGCAGTGGTTGACGGCAACAACGGTTTGCAAGCCGATGCCAGCGTGCTGAATACAAGCGGCACGGTAAGCGGCGGAGGCATCCGCCCCTTAACCCCACCGGCGTTCAAAGTGCCGCGAACGATTTCAGACAATCTGGCGATTGATCCTGAATCGGCGTTTTTCACGATTGATCCGAATTACAAAACGCCTTACGTCCAGCAATGGAACCTGAGCTTTGAACGCGAAATCTTCCGCGACACGGTGGCGGAGTTGCGTTACGTCGGTAATCGCGGCGTCAAACTGACGCGCGGCATTGATGTAAATCAGATGCGAATTTTCGACAACGGTTTTTTGGCTGATTTCCAACGCGCAGAACGCAATCTGGCTGCGAATGGCGATCCGACTCGCGGCGAAACCTTGCAGGTGTTCCCGAAACTTGGACTTGGCGGGTTGCTGTCGAATCCGACAATCCTGAACCTGATTGCTCAGGGACAGGTTGGCGAACTGGCGCGAATTTACGTCGTCAATCGTGATCTGTTTTTGGATCCGGGCGTATTCGATTCGCAACTTGGGCCGGAATATTTCCTGCGCGCCAACCCGAACACTTATGTTGCTGATTACATCGGCAACGGTTCATATTCGGATTACAACGCTTTGCAGGCAGAAATTCGTCGCCGGTTCCGCAATGGTTTGTATTTCCAGGCGAATTACACGTACGGCAAAGGTTTCAGCGATTTTGAAGGCGGCCAGACGAACTTCTCCGGCTTGCTGGATTTGGGTTCGACCAACGCGGTCGAAAAACAGCGCATTGGCGACGACATAACGCATGTATTCAAAGCCAATGCCGTTTACGAACTACCGTTCGGACGTGGCAAACGCTTTTTCGACCGAGGCGGAGTGCTGGGCAAGATCGTCGGCGGTTGGAGCTTCAATCCGATCATTCGCTGGCAAAGCGGCGAACCGATTTCGATTGTCTCGGCTCGCGGCACGCTGAATCGTGCTGGCCGCTCCGGCAAAAACACTGCTGTGACTTCGTTATCGGTCAGTGATCTGCAATCGAAAACCGGACTGTTCCGCGATTCGCAAGGTCGCCCAATCATTTTCGATCCGAGCTTGATCGGAGCCGATGGACGCGCCAACACGCAACTTTTCCAAAATCCAAAATCGGGAACGTTGGGAACTTTGCAATTGACGCCTGTCAGCGGCCCAGGTCGTTTCGATTTCGACGCTGGGTTAATCAAGCGCACGGCCATCACGGAGCGCGTCGGCTTTGAATTTCGATTTGAGATGTTCAATCTGTTGAACAAGACGAATTTCAACGTCGGCCAAGCGCAAAACATCAACAACACGACTTTTGGCCGCATCACAGCGACATTCGATCCGCGCGTGTTGCAGTTTGCGGGCAAGATCAACTTCTAACCTTTACGGTTGAATTTTGCCGGGCGCAACCGCAATTGAATAGCGGCTGCGCCCGGTTTGCATTGCTTGACAAGCTGCTGACCCACTCCTACCCTTCGTTCGAGTCCATCACCAAAACATAGAGCGTTACGGAAATTTCAAGCTCAACATCACAACTAAAATTTTTGCTGGGGGAAGCCACGTGCCTTTCTTTTTTGATCTGACTTCGTTGGTTCCGGTCGTCGAACGCAATCCTTTTGAACCGCCGGTTGTGCCGGATGTTCCTGTCGCCGAGCCTTTGGGTGAGGACGAAGCCACAACTGTGGACGAATCCGTTCTGACGTTGCCAGCGGCAGAACCGCCAGTCGAAGAAGCCGAAGCCGTCGCTGATGAACTTGTGGTGGATCGTGGCTTGCCGATTCCCGAACATTACGATTTCGATATGATGCGGGCTTTGTGGCAAGACCCGTTTCGGCTGTTTGTGTATTGGCAATTGAAAGACAATCCGTTTGATCGGTTGCGACAGATTTTTCCGGCTCACGAAGTCAGTAACTTTCATTCGGTGCTGAAGCTGGTGGATGAAACGACGAACATTTCATCTTTCTTCAACGCAGCATTTACGCGCGAGTATTGGTTCAGCGTATTTCCTGACAGGCGGTATCGTGTGGAATTCGGCGTTCGTTCGCCGCGTTACGGATACATCAAGCTGCTGAGTTCACAGGCGGCGCAAACTCCGCGCGGTGGCCCGTCGGATCAGGCTGCGACCGAAGACGATTACTTCATTGCCTCAGACGAATTTATTGACGTGTTGCGCGACAGTCATTTGGTTTCAGAGCGCGCCTTCACAATTGAAGACCTGTTGCCCGGAGCTGACACTGCGCCTGCCGCCGCTCGCAACGCGATGTGGGATTCCTTGCCAGCTTCGTTTCGCCGGTTGGTTATGGCGATTGCAGACATTCAAGCCGGGCGCGATTACGAACGTTGGTGGGAACGATTGAGCCGGGAAGAGCAGGGAAAGCTTGTGCAGGAGTTTCTGGAAATCATCGCTCAAATGGCTGGCAAAACCGGCGATGGCGAACTCGGTTACATGTTGTTGCTGCGATATTTGCCGGAACTGTTACGCCGTTCGATTTTGACGGAAGCCACAAGCGGTGACGGACACCGATCTCAAACCGAATTGACGATTGATAAACCGATCTCGCTTTATCTGGCTGAACAGTTGGGACAAATAGCATCGGAGTTTAATTCAAAATCATCTTCGGACAACGCTCCGATTTCACCAACTCCCGGCGCACAACCGGAACCCTCAGCGGCTGACCGCTGGTTGCCGAGTCTGAGCGTTTAGAATTTCACCAAGTAAAAAACAGGCCAGCGCTCTGATACTGCGGCAATCGGCGATAACAGAAATTTTGTCGCCGATCCTCCTCTCTTCGACCAATCCACAAAAAAATGCCTTGACGCCTCAAGGGGGAAAGTTTATTCTTTGTTCGTTTTTGAAAATGACTTTCAGGATTGTGCAAGGCGAAGCCAAGCGAACATCAATTAAACCAAAGAGGAATCTTGTTTATGCAATCACTTCGGAAAGTGATTTTTTGGGCGCATCTGGTGTGTGGAGCTGTCGCTGGGTTGATTATTTTGGTGATGTCGGCAACGGGCGTGTTGCTGACCTACGAAAAACAAATGATGTTGTGGGCTGATACGCGCAACTATCAAATCGCCGTTCCGGTTGGAACCGAGCGTCTATCCGTCGAAGACCTGCTGGCCAAAGTGCAGGCCGCACAAAACGCAGCGCCGACCGGGATCATGGTTCGCGCGGACCAGCAGATGCCTGTGGCAGTCAGTTTTGATCGTGGCCGAACGGTTTATGTCAATCCACATACCGGAGAGGCGATGGGCGAAGGCGCGCTGGGAACTCGCAATTTCTTTCGCGCAGTGACGGATTGGCATCGTTGGTTGGGCACAGAAGGAGCCGGTCGCGCGACGGGCAGAATGATTACCGGCGTCTGTAATCTGGCGTTCCTGTTCATCGTCGTCAGTGGTTTGTATCTGTGGTTTCCGCGTTCGCTGACGTGGGCGCAGTTCAAGAACATTCTTTGGTTCAGGCGCGGATTGCCCGGCAAGGCGCGCGATTTCAACTGGCACAATGTGATTGGATTCTGGTCGCTGGTGCCATTGTTTTTGATCGTGCTTTCGGGCGTCACTATTTCATTCGCCTGGGCCGGCAATCTGGTTTATCGCGTTGTCGGCGAAAATCCGCCAACTCCCGCCGCCCGTCCTGCCACTCCTGCTCAAGAATCACAAACGGCGAAAAAGACTATTCTGACAACTACGAGATTGAATTCCTTGTGGGCGCGCGCGGAACAGCATTCGCCCGGCTGGAAGAGTTTGAGCGTGCGATTCCCTGCTTCCACCGAAGCGCCGCTCGCTTTCACCATAGACCACGGCACAGGTGGCGAACCGCACAAACGCGCCACACTGACGTTGGATCGCGCGACCGGCGAAACGCTCAAATGGGAGACCTTTTCCGGCTTTACCAAAGGGCGCCAACTTCGATCTTTTCTGCGCTTTGCTCACACAGGGGAAGTTGCGGGAATTGCCGGTCAAACGATTGCAGGAATAGTTTCTCTTGGCGGAGTGGTGTTGGTGTGGACCGGACTGGCTATGGCCTGGCGGCGGTTTCTAGCCTGGAAAGCGCGCCGCGCCAAAGTGGTGGCGGAAACAGAAGCGTTGGCCTGACACGCCTTCAAATTATTCTCAAAAAATGAAGGCCTTCGCTGCGGCAACAGCGAAAGCCTTGAATGCACGACCGACCCGGTCTGTTTAGGGACATTCGCGCCGACGTGCGGGACTCATCCTGCAACGGTTCGTCGCAAACATCAAATACGGCGATTGCCGTGCAGGAGCAATATGAAAATCCGAACACAATTTTTTCCTTCTCCCCATTTTGAAACGATAGGCAAATTTCTATTTACGCTGATTACCTCCGGACTGGCATTGTTTTTTCTGGCGCTGGTCGTCACGGCGCAATCCACTCGCGTTGGGTTGCAAGGGCGCGTCGCCGACTCGACCGGCGCGGCGTTACCAGGAGCTTCCGTGACACTGCACAACCTTAACACTGGAATGGAAATCGTTTTAATCACCGCCGCCGATGGAAGCTTCACGCTGGCAGGGGCCAGAGACGGACGTTACAAGATCACAGCAAGTCTGGCGGGATTTGGCGCGGCTGAATTGGCAGTCAGCTTGCCGAGTGTCGAGCCGATTGAATTGCGGTTGGAGCCAGCGGCGCTGGCCGACCGCATCACTGTGATTTCAGGTTCGCGGCAGGAAGAGTTGCGTGAATCGCTCAACACCAAAGTGGATGTCATAGGACGCAATCGCATACGCGACACGGGATATGAATCAGTCGCCGAAGTTTTGCAGGAACTGCCCGGCGTGATGACGCGGCGAGGCACGGTTTCGGGCAATTCGGGCAGCGGCGGCGAACAGATTCAAGGCATTGATTCGCGGCAGACGCTGGTGTTGTTCGACGGACAGCCTGTGATAGGCGCGCGTGGCATCAAAAGCGGCATCATCAACCTGGATCGCCAGGCGGTCGGCAATCTCGAAAGCATCGAAGTCGTCAAAGGCGCGTCTTCCGCGCTTTACGGTTCGGACGCGATTGGCGGCGTCATCAATCAAATCACACGCGAGCCGCGCGCCCCGATGGAATTGAACCTGACCGCATCGGGCGGTTCGCAGGGACGCGCAGATTACCGAGGCGATGTGGGATTCGGCGGCGAACGTTTCAGCGCATATTTCAGCGGTGAACGTCACAAACAAAACCCGTTCGATCTGACGCCGACGACATTCGATACGACGGGCGCAGGTTTTGGACGCACTGACGCTTACGCCAAAGCGCGCTACAAATTCACGCCTGGCTTTTCGCTCGGCGCGTGGGCGCGCAGTTATTGGAATCAGTCGCGCGGGCGTTCGCGCGGCGAAGAAGGCAATCAGGAATCCGTCACCGACGAAGATTCGCAGAGTTTCAATCTGCAAGGCGACTGGACGATCAGTCCGCGTTTGACTGCACAAGGGCGCGGTTACTTTTCGCGGTTTGACGAAATTGGCAACAACATGCTGGTTCCGCCGACGCGCGCGATTCCACCGGGCAATCTGTTCGAGCGATACGGCAAAGTGGATGGTTCGATCAACGCAATTCTGGGCGAGCGTCAGTTGCTGCAAGCCGGCGCGGAATGGACTACTGATCGTTATCGCGGATTCAATCGTCTGGCCAACGACTCCGGACACAAGATGGAAACCGCTTCCGTCTTCGTGCAGGACAAGATCAGCTTTGGCAATCGCATGACTGTGACTCTGGGCAGCCGATTCGACCACAATTCGATTTTCGGCAATGCCTTTTCGCCGAAAGCAGGCGTCAACGTCCGCGTCCACGATCAATTCCGCGCGCGCTTTTCTTACGGACGCGGCTTTCGCGCGCCAGACCTGGGCCAACTCTACTTTCGCTTTCTCAACCCAACCAATTTGTATCAGGTCATAGGCAATCCGGATTTGCGTCCTGAACGCGCGCATTCGATGCAGCTCGGCGGCGAATTCAATTCGCGCGGTCGTCGTGCGCGGCTCGGCGTAAACGTGTTTTACAACGATGTCGAAAACCTGATTGACGCCGTCAGTTTGGGATTTGTCGCTTCGCCGCAGCAACTGGCCGCGTTGTCGCAGCAATACGGCATTGACTTGTCGCTGTTTCAACCGGCGCTCAATCGCCTGTTGTTTTTCTATCAGAACATTTCCGAAGCGCGCACGGCAGGCGTAGAACTGGATGGCGATGTGAAATTGACGCGCGGTTTTCTGTTTGGCGGCGCGTACACACATCTGAACGCGCGCAATCTCAAAGCAGGTTTGCCGCTGGCCGGACGCCACAAACATCAGGGCAACATTCGACTGGCTTGGGAAAGCGATCAGGCGTTGGGATTACGCTGGAATCTGCGCGGCACGTTTTACAGCAAATGGATTCAAACGCTCGGCACGACTACAACCAACGCTCAAACCGGACAGGTGACCGTCACGCCCGATGTCATTCCGCCTGGATTCGCGCTGTGGGATTTTTATCTGGCGAAACGCATTCATCGCGGGTTGGAATTCTTTGGCTCGTTGGACAATTTGACCAACAGCCGCGATCCGAATGTCGGCAAATTAAATGCAACGGGAGCGCCGCTGCCGATTTATAGAACCGAATTGGGGCGCACTTTTCGCGTCGGCCTTCGGTTCAGTTGGACTGGAGAACGCAAATGACGACCGGGAGACTCAGGGATGAAAACTCAACTGATTCAATTGTTCGCAGCATGCTGGTTGTTCGTACTGGCCGCGTTTTTGCTGGCCGTTCGTTATGAACGCTCGCAAAGCCGCAGCGCAAATCAGCTTCAGTGAATACGACTTTAACTACCAAAGCTTTTGCGCGGGCTGACGAATCTGCGCAGGCAAAGAAAGGAATCAATTCTTTATGAAACGCATTTTGTTTGTTGTCGTCGCGCTTGTTTCGTGTGTCACGCCGTTGTTGGCGCAGGAAGCCGCTTCGCCCAAACCCGATCCGCAGGCTTATGAACTGCTGCGACGCGCGCAATCAGTTCGTGAAACCTTCCCGGCGGATTTCGCCGGGTTCAAAGCCGAATTGATTTGCAACGACAACGGCCAGGAAGCCAAAGGCGTGCTGGATTACAGGCCGGAGACTGGAGCGAAAATCATCATCAACGGTTTGTCCGAAGAAGCGACGGGCTGGGTCAAACAACAACTCAACAGTCTGCTTTCGCACCGTCGTGCCAGCGATTTCGCCAAGGGCGAAGGCCGCCATCCGCTGAGTTTGCCGCCCGACGATCACAGCCCGCTGGGACGACGCTTGATGGTCAACGACAAACTCAAATCCAGTTATCGCGTGCGCGACGGCCAGACCACAGAAGTGGATCGCACCATGGGCGACCGCATTGTGGTGACGATTTTGTCCACGCTGCCGACGGGCAAAGGCAAATTTCTGCCGCAGCATTTCGTGGTCACCGGCTTCGATGTCAAAACCAACCAACTGCTTCGCACGGAAATGTTCACCGATGAATTTGCGCAGACCGGCAACGTCTGGTTGCCAACGTCGCGCCGGGTGGTGTTTGCCGAAAACGGCAAGCTGACGGCGCGAGTCATCACATTGCGCAATCCGCAACTTCATCAACCGCAGGAAACCGCTACAGCGCGATGAATGAACAGGCGACAAAAATCTGGTTGTGCGATTGCGGTCGAGTGCATATCGAAACACGAAATTGTCGAGTGTCTTTGACGCCCGCCGAGTTTCTCCGTTTGGTGAAACGCCTGGCGGATGTGGGCGAAACGGAAAACCGATCTCCTCAGCATTCCTACCTGACAGAAGAAGCTTGTGAAACAGATATATCGGTTTTCCGTTTCGCCGAAAGACAATCGTTCGCTTCAGCGGCTTGAGCAAAGAAGGAAGGAGAGCCAGTGAATCACGACGCCGTTGAAAATTTACGAATGCCGGTGCGCTGTTACAAATGCCGCGAAGGCTGTGTCCATCTGGAATTCGGCAATGCCATGTTCACCTTCACCCGTCAGCAATTTTGCGCGCTGGCGGAAGTCGTCAATGAAACACACCGGCGGTTACAGGCCGAAACTGATCCGACACCCGAATCGCTTGAATTCGTCGAAACACTGGTGATGTGAGTTCAAAAAGGATGATGAAACTACTGTTTATCTTATCGCTCGCGCTTGGCGTAATCGCCCAGCCGTTTTTCGCGGCGCCCGTTGGCGGCGCAAAGCCAAAAAGCGTCACCGTCTGGCCTGGATTTCGCGGCGCCGGCGACAGTCACACCGAAGCCGTAGGTTTGCCGCTGAACTGGTCGGACGCGAAAAACATCGCCTGGAAAATTTCGCTCCCCGGTTACGGCCAATCCAGTCCTGTGGTTTGGAAAGGGAAATTGTTTTTGACCGCGGTTGAAGGCGCGATGAAGGAAAGGCTCTTCGCGCTTTGTTACGACCTGCAAACAGGCCGCGAGCTTTGGCGCAAAGAATTCGCTGCGACCTTCACGATGAAAGATTCCGGCACGGTCAGCAAAGCCGCGCCGACTCCGGCGGTGGACGACAAGTGTGTGTACTTCTTTTTTGAAAGTGGCGATTTGATCGCTCTCGATCACAACGGGCGATTGCAATGGCAACGCAAGCTGGCCGAAGAGTACGGCGGTTACAAAACGAACCACGGATTAGGCAGTTCGCTGGCAATGACCGCCGACGCCGTACTGGCGCTGGTCGTTCATAGCGGGCCTTCGTTTTTGCTGGCGGCGGACAAACGCACGGGAAAAAACCTCTGGAAACATGAACTCAAACCGGGCGGCGGATGGAGCACTCCGCTGGTGATTGGTCAAGCAGGCAAACAGCAAATCCTGCTCAGCATTGGCGGAGCCGTAACCGCTCGCGATGGGAAAACAGGAGAGCCAATCTGGACGTTCGGCGGATTGAAAGGAAACAACATTCCATCGCCCTCGGTGGATATTGCGAACAGCATCGCCGTCGTCGGTTCCAGCGACAAGGGCATGAACGTGGCCATCAAACTCGGCGGCGCGGGCGATGTCACCGAGTCCAACATTTTGTGGCGCGCGCAGGAAGCAACCGCCAACTTCAGCTCGCCGCTGATTCACGGAGGTTACGTGTATTTCGTCAACAAGGTTGGCGTCGCGTTTTGTCTTGATCTCAAGACAGGAGAGGAGCGCTGGCGCCAGCGACTCGGCGGCGAAGCTTGGGCATCTCCCCTCGCCGCCGGGAATCGCATTTACATTTTCGGAATTGATGGAAAGACCCTTGTGCTGCGCGCGGGCGCGAAGTTCGAACAATTGGCGATGAACGAATTGACGGATGTCGAGCGCGTTTATGGCGTCGCGGCAGTGGATCGAGCCTTGTTGCTTCGATCAGGACGAAAGCTGCTCAAACTCGGCGAAAGATAAAAACATAAAAAACAACCTTCTTAGTGGATACTTCTATGCGAATCAAATTTTCATCAGTTTGTCTTTTCAATGCGTTGTGTGCCGGTTTGCTGCTGGCAACGTTCAGTCAAATCAGCCTGGCACAAAATCGCTTTTCGCTTTCCGGTCGAGTGGCCGATTCCACAGGCGCAGCAATCAACGGCGCGACCGTGACGGCGCGACAACCCAGCAACAGCTTTGAACGCGCCGTGCCAACAGACGGCAGCGGCAATTACCGGCTGGAAGCTCTGCTGCCCGGCGAATACCAAATCACGGCGCGCGGCGACGGGTTTTCGCTGGCGGCGCAAAACATCACGCTCAACGCCGAGCGCAGTCTGGATTTCACGTTGCGTCCCGGCGTGCTGGCCGCTGATGTCAGCGTCATTTCGACGCAGATCGCCGCCACGCTGGAAGAGCAGGCGCGCATTCCGGGATCGGTGGAAATCATTGATGCGCACACTTTGGAAATTTCGCGGCCATTCAATTTCAACGAAGCCTTGCGAAAAATTCCCGGCGTGTACACGCGCGAAGAGGAAGGGTTCGGCTTGCGTCCTTCGATAGGCATTCGCGGGCTTGATCCGAATCGTTCGGCGAAGGTTTTGTTGCTGGAAGACGGCGCTCCGTTGGGGATGGCTCCTTACGGTGATACGGATTCGTACTACCATCCGCCAATTGAGCGGTTTAACGGCATCGAAGTTTTGAAAGGGTCAAGCCAGATTGCTTATGGCCCGAACACGCTGGGCGGAGTCGTCAATTACATTACGCCCAATCCGCCAAGTGATGATGATCGGTTTACTGGTTCAGTTACGTTGCTCGGCGGCAATCGCGGCTACTTCAACGGTTACGCCAGTCTTGGAGCGAGTTTTGGCGAAGGTGCAGGCAAGACAGGATTCCTGTTCGATTACCTGAGAAAAGAAGGCGACGGTTCGCGCGAAAACATTCATTCGAGGTTGAATGATTTTCTGTTCAAGTCGGTGACGAATCTGAACCGGGAGGCGACGCAAACGATTGCCGCCAAGCTGACGTATTACGGCGAAGATTCCAATGTCACGTACTCCGGGTTGACGCTGGCGGAATTCCTGGCCAATCCGCGAGCCAATCCTTTCAAAAACGATTTCTTTTTTGGCGACCGCTGGGGAGGTTCGGTGCTGTATACCAACGCGCTCAGCGGCAAGGCTGTGTTTACGACCACGCTTTACGCTGCCGATTTCAATCGTCACTGGTGGCGTCAATCGTCGAATTCCGACCAGCGCCCCAATCGCCGAGGCAATAACGGTTGCAATGGATTGGCGGAACTCAACACGATGTGCGGCAACGAAGGGCGATTGCGAAATTACGACACATTCGGAATTGATCCGCGCCTGAAGCTGAGCAGCAAGCTGGGCGAAACTGATCTGGGATTCCGCTATCACCGTGAAACGCAAAACCGCATTCAGCAAAACAACAATTCATTCGGCCCGAACGGGCGCACCGGCACGACTGTCGAAGATAATTATCGAAAAAACGATGCACTATCGGGGTATGTCCAGCATCGCTTTTTGTTCGGCAAGTTGGCGCTGACGCCCGGCGTTCGCGTCGAACATATCAACATCGAGCGCACTAACTGGTTGGGCGTGCCAGTCACCGGCAAGACAGATTTGACGCAAGTCATTCCCGGTTTTGGTATTGCCTACAGTCCGGCTGATCGCCTCACGATTTTTGCCGGAGTTCATCGCGGTTTTTCGCCTCCGCGTCCGGCGGACATCATCAGCAACACGACAGGCGGAGTGATTGAACTCGCCCCGGAACTTTCGTGGAATTACGAAGTCGGATTTCGTTCGACGCCAACTCGCGGTGTAAAACTGAGCGCGACGTTGTTTCGGCTTGATTACGAAAACCAGATCGTCCCGGCGAATTTGTCAGGCGGTGTCGGCGCAACGTTGACCAGCGCAGGCGAAACACTCCATCAGGGATTGGAATTCGATGGGCGAATTGACACGGGAACACTATTCAACTCGCCGCACAATTTTTACGTGCGAACAGCGTTCACATACATCGGCACGGCGGAATATCGCGGCACACGGTTTTCCAGCATCAGCGGATTCAACGCGGTCAGCATCACCGGCAACCGGCTGATTTATTCGCCAAAACTTCTGGCTTCGACGACCTTGGGTTATTCGCATTCAAGCGGCTTTGACGCATTGGTTGAAACCATTCACACCGGCCAACAATTCACGGATGATTTGAACACAGTGCAGATTTCGCCAAACGGCCAACGGGGATTGATGTCTGGTTACACGGTCTGGAACGCTGTTGCCAATTACCGGATCGGCAGATTGGAACGCTTTGCGCCAACGCTGTTCATCGCCGTTAAAAACATTGCCGATGATACATTTGTGGTAGACAGACGGCGCGGCATCCTGCCCGGTATCCCACGTCTGGTGCAGGGCGGCGTGAAGTTCAAGTGGTAAAGCGCTTGCCGAAATCTCAATCGGAGGATTGAAGCATGTCATTTCCATTGCGACAGGCGATCAACGAAATTAATGATGCAAACGCTGTAGCAGGCGACGAAGAAAATTCTTCGTCGCCTGCGCCGCGTTTGTACCGTGTTATTTGGCGTTGGCATTTTTATGCTGGATTGTTTGTTTGGCCCGTGTTGGTTGTCGTGGCAATGACCGGCGCGTTGTACGTCTTTCGCCCGGAATTGGAACAGAGATTCAACGCCGCGATGATGACTGTCGAGCCGCAATCGCAGCGCGTGTCTTACGAAACTCAATTGGCCAATGCCAAAGCGATTGCCCCTGCCGAAGCGCGAGCCACAGCCATGCTGTTGCGCGCCGATCCGACCTGGCCAACGCAATTCGCGTTTTCCACCAAAGATGGAAACAACCTCAACATTTTCGTCAATCAACACACAGGCGTTGTGCAGGGAAGCTATGTCTACGGCAATTCCTTTTTTGACTTTGTGATGACGATTCATCGTCGTTTGGCCGGGGGGATGATTGGCCGCATCGCCGTAGAACTGGCAACAAGTTGGGGAATTATTTTGGCCATCACCGGGCTTTATCTGTGGTGGCCGCGCGGGCGAGACAAAGTGTTGGGTGTTTGGCTGCCGCGCTTTCGCGCCAAAAATTATCTGGTCTGGCGCGACTGGCACGCCGTGCCGGGATTTTATGCTGCGGTGTTTGCAATCTTGTTGATGTTCACAGGGTTGTTTTACACGATGGGATTCGGGCGTGGGTATCAGCGAATGCTGGATGTGACGAATTCCAATCCGACCAGCTTTGCCGAAACAGCGAAATCCGTTCGCCAGCCGGGCGCAGTTCCGTTGCCGCTGGATGAAATCATTGCCATTGCCGGACGCACGCAAACCGAAAAAGAACTGTACATTGATTTGCCGAACAACGCCGAAGCCAGTGTGTACGTGTACGCAGGCAGCAGTGACAGGCCGCACACGCTGACGCAGTTTTACATAGATCAGTATTCGGGCAGGGTGATGGGGCTGGCTGGCTGGGCGCAATTGCCGCTGCTCTACAAAATTCAATTGCTGGCTTACCCGATTCACGCCGGAACAATTTTGGGCTGGCCGACCAGAGTTTTAGCCTTGCTTACTTGTTTGTTGCTTGCGGCGATGGGAGTTACTGGCGTTGCCATGTGGTGGATTCGTCGCCCAAAAGGCAAGGCGGGATTTCCTCAAAAGTCCAAAGACGTCCAGCTATCAAAATGGTTGATCGTGTTGATCGGATTGCTCGGTGTGTTAATGCCTGCGGCGGGAATTTCGATGATTGTGATTTTGGTGGGTGATTGGATGGGGCGGCTGTTTCGACGGCGGTTTCAGGCAGGTTGAAGTAAGACGCGAGATTGAAGAATGAAAGTAACTGCTCAGCCTGGAGTCAAAACTCGGTACGGAACCCAGAGCAGTAGCGACGGGATGCTTGCAAAGCTCACTCCTCACGAGAAACCGGGGCGCTACCGCTTCCCGTTCCGTACCGGCTGAGTAGTTACGAATGAAAAACAAATGGTGCGATTCGATTGAGTTGCGCCATTTTTCTGCCTTTGCCAGTTGCGACCGGAATCGGCGAGTATGTGCAGCCACAAAGCACCTAAATCGAAGCAAGAAACTTTAGGATAGGATGGACAGGATTTTTTCAGGATGAACACGATTCAAGCCGGGCTGGGACTTGATTGCTATTGATGATTCTGTAAATCCTGCCGGAAATCTTGTTCATCCTGTCAAAAGAGAATGTCCCAATGTTGCTTGCTCTGATTTAGATCAAAAATCCGAACTTATGAAACGTAACCAAGAGACGCCGCAACATCCGTCAGACACCGCAGTCATTTCCGCCAAAGGCGCTACTCGCGCGCGCGAAGGCCATTTGTGGATTTATCGCAGTGACGTGACCACTCGCCCCAAAGTCGAAAGCGGCTCGGTTGTTCGCGTCGTTGACCACCGAAGCCGATTTGTCGGCTGGGCGCATTTCGGCGTGGAAACCGAAATTACTTTGCGATTGTTGTCGAAAACCGAAGCCGCGCCTGACCGCGAATTTTGGCGCAACCGATTGATGGCCGCGATTGAATGGCGGCGTAGAGTCGTCGCCGACGCCGATGCTTATCGGTTGGTTCATTCCGAAGGAGATTTTTTGCCCGGCTTGATCGTGGATCGTTACAACGATTGTTTTGTGTTGCAAACGCTGACGCGAGGCATGGATGCGTTAAAACCGATGTGGGTGGAACTTCTGGGTGAACAGTTTCAGCCGCGCCTGATCATCGAACGGAACGACGCCAAGGTTCGTCAACTCGAAGGTTTGCCGATGGTGAATTCAATGCTTTATTCCCGTGATGGTTCGACTGCCGCCGAATTCGTCATCGCCGAAAACGGCATCAAGTTTCACGTGGATTTGCTGGAAGGCCAAAAGACAGGAGCTTTTCTGGATCAGCGCGAAAACCGCGCAGCGGCGATGAATTACGCCAGCGGGCGCGGACTGGATTGTTTCAGCTTTCACGGCTCGTTCGCGCTGCATCTGGCCAGCGATTGCGACACGGTGACGGCGATTGATATTTCCGAACCTGCCATCGAACGCGCCCGCCGCAACGCTGAACTCAACGGCGTGACCAACGTTGAATTTGTCGCCGCGAACGTTTTTGACCGGCTGCGCGATTACGACGATGCGGGCGAACGTTTCGACACGATCGTGCTCGATCCGCCGGCTTTCGCCAAAAATCGCGGAGCGTTGGCAGGCGCGCTTCGCGGGTACAAGGAAATCAACCTGCGCGCCTTGCGATTGCTCAGTTCCGGCGGAGTGCTCATCACCTGTTCGTGTTCGTACCATGTCAACGAAGAACTGTTTCTGGAAATGTTGAAAGAAGCCGCCCGCGACGCCGGTCGTCAAATTCAGATCGTCGAAAAACGAACCCAAAGCCGCGACCACCCTATTTTGCTGACTGTGCCGGAAACGTATTACTTGAAGTGTGTAGTGCTGAGAGTGATGGAATAGCGCCGGAGCGCGGACGTATCGTCCGCCTGGTTCGCGGACTTCCAGTCCGCCCGTCAAGCGTTCTTGTGAGACTGGCGGACGGGAACGTCCGCGTACCAGGTTGCGGACAGGAATGTCCGCGCTCCGGCTTTAGTTTTCGCTGTGATCTTCGCCGTCGAAGCGCATGACGCGCGGTTCTTCTTCAACAACGGTTTCCAGGTGAACGGGGCGCCCCCAGAGTTTGTAAACGTATTCCAGCACCTTGTGAGCGTATCTGGCGTCAAGCTCCGCGCCTTCGTATCGGTGGCGCAAGTACAGTTCCCGATTGCCGCGATAATCGCCGTCGGCGACTTCAATGTAAGGAAATCCGAAGTTGGTCATGTTCGCCACCAATTGATCGCGGACTTTTTGCCAGCGTTTTTCCGTGATCGTCCATTCTTCTTCTTCAACCAGTTCATACACGAACAAGTCCAGTTCTTCGCATAACTCTTCGGTCAGGTAATTGCGAAGGAAAGAAACGTCGTTGTCCAATTCGCGGACTTCAAAAATCTTCGCGCGGCCTTCGCCGGGTTTGCGACCAAATTTTTCCTGTTCTTCGGCGGTCGGATTGTCCCAACGCTGTTCAATGTCTTCGAAAATCTTGTAGCCGAGATAATACGGATTGAGTTGATTGCGATGCGGCGAAACTACGCCGGAATGAAGCTCGGCGAATTCCATGTGTTCGTGATCCGGCAAATCCATTTCTCGCATAATGCGCGAATGCCAGTAACTGGCCCAGCCTTCGTTCATGATCTTGGTTTGCATCTGCGGGACGAAATACAGCATTTCGTCGTGAATCATGCTCATTACGTCGCGTTGCCAGGGGTGCAGCGTCGGCGAATGTTGCAGGATGAACCAGACCAAATCCTTTTCCGGTTGAGCCTGTTCCGCTTCGGTTTTGGCAGCCTCGGCTTTGGCGGAGGCTTCGCGTTCCTGAACCGAAGCCAGGTCTTCATACGGATCGCTTGGCGAACGGCGAGGTTTTTCTTCGTCCGGTTGCTTAGCCTCGCGCTGTTTTTGGATTAAGAAGTTCGGGTCAATGTGTTCTTCGATGGAAAGCACGGCGTCCAGGAATTCTTCGACGACTTTGCGACCGTATTTGAATTCGTATTCGTTGATGCGGCGCGCGTGCATGGCTGCGTCGTCCACCATGCGCCGATTGGTCTGGGCGAAGTAGGCGTTGTGTTTGAAAAAATCCACGTGCCCCAAGACGTGAGCGATGACCAGTTTATTTTGCAGCAGCGAATTGTTTTCCAGCAGAAAAGCGTATGACGGATTGGAATTGATGACGACTTCGTAAATTTTCGACAGACCGAAATCGTACATCGTCTTCATCTTGTGATAAGCCTTGCCGAAGGTCCAATGCGAATACCTTCCGGGCAAGGCATACGAACCGACTTCGTACATCACTGTGGAGGGAACGATTTCAAAACGAGTTGGAAACGGGTCGAGACCGAATTTGTTGGTGGCAATGTCCCAAATCTGCTCCAGAGCCTTTTCCAGTTCTTTTACTTCTTTGTCCATAGCTGTCTCCGAAAATTCCGGCTGAAGCCGGTACTCTGAACTGTACGCAAGCCAATATAGCACGAATCAAAACCGGTCGAAGTCTCGACAATTGGTTGTCGCTTTGCGATTATCCGATCGCAATCATTACAACAGGAAAGGTAAGAAAAATGTTCAATTACGCCGAAATGGCGACGGCGGAACTGATCGAGTTGCTGTTCAAGGAAGAAGACCGCGTCACGTTGGAGCACATACAGGAAATCGCCAGCCGTGGCGATGAAGCCAGGCCGCAATTGCTGGAAATTCTGTCGAACGAAGATTACTGGTACGAAGGCCAGCGCGGAGAATTCTGGATCGAACTGCACTCGTTGATGATTCTGAGTTCGATGGGCGATCCGGCATTGTTGCCAAACATGCTCGACGTGGTGATGGATTCGTATTTTGCTGAACAGCATTGGGTGACGGCTCGTTGGCCGGAATTGCTGGCTCAATTTGGAGATGCTGCCGCCGAACCGTTGATGAAGTTCGTCCGGGAATTGAAGGGCGCTTACAAAGACAGCTTTGATTATTCGCAGGCGCGCGGCCAGGTGGCCAAAGCCTTAACGCTGGTTGGACTGGAAAACGAAACCGTTCGCCCGCAGACGGCAGAGTTTTTTTGCCAGTTGTTTTCCGACCCCGAAGAATACGACCGTGTGTTTTTGTCGCAAACGGTGTTGTGTCCGATCGCTCTGGATCGCAAAGCCGGTCTGGAATCCGTGCGAAAGGTTTTTCATCGCAAAGCCATCGTTGAATCGGCTTATGGAAAATACAACGATGTGGTTCGGTACGTCAGCGATCGTCGCTACGATCTGAAAGATGATTTCGGCGACGACTTGTATGATTTTTACGACCCCGAAGCCATTGCCATTCGCCAAAAACGCTGGGAATCGAACGATACGCTGGAATTCGGCGAACACGATTATCACCGCGCTTATGTCGGCCCTGCGCCTTTTCCGCTGCCGTTCGAGCGGTATTATCCCAATACCGAAGTTTCTGTTCCCGCTGGTTATGTCGAAGGCGAAGCAGGCAACGTCATTCGCCGTGACAAAGTCGGTCGCAACGATCCATGCATCTGCGGGTCAGGCAAGAAGTACAAAAAATGCTGTGGGCAAGCAGCGTAGAGAAGCCAAGTGATTGTTCACCGCCAGCCATTCATCATTCATCAGTTCGACAAGCTCAGTTCGACAAACGACGTGCTGAAGAAAATGGCGAACCAGCCGGAATTCACCTGCGTGGTAGCCGATGAGCAAAGTGCCGGTCGCGGTCGTCGAGAACGCCAATGGCATTCTTCGCCCGGAGACGGATTGTATTTGTCCGTGCTGTTGTTGCCGGAAGCGACGAAGAAACTTTCCTTGCTCAGTTTGCTTGCCGCCGTTTCGGTGGCTGAAACTTTGATTGAGCGCAATGTTTCCGGCGTGGACATCAAATGGCCGAACGATGTGTTGGTCAATGGGCGCAAGTTATGCGGCATTCTGATTGAAAGCGTCGGCACAGGCGCGAATGCTCCGCGAGTCGTTGCCGGCATCGGCGTCAATCTGAATCACGCTACTTTTCCGGCGGAACTCCGCGCGACAGCGACTTCGCTGAAAATCGAAACCGGGTGCGCGGTGCTGGTGGACGAATTCCGAGATCAATTGCTGCAACAGTTGTTGGTTTGGTACGGACGCTGGAAGGGGGGCGAAGAAAAAATGATTTCCGATCGCTGGCAACAGCTTTCCAGTTACGCGCTGGGCCAACAGGTGAACGTAACGCTCGATACAGAAACCATCACCGGCGAAACCGCCGGGCTGACCGAAGATGGCGCGCTGAAGCTTCGACTGGCCGATGGAAGTTTCCGAACGATTCTGGCTGGTGAAGTGACACGATTGCGGAAAGATGAAACCTGACCGGGTTCATTCACTTTTTTTCTTTCGGCAACGCTGTTCAACGAGGTTGAATGTGGACTCTGTTTTCAGCGCAAGCTAAGATGCAGTTGCCGATTCCCCAACATCAACACAGGTCAAAAAACGATCACAATCATCGAACACGCGCATGCCTGATTTCGCCGTTTGTTTCTTAGCGGATGAATTATTTCAACTACTTTACCGAAATCGAAGAAGAATTTGTCAGGCGGCGCGGTAGCCACATGCTGGTTTCCCCGCTTGATTGGTCGTTGATGGAAAGCTGGAAACAGCGCGACATTCCTTTGCAAGTGGTGTTGCGCGGTATCGGCAATTCTTTCGACGGATATGACCAACGTGCTCATCGCGGGCGCAAGGTCAATTCGCTGTTTTATTGTCAGCAGGAAGTCGAAGCCCTGTTTCAGGAATTCATCGAATCGCGCGTCGGCAGCAGTGAACCGGCGGTCAATGAAAACGGCAACGAAGCCAATGGCAGTGAGCCGTCGCAATTTACTAAAAACACGATCAATGATTATTTGACTGACCATCTGGAAATGCTGACGCAGCTTTGCGCCAGGCACGCTGGTGTCGCTTCGCTGCGAGAAACCTTTGAACGGGTGATTTTGCGGCTGGAACAAATCATCGAAGACGCACAAACGGCCAAAGCGATTTCTCCTGAAAACCTGGAAGCCGATTTGACGATGATCGAAGAGGTCGTTCTGGACGGATTGAAAGAAAGCGTCAGCGAAGAGCAATTGAAAGAGATCGAGCAGGAAGGAAACCAGAAACTCCGGGCATACAAAAAGAGCATGGGACAAGAAGTGTACGAACAAACACTCGGCAATTTCGTCGCACAACGATTGCGCGAACAATTCGGCGTTCCACGCTTGAGTTTGTTCTATCTTTGAAGAAGTAGACAGTAGACAGTAGACAGTAGTTTTCTTCGGAGAATTACTTTGGCTGGATGCTGGCCGCATTCAATATTGAATGCACTTTCCAGGCAGTAGTGACTTTATCGGAAGCCACTACTGTCTACTGTCTACTGTCTACTGTCTACTGACTTTTATGACAACAACCGAAGACATACTCGAATCTCAGGTCAACAGTCATTCCCGCATTGCCATTGGCGAACTTCACGACGTGGCGATTGAAAAATTGGTGTATGGCGGCGACGGGTTTGCGCACATCGGTTCGCAGGCCGTGTTTGTTCCATTTGCGGCAGTGGGTGATCAATTGCGCGTTCGTATCACCGAAGTCGAACGCAATTATGCGCGCGGCGTGATCGAAGAAATTCTGCAACCATCGGCGACGCGCCGAACTCCGCCGTGCGCGCATTTCGGCGTGTGCGGCGGATGTCAATTGCAACATTTGAATTATGACGCACAGCTCGAAGC
The DNA here is from genome assembly GCA_033763255.1 of Acidobacteriota bacterium. GTDB lineage: Bacteria > Acidobacteriota > Blastocatellia > RBC074 > RBC074 > RBC074. The sequence continues at coordinate 11,094 of JANRKX010000148.1, read as the reverse complement.
CAAAGTCGCGTTTGTGCGCGAATCGCTGCGTCGGCTTGGCGGCATTGATTGGGATGAAGAGATTGCGACGCGCTCGGCGGAAGAGTTCGGCTATCGTTCGCGTGCCGAACTGAAAATCGCGCGCGGCGCAAACGGTCAGCCGCACATCGGATATTATCGGCCCGCCTCGCAGCAAGTTTGCGAAGTCGAAAATTGTTTGATCCTGATGCCGGTCGCCAATCGGGAATTACAACGTTTGCACGCCGAACCTTCGTTGATTCCGAACGATGCGACGCGCATTCATTTCACGGTCGGCGACACCGAAATGATCGTGACTCCGGCCACTGGCGAAAATGGCAAATCCGAAGCCGTAGACGCGCTCGGCACGGCTTATCAACGCATCGGCGGATTCAATTACGGGTTCGGCGTGCGGTCGTTTTTTCAAGGCAACCGGCTATTGGTCGAAGAACTCGTTCGCACGGCGATTGGCGACGGTGGCGGCAAACTGGCGGTTGATCTGTATGCCGGTGTAGGTTTGTTCAGTTTGCAACTGTCGAAAAGTTTCGATCAGGTGGTTGCCGTCGAAGGCAATCGTCCGGCTGCCAGTCACGGAATGGAAAATGTTCGCGCCAATAATTTATCGAACGTTCGGTATGAACAGCTTTCGGTCGAAGCGTGGTTGAAATACAAATCTGTCGAATTGCCGCGACCGGAGTTTGTTTTGCTCGATCCGCCGCGCTCCGGCGCAGGCGCGCAAGTGATCGAACGGCTGGCGGCGATGGCTGCTCCGCAAATGACTTACGTGTCGTGCGATCCGGCGACGCTGGCACGCGACCTGCGACTGTTGGTCAATTACGGCTATTCGATTGAATCCATAACGGCGCTGGATATGTTCCCACAAACATTTCACGTCGAAACCGTTGTTCGGTTGAAGAAGGATGAATTCGGAATGCTGAATGCTGAATAGCAGCGACCGTTTGTAATCTTCATCCTTCCTCGTTCCGCTTTCCTCGTTCAGTTATGCGTCGTCTCAGCTTTACGCGGCTCAGCCCGTCGCATCAGCCTTTGATTTTTGTTTCGCTGGCCTTTCTTGGCGGATTGCTTTTTGCCGCCAAATTTACGTTTTCCATTCGAGCCTGGTTTTTTGTCGCCTTGATGTGGTGGCTGGCGGCGGGCGTGTGTCTGTGGAAACGCCAAACAGTTGCGATGGCGATGTTGCTGGCCGGATGTATTGCCGCTGGCGGATTGTTGTGGGCGATCAACGAAAAGTCCGGCGGCGAAACCGGCGTGCGAAGTTTGTTTGCGCGCGGCGAGTTGAAATCAGGTGAGTCTGTGGAATTGTTCGGAACGATCAACGACTCGCCGGAACTTGCGCCGGAGCGAATTCACCTGAGTGTCGAAGCCGAACGGGTTTTCAGCTTTGGGCGCGAACACAAAACCAGAGGTGTAATTGCGGTGGTCGTGCCGCTCAATGACGAAATCTCGCGGCAGGAATTCGACCAGCTTCGATTGGATTACGGCTCGCAAGTGCGACTGCTGGCCGTGCTCAACAATCGCGGTGGCTATCAAAATCCCGGAGCGCCGGATTTTGACGAGATGCTGGAATTCAACGGATTCGACGCGGCGGGTTCGGTCAAAAGCCCTTTGCTGATCGAACGATTGGGCGAAGCGCCGCGCAACCGGTTTCTCGGCTGGCTTTATCGGCTTCGCGCGCGAGCGATTGCCGTGTGTTTGGGAAATTTTCGCCAGCCGGCTTCAGGCATTTTGGTGGCGGCAGTGTTTGGCAATCGCCACTTTCTGGATCGTTCGACTGCGGAAATCTTTCGCGCGGGCGGCACGTTTCATTTGTTGGTGATTTCAGGTTTGCACGTGGCGATGCTGGCGCTGGCTGTGATGTGGTTGACGGCAAAATTGATTCGCGTGCGATGGTTGCAGTTCGCGTTGGTGGTGGCTGTGATGTGGGCGTATGCGTTGATGGTCGGCGCGCAGCCCTCGGTCACGCGCGCTGTCGTTATGCTGAGCGCCGTGTTGGTCGGCCAGTTAATTTTCAGGACTTCGCCCGGAGCAAACACTTTAGCAACGGCGGCGATGTTTTTGCTGGCGTGGCAGCCGCGCGATTTATTCAGTCCCGGATTTCAGCTTTCGTTTCTGACCGTATTGATGATCGTCGTTATCGTTGCGCCGCTTTACCGGCGACTGCAGTTGATCGGCCAATGGCAACCATCGGCGAAAACTCCTTACCCGCCGCGTGTGCCGAAGCCGGTCAAATTGCTGGCCGAAATTCTGTTCTGGAACGAGCGCGAATTCAGGCGCGAAATGGAACAGGCTCACGTTCGATTCCACCTGCAAAAATCCGCTGCCGCGCGTTGGCTCAATCGTTGGCGATTGCAATCGCCGCTGGTCTGGATCGTCGGAACGGTTTTCACGACGACGGTCATTCAGATCGGCCTGCTGCCGCTGATGATTACGCACTTTCATCGCGTTTCAATCGTTTCGCCTGTCGCCAACGTCATCGAAAGCGTGCTGGTTTCGGCGTTGATGTTGGCGGGGATTGTTTGCTTGCTGTTGTATGCCGTCGTTGGTTCGCTGGCATTGAAACTGGCGTGGGCGATCAACTGGCTGGGCTGGTTGACGGTCAAAGCCGGAGAACCTTTGCTGGCCTGGCGAAAAGCCAGTTTGCGTGTGCCTGATTGGAGCGAATCGCCAGTGTTGGTTTACGCGGCATTTTTTGCCGCCGTGTTGGTGCTGGTTGTTTTGGTCAATGAATGGAATCCGTTTGGCAAAGGCGACGAATCGCCAGCCGCCAGCCGAAGACTTGTTGGGAAAATCGCTTTCGCCGTCGCGTCGAGCGTGCTGGTAGTGCTGACGTTTTTACTGGTCGTTCATCCTTTCGATCCGCAATTCGAGCGCGGACGATTGAGTGTGACGTTTCTGGATGTTGGGCAGGGCGATTCGATGTTGCTGGTGTTTCCCGCCGGGAAAACGATGTTGCTGGACAGCGGTGGGCGGCTGATTTTCGATTCCGACGAAGAAGTTGAATTCGGCCAGGAGGTTTTTGTCGAAGACAGCATAGGCATTGCCGAAGCCGCCGTAATGCCTGCTTTGTGGCGTCGTGGCATTAAACGATTGGATTGGATCGCAGCCAGTCACGGCGATGCTGACCACACCGAAGGTTTCGGCGACATCGTCCGCAGTTTTGAAATCGGGCAGGTCGTCAGAGCCTTTTCGCCGTTGAACAATTCGCCGACGGATTTGTTCGATCAAGCCGTGCGTTCCGCCGGGTTGTCTGTCTGGTGCGTTCGCGCAAACGATGCATTTGAAATTGACGGCGTTCGCATCGAAATTCTTTCGCCGACAGGCGACGCCGGTTCCGCAGCCATGTCCAGCAACAATCAATCGTTGGTGTTGCGCGTCAGTTTCGGCGCGCGAAGCTTTTTGTTGACAGGCGACATCGAAAAAGAAGCCGAAGCGCGTCTGGTCGCCGCTGCCGATTTGAAAACCGACGTGCTGAAAATCGCTCATCACGGTTCGCGGACTTCGACAACGGCGGAGTTTCTGGAACGAACGATGCCTCAGCACGCCGTGATTTCCGTCGCCGATTCCAGCCCTTACGGTCATCCGCACGCCGAAATCATCGAACGACTGCAGACTGCTGGCGCAAACATCTGGCGAACCAGCCAATGCGGAGCCATCACGATTTCCACCGACGGCAATGATTTGCGAGTGAAGACTTTTCTCAAGTGCGAATCAGATGAGCAAGCTGGCGGTAACGGTTTGCGCTGAATCCACGAACAATGATTATGTCTTGCGGACGTTTGAACGCACCGTGTTTGGTGCGGTGTGCGATCACGCGCTCTGCCAGCTTTTGACCTATGCCTGGCAACCGAATCAACTCTGCGACCGATGCCGTGTTGATGTTGATGCGTTCTTGTTGAAAGTGTACGACAGCGGAGCAGGCGGCGCTGGTTGAAAGTCTTTCGCCGAAGCAGAGAGAAAGCGCCAAAGCAACGATTACGATTGAGATTCGTCTGGGCATTTTGTTTTCCTGACCGAAGAGTTTTATCGGGACGTTTTTACGTTTCGGCGAATGGAGCGAATTTCCCGTACCAGTTTTCCGCCGCTGGCGAATCGTGGTTAGCCGCTGCCAGCGCCTGCATTTCGCGTTCGGCGTCTTTCAGCAACCTCATTCGCGCGTACACCAAACCCAATAGCAAATGTTGCCCAGCGTAATTACCTTTTGCTTGGGCCAATTCCTCAGCTTAAGCAGAAGTCAGCAACCGGACTTTTGCTTCAGGTGTGAACCCGATTTGTCGTTGCTACTTCCATGGCAAAAGTATAGTTAGCGACCCGGCCTGTCGCAATGAATTGCACGAGTCCAAAAGCTCGAAAGCTTCCAGTGTGCCGTTGATACCAGCACACTGGAAGCTTTTGTTTTAAGACCGATTGATCGAACTAACTATTTTTTTGTCGCTTTGGTTGGTTTTGCGTTCTTGGCAGCTTTCGGAGCCGCTTTGGTTTCTTTAGCTTCCTTCTCTGCGGGTTTGCGAACGGCGCGTTTGGGTTTGATCGGTTCGGTGATCTGGTCAATCACTTCTGACAAAACGTCCGAAGCTTTTTGCGCCATCTGTTCGACTCCGGTGGCCAGCCCTTGAGCCAGTTCGCCAGCGCGCGAAGCGATGGGCGAAGCCGCTTCCGGGTTCAGCCATTTATACCAGCGATGATAATGCGAAGTCGGCTGGCCGTTTTTGGCGTAATCCACCAACAGGTTTGCCATCTTTTCAGTGATCCAGTTGTGATACGATTCGGTGACTGACCAGATGTCGGCGTCGGGAGCGGGGTTCGTGAAGTCAATCGCGTACGGCACGCCGTCTTTGATGGCGAATTCGACCGTGTTCAGGTCGTAACCCAGAGCTTCGTTGATCAGAATTGTGTCGCGCGTGATGCGGTCAATCAGTTCCGGCGAATAATGCGACAAGCTCTCTTGCGGCAGGTAACGGCGATTTTTCGGATCGTAGGGCATAATCAAAACTTCCTTGCGGCCTACGCAATAACAGCGAACGTAATCGGTGAAATCAATGAACTCCTGCAAAGTCATGGCCAGCGTGCCAGTCTGGTCGTAATCACGCCAGAGTTCTTCCAGCGAATCCACTTTGTACACATCGCGCCAGCCACCGCCATCGTGCGGTTTCAAGATGGCAGGCATTCCAACGTGGTCAACGATGGCTTGCCAGTCGAGCGGGAATTCCAGATTTCGCAAACTGTCGTCGGTGACGCCTTTGATGTAAGCCTTCTGTGGCAACAGGATGGTTTTCGGAACGGCCACGCCGAGCTTTGTGGCCAGCGAAAAACCGAAGAACTTATCGTCTGCCGACCACCAAAAAGGATTGTTGACGACGATGGTTCCGTTCAGCACGGCGTTTTTCAGAAACGAACGATAAAACGGGATTTCGTGGGAAATGCGGTCGAGTATGACCTTATATTCGGTGGCTTCGGCCATTTTGACGCCGCCGATTTTGATGTATTCGGCGGTGACGCCCGCGTCCATGTTGTTGATTTTCTCGATCAGTGCCGGTGGAAAAGTGTTTTCCATTCCGACCAAAATTCCAATTTTCATGATTGACTCCTTCTCAAGATGGTTCTCAGGTGGGCTGAAAGTCGCGGATACTGCCTGATGCGATTCGAGCCGGTTTAATAAATGAGGACAGGAAAAATAAAAATAAGACTGCTCGTTTGTCAGGCTCGGACGTTCTAATATCGGTCGCCTGACAATATCAATTAATAGTATTCAGGGTTCAGGGCTGGCGGTTGTTACACGCAGTGGGGTATCATCCGCCTTAATCAAACCGGGGAGTCTAGTTTTCGAGTCGAGAGGTGTCAACTCAAATGACCTTTAAGAAATTTAGTAGGAAAGCACGCTGGGCGGTTTTGGCAGGTGCAACGTTAATTTTAAGCTTTGGACTGTTGCTCAGCCGTACTGACGAGGTTAAAGCCGATAAAAATCCTAAACCGGAAGACGTGGTCGAACGAACCATTCTGGCCTATGGCAGCCGAGCGGCAGTTTATGCCGTGCAGCGCAATGGCACATTGCGTGCTCTGGTCAAATTCATCTCGCCCGAAGGCACGCGCGAAGGCAAAACCGTCACCAAATTCATTCGCAAAGAAAAACTAAAAGACGATCTGCGGATCATCGAACTGGATTTTCCCGGAACGCGCTACATGCTCGGTTTCGACGGCAAAGACATTTGGAGCATTCTGGATGGCGAAATTCAAAAGACCGGCGAAGATGTGATGAAGGCGTTTCGGCTGGGGCATGAACACAGTTACGAATCTTTGCTGCGTTACAAGGAAAACAATTCCAAACTGGAATACGTCAGCAATACAAAATTACTGAATCTGGAAATGGACGTTATTGATCTGATTTCTGTCGAAGGCGTTCGCACACGCTACGAAATCAGCCGCAAATCCGGTCGAATCTTGTATCTGAATTACGAAGAAAAGCTGAGCGAAAAATCCGAACCGGTGAAATATCGTCTGAACTTCAAAGATTTCCGCGTCATTCAGAACACGCTCATTCCTTACGAAACTTTGGTATTTCAAGACGGTAAACTGGTTGAAGAGCGCAAAATCGTCGAAGCCGTCTTCAACGTCCAGCTAAAAGAAGATGCGTTCAAGGTGGAGAACGCCAACAAACCCGCCGATGCCGCGGCCAAACAATGATCCTCATTCAGGTTGCGGAATTGCCAAAATGTAATGCTGCAACCTGAACCAGTTCAGCGAACATCTACGATTCGTCTCGTTACCCTGCAAGTAAAACTCGAATTTTTGACAGCTTTCTCAGCTTGGGTGTACATTGCGCCTTTGCTGACAGGCTTGATTTTCCTTCTTAACTCGGCGTCTTTTTTTCGATTGGCCGAACTGGCAACGTAAACTTTATGGCGATTCGCGCGAAGCTGGTCATCATCTTTTTTGCATTTATCATTGTCCCCATGTTTTTGCTGTGGGCGCGTTGGCAGGATACGGCCATCCAAAGCATCAAGTCGGTTCTGAGCCAGGAACTGGCTCAACGCGCGAGAGAAATTTCCGACCAGATCACGGTCACGCTGGAAAAAGACAAAGCTCAAATCCTGAAACTGACGCAAACGCCCGGATTGTTGAATTACGCACGCGGAGCGCAGCAAAGCGCACAGGTTTTGCCAGACCGTGAATTGCGAATTGATTTGGCCACGTTTCTGCTGGCGAACCAGCCCAAGTATTCGGCGCTGATCGGCGTCAACCGACAAGGCAATCCGTTGTTCAAAATCGAAACTCAGCCAGACCTGAACGGTTTGTTGAAACCACTGATTACCGAAAGAGATTTTTCCAGCGACGACATCGTCACGATGCCTTCGGGGTTTGCCGAAGCCGCTGCGGACGTGGTGTTTGCCACCGATATTCAACAAGACGCGAATGGCGCTTATCTGCAATTGATTGCTCCGCTGCGCGACGAAGCCAAAAACATTTCGGCGGCGCTGGTTGTCAAAATGCGCGCCGAACAATTGATGGCCGAAGTGGTCGGCCCGCATCCGGTCGCCAACCCCAGCCGTCCGCGAACCCCGCAACCCGAAGCGATTATTGTCAGCCCGCAAGGCACAGTGTTGTTTGCGGCGGATGCGTCGAAACAATGGCGGCCTTACACCGAAGCATTTCGTGAGCTTCAACGTCCGATGGCTTCTTTGATCAAAGAAGCTGACGAAAATAAGAGAGAAGATGATTGGCAACCATGGTTGGTACGCCATCGGTTGCGCGAAGCCAATCCGCCGCTTTCGATCTTTATGGTCGAAAATTACAGCACCGCGATTGACCAGCTTGAATCTGATAGCTATGTGCTGCTGGCGCTGACTATGTTGCTGGTGATCGTGGCGATGCTGACGTTGTATTACCTGATCAGCAGCATCACCGAATCAATTCGCAAAGTGACTCGCGGCGCGCGCGCCATTGCCACAGGGAATCTGGGATACCAAATTAAGGTCAAGGCCAAAGACGAAACGCGCGTTTTGGCCGAATCATTCAACCGAATGGCCAGCCGTTTGCGAGAGATGATTCGCAAAGAAGGCGAACAGAAACAGTTTGAATCTTTTGCGCGATTATCCGCAGTGCTGACGCACGATCTGAAGAATCAGATTTTGTCGCTGTCACTGTTGGTCAACAACATGGAGCGCAAATTCCACCGCGAAGGTTTCCGCGAAGACGCCATGCGGACGCTGTCCGAAACGGTGAACAATCTGCAAAATCTGGTGGCCAAACTGTCTGATCCGCGCACACCGACCAAACGCATCCGCGAAAAATCCAACCTGACGCAATTGGTTGAACGTGTCATTCAACGAACGGCGGCTCAGGCTCCGACCAAATATCAGGTGTCCAGCCAGTTGATGCCGGAATTGGTCGCCAACGTGGACGGCAAAGCGATTGAGCGCGTGATTGAAAATCTGGTCATCAATGCGCTGGAAGCCATGCCCGAAGGCGGTTCGTTGCGCGTGACGACCAAGGTGGACAACGGCAACGCCATCGTCGCCGTCGCCGACAGCGGCAAAGGAATGACCGACGATTTCATTCGTGATCGGTTGTTTCATCCGTTTGCCACAACCAAAAAGAAAGGCATCGGGTTGGGATTGTATTCCTGCCGCGACATTGTCGAACAACACGGCGGGCGCATTGATGTCAGCAGCAAAGTGGATGTCGGAACCGAATTCCGAATGGTGTTGCCCGTCCAGATCGAAGAGAAAAAAGCTGAAGCCACAGTGGCTGTTGCCTGAGGTGAAATCCGATTCCAGACGTTTGACGCAGTAAAGTTATGGCTGAACAACCGAAACAAACCGTGCTGGTCGTTGACGACCACGAATCCATTCGCAAACAGCTTTACTGGGCGCTGGAAGAAAATTACCGCGTGCTTCAGGCTTCTTCGCGCGCCGAAGCATTGGCGCTGGTTGAAAAAGAACCGATTGATGTGGTGCTCAGCGATTTGCGAATGCCGCCTGCCGAACACGACATCAGCGAAGGGCTGGGCATTCTGGAATTCGTTCGCCGGTTCAACCCAGTGTTGCCGGTCATCATTATCACCGGCGACGAAGATCGCGAAACCGCTTTGCAAGTCGTCAACCGCGGCGCTTACGACCTGTTTTACAAACCGTTCAAGGTCGAAGAAGTAGAGATCATAGTTCGCCGCGCGGCTCAGCATTTCCGGCTGGAAAACGACAACCTCAAACTGCGCGACGAATTGCGTTCCAGCGCCGGCTGGCAGGAAGGCATCGTCGGTTCCAGTCCTTCGCTACGTCGAGTGATTGACCAGGCGCGTGCCGTCGCTGAAACCAGCGCCACGGTTTTGATTACAGGCGAATCGGGAACCGGCAAAGAAATGATGGCGCGGTTCATTCACAACATCAGTCCGCGCGCTCGCGCGCCATTCATCGCATGCAACATTGCCGCGCTGCCCGAAACGCTGGTTGAATCGGAATTGTTCGGCCACGAAAAAGGCGCGTTCACCGGAGCCGCCATTCGCCGGCAGGGACGTTTTGAACTGGCCGACACCGGCACGATGTTTCTGGATGAAATCGGAGAAATGACTCCGGCGATTCAGGTCAAGATGCTGCGAGTTTTGCAGGAACGCGAGTTTGAACGTTTGGGCGGGCAGCAAAAAATCAAAGTGGACATTCGCGTCATCGCCGCCACCAACCGCAATCTGGAACAGATGATCGAAGCCGGACAATTCCGCGAAGACCTTTATTACCGTTTGAACATCATCAATCTGGAATTGCCGCCGCTGCGCGAACGACCGGACGACATTCCGATCCTGGCCAATCATTTCGCCACCAAAGCCGCTAACAAACACGGCAAACAACCGCCGACGCCGTCACAGAATTTTCTGGATCATCTGGTTTCGTACCGTTGGCCGGGCAACATACGCGAACTGGAAAACGTCATCGAACGCGCCGTAGTCATCAGCCAATCGCCCGTTCTGGACGAAACCCTGTTGCCGGGCAAAGTGCTGGCGCAGGAAAACACCGTTCAGAATTCGCCGAAACAGACCGCCGTGCCGCAACTGGACTTGGTCAATGGATTGTTGCCGCCGGATTTGTCGTTTGAAACCGCCATCCAGAATTTCAAACGGCAACTCGTCGCCCAAGCTTTGCGCGAATGCAATGCTTCGCGTTCCGAAGCCGCTCACCGGCTGAAAATCAGCCGCCAATACCTGCACCGTTTAATCAACGAACTGAAAGTCGAAGGCTGATCGCGCATTCGGTGAGATGCCGACCAGCCTGCTTGCCTTCAGGCCTTACCGACCAAGCTTTGCCAAATTTCTTGCCACAACGCCATCGCTGGCTGGTTTCTGTTTGACGGTTTTCGTGCTTTGCCGATGGCCAAAGAGTTTGTCTTCTTCGGCCACGTTTCCGAAAAACGCGAAAAACAACATCGCAACCAATACCGCCACACCGAATACGCCGAATGCCGCTTGCGACAAGATGATTCTGCTGAACAAGTTGCTGGGTTCTGACTTGAGAGTAAACATTGCTGAGACCTCCATTGGTTTCATCCCTGGTTCTTGGCAGATGGCTGCTCCTGATTGCCTGATTTAATGTCCGCCACTCATCTAAGCGGGAACGCAGGGGAAAACGTTTCAATGGCAGGCAAAATTACTTTTTACGCCAGCAGAGGTCAGGATTCGATTATGCGCCGGCCTTCAATGTGAAATTGGCCGCTGAGGATCAGGGCGACAGCTTCAGTGTAGGTTTTGTGTTCCTCGGCAAGAATGCGGGCAGAAAGCGTTTCGCTTGTATCACCGGGTAACACCGGAACGACGGATTGCTTGACGATGGGGCCGTGGTCGAGTTCTTCGTCTACCAGATGGACGGTGCAGCCCGTGACTTTGACGCCGTGGGCATAGGCCTGGGCGTAAGAGTCCACGCCAGGAAACGCGGGTAATAACGAGGGATGGATATTCACCGCGCGCACAGTGCCCTGGGGGCCGCCGCCAAGACGCTTTGTGAAATTTTCTGAGAAAAGCCGCATATAACCCGCGAGTACCACCCAGCTGTAGAGGTCACGCTGAAGTTCAATGCCGCAGACTTCTTTGACGGCAGC
>JANRKX010000147.1:0-9347 GCA_033763255.1 Acidobacteriota bacterium | reverse complement strand
AACGATGATCGAACCGGATTGAGTGGCCGTTGCGGTGTTCGGCAAGTACGCGATGTTCGACAACGTAGCCGAAACCGACACCGTCGCGCTGGCTCCGGAGTTGTTGGTCGCGGAGAACGAACCATTGACCTTGTTGCCAGGGCCAGTGCAAGCAATCGGATCAGCCAACGCAGCTCCGAGCGTCAATTGATTGACCGTGACGTTGAAACTGCAGCTCGGCCCAGCCGTCGTCGAACAAGTCACCGTCGTAGTTCCAACGTTGAACGTGCTGCCCGAAGCAGGCGAACACGTCACCGTTCCGCACGACGCATCCGCCGTCGGAGCCGGATAACTGACCACAGCCGAAGTCCCCGCAGTCCAAGCCACTTGATCCGCCGGGCACGTGATCGTGCAAGCGACCACTGAGACTGTGAAATTACAGCTTGACATGTTTTGAGAGCCGTCAGTTGCAGTACAGGTTACTGTTGTTGTTCCCACGGGGAACGAAGAACCTGTGTTCGGAACGCAAGCTACTGAGGCACCGCAATTGTCTGCCGCAGTTGGAACTGTATAGTTGACGACAGTCGGACTAGAGCCATTGACCGTAATGTTTGCCGGGCAAGCGACTGTAGGTGGGCTGTTATCCGCAACCGAAACCAGGAAGGTACAACTTGGTGTTCCTCCGGTGTTTGAACAGGTTACGGTTGTTGTTCCCAGTGGGAAGGTGGTTCCCGATGCAGGTGTACAAGTGATCGTGCAGTCCTGTCCTGTTGGAGGTGCGTAATTGACCACCGCAGTGCAAGCGCCAGTATCCGTGTTGACGTTGATGTTCGTCGGGCAAGTGAACGGCGCGCAAACGGGGCCGCAGTTCGGTTGAGTGCTGCCGCTCGACGTGATGCTCAGCGTATAAGCGCCGGATGGACCAGGAGGCGTACCGCCTGTAGAATACCCGTCAACCACAATGTAAAGAGTTGTACCAGCAACGATGTTGCTAACCGTGACTGATTCGGCCACGCCGCCAGTGCCTGTGTCGTCAATAACCAAACCATCGGAAAGGCTGCTGGAAACGGTGTTGCAATACACAATCAACGCCAAATCCTGGGAACCGGTCGGATCCATTGTGATCGTTAACGTGTCAGGATTGCCAGCCGGAAATTCCAACTTATAAACAACGTCTGGGCCGGTGCCAGTGCCGGTGTATACACTGCCGCGACCGGACGGTGCACCAATGGCTGTGGTTGCACAGGTTGCCGTCAGAGTCGGGGCAGTTGTATCCGGCGGAAGGTCATAGTTGTCAGTGGCCCCAACAGTTGTTCCGCTCAGATTGGCAGGAAATGAGCAAATCGGAGTTGCGGTTGCCTGCGTATCGCCGCCTTGTAATGTAACCAGCGGGATATTTGGACCGGGCGGAACAATTTTATTTTTCGGAGTCTTGTCTTTGTCAGTTCCGCTTTGCACGGTGGCTTTCAGGCCAGTGCCAGCCGCAAAGTAGTTGAAAAGTTTGCCTGCGGTGTTCTTGTTCCACAGAACATCCTGATATTTACGGACGATGGCAGCCGCTTGACGAGGCTGCGAACCCAGAATGTAACCGACACAAACCAGCAAGGCGACGATGCGCCATTTGCTGTCTCTGAGCCATTGCCACGAACCGGAAGCTTTGTTTTTCCAATGCGTTCGCATACAAATTCTCCTATATCTTCCTGAAAAGGAAGGTGTGTGTTTGCCTGCGTCAAACACAGGCTAGAAGAAATCATCTCGTCCGCGCGACAAGTTGATTCCGACAAATTGTGTTAGCTATGGTTTCCTCTTAAAAAAGCACATTGAGTAAGGCAGTGCTCGTTTGCGAGGTTGAAGTGCTTACCGAAAAGTTTTTGGGATGAATGTAACCATTCGGCACTGCCGACTGATTGCATTTCCGCCAAACGTGCAGTGAGAAATTTAGCAAAAGTCGCTGATGAGATTCAGGGCCAATTAGCCACTGCAATCAAATCACTCCAAAGTGAGTGTCGGTGATTTGTATTTTCGGTCTTTGACCATTGAGGAAGGTCAACGGCTTGGTGAATTTACTAACTGAATTAAAGAATGGCAAGGTCACAGAAAAGAAAAATCAAGAATTGTGGAATTAATCGGTTTTAGAGGCCAATACAGCTAAAATCATTCTTGGGGTAATGGCGAGCTAATCTTGCGATCCGGTTTTTCTGCTCTTGAGAAAGCCCATCTTTACCGCGACCAGCCACACCTTTATTAAAGCGATTGGAGCGTGTGTCGGATTCGGATTCGCCGATAACTTTTTGGATATTCGGGATTCCAGCACTCAGTCCGTAAAAGTTCAAAACACGTTCCACGGAAGCCGGTTTGTCGGCAATCATGCTTTCGTAAGTTTGCCAGTAAACCTGCAACCGTTTTTCGGCTTCAACGCGCTGCCACGAAGCTACGAACTGAAAATACCAGGGAATGACGTATTCGATCAGCAAATCAATCTGTTGGTCGCGGTCAAATCTGATGAAATCTTCACGAGAAAAGTAGGTGCTGAAGGTAAAACCGCCTTTGTAAAAATCGAGCAAGCTGATTGTTGTGTCGAAAATGTCACGAACCAGCACAACGGGTTTGATGTTGAAAGCCTGCATCAAATGAATGTTGGCTTCAGAAGCGCGCGAGTGTTGCTGAGTGACGGAATTTTCCATGCCGAACTTCGCCCATTGCGGCAGGTCGAGTTCGTGTTCGTTTTGCAAAGCGGCATAAACCGAAAACAGGTCTTTATAGCCGGTCAGCTTAACCAAAACGTTTTTCAGAAAGGTAGAACCGCTTTTGGGCGCGCAGGCGATGAAAATGTGTTTGCCCAACTGCGGCGGTTTGTAAGCTTGCGTGTAATCTTCAAGCCGGGCGCGCGTTCGGACAAAACCCAGCGCGTTGGCCAGGTCAACGTAATAAGACGGGCAAGGCTGAATGGCAATTGCGCGGCGAATGGCAACCAGCGAAGCTTCCCATTGGCGAGCCTGATAAAAATCTTTTCCAAGGTTGTAATAAATGTCGGCAAAACGTCCGCGAAATTCCGGGTCTTGTCCCATTTGACCGTAAAGTTTCAGGGCAAGAATTTCCTGAAGGTAGGGGTTCAATGGTGTGACATCAGGCTCCTGCAAAATCTGCGCGATGCGGCTGCGAAGCGCCGTTGCCAGATTGTGAATGACAATATCGTAGCCGGGAAAAGTGACCGGAGTTTTTTGAGCAGCCCTTTTCAACAACGCCACAGCCATTTCGTAATTGCCGCGCTGCAAGTTGGATACTCCGGCTTCGACTTCGTCCTTGATCTTCAAGGCCACACGTTGATCTTGTTCAGAAACAGCCACATTGACAGACCTGAGTTGTTGCATGGTTTTCCTTTTCGATGTTTCGTGAGTTTTGGAATGCCGGTCAGAAAAAAGCGAGCGGGATTATAAGAAGCCCTTGTCAGTAGCGTCAACAACGGCGAGCGTTGACCTTAAACAGGGTCAAGAGGCAGCAGACATTACTTTCAACAGCTTGAATTAGCAGGTTTGCCCCTCTACAATCCGCGTCGCTTGCCCGATTTCACCAAAGTTTTAGCGGAGAGAAATCACGAATGAATTGTCTGCAATTTGAAGACGTAATCAGCGAATATCTGGACTGCGGTTTGGCCAAGCCCGTGCGCCGAACTTTTTGTGAGCACCTGCTGGCTTGTCGGCCTTGCCATCAAACCTTCAACGACGTGCGCGAAGTGCTGGACGATTGTCGCGCGCTGCGCGAAGCGAGTGAAAATTCCGTGCTGGCTTTTGTCGGCGTCAAACAACGAATCATCAACGCGACTTCGGCGGGGGAAATGCTCAGTTGCCGAACGCTGGACGCGCTGATTTCCGATTACTTCGACGGCAACATCGAAAGCTCTTACGAAACCATTTTCAGCGAACATTTCGCAGTGTGCGGCAGTTGCCGCCGGCTGGTGGACGGTGTGCGCGAATCGCTGGAAGCGCCTGAAATCGTCGAAGTCCCGGATCAACTGTATGATCGCATCTTCGCCGCAACCATCGGCGCTCGCCGCGCAGCCTGATTCCCGGACTTTCCAAAAAGTTTTTGATGCAATTTCCCAAAACGCAGTTCAGGCAGATTCTTTTTTGTATTTCGCTGATTTGGCCGCTCAGCGCAGTTGGTGTTTTTGCACAGCAAACCGATCCCGACAAGAAAGTCACAAATCCAATAGGCGTCGCCGATCAGCAACGCCAATCCAATCGCCAGACCAAACCGATTCAAATCACGGTTACGGCTCCGGTCACGCCGACCACTTCTGAAAAAGTAACGATTTCTGCCGAAAGCCAGATTGTTCAGGGCGACACGTATATTTGCACAGGCAGTGTGCAGGTGACGTATGCCGATGTGGTCATCATTGCCGACCGTGCAACTTACAACGAAGTCACTTACGATCTGCTGGCCGAAGGCAACGTTTACTTTGAGCAACAAGGCCAGCGACTGACGGGTGACCGCATCGAGTTTAATTACAAAAACCGGCGAGGCACGATCACCAACTCCACGACATTTACCAATCGAACTCCCGATGGAACGACTTTGGTAATTGATTCCAGCAGAGCCGAGAAAATCAATATAGACACTTTTATTTTGGAAAACGCCAAACTGACCGCTTGCCAGGAAGCCGTGCCGAAATGGGCGTTTACTGCCAAACGTGCCCGCATTCAGAAAGATAAACGGGCGAAGATTTACAACGCCCTGCTGAGGATCAAAAACGTGCCGGTGTTTTATTTGCCGTACGCTTCGATTTCGATCAGCAAGAAAGACCGTTCGTCAGGGTTTTTGTTGCCCAGCACCGGAGCTTCTTCGATACGAGGTCGCACGTTGAATCTGGCGTATTACCAAACGTTAGGGCAAAGTGCCGACGTGCTGCTCCGAACAGACATTTTCACCAAACGTGGCGCCGGACTCGGTTTCGATTTTCGCGCGCGCACCAACGAAACCTCCAAGATCAATTTCGGATCGTTTTTGGTGTTCGACCGGCTGTTTGGCGAAAAAGGCGACGATCAAGGCGGCAGCAGCTTTTATGCCGACGCTGTTCACAATTTCAAAAACGGATTTGTCGCCGTGGCCGATGTGAACATCACGTCTTCATTCGCGTTTCGGCAGGTTTTTTCCGATAACATCCTGTCAGCGATTTCGCCCGAAGAGCGGTCGCTGTTTACGTTGAATAAAAACTGGCGTTCGTTCAGTTTCAACGCGCAGTTTGGCGAACAAAGTTCGTTCATCGGCGAATTCGACAAGAACGGCAATTTCGTTTCCGACCAGATCGTCAAAGTCCGCAAGTTTCCCAGCGTCGAATTGAACAAACGAGCAACGCAGATTTCCGAACGCATTCCGTTTTATTTCTCCTTCGATTCGGCTTTGGAAGGTGTGCGACGCAGCGAAACTTCCGCCGATCAATTCCGGCTGAAAACGCCGTCCGTCGTTCAACGATTGGATTTCTCGCCGCGCATCACCTTTCCTCTGAAATCTTTTGCCGGAGTCACGATCACGCCTAGTCTTGGATTGCGTTCGACGTTTTACAGCGACAGCCTTGATCCGGTCAGCCGTCAGGTGACAGGGCAAAACCTGTTTCGCAATTATGCTGATTTTCAACTGGACGTGCGCCCGACGGCTTTGGCCAAAGTCTTTCGCCACAAAGACGGAACGGCGTGGTTCAAACACATCATCGAACCGTTCATCGAATATCGTCGCATCGAAGGCATTGACGAATTCGACCGCACTTTGCGCGTTGACGAACGCGACATCATTGCCGAAACCAACGAAGTTGCGTTCGGCATCAGCAACAGTTTTCTGATCAAACGTTCGCCGGGCGAAGGCCAGGCTCCGCAACCACACGAGTTACTGAACCTGACGCTGACGCAAAAATACTTTTTCGACCCGATTTTTGGCGGCGCTCTGCGCGAAGGCCAACGCAATCAGTTTTTTCCGATCAACACCTTGTCAGGATTCGCCTTCGGAGCAGTCCGGCGTGATGTTTCACCGCTAAATATCAAAGCGCGGTTGCGACCGAATCCGACTATCTTTGCCGATGTACGGCTGAATTACGACACCAAGTTCAACGATCTGCGCGATTTCATTTTTGGCGCGGGCGTCAGCAAAGGAATTTTCTCAGTCAGCCAATCGTGGTTTTACACGCGACGCATTGACCTGGATCAATTCCGATTCGATCCTTCGACTTTGCCTGGCAACCAAATGGATTTGTCGGCCTTTGTCGGCAACCCAGCCAAAGGGCCTTATGGCGGGTTCACCGTCAGTTATGACCTGCGCGACCGGTTTTTTAATGGCAATGTTCGTGACCGCCGTTTGATAAACCTGACCACCAGCGCCGGTTGGGCGTGGGATTGTTGCAGCTTTAACGTACAGACGATCACCTTCAACGCGGGTTTCCGCGACGAAAGCCGAATTGTCTTTGCCTTCACACTGAAGGGAATTGGTTCATTCGGAACTCAAAATATCGGCCAACGTCGCTAAATAAGTGACGCAAAACCAGTCAGCAAAGAGTCCACTCTTCTATTCCGACTCATTTCAAGTCACAAAACCAAGACTCGAAACCGGACAAAAAGGAAAATCTGTCTCAAATAGGCTCAGAAAATGACCTTCTGTGCTATACTCCGCGCCATCTTAAAGTTAGAAGGAGAACGGCATTGGCAGCATTCAGAGAAGGTAACAAAGTAATTTATCCGCGATTGGGCATCTGCCGCATCGCCGGAGTCGTTGAACAATCGGTTGGAGATATGACGGTTAAGTTATACGCTCTTAAACCTTTAGATTATCAGGAAACGACCACAGTCATGGTTCCGGTCAATAAAGCCGAAGAAGTCGGTGTTCGTAAACTGATCGAAAAAGAAGACATCCCCAAACTGTTGAGGTTTTTGGGCAAAGATATTGAAGTTGCCACAGACCATCGTAAACGCAACGCCAGAAATGCTGAGCGAATGGCCACTGGGGAAATTTACGAAGTCGCCGATTCGCTCAAGACTATGGCCAAGCTGAGCAAATCCAAGACGCTTTCGCCCGAAGAACAACAAACGATGTCTCGCGCTCGCTACTTAATCATCAAAGAGATCGCGCACGTCACCAAACTTTCGACTGAAGAAGTCGAACAGATGATTGACGACGCTCTGGCGGGCAAAAAATCCAAAACCAAAAAACTGGCGGCGTAAAGCGCAGAGCAGATTTTTCAATCTGTTCTAAATTTCACGCTGGCAAATAATCGGCAGGTTGGGAAACCAACCTTACACTCAAAAAAGGCTGTGAGCATCGGAAGGCAATACCGATGCTCACAGCCTTTTTTGAGTATGACGAAAGAGTTTTGCTTACGAAACCAGCCGAATGATTGCCGAATGTTTGATGGTGGCAATCATTCGGTCGGCTTCGCCGAAAATGACCAGATCGGCGGTGACGATTTCGCGGCCTCGACGTTCTGATGTTTCAACAACTCGCCCGCGTATCGTCAGCCGTTCGCCATCGCGCGCCAAGTCGTAATGCCGGGTCTCGCTGGCGATGTGAATCCACATGCCCAGCGCGAAGTTTTGCATAAAAACTTCGTTGGCCTGAGCAATCCAGAATGCCGGGTGACAAACTCCGCTGCGATAGAGTGGCGAACCGTCCACCATATTTTCCAGAAACTCCGGCTGCGCGGCCAAATCCAATTTGAAATCCAGCGAACCAAGCACATCACCGGATTTGATGGAGGCAATGGTTGCAGGCCAACGAGCATCTTCGCCGGGCAAAGCTTTTGTCGGATATTCGCCGGAATCAATTGTCGGCAAAGTCGTTGGCATTGCTGCACTGCCGATTGCACAAAGTTTGTTTTCAGAATTGAACAGTTGCAGTTCAAAGCCGAGCGGTTCAATGCTGCTGATTTTTGCTTCGGCGCGCACGGTTTCGGCGTCATAAATCGGATGAATGAATTTGACCGCCACGCTGCCGCGCGCCAGCCATTCAACGCCCAAAGCATCAACAATCGGTCTGGTCAGGTAAGCGTACATTGCCACGCCTGGAACCAAAGCTCCGGCAAAGCCGTGTTCGGCTGCGCCTTCGTCGCTGTGAATTTTATTGGCATGCGCCGCGCCATAATTTCGCGCGACGACTTCATAAACCGGCAGATTCTCTCCAACCAAAACCGGCATCACTTTTTCTCTCTTTCTCTCTGTCCCTCAATCCCAGCATCCGGCGAGTAGAACAGCGCCAACTGCCCGCCGGTATGCCAGAACAACACGTTGTCGTCTTTGTTGAGTTTGCCTTGGCGAATCCAATCAATCAGCGCAGCCATTGCTTTGGCGGTGTAAACCGGGTCAAGCACTATGCCTTCGGCGCGAGCCAGCATTGCCAAAGCTTCTTCACCTGCTGGCGAAGGAATTCCGTAACCTTCGCCGGTGTAATCGTCGAGCACGGTTGCTTGATCGTTCAGTTCAACGCCGAGCATTTCGCCAACGCCACGAATGACGCGACTGACTTCGCCGCTGATGGATTCCGAAGAATCGTCAGGGCTGACGCCAATGTCTTTCACATCATTCATTTCGAACAGTTGCAAGCCGCTGACAATGCCCGCCTGAGTTCCACCCGATGAACTGGAATGAAAAATGTAATCAACGCGCAAGTTCAACGCTTCAAGTTGAGCCTTTGCTTCCTGAACAGCGCGCACAAAACCCAAGGCTCCCAGCGGAACCGAACCGCCCAGCGGAACGACGGCGACGTTGTTGCCTTCGGCTTTTAATCGCGCGGTTTCAGATTCCATTGTGGCGATGCGTTCTTCGCGGTTGGCGACGCGAATGATTTCCGCGCCGAACATCTGGTCGGCAATCAAACTGGCCGGAGTCAATCCGTCGTACATCACCGCCGCCTGATTCAGCACCAATACGCAGCGCAAACCTAAGCGCGCGCAAATCGCCGCCGTCACGCGCGCGTGGTTGGATTTCACTCCGCCGCAACTGATGGCGACATCGGCCTTGTCGGTT
Source organism: Acidobacteriota bacterium (assembly GCA_033763255.1). Taxonomy (GTDB): domain Bacteria; phylum Acidobacteriota; class Blastocatellia; order RBC074; family RBC074; genus RBC074. The sequence goes on along the minus strand of JANRKX010000147.1, from coordinate 366 downwards.
TTGGCTTTGGCCAGAATGTATTCCAGTTTGCGAACTTTGTTGCCGCCAAAGCCTGGCCCGGTGTAATCGTCGCGTTTGATGAAAATACGCGGAGCGTTCGCGCCGAGCAGTTGCCGAAATCGCGGCAACTCTTCAATCGGCGTGGGGTAGTGCCCGAAACTCAGACGCGGAATGGCGCTCAGCTTTTCTTGGGCAAGTTGAAAGTCGTGATTTTTCATCGGTGATTCAATAAACCTGTTGCGTGATAAGGCGCGAAGGTCGAAAGGCGATAAAAGCCTGTTGGCTCGCTTGCTTTAGAACTCAACGCCTGTTCTTTGAGAAATTCGTTTCAGTGCTCGGAGGTTGACCAAGCCAGCGACGATTCCC
>JANRKX010000146.1:0-4414 GCA_033763255.1 Acidobacteriota bacterium | reverse complement strand
GGAAAGAGATCATCATCTAAACTACAGACTCGTGGTCTGAGCCGTGGGCCAGATTCATCTTTCCCCGCGATTAACAAGCGCCCTTGTTAATCGTTTGAAAGCTGACTTTCAAGATACAAGACGTGGGTTTTCAACCCACGGGAGATGCGATATTGCCTTCTCGTCGCGTCAGCGACGGCTGAATTCAGTCGTCGCTGACGCGACGAGAAGATTGTTTCACTACCCGGCGTTGAAACGCCGCGCTAAATTCAGCCGCCGCTATGCAGCGAACTGCAGGCTGAGCAGTTACGAATTTTTCGCCTCCGAAGATATTTGATCTATGAAAGAGTGAGAAGTAGAGTGCGCGCGTCAACCGCATTTCAACTTTCATTACAGTCAAACAGACTTCAATCTGTCGGAGGCCAGTTATGCGTCACTCAATCACCCGCCGTTTGTTCGTATTTGTCTGGATCGCCGCTTTGATGTTGATCCCGCCGTTTGTTTCCACCGCTCAAAATCAACAGGCGTTCACCGTTGACGACTTGCTCGACGTAACGAACGTCAGCGTAGCCGACGTCAGCGACGATGGGCGTTGGATTGCCGCCACTGCTGGCAGTTTGCACGACCGCATCGGTATTGATAATTCTCGGTTCGGCGATCCGACCTACTTTGCGCCTGCAAACACTGACGTGCTGGTGGTTGATGCTCAAACCGGCAAGTCACAAAAGCTCTTCGGCGAAAAACGCCAGGCCCGCCAGATGAAATGGGCACCGGACGGCAGCCGTTTGGCGATGCTGTTGTTCAATGGCGAACTGTTCGAGCCTGCTATCTGGGAGCGCGCCAGCAACAAGTTGCAGCCCGTAAAATTGCCCGCAGCCAAAATGGTTGCAGGAAACTCTGAACTGATTTGGACACCAACAGGCGATCAATTGCTGTTGACGTTGCGCCCGGCGGAATGGCGCAAACAAGCTCACGAACGCTTCCTGGCCGAAACCAGAGCCACAGTCGTCGTCCATTCAACCAAAGAACCGTTTCTGGCTTGGGAAGATTTGCGGCGAATGGCGGCGCAACGTTCGCTGGCGGCTTACGACCTGAAATCAGGCGAGACGCGCGAATTGATCGCGCAAACCAAACTCAACAACTACGACCTCAGTGAAGATGGTAGCTTGCTGACCTACCAGGAAGACATCACCAAAAAGACCGATTACGACGTGATCTTCGGCAGCGAAAATCAGTTGATGGCCAAACCCGCCGCCGGAGGCGAAGCCCGTACACTGCTCAAATCCACCAAAGGCATCACGCTGATCTGGTCGCGCGACGGGCGGCATTACGCCTACGCCAAAGACGGCAACCTGTTCACGGCTTCGGTGGATGACAAGGAAGCTCGGCAAATTACGGGGAAGAAGGATGGAGAGACAGAGGGAAACAAGGATGGAGAGAAAAAGAGCGAGAAAGAAAAGCTCAACGCCGTGCGCCTCAGCGCCAAAGGCGATTGGCTGATTGCGTCCAACAAAGAAGGTTTATGGCTGGTGGATGCGGCAACAGGCGCGAAAGAGAACTTCCTGAAAATGAACGAAGAGGACAAAGAAGCTCCGCGTTATCAAGTCATCGAATGGAACGGCGACGACATCTACCTGACTTACGCTTCGCGCACGAAATGGGAACGCGGCCTGGTCAAATACAACCGCGCCAGCAAACAGATGACCGATCTGGTTAAAGACGCGCGCATCTATTCCAACTTCAAACTGTCGAAAGACGGTAAAACCTTCGTCTTCAGCGCCGCCGAAGGCAATCGCCCTGCTGATGTGTTTGTCGCTGACTCCGCCTTCAAAAACATCCGCCGCCTGACCGAAGCCAACCCGCAACTAAAAGCCAAACGATTGAGCAAAACCGAGTTGATTTCTTACCTCGACGTAGACGGTACACGCAGCTACGGCGTCGTGTATTACCCGACGGATTACGAACCGGGCAAAAAATATCCGACCGTCTTCAACATCTACGAACAGTTCTTTGACGACAGCTTTCAGGGAACGATCAATGTGTTGACCAACAATGGCTATGCCGTGGTGCAGCCTTCGGTCAATCTGGAACAGGGCTTCCCCGGCGAAGCCTGGGTCAAAGGCGTCACCGCCGCCGCCAACAAATTGATCGAAATGGGCGTGGCCGATCCCGAACGATTGGGCGTGCAAGGGACCAGTTACGGCGGCTACGCCACGAACCTACTGATTACGCAGACCAACCGTTTCAAAGCCGCGATCAACATTTCGGGCAAAGTGAACATGGTCAGCTTCTACACCGACAGCCCACGCCTGGGCGTGCGCAACATCCACGCGCCCGAAAAAAGCCAGGATCGCATCGGCGCTACGCTGTGGCAGCAGCCGCAAAAATACATCGCGCATTCCGCGATTATGTTCGCCGACCGCATCAAAACGCCGCTGTTGCTGATGACCGGCGAACAGGACCACAACGTCCCTCCGCGCCAGGCGATGGAGATGTATTACGCGCTGCGCCGCCTGGGCAAAGAAGTCGCCTGGGTCAGTTACACCAACGGCGGTCACGGCATGCCGACTTCGACCATCGAAGAGGTCAAGGATTACCACCAACGCATCCTCGACTGGTACAACGACCATCTGAAAGGTGATTTGAAGAAAAAGGCCGAAGGGGCGAAAGCGGAGAGCGGGCAACAATAACAAGCCGCAGCCAGATTGCGGCAAAACATTGCGACGAATTATCCGAAGAATTACACTGCCTTCAGGCAAGCAATCGAATAAGGAGGTAGGCAAATGACAGTGACGTTTCCTTTAGAACTTGAGCAACAAGTCAAAATACAGGCAGCCCAAAAGGGGATGGATGTGGTGTCTTATCTACTCTCACTTGTGCAAAGGGACATCAATGCCACCGATTCCGCAATCAGAGTTGGCGGCAATACAGGGGATTACGATCCAGACGCCCTGAATCGAATGATTGCCAAAATGACCAGCCGCACGCCTGAAGAGAAAATGGCAGCGCGTCAGCAAGCGATTCAGGAAAGCCAGCCTCAAATAGAGCTTGCGCCCGATGTCTCGCCTTTCGATGTAATGCCGGTAGTCAGAGGCAATGAAACCGATGAGGAAGTCATCGCCGCTCTCAAAGAATTGAGCTAAATGCCGGAACTCTATCTTTTCGATACGAATATCCTGGTTCACCTGGTGCGTGATGATGCGACGGGGCAACAGATCAGGGCGAAGTACAAGCCGTTTTCTCTCGACCCCAAGCCGCGTTTTTGCGTGGTGAGCGAAGGCGAGATTCGCTCCCTTGCGCTTCAATTTTTGTGGGGCAGCCAAAAGCTGAATCAAATGGAATTTGCGCTTGCCCATTTAGGGCGGCTGACGATTGAAAAACTCGAAGTGATGGACGCTTATGCAATGCTCGATGCCTATTCAAAAACGCAAGGTATCACGATGGGCAAAAACGATTTGTGGATCGCTGCCGCAGCCTTTTCCGCCGACGCACGGCTTGTGACTACGGACAACGACTTTGACCATCTCACGCCGGGCTTCATCCAGGTTGATAAAATCAGGTACGAGACAGCTTAATAAAAAGAGCTTGCTGCATCTTTTTCACCAAGTCCGGCAAGATGTGGATCAATCAAAGCCGCAGCGAAGTTTGACACTCTCGCTGCGGCTTTTTATCGTGACTTCACTATGATGAATTGTTTGCGAATGATTTTTGTACTCGCCTGTCTGTTGATTTTGGCGTCGGAACTTCCGTCATCTGCTCAATCGCTGCGCCGTGCCGGTCGTCCGGTGCTGGTCATTTCCGTGGATGGAATGGATTACCGGTACTTGCGCGATTGCGACAAACTCGGATTGAAGATTCCGAACCTGCGCCGTTTGATGCGCGAAGGCGAATTGACCGAAGGCATCGAAGGCGTGTTCCCGACCATCACCTGGCCTTCGCACACGACCATGATTACGGGAGTTGCTCCGCGCCAGCATGGCATTCTGGGCAACCGGCGTCCGCGATCCGAAGGCGGCGATTATTACTGGGACGTGTCGCTGCTGAAAGCGCCAACGCTGTGGCAAGCCGCGCGCAAAGCCGGATTGAAAACCGCCGCCATCACCTGGCCAGTGACCGTAGGCGCGCAGATTGATTTCAACCTGCCGGAAGCCTTTGCCAAACGAAACGGCGGCGGAATGGATTTGCATTCCATCGAAGCGAAAGCCACGCCCGGCTTGGTTGAAAAAATTGCCCGCGTCTTCCCTTCCTTCACACAGGAATGGATGGACGACCGCACGCGCACGCAAGCGACGATCTATAGAAATCGGGAAAAAGAATTTCTGAAATGATGGGCTGAAGACTTCACATCAGGGCGAAAATCTCCTATGCAGGTTTTGCCAAAAACTTTGCACCAGGAGGATCACCCCGATGTGTTCGTTTCGTTTTACCATCTCAA
>JANRKX010000145.1:0-19416 GCA_033763255.1 Acidobacteriota bacterium | reverse complement strand
TTGAGATGGTAAAACGAAACGAACACATCGGGGTGATCCTCCTGGTGCAAAGTTTTTGGCAAAACCTGCATAGGAGATTTTCGCCCTGATGTGAAGTCTTCAGCCCATCATTTCAGAAATTCTTTTTCCCGATTTCTATATGAAGTTGAAGTGCTGATCGAACCTGAGAGGAACTGAAACAAAATCATTGCCGATCCAGTGACTAGGAGAGTAACGTTGAAGTGCTGATCGAACCTGAGAGGAACTGAAACTGATTGGCGAGCCACAGCTCTCGCAAGCCGGTGGGTTGAAGTGCTGATCGAACCTGAGAGGAACTGAAACTTGACCCGCACCATATTCAAATTATTTTCACCCGCGGTTGAAGTGCTGATCGAACCTGAGAGGAACTGAAACCATTGGGGGACGCACTGGCCCGCCGAAGCGGACCAGAGTTGAAGTGCTGATCGAACCTGAGAGGAACTGAAACATATTACCGCCCCCACGATACAAGTCAGGAAGCCCTTTGTTGAAGTGCTGATCGAACCTGAGAGGAACTGAAACTGGTGGTTTCTGGCTTGGCGTGTCCCATTAGCGATTGGTTGAAGTGCTGATCGAACCTGAGAGGAACTGAAACCTGAGTGCAAAACGCTTTTTCAAAATCTGTCGAAGGTTGAAGTGCTGATCGAACCTGAGAGGAACTGAAACTTAAAACTTTGGGCAGGTTGATAAAGGCGCGTTCAAGGGTTGAAGTGCTGATCGAACCTGAGAGGAACTGAAACTCGCCTGCCCCTGCTGTGGTGAACGTCTGAAGTTCGTTGAAGTGCTGATCGAACCTGAGAGGAACTGAAACTGACGTTGTTGCAGCTTCACGTCGTTCAGCTGCCACAGTTGAAGTGCTGATCGAACCTGAGAGGAACTGAAACTCTGCTGCAAGGATACTGATGGACATCCATCCAGGTTGAAGTGCTGATCGAACCTGAGAGGAACTGAAACAATAAGCTCTGGCCGGTCTTCAAACGGATCGCAGAGAGTTGAAGTGCTGATCGAACCTGAGAGGAACTGAAACAGTATTGAAAAAGCCGCTCTTTGTGAGCGGCTTTTGTGTTGAGAGGTTGTTGGAAATTCGGATTATCGTTTTTAGCTCCGGCAGGAGCGGTCTGTTTATAGTTTGACAGGCGACAAACTCTTCAAGCTCCATAGGAGCGACCTGTGCATAGGCCGCTCCTATGGAGCTTGAGTGGTGTTGCCGTTTGCAAGGCTATAAACAGGCCGCTCCTATGGAGCTAAAAACAGTTATACGAATTTCCAAAAACTCTAATAACCTCTGTTTGGAAATTCGCGCCAGAGGCTGTGCCTGTTTATAGAAATGGCTCTCTACCAATTTGTGGAATCGCCAAAAGCCGTCGCGCAACCTCGCCAAGGTTGCGCTGCTCCTCAATCGTCTACTTGAGAACCGGCGCAACCTTGGCGAGGTTGCGCGATGATTGCATTTGTTTCGTTTTCAATCCTGATGACGCGCGGCATTACGTCTGTTGCTGGAAATAAGCGCGATACCAATCAATCGTCTGGCTCAAACCGTCGTCCAGGCTGATTTCCGCGCGCCAGCCCAAACGCGCTTCGGCTTTGCCTGCGGATAAGTACTGAGCGTCAATTTCGCGTTCGATTTTGTGATCCAGCAGCACGTGCGGTTTGATCTGGCCTTCTTTGCCCGCCAATCGAATGATGCGGTTGACCAGATCAAGCATTTGCACAGGATCGCCTGCGCCGAAATTGAACGCTTCACCTTTCGTATCTTCGATCTTTTCGGCCAGCAGCAAATAACCACGCGCTACATCATCAGCGTGAACGAATTCGCGGACGGGAGTTCCGTCGCTGCGGATGATCGGCGCTTCACCGCGAAGCACAGACAAAATCGTTCCCGGAATGATGCGCGACAAATTCATATCGCCCGGCCCATAAATGTTGGCAAAGCGCGAAACCGTCACAGGCGTTCCGTAAGTGTGAGCGAACGAGCGCGCCAAAATGTCTTTGCAGGCTTTCGAAGCGTCGTAAGGAAACAAACCCAGCAACGGGTAATGCTCTTCGTAAGGCAGATCGTCGTGCGAACCGTAGGCTTTGTCGCTGGACGCCACGACCACGCGCTTGACGGTTTCCGAGCGGCGACAGGCTTCCAGCAAAAAATATGTGCCGCGAATGTTGGCTTCAAAGGTGGAAAGCGGCGAACGATTGGCTGCGCCGACAATGGCTTGGGCGGCCAGATGGAACACGGCTTCGATTTCGTATTCGGCCAGAATGCGTTCCATCAAACCGTAATCTTCAATCGTGCCGTTGACGACAGTGACTCGGCGGCGTAGGTCGAACACATCCAGCGAGTTCGAGCGCACTTCGTCGCGCTGCAAACAGACGACGCGCGCGCCTTGTTCGACAAGCATTCTGGCGACATACGATCCGACGAATCCGGTGGCTCCGGTGACAAAAGCTGTTCGGTTATTCCAAAACATTATTTCAGGTGTTAGGTGACAGGTGTTAGGTGACAGGTGTTAGATGACAGGTTTCGGATTTCAGGTATCAGGTTCAGGCAATCTACCGGCGACTAAACTCCGCAATCAGGCCCAGACTTTCCATTCCGCTTCGCCAGCCTCCCAGAGTTGGTTGAATTCCAGATTGTCTTTGTAGGTATCCATGCATTTCCAGAAGCCGGAATGTTGAAAGGCGATCAATTGCCGCTCGGCAGCCAATCGTTCCAGCGGTTCGCGTTCCAGCACGCAATCGTCAGTCAGGTAATCAAACAGTCGCCGGTTGAACACGAAAAACCCGCCGTTGATCCATTCCTGCATGACCGGCTTTTCTTCAAAATCCGTCACTGCCGATTCGCCATCAAGTTTGATGATGCCGAAATTCGAGCGCGGATGCACCGCCGTCAAAGTCGCCGCTTTGCCGTGCGAGCGATGAAAGTCAATCAAAGCTTTCAGGTCAACGTTCGACAAACCGTCACCGTAAGTCACACAAAAAGTTTCGTCGCCGCCCAGATACTTTTCGATTTGCTTGATGCGTCCGCCGGTGTTGGTTTCGGCTCCGGTGTCGGCAAAAGTGATGCTCAGTTCATTGCCGTCGGCGTGTTGCCAGCGGAGCTGAAAATCGCCTGCCAAATCTGGCGAAGGCGCGAGGTCAGCGTATTGCGGTTCCCTATCCAGAAAGTAATGTGTGGTGAAATGTCTTTTGATTTCTTCGCCGAGAAAACCCAGACACAATACAAATTCATTCAAGCCGTAATGCTGGTAAAGCTTCAGAATGTGCCACAGCACAGGCTGACCGCCGATTTCGATCAAACCTTTCGGCACGGTCGCGCCGTGTTCGCCCAATCGAGTTCCTTTTCCACCGCAGAGAATAACTGTCTTCATTTGACCAACTTGTTCTTCTTCAAAAACGCCAACACCGCTTCGTTGAATTTTTGCGGTTCGTCCATCATCAAAAAGTGACTGACGCCCGACCAGACTTGATATTCGACGCCGGGAGCGAGTCCACGAAGATACGCTTCATATTCCGAACCCCAGTTTCCGCTGGTCGCCATCAACGCCAGAGTCGGCACAGTAATCTTGTCTGTTTTCGCAGGGAAGATGTTCGGGTCGAGCATTCCTTCAAAGGCGCTGACCATCGTATGTTGGGGAGCATTGACCATTGCAGTTTTGACTTCCGAGCGAACTTTCAGGTCTTTCATTCCCTGTGTCAGGAATTCGACCGATTTTTCGGCGCTGGCTCGATAGGTCGGCAACCGCAGCGGATCGAGGAAGCCTTTCATTGATTCGCGCGTGCCCATCGCTTTCAAACTGCCATCAACAATCACCAAAGCCCGCGTCTTTTCGGGGAAGTTTTTATAAAACTGCCACAACACTGGCGCTCCCATGCTGTGTCCGATCAATGTCGCCTTGCTGACTTTGGCGTCGCGCAATACGGCTTCGACGGCCTGAGCGTAAAGTTTCATTGTGTAAGCCAGTTCAGGCTTTTCGCTCTGGCCGTGACCGGGCAAATCAACTGCGATGACTCGCGCTTGGCCGGTGAAGGCCGGAATGTTCGCTTTCCAAAAGGTCAAATTGCACGTCCAGCCGTGAACGAAAACCAGAGCTTCGTCGCCTTTGCCGTAATTCTGGTAATGCACCTTCATCGAATCCAGTTTGGCGTATTTGTCTTCAGGCTTGGATTCAGCGGCTAGATGAACGCGCGCAGTAGAAATCGCCGTGATCATCAAAACCTGCATCAGGCAACATCGAAACAGTTTCTTCATGGTCTTCTCTCCAATTTCCGGCTAAGCCGAATTTTCCATTTCGCGCAACGAGCGCAACGTGTACAGACCTGTGTTGTGACCGTCGCTCCAACTGATGCTGTATGCGTATCGGCCCACTGGCGCCAGGTCCGTGATGCGTATGTCCGGGAATTGTTCGGCTGTCAGGTTCAAACTTTGCGACGGATGATGGCCTTTGCAACTGGCGCAGGGGCATTCCGCCCGCAACACGTTCAATCGCAACCGGCTGACGTGCCCGTCATCCCACGCGATCTGCAACACCGAATCGTCGTCCGTCAACGCCAGCGATTCGGGAAAAACTTCTATGGTCATAAGCTGGTTTGTATCAGTTGATGATGAATGGTTAAATTGCGCGCCTTTTGCAGCTACATGCAACAGGGCGAGGCATTTAACCATCTGAAGCCGCGCTTCAGCAAACGTGCTGAGTTTCAACATTTACTCTAGTGGGAGGAGGAAGATGGAACAAAACAAGATTGTCCGAATTGACGATTACAACAACCGCAAGGAAGCCAAAGGATTTCTGAAGAGCGTCATCATGCTCATTCCGAATTTCCTGAAGCTACTGTACAGACTGTTCAAGGATTCGCGGGTGCCAATGGCGGAAAAAGCGATGCTCGTCGGCGCGATTGCTTATGTGGTATCGCCGCTTGATCTGTTGCCGGACGTTATTCCGTTCATCGGTCAGGTAGACGACCTGTATTTGATCGGTTTGGTGGTGTTGCGATTGCTGGCCAGAACCGACGATGAAATCATTCAGGAACATTGGGACGGACGTGGCGATCTGGCTTCGCTGGTCAACAAAATCGTACGCGCCGCTCAATACGTCTTGCCGAAAAAGATGCAGCGGATTCTGCTTGGCCGCGTAGACATCGCGCCGAAAATCAAAGGCGGATTGATGTCTTCGCCTGCCGCTGTTGAAGACATTGACGACGCGCGCGAACGTCAGGCGCGACGATAAATCGCCAGCAAACGATAAAACCAAAATGGCTGCTCGAAATGTTCGGGCAGCCATTTTCCTTTTTGGTTTCTTGTGACAATCTGCCGCCGATTCACTGCATTCTTTTTTCAACCGCTGAGGCGCAAAGTGTCGCAGAGGCTCCGCAGAGTGTTGGAATCATCTCTGCGCTTTCTTTGCGTTCTCTGCGGTGAATGGACTCACTTTTCAGGAGCTTGCCCCATGACCGAACAGCGCCCGGAGTCGCTGCCTTCAGAACGCCTGATTTCCTTGGATGTCTTTCGCGGTTTGACCATTGCCGGAATGGTGTTGGTCAACAACGCCGGAAACTGGAATGCTGTGTATCCGCCGCTGGCGCACGCAGCATGGCACGGTTGGACGCCGACCGATCTGATTTTTCCGTTTTTCGTTTTCATCATCGGCGTCGCCATTCCGCTGGCCTTCGAACGGCGCAAAGCTGCAAGCGGCAGCCAGCGAGACCTGTACCTGAAAATCCTTCGCCGGTCGGCCATCATTTTTGGGTTGGGCTTGTTGGTGTTGAATGCGTTTCCGTACACGCTGGACAAGTTCCACCACTTGCGAATTCCCGGCGTCATGCAGCGACTGGCGTTGTGTTACCTGTTCGCGGCGTTAATCTTTTTGACGACCAAAATCCGCACGCAAATTCTGATCGCCCTCGGCTTGTTGATTGGATATTGGCTGGCGATGAAACTGATTGCCGCGCCGGGCTACGCGCGCGGCGATTTGTCGCTGGAAGGCTCGCTGGCTTCTTGGCTGGATCGCACGTTGATGCCCGGCCACACGTACAAACCGATGTACGATCCCGAAGGATTGTTCAGCACTGTTCCGGCCATTTCGACTGCGCTGTTCGGCGTGCTGGCCGGACAGTGGTTGATGCAACGCCGCGAAGCCTTTGAAAAAGTCGCCGGATTGTTCGCCGTCGGCGCGTTATGCGTGATCGTCGGCTACGTGTGGGATTGGGCGTTCCCGATCAACAAAGCTCTCTGGACAAGTTCTTATGTGATGTTCACGGGCGGATTGGCGCTGCAACTGTTGGCGCTGTGTTATTGGGTCATTGACTTGAAAGGGTATCGGCGCTGGGCGCAACCGTTTGTCGTGTTCGGCGTCAACGCGCTGGCGCTCTATGTGCTGTCGAGTTTGATGTTCAAAGTGTTGCTGTTCATCAAAGCCACCAAACTGGACGGGACAGAAGGCACATTGCGCGATTGGATTTACGAACGAATCTTTGCCACGTGGCTGTCGCCGATGAACGCTTCGCTGGCGTTTGCGTTGGCCTATCTGGCGCTGTGGTGGTTGTTAATGCTGGTGCTGTACCGGCGCAAAATTTTCATCAAGGTATAAAGGAAAATCATGAAAGCAATCGTTGTTGAAACCTGTGGCGGGCCGGAATCGCTGGTGTACCGTGACGCCGAAACACCTTCGCCCAAAGCAGGCGAAGCCTTAATCAAGGTCGAAGCCATCGGGCTGAATTACATTGACGTGTATCACCGCACCGGACTTTACCCGTTGCCGCGTCCGTTCATTCCCGGTATGGAAGCTGCCGGAATTGTCGAAGCCGTCGGCGAAGGCGTCACCGAAGTTGCCGTCGGCGACCGCGTCGCGTACGCCATGCAAGTCGGCGCTTATGCCGAATACGCTGCTGTGCAATCGTGGCGTCTGGTCAAAGTTCCCGATAGCGTTAGCGCCCAGCAAGCCGCCGCAGCCATGTTGCAAGGCATGACGGCGCATTATCTGGTGATGTCCACCTACGCGCTCAAAGCCGGAGACACGGCGTTGATTCACGCGGCGGCGGGCGGTGTTGGACTGTTGTTATGCCAGATGGTCAACAACATCGGCGCGCGCAGCATCGGGACGGTTTCCACCGAAGCGAAAGCCGCGCTCGCCCGCGAAGCCGGAGCCGATGACGTCATTTTGTACACCGAGCAGGATTTTGAAACGGAAGTTCGCCGCCTCACCGACGGCAAAGGCGTGCAGGTCGTTTACGATTCGGTTGGCCAGACGACATTTTTGAAAAGCCTGAACTGTCTGGCTCCGCGCGGAATGCTGGCGCTGTTCGGTCAATCGTCCGGGCCTGTGGCGGCGTTCGATCCGGCTTTACTGGCACAAAAAGGTTCGCTGTTTTTGACGCGACCGAGTCTGGCGGCGTACGCCGCAACGCGCGAAGAATTGCTCTGGCGAGCAGGCGACCTGTTCAACTGGATCAACGCCGGAAAGCTGAAGCTGCGCATCGAAAAGACATTCCCCTTGGCCGACGCCGCCGAAGCGCACCGCCAACTGGAAGGCCGCAAAACCACCGGCAAAGTCCTGCTGCTTCCCTAAATCAGCAGCTATGTTTCGACTCAATTGGTCATTTCGGCTTTGGTGACGGTTTCGGCTTCTTCGATGGCTTCGGCCAGGGCGCGCTGGTCTTTTTTGTCGGTGAGTTGCGCCGCCATTGCGCGCAGTTGCGGAATTTGTTTGTTCGCGGCTTGTTTGAATTTTTGCAGGGCTTTTTTCAGCAAATCGTTTTTCGGTTCGCGGCTGTAAAAATCTTCGAGCTTTTCTTCGGCTTCTTCCAGGATTTTTTTGTAATCGCTGAGCAGTTCAGCTTTCGTGCCCGTCGGCAGCGGCCCCCAGGTTTCTTCTTCTTTCGGCTTTTGCGTTGCGTTCGGATTCATCAACACCAGAATGCGCCGGTCGGCGGCTTTGACGAACACTTCGATGCGCTGGTCAATCTGCTGAACGTCGCGCACCAGTTCGATTTCCTGTTCGGTCAGATGGTCGCGCGTTTTCTTCTGCGCCGAAACTCCCGCCGACACCAACAATCCAACACAAACCACGAAAAACAAAACTTTCGATCCTTTGAAAAACGTCATAACGCCTCCTGAAAAAATCGGTCGTCATGAAAAAGTAATGCTGCGATTCAGAGAGTCTTTTTTTTACCGCAGAGGCGCAAAGACCACAGAGGAAGCGCAGAGAAGCCATATAGGAAGCTTGTTTTCTTTTGTATCTCTGCGAAATCTTTGCGTTCTCTGCGCCTCTGCGGTGAAATCAGCATTACATTTTCACCACTATCCAAAAATCACCTCAACCTCAATCTCTCCGTCACCCGCTCACCCTTTCTTCTTCCCTTTTCCCATTTCAATCTGCCGTTTCAGCGAAGGCAGTCGCAGCTTCACCTTTTCAACTTCCAGTTGATTGTCCGACGAAGCCAGTTCCATGAATTGGTTGTACGCCTTCAAAGCCTGTTCGTAATCGCCGAGTTTGTCCAGACAAATGCCGACGAAATACAGCGTGATGGCGGTTCGTTTGCGGTCTCCGCGTTTGGCTTGAGTGTCCAGAATCCAGATGAATTCGCGCGCGGCGTTCGGGAAATCATCCAATTCGAACAGCGCCGTCGCCAGATTCGTGCGCGCGAAGTATTCCACGTCGCCTTTGGGATTGGCGGCCAGCACGGGCTTCAACACATCAACGGCTTCTTGAAACTTGCGCAGCTTGACCAGCGCCGAAGCTACGCCGACATGATGGTTGGCGTTTTTCGGATCGAGTTCGGCAGCGGCGCGATATTGCTCCAACGCTTTTTCAACATTTTTCGGCAACAGCAGTTCGGCCAGTTGAGCGCGCAACACGGCGCGGTTCGGCTCGGCTTTGATCAGTCGTTCGAGTTGGACAACAGCTTCGGCTCCTTTGCCCAACTCGATCAAGACGGCGGTCAGCCCGGCGCTGGCGTCAGAGTTATCAGGATCGGTTTTCAGGACTTCCTGAAATAGCGTCAAGGCTTCGTTGAATTGCTTACGCTGTGCTTCGATCGCTGCGAGCCGCAGCTTTGTTTGCGTTTTTGGCTCTACGGCTAACGCAGCGCGTAGATCAGAGACAGCGTCACTCAATCTGCTTTTGGCGATGAAGATTTCAGCGCGATAAAGCAAAGCCAACTCGCTTTTTGGCTCGCGTTTTAATGCCTCGTTTAGCGCAGGCAAAGCTTCATCCCATTTGTTTTCGCCAAACAGCGTCGTCCCCAACACCCAAAAAGGTGTCGCGCGATCATCGCCAGCGGCAATCGCAGCTTTGGCCTCGGCAATTGCCTCGGCGTGTCTATTTGTTGCCCAAAAAACTTCGGCTAACCCAGAATGGGCACCTGCGGCTTGTTGTCCAGTTGGATTAATTTCAAGCACACGGCGGAATGCTTTTTCGGCGTCGTCGAATTTCGATTCCGCCAGGGCGATTTCGCCAAGACTGATTTGAACGCGAACGAAAATTTGTTTGAGTTGGTCGCTGACCGGATATTCCGCCAGCAACGCATTGACGCGCGCCAACGAAGCTTTGGCTTCGGCCAACTTGCCCATCGAAAACAACGCCGCACTGCGTTGAAACTCCGCTTGCCACAATTCGGCATCGAGTTCGAGCGCCTTGCCATACAACTCGACGGCTTTGGCCAGATCGCCCGCCTCGTGAGCGCGCTGCCCGGCATCAAACAGCGAAGCCGCCTGTTCGGATTTGTCTTCAGTAGTTGGCGCCGCAGGCTTGGGTGCGGGTTTGGTTTGCCGAGCCGGTTGCGCTGAAGCAGCAACTGCCATCAGCACGATCAACAGACTGGCCAGAATCGGTTTGAACATGATGAACACCTTTCGAGACGTAAACGCGCGCATCTTAGCAGCAATTTTGCGGCGTCCGCGAGGCCTGTTATCATCGCGCTCGCTTTTCCGCACAATACATAACAAATTGGAGGCTTTTACCGATGTTGAATCGAAGAACGTTTCTGCGCCAAACGGCTTGCAGTGTGGCGGGCGGCGCGCTGGCGATGAACTTGCTCCACAGTGAAGCTCAGGCCGCCAAACTGTCCAAAATCGGCGTGCAGCTTTACACCGTCCGCAACCAGATGGCGAAAGATTTCGACGGATCGTTGAAGAAAATCGCCGAACTTGGGTTCAAGGAAGTCGAGTTCGCGGGGTATTACAACCGCACGCCGCAACAGATCAAAACCTTGCTCGGGCAGTTGGGATTGGATGCGCCGTCGGCGCACGTGCCATTGGCGTCATTGCAAAAAGACCTGGACAAGACGATTGAAACCGCCAAAGCGATTGGTCATCGGTATCTGATCTGTCCGTACCTGGAAGACCGTGACCGCAAAACGCTCGATCAATACAAACAACACGCCGCGCTGTTCAACAAAGCCGGCGAAGCCTGCCAGAAAGCCGGAATCCAGTTTGGTTATCACAATCACGATTTCGAATTCTTTGCGATTGACGGCAAACTGCCCTTTGACGTGTTGCTGGCCGAAACCGACAAAAATCTGGTCAAGATCGAACTAGATTTGTACTGGATCGTTTTCGCCAAACAAGACCCGCTGGCTTATATGGCCAAACAGCCCGACCGCTTTGCGCTGTTCCACGTCAAGGAAATGGACAAAACCGCCAAACGCGGCATCACCGAAGTCGGACGCGGCACAATTGATTTCAAAACCATCTTTGCCAAAGCTCCGAAAGGCGCGATCAAACATTATTTCGTCGAACAGGATGTCACGCCCGGTTCGCCGTTCGACAGTTTGAAAATCAGCATTGATTACCTGAAGAATCTGGAGTTTTAGTGTCCTCCGTAGAAACCGAACTTCAGGCGGAAAAACTGCCTGAACGCGCTTCGTTATTCGACAAACTTGCCTCTCCCGACCTGACGATGGCGTTCGTCGTCCTGATTTGGGGAGGCAATTTCGCAGTGCTGAAAACCGCGTATTCGCAAATCGCGCCGTTTCCATTTGCAGCTTTGCGGTTCACGCTGGCCACGTTATTGATGATGCTGATGCTGTGGTGGCGCGAAGGCGACGTGAAATTTCCAGAGGGCAGCTTTTGGAAATTCCTCTGGCTTGGATTGGTCGGCAACACCGTCTACCAAGCTCTGTTTGCCAACGGGTTGGCATATACGACTTCGGCCAACAGTTCGTTGATTGCTTCGACTTCGCCGGTGGCTGTGGCCATTGCCGGAGGGCTGATCGGTTTGGAACGCATCACGCGGTTCACGGTAATCGGATTGGCGCTGGCTCTCGGTGGCATTTCGATTGTCGTTGGTTCGCGCGGAGCGACGCTTTCATCGCGCACAATTTTTGGCGATTTGCTGGTGCTGGCTTCGGTGTTTTGCTGGGCGGCTTACGTGCTGGGAATGCGAACGGTGAAAGACAACATTTCTTCGTTGCGGGCGACGACGCTGACGATGATTACGGGCGCTCCGGGCTTGGTGATGTTCGGCTTGCCGGGATTGATCGAAATGCACCAAACCGGCTGGCAAGGTTTCGGAGCCGCCGGAATCTTCGGAGTCATTTATTCAGCGGCGCTGGCGCTGGTTGCTTGTTATCTGCTTTACAACCGTAACGTCCGACTGATCGGCGGAGTGAAAACGACGATTTACGGTTGCGTGATTCCGGTCATTGCCGCGCTGATCGCCTGGCCTGTGCTCGGCGAACAACCGACGTGGTTGCAGGCTGCCGGAGCGATTTTGATTATCGCCGGAGTGATGGTCACGCGCCGAAAATGAAACAGTTTGGCCAATTTCGTTCCGGTGATATAGTTGTGTCTATCGAAAATCAATCAGTGTCTGATGTTTTTGCGAGGAAATTTATGGCAAACATATTGGTGAACCTACAATTGCCCGACGGGAAAAAGCATTTAATCCAGTTCGACAACAGGCTTACTTATGACGACCTGCTCACTGAATTAACAAATGACCTTGCGCTTCCAGTCAAAAGCAGCCCAAAGGAAGATTATGTGCTCAGCCTTGTTGGTGCGCTCAATCTTACCGATGGTGCAACCCTAAAACTGATGGAACGACACCCTTCGACTTTATCAATTCTGGAGAAAGTGCATTTGGTCGAATAGATGCTGTGGTTTTAACGATAAGGAGCCTGCGAGTGGATAACCAGCAACCTTTTGACAGAAAGATTCAGTTCATCAAACAAGCGACAGCAGAGGCCGAAACTACTCTTGAAGCGACCGGAACAATTATTCAAAAAGACCGGGAAGAGTTCTACATCAAATCAACCCGCGTCTATCAACTTTCCGAATATGCAAAAGATGAAAACCTATATCTGTCACTGGCTTCACTTTTTGCAGGCGCGTTCCTTGGTGTGATTGTGAACTGGGCGACTGCTGAGAAATTGGAGATGACAAAAGCCGGATGGGTGGCTCTGGTTTTATTTGCTGCTGTTACATTGATTTTTATTTGTATCTGGTTTCGCGCCCATGGTCGCCTTAACAAAGCTATGGAATTATTGGAGCGAAAAGGCAAAGGAGCGAACGACTGAAAAAGAGGGAAGGATTTTGATGAAAAACCGTGCCGGAATCATTATCCCGCTCACGTTGGCATTCCTGGTTTGTGCTGCTGTGGCACAGACTCCGCCCAAAACGTCTCAACCTGTCTCCTATGACACGGCCATCGCCATCGAAGACCCCGCCGCACGCATTACCGCGTTGCAACAAATCTTGAAAACTCGCCCGGCTGCCGAACAAGCCGACGCTGCGCGCGAAGCCATCGTCGCCAGTTGGGCGCAACTCGGCGAAGTTGAGCTTGGCGAAAACAACATCGAAAAAGCCGTCGCCAATTTTCGCAAAGCTCTGGGTGCGTTGCCTGAAAAAGTCACCGATCAATTTTTTCAGGAAACCGTGATTCGCATTCCGCTGGCGGTTTCGGTTCGCGGATACCGCAACGAAGCCGTTGGCTTGGCTCGGCAATTGGAAACCCGCTTTGCCAAAGACACCGCTCGGTTGGCGGCTTTGGGCGAATTTTTCATGACCATCGAAGCGCCGACCGACGCCATTCGCGCGCTGGAAGCTGCTGCCAAAACTGGCGAACCTGATGCACATCTGCATCGCGCGCTCGGTTCGGCCTATCGAATCGGTTTGCGGCTGGATGACGCGATTGCCGAATACCAACTCGCCATCGGCGTGGATGCCAAAGACAAGCGCGCGTATTACGAACTGGCCAATCTGTATCGCGCTCACGGCGCTTACCCGGACGCAATCAAGCTCTATCAAAAACAGTTGGAGATCGAACCGAAACACGCGCCTTCGTTCAAAGGGTTGGCGCTGACGTTTCTGGCTTTGGGCGACGAACCGCAAATGACTGCGGCGCTCAATCAAGCGCGCGATTTGCGCGGCGTGGCCGAAGAAATCACAGGCGATTTGTATCTGCAAACTCAGATGGCGCTGTATTACCTGGCGCAAAACAAATTGAAACAAGCTCGGCAGGCGTCAGAAACTGCTTTGATGATCGAACCGCGTTACGCCTGGGCGCGCATCGCCGCCGCCGAAGTTGATCTGGCCGAAGGCAAAATTTTCGAAGCCGAACGCAACCTGCTGGCTGCCGGTCGGTATGCCAGCTTCCCTTCTCTGTTTTTCACTTTCGGAAAGTTGTACCTGTCGGTTGAAGATTTCGATGGCGCGATGGAACAGTTCTCCAAAGCGTTCAACGTTTCGACAAAAGCAAGCAAAGAAATTTTTTCGACGCGACTGGGCGGTTCGCTGGACGTAAAAGCCGATAGCGTCAAAGAGTTATTGGCGCGCGAACATCAGGCTTCGTTATTTGTCGCCGTGCTGCCGACTTCGCCGGAACAATACAAGCTGGCCGAATCACTGACGCGGTTTCACACCTGGCTGGAGGAAATCAAAAAGACCGTCGCGGCTGGCAAAGTCTCTGTCACGCGAAAGCAAATGGAAGAGCTTGATCGGGCGGCGCTGGATTTTGCCGAAGCAGAATCAACGCGACGTTCGTTCCGTTCGCTGTACGTGGCGCAAAAACTTTCTCAAGCGGGCATTGCGACAGGATTGGCGGTCGAACTGGCTGAACAGGCTTTAGGACTGGCCGAAGTCGCCACAGAGCTAGACGGCTCCGTGCGTGATTATCCGAATTACGACCGCAACGGGCGATTGCAAATCTTTCGCGGACGCGCGCTGGACGCCAAAGGCTGGGCACTGTTTCAGGCCGGGAAAACCGAAGAAGCGACCGCATCGCTGAACGAAGCGGTCACTGCTTATGGCACGTTGCCCGAAGCCCGTCGCGCTCAATGGCATCTGGCAGTCGTCAAAGAAACCGCTGGCGAATTGGCGGCGGCGCTTGATTTGTATTTGTCCGGCTACGAACCGCCGGAAGCTTCAAGTTTCGATGTGAAACTGGCCGCCATCGAGGCCATTTACCGAAAGATCAACAATTCGACGAATGGATTGGAAGAACGATTGCGCCAGGCCGGAATCAACGCCACGCTGGTTAGTTCTGTTGCGGCTCCGCCCGAACCCAAGTCGTCAAAGAAATCATCCGCCGCTCAAACCCGGCAAAACGCCAAACCGATCAAGTTGCAACCAAAAGCTCCGGCCAATGCCCAAAAAGATTCGCCCAAAACCGAAAACTCACTCGAAAGCGGAAAGGCGGATTTGTCGTTGGCTCAAACCGTTGCGGTAAACGAACCGCCCAAACTCGAAGAATCCGCGAAAGATTCAGCCAAAGATGAAAAAGTGGAAGAAACGAAGAAGGAAGATCGAAAACCGGAACTCGAAATTGCCAAGCCAGTGACGTTGCCGAATGTAGAGATGAATCTAAATCAGCCTGTCTTGCTTGTGCCGATGGTGGATGCGCTGATGCTGATTTCTCAACTGGAAAATCTAAAGCCGGTAATCACGACAGAATCAGAAGATGTTCCGCCGCCGCCTGCCAAACCCAATACGCGCCCTCGCCGCGTCAACACTCCAACAAAACCAGACAATCAATAACCAGGTCAGGCGATCAGGCAGGTCTTGCGGTGGAAACTTTCTTGCGGCGAGGCGCAGGTTTGCGGCGTTTCTGCCCATTGGAATGATGGCCGTTCAGGTGAACGACGCCATTGCCGTTCACGCCGTTTTCGTACTCGCCGACGCGCTTGCTGAGCGTGTTGCGATGGATGCCGAGTTCATCGGCGGCTTTCGATAAATTGTTGTTGTGGCGACTGACGACTTTCAGGATGAACTTCTTTTCAAACTCTTTGACGGCTTCTTCAAACAAAATGCCGCCAGTAATCATTTGGTCTACCAGGGATTCAAGCTCAGCTTTCATGGCCATGTCCTCGAAGTTCGCTGCCACGATCTAAAGATAGCTACGCTGTACCGAAAGTTTGAGGCTGGTATCAAACCGTCGGACGGGCGATGGCCTTCGTAAGTGGGGATGGTGCGGAAGGCGTCAACTCTCTTAACGGGCAACGTTATAGTTCAATTGCTCAATCGGTTATTTTCAAACGTCGAATCAGACAGTTCCGGAGTGTCCGGCAAACGACAGGCCGTGGCCTGTAATCAGTTTGTATGCCTCCAGATACTTAGCGCTCGTTGCGGCTACGACTTCATCGGGCAGTGTAGGTGCAGGCGGGCGTTTGTCCCAGTCCAAGGTCTCAAGGTAATCACGAACAAATTGTTTATCGAATGAAGCCTGCGATTTGCCCGGTGCATAAGCCGACAGCGGCCAAAACCGGGACGAATCCGGGGTCAAGGCTTCGTCAATCC
This sequence comes from Acidobacteriota bacterium, assembly GCA_033763255.1. Lineage (GTDB taxonomy): Bacteria > Acidobacteriota > Blastocatellia > RBC074 > RBC074 > RBC074. The sequence goes on along the minus strand of JANRKX010000145.1, from coordinate 3,677 downwards.
AAACAATCTGTCCGTCTCTCAATCCAAATTCAAACTTCGTGTCGCAAATGATGATGCCACGGTCAGCGGCGTAACGAGCGGCTTCGGTGTACAACGTCAAACTGATCGCTTCCAGCTTCTTCGTCAGGTCTTCGCCGATGGTTGACGCCATCTCCGCAATCGAAACGTTGATGTCGTGTCCCTGTTCCGCTTTTGTTGCCGGAGTGAAAATCGGCTCCGGCAATTTCGCCGATTCAACCAACCCCACAGGCAATTTGTGACCGCAGACCGCGCCGGTCTGTTGATACTCTTTCCAGCCGGAACCAGCCAGATACCCGCGCACGACGCATTCAAACGAGATAACTTCAGCTCGGCGCGCCAGCATCGAACGTCCGGCCAAGCGGGCTTTCGATTCCGGCGAAAGCTTTTCGCCGAAAGCAGCCGGAAACTTGTCAACTTCAGTCGTCACCAAATGATTCGGGACGACATCCGCAAACCGTTCAAACCAAAACCGCGATAACTGAGTCAGCACCTGACCTTTGTGCGGAATCGCGTTCGGCAACACGCAATCAAAAGCTGAAATGCGATCCGTTGCCACAATCAACAAATGGTCGTCGTCAACGTCGTAAATGTCGCGCACTTTGCCGCTTCGCAGAAAGTTCAATTCCGTCAAACGACTCGCGGCGGCGCTGGTTGGTACTGCATTCATAAAAACGCAAAAAGTCCCCCACGCAATTGAATTTGCTTAAACGGGTATTCAATCGCCTGAAGAACTGCTTAAACTTTGTTGTGATTTACCACCGAGGTGCTCGCTCCTCATCGAAGCGGAGGCGCATTATTCGCGCGGCTCCTACCTTTGTCAAGATGTTGAAGTGGAAAGAAAGTCGTTTTGAAAAATATATTCGCAGAATTTTTTCTTCACGATGAAACTCGCAATTGAACGTCACAAATTCGCGTGCTGAGCCTAATGATCTACGACTTCAAATCGCACGAAAAAGCGGCGACCGGTTGAAAATTGATCGCCGCTTTTGAGTTTTTTTCGGTTGCTGCAATTCGCTAAAACTTGATATTCGGAATTGGCACTTGGGTGCGCACCAACGTGATTTTAGTTTTGCCATCCTGAGCACGGTCTGGTTCCAATGTGATGATCATCATCGGATGTGTCAACGAGGTGTACACGTATTTTTCTCCTTCATTGACCTGAATGTTGCTGTCCGAGTTTTTGAAGGTTTCAGAAAACTTCTTGTCGTAAAACTCTTTGACCTTCTCGATGTCCTCGCTGGCGGTCATTACCAATGTCTGCATAAATGGAGCTTTGGCTGAAGTCAGAATCGTTCCGCCCGGATACTTGAAACTGTCCAGCGTTGCGACAGTCTCTTCTGCCGATGGAGCATCGGGTGGAAAGGGAGCATCCGGCGGCTGAGTACCACCACCAACGACAGGAGCATTTCGTTGAGCTTCTTCAACCGCCTGCCCGACTTTTTGGCTGGCCAAGTAAATGATGCCAACGGCAAACATCACGCATAACAAAAAGATTCCGGCGAACGAGATCAAAACCCATTTCACCCAACCGCTTTTCTTCGGCGCACTGGCTTGTTCGTATTGAGGCACTGCCGGAGGCTGGTAAAATCGTGATGTGCTGGGCGTTTGTTCCGCCCAACTGCCGGGCGCATAACCCGAATACCCGGCTTGCGGTTCGGCGAATTGCGGCGGAGTTTGTTGAGCATAATTTCGCGTCGTTGCCGAAGTGGCTTCGTTTTCGGCGATAAGCTGTGAACCGCACTGACGGCAAAATCTTGCCGGGCGATCTGAAATATATCCGCAACGTGAACAGGGTTGTTCCATAATTGAACCTCGTTTGCTGACTAGCTTGAACCGGTTGTTAAATCGTCAGATTCCAATCGAGACTTACGTTGTCATAAGTTTTTTGTTCTTGTGAACTTGCCCGGCATCATCACGCAACGATTTTGTGAAAGCAAGTTTTTGACTCCCAAAGATGAGCGCAAACCCAATTCTGACTAAAACTACTGAAGCTTCATTTGATGTCATCACCGAACAGCTTGCCAGCCGACCTTTTGTTCCGGCGGCAATGCTCGACAATCGCCACTTGATGACAATCGTCGGCACAAAACGACCTCGTCGTTTTTCAATTCTGACTCAACCGGCAGAGCGCAGAGAGTTTCAAACCGAGTCTGACACGAAAGTTGTAGCTTACTGCCATTGGCAATCGGATCGTCTGAGTCACCCGACCATCCTGATCGTTCACGGATTGGAAGGTTCCGCCGACGCCGGTTATGTGCTGGGCACAGCCAGCAAAGCCTTTGCCGCCGGTTTCAACGTGCTGCGTTACAACGTGCGCGGATGCGGCGGAACGCTGCACCTGTCGCCGAAGCTTTACCATTCTGGGCTGACCGTTGATTTGCACTTCGTCGTCCGCGAATTGATTGAAAGCGACCAATTGCCGGAACTGTTTTTGATCGGCTTTTCGATGGGCGGAAATCAATCGCTGAAGTTCGCCGGAGAACTTGGCGACGAAACTCCCAAACAGCTTCGCGGAGTCTGTGCCATCAGTCCGCCGATTGACCTGGAATCCTGTTCGCGCGCCATCGCCCGCCCGGAAAACTTCATTTACGAAATTCGATTCATACGCAGCCTGTACCGGACTCTGCGCGAAAAGAACTCTCACTTCCCCGGCGTTTATGATTTGAGCAAGCTGAACGGAGTTCGGCATTTGTGGGATTGGGACGACGCCATGCAACCTTACAATGGTTTTCGAGACGCAGTGGATTATTACAACCACGCCAGTTCCCTGCCCTTCATTCCGAAGATTCGCGTGCCGACGTTGCTGATTCATTCCGAAGACGATCCGTTTATTCCCAGCGATCCGTTCAACGATCCGCGCCTCGCCGCCAACTCGCTGGTGCGCGTGTTGCTGACCGGTCGCGGAGGCCACGTGGCGTTTTTCGGCCAACGCCAATCGGACGAAGATCGCGCCTGGGCGGAAAATCGTGCCGTCGAATTTTGCCGCCTGCTTGCCTTTTTAGCGCCTGCCTCTCGCATTGTGTTTCCTTGAGTTGAAGTCAGTTGCATCCCTACGCAACATTATTTTCGGTCTTCAGCAAAGAAAGTTCTTGACGCCCCCCCCCTGCAAGAGATGTACCTTCTGCGTGTCTCAACTCCACCAAGCTCATTCAATATCAAATCCGATTGATCGTTGGTTGCCGCGAAAGCTGGAAAGTTTGAATCGCAACGACGGTTGGTCGTTTGTCGTCAGCAGAAAGCCTCTTTGCCACCCCGGAGTTTCTCTCGACAGCCCTAACCCAAACCTGGTTTGCCAGGTTTGTCAGCAGGAGTGTGTCTTATGGCCAAAATTCGCGTCTCTTCGTCGTTTGCTCGATCGGTTGTGTTTACACTGTGTCTGGCTCTGAGTTTCGCCGGTTTGCCGCTGCCCGCCAGCACACAATCACAACAATCACCCAATCAAGGTGGATTGCGGACTCAAGGAGCACCCAGCCCGAACCTGCCGAATCTGGACGCGACAAGAAACGCCAAAGAAGTTGATCCAAAACCGCCTGCTGAAAAGAAAGCGAACCGTTGCCGATGGGCTGACACCAAGTGCAAAAAGGAAAAGGAAAAGAAAGCCGAGAATCTGAACCCAAACGGCAACACTGAGTTCAGTTCCAACAGCGAGCGGTTGA